>CAIYPF010000050.1 GCA_903928015.1 uncultured Gammaproteobacteria bacterium | reverse complement strand
CTTGTGGTGGTGGATGAGGAGCAGCGCTTCGGCGTGGAGCACAAGCAGCGACTGCTGGCCTTCCGCGCCACCGCCGATGTGCTCACGCTTTCGGCCACGCCCATTCCGCGCACGCTGCACATGTCGCTGCTGGGTCTGCGCGACATCAGCAGCCTCACCACGCCGCCGCCCGATCGCCGCGCCATCGTGACCGAGGTGATTCCGTTCAGCGCCGATCGCCTGAAGCAGGCGGTGCAGCGCGAACTGGCCCGCGAGGGTCAGGTGTACTACGTGCACAACCGCATCAAGGGCCTGCAGGAGGCGGCGGACCGCATCCAGCGGCTGGTGCCCGAGGCGCGCATCGTGGTGGGCCACGGCCAGATGCCGCCCGAGGAGCTGGAGCGCGTGATGCTGAAGTTCATGCGCCACGAGTGCGACGTGCTGGTGAGCACCACCATCATCGAGAGCGGCGTGGACAACCCGCGCGCCAACACCATGTTCATCGACCTGGCCGACCTGTACGGTCTGGCCGACCTGCACCAGCTGCGTGGGCGCGTGGGTCGCAGCGCGCATCGCGCCTACTGCTACCTGTTCCTGCCGCAGGATCGCCCGGTCACCGACGAGGCGCTGCGCCGCCTGAAGGCGATCGAGGACTACAGCATGCTGGGCGCGGGCTTCCGCATCGCCATGCGCGACCTGGAGATCCGCGGCGCGGGCAACCTGCTGGGCGCCGAGCAGAGCGGCCACATCGCCGCGGTGGGCTACGAGATGTACTGCCAGCTGCTGGAGGAGGCGGTGGACGGGCTGCAGAACCGCGAGCGCCCGAAGATCGCCGACGTGCTGGTGAACATCGGCGTGTCGGGCTGGATCCCGCGCGCGTACATCCCCAGCGATCGGCGCCGTCTGGAGGCCTATCGCCGCGCGGCCACCGTGCAGACGCCGGAGGCCGTGGCCAAGCTGCGCGAAGACCTGCTGAGCGCCTATGGCGAGCCGCCGGAAGCCATGCAGCGCATGCTGGATCTGGCCGAGGTGCGCGCCATGACGGGTCTGCTGGGCGCGCGCGAGATGCGCGTGGCTGGCGCCGACCTGATCATTCGCTGCAGGGCCACGGCCGTGTTCCACGAGGCGTTCCGTGGCATGCAGGGCAGCGTGCGCGACGTGGGGGCCGTTGGCGCGGATGGCCTTCGCGAGGTGTACGTGCGCCCGCCGCAGGCCTTCCTGCAACCCGCCTCGCTGATGGCGGTGCTTCGCAAGCGCCTGGGGCCGCTGGCGAAGGCGTGCGCCGAGCAGGCGGCTGCCTGAACCGAAAAAGAAACACGCCGCGTGACGAGCACGCGGCGTGGGGGGTTCAGAGGTGCGGATCGATCAGCGTCCGTCGCGCTCGACGAAGTTGATCTGCAGGTAGCGCGCCACGTAGTCCAGGATGCTCGCCGTCTCCGGGATGTCCGGATTGTTGGTGGGGCCCATGGGCTCGAAGCGCATGCCGCGGAAGCGGTCGCTGGCATCGCGCACGGTCAGGCCGTGCTGCAGGGCCAGGCTGAACGCGCGGCAGAATCCCTGGATGAGGCCGGAGAGCGTGCTGCCCTCCTTGCTCATCTTGATGAAGATCTCGCCCGGGCGGCCATCGGGGAACAGGCCGACCGTGAGGTAGCCCTCATGGCCACCGATCATGAACTTGTGGGTCTTGCTGAGCCGGGTCTCCGGCAGCACTTCTCGACGAATGGCGATCGCGCTCATGCAGTCGTCCTCCTTGACGAACTCAACCATCGGCCCT
>CAIYPF010000049.1 GCA_903928015.1 uncultured Gammaproteobacteria bacterium | reverse complement strand
TGTGATCGAAGCCCGCGGAACCCGCCTCGCCGGCAAGTGCGAAACACAGCTGCCCCGTCAGGCCATCCTCGATCTCGATGATGGCGCAGCAGGCATCTGCGAGCGGAGAAACAGCGGGAATGTCCCCACCAGCGGCCTCGGGGGCCATGAGCCAACCCGGCGGCAAGTCGAACAGGCGATGCACCTTGCCGGGCGCGAGCACGGCGGCCACCGAAGGCTCGACGAAAGGCAGGGAGACCAAGCCCGCATCCACGCCCGGGGCATCGCTGCGAACCCACTGCTGCGAACCACCCGGGCGCCCGATGCCGAGCGCGCCCACATCCGCGCCAGCCAACGCGGCAAGCGCATCAACGAGGGCGGGCAAGCCGGAAGGCCTGATCGCGAACTCGCAGAGACGCTGGGTGGCCGCCAGATGAAGTTGGGGAAGGCGAGACCGGACCATGGGATCAGCCCTAGCGTGATGAACTGAGACTACGCCGCCGCAGCGGGCGCTGTCATGACCCAAATGGGTCATAGATGCATTACGGTCTGCCTGTTACGCCGACGTAACACCGGCTTTCGCACCATATGGTCCATATTCATTACCGCTCCGTTGGAGACCCCCTGTTCCGACAGGCCCAACGGCGTTTAGGATGCCCCCGGATGTTTGACCCATTCGGGTCTTGGCGTTAAAGCAAATTACCCGCTTGGCCATTCGCCCTATGGGGGAAAGGTATGCATCTCGACACTCTCTGCAGCAACCTCATCGATCGCTTCTACGCCTGCGTGGTGGACGGCGAGCCTGATGATTCGCTGCTGGCAGACATGGCAGAGACATTGGGTTTCGAGGCAGGCTCAGTGATCAACGTGCGCCATGACGGCGAGGCAGCCCAATCACTGTGCGTGATGGCCGCGGGGGTAGACATCGATGTCTGCAGGCAGGCCGAGCAGGACTACAAGGTCAGCGTCAGCGCGTGCCTTCGAGATGGCAGCCCGATGCCCGTGGGCCGACTGCTGGAAAGGGACTCTCTGGTCGCCATCGAGGATTTGCGAAAGCAGGCTTTCTTCCACGAGTTCTCGGTGCCGAACCGCCTCGAGGAAGGCGCCAAGATGCTGGTCTACCGGGGCGATGAGCGCTCGATTTTCATCAATTTCGCGCGTCCCACGCATGGCGCAGACACGCGACGTCGCGACCGTGCCACACGGATCCTCGCTCCGCACATGGTCCGATCCACACTGGTGCATGTGCGGCTGGAGCAGACCGAGAGCTTCCGAAGACTGTGCTGGGAATCCGCCAATCTGTGCCCCTACCCGATGGTCGTGTTCGACAATCACAAAGGCATCTTTCTGGCCAACAGCCGCGCCGAATCCGCCCTGCAGGCAGACGGCCTGATGCTCGGCCGTAACGGCCTGCGGGCTGCAGTACCCAAGGAAAACCAGAAACTGCAGGAACTGCTGCGCAACGTTACAGGCGCAAGCAACGAAGCCGAAGCAATGCCCCACGGAGCCGAGCTCGCCGTGAGCCGGCCCTCGGGCAAGCGGCCCTACCAGCTCGTAGTCATGCCCCTCATGCCCGGGCGGCAATCGCTGGGCCTTCGTCCCGCCGCCGTTGTCCTGATCTTCGATCCGGACGAGGAGCAGCACGCGTCAATCAGCCGCTGCAGGGAGCTCTTCGGTTTCACACGCGCGGAGGCCGAGGTAGCGATCGGCGTGATGCAGGGGCAGTCGCCGGAGCAGATTGCCGCGCTGCAGGGGCGTTCTCTCACAACCGTGCGGAATCTGCTGAAACGGGCATTCCAGAAAGCCGATGTCAGCCGGCAGAGTGAACTCACGCGCCTGATGCTGCGCTCGCCGATGCTGCTGCCCGGCTTGTCGGCGCTATCGGAGCAGCAGTGGGACCCTTTCCGTGCCAGCTGGCCGTCCTGACAGGCGAGCCCGGCCAGGCCTTCAGAGCCCCAGGACTTCGCGCATCCCGTAACGTCCGGGCGCCCGGCCCGCGAGCCACACCGCAGCCCGCACCGCGCCCCGCGCGAAAGCCATGCGGCTCGATGCCTTGTGACTGATCTCGAGGCGTTCGCCGTCGGCGGCGAACATCACGGTGTGGTCCCCCACGATGTCGCCACCACGGACCGTCGCGAAACCGATGGTCTGGCGATCGCGAGGGCCGGTCTGCCCTTCCCGCCCGTAGACGGCCACGGAGCCAAGATCCCGGCCAAGCGCCTGCGCCACGACATCGCCCATGGCGAGCGCGGTGCCCGAGGGAGCATCACGTTTATGGCGGTGATGAGCCTCGAGAATCTCGATGTCGACCGTATCACCGAGCACCCGGGCAGCTGTCTCCAGAAGCACCAGCGAGAGATTCACACCGGTGCTGAAATTGGCGGCCTGACAGACGGGCACAGTGGCGGACGCACGCTCTACCGCTGCCTGCTGTGCGGCATCGAGCCCCGTGGTGCCGATGACGAGGGCTTTGCCGGCGCGGGCGGCAAGCTCGGCGGCTGCGGCGGTGGCCTCGGGAGAGCTGAAATCGATGAGCACATCGAACGCATCCAGGGCATCAGAGATGCTGCCCTGCAGGCAGATACCCGCAGGGCCCCGGCCGCAGAGTTCTCCGATGTCCACGCCGACGAGGCTGCTGCCCGGCCTTTCGAATGCCGCTCCCAGCGTGGCACCGGGGTGCTCGTCGACAGCCTCGACAAGCGTGCGGCCCATGCGGCCGGCAGCACCCGTGATGCCGATGCGGATCATCAGAATTTCATTTCGTCGAAGAAGCTCTTCACGCCCTCGAACCACGAGGTCTTGCGCGGAGAATGCTTCTGGTTCGACTCGCCAAGCGAGGCCTGGAACTCGGTCAGCAGGTCTTTCTGTTTCTTGGTGAGGTTGACCGGGGTCTCGACGACCACGCGGCAGAGCAGATCTCCCACCGTGCCGCCGCGTACGGGTTTGACGCCCTTGCCACGCAGGCGGAAGAGCTTGCCCGTCTGGGTCTCGGGCGGGACGCGGAGTTTCACGCGGCCTTCCAGGGTGGGCACCTCGAGCTCGCCACCGAGGGCGGCATCGGCAAAGCTGATGGGCACTTCCGTATAAAGATGCTTGCCGTCGCGCTGGAAGATGTTGTGCGGCCGCACCGCGACCTGCACATAGAGATCGCCGGCACCGCCGCCGTCGGGCCCGGACTCGCCCTCGCCTGCCAGACGGATGCGATCGCCGGTATCCACGCCGGGCGGAATCTTGACCGAAAGGGTCTTCTGCTTCTCGACGCGCCCACGCCCGTGGCAGCTGCCACAGGGGTCCTTGATCATCTTGCCCTTGCCGCGGCAGTTGGGGCAGGTCTGCTGCACCGAGAAGAAACCCTGCTGCATGCGGATCTGGCCCGCTCCGCCGCAGGTGGTGCAGCTCACCGGCGTGCTGCCCTTGCGGGCGCCGCTGCCGTTGCAGTCCTCGCAGTTCTCGAGCGTTGGAACACGGATCTTGACGGTGGAGCCCTGGACTGCGTCCTCGAGGTCTATCTCGAGGTTGTAGCGCAGGTCAGCTCCGCGCTGCGGGCCGCTGCGGCCACGACCGGCAGCCGCGCCGAAGATGTCGCCGAAGACATCGCCGAAGATGTCGCTGAAATTCGCGCCACCGCCACCGCCGAAGCCACCTTGGCCCTGCCCCTCGACGCCGGCATGGCCGAACTGGTCGTAGGTGGCACGCTTCTGCGAATCCGAGAGCACTTCGTAGGCCTCGTTGGCCTCCTTGAACTTCTCCTCGGATTCCACGTCACCCGAGTTGCGGTCGGGGTGGTGCTTCATCGCCACGCGGCGATAGGCTTTTTTGATCTCTGCTTCGTCGGCGCCGCGCTCGACGCCGAGAACCTCGTAGTAATCCCGTTTGGCCATCGTCGGTATCCGTCAGCACACCAATACAAGAAGCCGGCTCCGGGGGTTGCCCGGAGCCGGCTCGTTTTGCCCTTGCCTGCCCGGGGTCGCGACCAGCGCGATCATCCCCGCAGCATCACTTGCGATCGTTGTCGCGCACTTCCTCGAACTCCGCGTCGACGATGTCGTCACGCTTGGGTTCCTCGGACGCGCCCTGCTGCTGCGCACCCGGGCCGGGGCCTGCCTGCTGTGCCTGCTCGGCATAGAGCCGCTGGGCCAGGTTGGCCGAAGCGTCGGTCACGGCCTCGGATTTGGCTTCGATGTCGGCCACGTCGTCGGTCTTGATCGCCTCTTCGAGGGCAGTGATCGCAGCCTCGATGCGCTCTTTCTCGTCTGCCTGCACCTTGTCGGCCGAATCCTTGAGCGTCTTGCGGACCGCGTGCACCAGACCGTCGGCCTTGTTGCGGGCTCCCACCAGTTGCTCGAATTTGCGGTCCTGCTCGGCATTGGCCTCGGCGTCACGGACCATCTTCTCGATCTCGGCATCAGAGAGGCCACTCTGGGCCTTGATGATGATCGACTGCTCTTTGCCCGAGGCCTTGTCCTTGGCCGAGACGTTCATGATGCCGTTGGCATCGATGTCGAAAGTGACCTCTACCTGCGGCATCCCGCGCGGGGCCGGCGGGATGTCGGCCAGATCGAAACGTCCCAGGGATTTGTTGTCGGTCGCGCGCTTGCGCTCGCCCTGGACCACGTGGATGGTAACCGCGGTCTGGCCGTCCTCTGCCGTCGAGAACACCTGCGACTTGCGGGTCGGGATGGTGGTGTTCTTCTCGATCAGCGGGGTGGCGACGCCACCGAGCGTCTCGATACCCAGCGTGAGCGGGGTCACGTCGAGGAGCAGTACGTCTTTCACGCCGCCCGAGAGAACCGCACCCTGGATGGCCGCGCCCACGGCGACCGCCTCGTCCGGGTTCACGTCCTTGCGCGGCTCCTTGCCGAAGAAGGCTTTGACCTTGTCCTGCACCATCGGCATGCGGGTCTGGCCACCAACAAGGATGACGTCCTGGATCTGTGAGGGGCTCTTGCCGGCGTCCTTCAGCGCGATGCGCACGGGCTCGAGCGTGCGCTCGACCAGTTCCTCGACCAGAGACTCGAGCTTGGCGCGCGACATCTTGACCACAAGGTGCTTCGGACCGGTGGCGTCTGCCGTGATGTACGGCAGGTTGACCTCGGTCTGCTGGCTGCTGGAGAGCTCGATCTTGGCTTTCTCGGCAGCTTCCTTGAGGCGCTGCATGGCGAGCGGATCGCCCTGCAGGGTGATGCCGCTTTCCTTTTTGAACTCGTCGGCGAGGTACTCGATCAGGCGCATGTCGAAGTCTTCGCCGCCGAGGAAGGTGTCACCGTTGGTGGAAAGCACCTCGAACTGCTTCTCGCCGTCGACGTCGGCGATCTCGATGACCGAGATGTCGAAGGTGCCGCCGCCGAGATCGTAGACCGCGATCAGGTGATCGCCCGGGCCGCGATCCATGCCGAAGGCAAGGGCCGCCGCGGTGGGCTCGTTGATGATGCGTTTGACCTCGAGGCCGGCGATGCGGCCAGCGTCCTTGGTGGCCTGACGCTGCGAGTCGTTGAAGTAGGCAGGCACCGTGATCACGGCCTCGGTGACAGCCTCGCCGAGATAGTCCTCGGCGGTTTTCTTCATTTTCTTGAGGACCTGCGCCGAGATCTGCGGCGGGGCCATCTTCTGGCCTTTGACATCCACCCAGGCGTCGCCGTTGTCGGCGCGGGCGATGGTGTAGGGCACCATCTTGATGTCTTTCTGGACCACTGCGTCGTCGAAACGACGCCCGATCAGGCGCTTGACCGCATACAGGGTATTGCGCGGGTTGGTGACCGCCTGGCGCTTGGCCGCCTGGCCTACGAGGATTTCGCCGTCTTCGCTGTAGGCGACGATGGAGGGCGTGGTGCGCGCGCCCTCGGCGTTCTCGATGACCTTGGGCTTGCCGCCCTCCATGATCGACACACAGGAGTTGGTGGTGCCGAGGTCGATACCGATGATCTTGCCCATCTGAGTCTCCGTTTCCCGTAGGAGCGCGGGGCGGCTAACTTAGCCGAACCGCTGCTGTTTCGCTAATGACCAGAGATATTGGCCCGTTTCCGGGCTTTTCAAGACGCCTCAGGCAGTTTCGTCGATGCGGGGGGCGGGCTTCGCCACCACCACCATCGCCGGGCGCAGCAGGCGTCCGTTCAGCGTGTAGCCCTTCTGCATCACCTGCACCACCGAGTTGGGTGCCGTGCCGGGCTGCTCGATCATGGCCATGGCCTGATGGAGCTCCGGGTTGAAGGGCTGACCGGCAGGATCCACCGTCTGCACATCGAACTTCTGCAGGACGTCGGAGAAGCTCTTCAGCGTGAGCTGCACACCTTCGCCCAGCGCACGGGTGGCATCGGTGGGATCGCCCATCGCGGCGAGTGCGCGCTCGAGGTTGTCGAGCACCGGCAGCAGCGCACCCGCAAAGCGTTCGAGCGCGAATTTGCGTGCGTTGTCCACATCACGCTCGGCGCGACGGACCATGTTCTGGGCCTCGGCCTGCACGCGCAGGAATCGGTCCTCGGCGCCAGCGAGTTGCTCGCGCAGTTGCTCGAGCTCGGCGGCGGGATCGGCGCCCTCGACAGACGGATCGGTGCCGTCCTGATGCGTGCTGCTGTTGTCGGACACGGTACCTCCGGGGAATTCGGGAACGGTCGAATCGTGCGTAGATGGGGGCGCGCGCGGCTGTTTCAAGTCCCGTCGGGCAGGAGCAGGGGCTCAACTACCCCGCAGGGCTGCGCTCAGCATCCTGGCAGTGATGTCCACCACCGGTATCACCCGCTCATAGGGCATGCGGGTGGGGCCGATCACCCCGAGCACGCCCACGGTGCGGCCGGCTGTCTGGTAGGGCGCAGTGATGAGGCTGAAATCGACCAGGGGGCCGAAACCGGCCTCCTCGCCCACGAAGATCTGGACCCCTTCTGCGCCGGCGCTGCGTTCCATCAGGTGAAGCAGGTCTTTTTGCTGCTGGAAGGCCTCGAAGAGCTCGCGGAGCCTGGGCATGTTGTCGCCGTGGGCGGCGCCCAGCAGATGCGACTGCCCCGCCACCACATAGGCGGCCTCCCGTCCCTCGGGGACCAGCGCACGGCTCGCCAGCGTGATGGCGCCTTCCAGCAGGCTGTCGATGCTCGCGCGGGTATCGCGCATGGCCTGCAGCAGGTCCTCGCGGACGCGCTCTATAGACACGCCGGCGAAACGGTTGTTGAGGTAATTGGCTGCCGTGCGCAGCTCGAACTCCTCGTACTCGCGCTCCGTGTGGATGATGCGGTTCTGCACTTCACGCTGGTCGAGCACGAGAATCACCAGCACGCGATGGCCGGAGAGCGGCAGGAACTCGACATGCCGGAGGTTGCCCTCGTCGGCCCGCGGCACGGTGACAAGGCCGGTCTGGTGGGTAATGCGCGAGAGCAGATTGGACGCCGCGGCGACCAGCTCCGGCGTGGTCTTGTCGGGATCGAGCTGGTGGCGGATGTCCTGGAGTTCGGCATCGTGCAGGGACTGCATCGTGACGAGCGTATCGATGAAGAAACGATAGGCCCGCGCGGTGGGAACGCGGCCGGCGGAGGTGTGTGGCGTCTGCACGAAACCGCGGATCTCGAGCTCGGCCATCACCGAACGCACCGTTGCGGGGCTGACCGGGACACCGCTCTCCTGCACCAGGGTGCGGGAGCCAACCGGCTGCCCTTCGCGGATGTACATCCGCACGAGGGTGCGCAGCAAGTGCTGCTCGCGATCGGTGAGGCTTAGACCGTTCATGCGCTGGCGCGGTGTCCGGTGGCGGGAAACGGCCGGATTCTAGCACCGCCCGCATGCCCACCCGGAAGCCCCGTGACGACCCGCCAGACGATGGGGTATAACCCGCGCATGCTGCGCACGCTCGCCATCCGCAACCACAGCCTCATCGCCACCCTCGACCTCGAGCTCGAGGGGGGCTTCTGCGTGATCACGGGGGAGACCGGCGCGGGCAAGTCCATCGTGCTCGAGGCTCTGGGGCTCGCGCTCGGCAACCGCGCCGATACCCGCGCCCTGCGCGAGGGTGCGGAGCGGCTCGAGGTCAGCGCGGAATTCGACGTGTCCGCCACGCCGGGCGCTCAGGCCTGGCTCGCCGAGCGCTCGCTGGAGCAGGAGCAGAGCTGCGTGCTGCGACGCGTGCTCACGCGAGACGGCCGCTCGCGGGCATGGATCAACGGACAGACCGCAACTCTCGCGGACCTGAAATCCCTCGGCGACCTGCTGGTCGACATGCATGCCCAGCACGAGCACCACGCCCTGCTCACCCGCGCCACCCAGCAGCAGGTGCTCGACGAGGTTGGCGGCCAATCCGCCCGGGCGCGCGCCGTTGCCGCAGCCCACACGGCGTGGCGCGCCTGCCGCGAGGAACTCATGGCGCTGGAATCCGGCGTGCGGGAACGCGAGGATCGCCGCGAGCTGCTGCTTTACCAACTGCAGGAACTGAAGGAGCTCGGCCTGGCCGAAGGCGAGACGGAGGCTCTGGAATCACGCCAACGGCTGCTGGCCAACGCAGGCGAACTGGGCACGCAGGTGCAGGCGCTGCTCGCGCTCTGCGAGGGCGACGAGCGTGGCGGCCTGCTCGCGCTGCTGCGCAAGGCGAACACCATGACCAGCGCGCTGCTGCCGCTGGGTTCGCAGGCAGAGGGCCTGCGTGACCTTCTGTCCTCTGCGGCCATACAAGTGGAAGAAGCACGGCGGGAACTGCTGCATCTGGGCGACTCGATCGAGTCGGATCCCGAAGCGCTCCTCGCGGTCGAAGCCAGACTGTCGCTCGTCTACCAGCTCGCCCGCAAACACCGCGTAACGCCCGCGGAACTGCCCGCCCTGCAGGATCGCCTGCAAGCGGAGGAGCGCGGCATTGCCGGCTCGGACGCGCGCATCGGAGAGCTGGGCGGGCAACTCGAGACCCTTCGCGCCGCGTGGGCCGCGGAAGCCAAGGCTCTTGGCAGTGCGCGCCGCCGAGCGGCAACGGATATCTCGGCCCGCGTGGGCGAGCAGCTCGCCTTCCTCGGCATGGGAGCCTGCCGCTTCGAAATCGCCATCACGCCAACCGCAGGCAAGGAACCCTCACCCCACGGCACGGAACAGATCGAATTCATGGTGGCCACCAACCCCGGAGCCACACCCGGCCCGCTCGCGCGCATCGCCTCGGGCGGCGAGCTTTCACGCATCAGTCTGGCCATACAGGTGATCACGGCGAGCCGCTCCACCACGCCAACAGTGATCTTTGACGAGGTGGACGTCGGCATCGGCGGCGCCACGGCAGACGCCGTGGGAAGCCTCCTGCAGGAACTGGGTCGTCACGCGCAGGTGCTGTGCGTGACGCACCTCGCGCAGGTGGCGGCACGCGGCAGCCATCATCTGCGTGCTGCAAAAACGGTGTCGGACGGGGTCACGAGTGCAAGCCTGGAGGCGCTTTCGGGCAACGAACGGGTAGAAGAGATCGCCCGCATGATCGGCGGCCGCAACCTCACGGCCAAAACGCGCGCTCACGCGCTCGAGATGCTCCAGACCGC
This sequence comes from uncultured Gammaproteobacteria bacterium, assembly GCA_903928015.1. GTDB lineage: Bacteria > Pseudomonadota > Gammaproteobacteria > Pseudomonadales > UBA5518 > UBA5518. The sequence continues at coordinate 8,274 of CAIYPF010000049.1, read as the reverse complement.
CGCGGCAGGCTGATCAGTCAGGGACGGGCCTTGGCTTCACGTAGAGCACCATGCTGTGCCCCACGATGCTGAACCCGTGGCGCTCGGCGATCACACGCTGCAGACGCTCGATCTCCGGATCGAAAAACTCGATAACGCGCCCCGATTCCACGCAGACCATGTGGTCATGGTGCTCGCCACGCACGAGTTCGAACACCGAGTGCCCGCCCTCGAAGTTGTGCCGCTCCACCAACCCGGCCTGCTCGAATTGCGTCAGCACCCGGTAGACGGTGGCGAGGCCGACATCGTCGCCGGCCTCGAGCAGGGCGCGGTAGACGTCCTCCGCGCTCATGTGCTGGCGTTCCTCGGGGCGTGACTCGAGGATCTGCAGGATTTTGAGCCGTGGCAGCGTGACCTTCAGGCCGGCCTTTTTCAGTCCGGCGTCGTCCTTGCGGTCCATGGTGGGAAACTCCACGGGGAGGTACTGAGGTTCGGGGTGCAAAGCGTCCGGGGCCTGTGGGAGAATGCTCCCGATCTTGCCCGGCCTTCGGGCCAACATAACGGAACGCTTTTGCCAATGCAAAGCACGCGCAACGCACTGCTTCTGGTCAGCCTCATCGTGCTCGGTGGGTGCAGCTTCAAGTTGCCGAACCTCGGCGTCTACAAGATCGACATCCCGCAGGGGAACATCGTCACGCAAGAGATGGTCGACAAACTCCAGCCCGGCATGAGCAAGCGACAGGTTCGTTTCGTGATGGGCACTCCGCTCATCCTCGATACCTTCGAGCCCGAGCGCTGGGACTATCTCCGCTCCATGGAGTCGCGCAAGCAGAAGCGCAGCCAGCAGCGCATCAGCCTGTTCTTCGAGAAAGACACTCTGGTGCGCATGGAGGGCGACCTCGCGCCCGGCGGCGCCAAGAAGGACGAGGCGACGCCCGCCAAGCCCTGATCAGGCGCGAGAGCTCCGGCTCTTGGCCCGTCTCCGGCGCGATTCACGCGGATCCACCAGGAGGGGCCGGTAGATCTCCACCCGATCACCGTCGGAAAGCACCTGCCGGCGCGGGTCTTCAACACGGCGTCCGAACACTCCCACCTCTGCAGCGGCCAGATCCAGGCCCTCTACGTGCGTCTGGATGTCCGAGCGCAGCATGGCGTCGAACACAGTGCAGCCCTCGGGGACATCCAGCGCGATCAGGATCTGTTTGCGTGGCAGCGCATATGCCACCTCGACGCGGATCGGGCTCCGCTCAGCGTCCATGCAGTTCGCGGGCACGTCGGCAAACAGCATCCACCAGCCCGTTGGCCACCGACTCGAACAACTGTCTGGCAGCGCGGTTGGCGAGTGAATTGCTGAGGCTGAAGGAGAGCCGCAACGAGACCTTGCAGGCATCGTCACGCAGCGCCTCGAAGCTCCAGCGGCCTTCGAATCGCTCGAATGGGCCCTCGAGGAGCTCCATCTCGATGGCGACGGGGGAAAAGAGGCGGTTGCGGGTAGTGAAGCTCTGGCGAATGCCGACCTTGGCGAGATGCAACCGGGCTTCAACGAACTCATCCGTGCGTGTCAGCACCTCTGCACCCACGCAGCCTTCCATGAAGTGCGGATAGGACTCGATGTCGTTCACCAGTTCGAACATCGACTGCGCCGGGTACAACATCAGGGCGCTGCGGTGGATTTCGGTGAGCATGGGCTGTTGCGGGACGCCGTTTGTGAAAAGCGGCGGACTATACCCGATGAGCTCCACCCATGCTCTGTGGGCCCGGGCTCGGAGGCTTTTGTCGGGGGCTTGGCAGACCCCATGCTATTCTCCGCCCCCTTTCCCCAACTGCCTCGGTGCATTTCCATGGCCGGCAAAAAAGCCAAGTCCAGCGGCGGCGGCGTGATCGCCCAGAACCGCAAGGCGGGCTTCGAATACCAGATCGAGGATCGCATCGAGGCCGGCATCGCGCTTGAAGGCTGGGAAGTGAAAAGCCTGCGTGCCGGCCGCGCGAGCCTGGTCGACAGCTACGTCTATTTCCGCGACGGCGAGGCCTTCCTGCAGGGCGCGCGCATCGAACCCCTGCCGAGCGCAAGTTCGCACTTCGTGGCCGTGCCCGGCCGCAACCGCAAGCTCCTCATGGGCCGCCGCGAGATCGACAGCCTGATCGGCGGCGTGGAGCGCGAAGGCTACACGGCCGTCTGCACCCGCATGTACTGGAAGGGCCACCTCGTGAAATGCGAGGTGGCACTCGCCAAGGGCAAGAAGCAGCACGACAAGCGCGCCACCGAAAAAGACCGCGACTGGGCCCGCCAGAAGCAGCGCCTCAACCGTCACACCAAATAGCACCTGAACTTTCCGCGATCGTGCGGTCCAACCTGATGCGCGGGGGTGTTACCCTGCGCGTTCACAGGGGGCGCTTTGGATTCGACGTGGGTCGCGAAGCCCGATGTGCATGCCGAGAGTGCAATGCCTCTCGTAAATCAACATTGCAAATCGATAGTTGCCAACGACGACAGCTACGCACTCGCTGCTTAAACCCCAGTAGGGTGCCGTCTGACCGGAGCCGTGCCTGCGCGTCCGTCATCAGGCGTCATATCTCGCAGGATCGCGCACGCGTACGTCCGGGACGCGAGCACTAAAACAAACCGGACTCGCCGCTCTCAGTCCCTGCCCGTCGGGTGGAGAGAGGTTAAAACCAGTAGACACGGCTAAGCATGTAGAGCAAACGGCAGAGGGCGTGCGGACGCGGGTTCAACTCCCGCCGCCTCCACCAATAAAAAGGGCCCGGAAGTTCTCCGGGCCCTTCTTTTTGCCTGAAACTCCAGCGCCACGCAGAGCTCCAAGACCCCGGCCGCCGACACGGCGCGCTCTTTTACGCCGCCGCGAACCGCCCCTCGATCAGATCCAGCGTGAGCAGCGCTTCAGGAAAATCGTAACGCTCGATTGCGGACTGCAGGTGCTCGAAGTCCTTGCTCCCGGCCAGCGCCAGCAGTGCCGGTGGCGCGGCCAGCAGGCTGGCGCGGGCATCCAGATCATCGGACAGAAGCAACTTGCGCAGTTCCACCAGATAATGTTTCAGGAGGGCGGAAGAGCCGGATACGGGCGCGGTGTGACTGAGTCCACCCCCTCTCTTCGCGGCCTCCGGAAGCAGCATCAACTGCGGGTCCAGGGTCGCAGCCCGCACCGGCACATCCAGCCAAAACGTGCTGCCCTGCCCCGCTTCACTGCTGACTCCTGCTTTCCCGCCCATCAGCGTTGCGAACTCGCGCGCGTTCGAGAGTCCGATGCCAAGTCCACCGTAGGGGCGAGTAGTCGAGTCATCACCCTGCACAAAGGGCGCAAACAGCTTCGTGGCGATTTCAGGCGCGATCCCGATGCCGGTGTCGCGCACCTCGAAGCGCAGCCACAGGCGATCGCTCTCTTCCGACAGGCGTCTCACCGACAGGGTTATGGTCCCGCTCGGCGTGAACTTGATGGCATTGTCGAAGAATATGAGCAGCGTCTGGACAATATGCGCTCCATCTCCGGAAACCTGTGCCGGCACATCGTCGGCAACGTCCGTCGCCACCTGCAGCTCACGCTGTTGCATTCGGGGCATGAGCAGGCGGGTGACCTCGCGTAGCGCCGCAGCCGGCGAGAAGTCCTGCATCTGGACTGCGACCTGGCCCGCCGCAAGGCGCGCGACATCCATCACCTGATCGACGGTGTGGGAAAGCGAGGTGGCCGCATCCCGGGCAATTACCAGCCAGCGGCGTTGCGATTGCGGAAGATCGTCGAGCAACACCAGATCCAGCGCCCCACACATATGGTTGAGCGGGGTGCGGAACTCGTGGCCCACATTACGCAGCAGGGCCTCGCGAGCCCGCACTGCCGTATCAGCTTCGATGGCACGCTGCGCCAACCGGGTGTTCAGTATCTCGACCTGTCGGATGTGGGCGAGGTTTTCGTCGAGCGCCTGCTCAAGAAGCGCCTCCGCCGCCTTGCGGTGACTGACGTCTCCCACCAGACCCTGCATGCCGCCATGAAGTCCGCTGGCATCACGGCTGCCGCGCGCCATGGCGACAAGCCAGCGCGTTGTCCCGTCCGGAAGTAACACGCGGAACTCGAGGTCGAGGGGTTCCAGCTTGTCCAGCGCCTCCCGGAATGCGGCCTCTACGCGCGGGCGATCCTCGGGATGCACCTGCGAGAGGAAATCGCTGAAACCGGGCTGTGCGCCCGGAGGGAGGCCCAGATAGGCCAAGGCAACGTGGGAGCACTCGAGCCGACCCGTAACCAGATCCCAGAACCAGACTCCCATGCGCGCGCCGTCCAGTGCCAAGCGCAAGCGCTCTTCGGCAAGGATGAGGCGCTCGCGCAGTTGCATGGATGCAGAGATGTCGACGAGCAGACAAATGAAACCCGCCGGCCCGCCATCTTCCGCGCGAATCAGGCGCGCGCTGAGATTCAGCCATGCAAGTCCGCCGTTCAGGCAATGGAACCGCGTCTCCGTCGCGCGAGGCAGTTCGGCCTCGAGCAGTGCATCGAGGGATGCGCGGCTCGATGGCCAGTCTTCGGAAAGCACGCACTCGCTGAGATGCTTTCCGAGCAGAGCCTCACGGGAAAAACCGGTGATGCGGCAAAAATGGTCGTTCGCCCGGAGAATGCGCGCGTCGAGACTGAGCTCGAGCACCCCTGCCATGTCCTGGCCGATGAGCGCCGCGAGGCGCTGCTCGTCCGTCCGGGATGCGTCGGAGACCATCACAATCGCACCGGACTCCGATGTCATTGTTTCCGGGCAGACCCGGCACGGCGTGCCGCCAGGGCGGCCTCCTGCGCCAGCCGAACGGCCTCGGCCGCGGCATCTGCGGCCTCGTGGGCGGAAATGGCGGCCTGGGCGGATGCCTGCAGGGATACATCTTCGGCGTGTTGTGCGGTCGCAGCTGCGGCAGCAGCAGCAGCTGCGGCTGCAGCAGCAGCGGCCTCTGCAGCGGCTTCGGCTGCGGCGCTGGCAGCATCCGCAGCAGCTTCTGCAGCCGAGACGATCGTGCAGTCGGCGGCCTCGCGGGCTGCCCTTGCCGCCGCACCGCTGGCCTGCGCTGACTTCACCGCAGCTGCAGCAGCCCGACCGGCCGCCTCCTTGGCATGAGCAGTCAGGTGGCGCAGCGAGACCAGAGAATCGTTGTAGCGCTTGTTCACCACCAGATAGCTCTGGCGGAGGTTGCTCACCTCGCGCTCCATCTCGGAGAGGCGGGCAAGGATTTTTTGCATGTCGGCATCAGTGGCCAATCGCGGCCTCCCTGCAGGATATTGCGGGTCGAGTCTCCATAAGCCGCTCTCGGGCGCTTCAGGTCAAGCTGTTTCAGCGCGAATAGGGGCTTCTGCGTATCGTGCAGCGGGGGGATTCGCCCACGCGCGCAAACAAGCGCTTAGAATGCGGAAATCTCCCGAAGGCCGCGCATGGACATTCTGCTGCTGGCGACGCTGATCCTGCTGAACGGACTCTTCGCGATGTCCGAGATTTCGCTCGTCACCGCGCGCAAGGCGCGGATGCAGCGCTACATAGACGAAGGGGACAAAGGTGCCGCGGCCGCCGTTGAACTGGGCCAGAACCCCAACCGCTTCCTCTCGACCATACAGATCGGCATCACCCTGATCGGCGTGCTGAACGGCATCGTGGGCGAGGCCGCGCTCGCCGAGCCACTCTCGCGCCAACTCCAGGACTGGCACGTACCGGACGAGTACGCGCGCTATGTGGCCACGGGCATGGTGGTCCTGATGATCACTTACTTCACGATCGTGGTGGGCGAGCTCGTGCCCAAGCGCATCGGCCAAACCCACCCGGAGCGGCTCGCACGGCTGGTAGCGAGGCCTATCGAGTGGATGGCACTCGTCGCCAAGCCCTTCGTGTGGCTGCTTACGCTTTCCACGCAACTGCTGTTGCGGCTCCTCGGAGTGAAGGAGTCCGGTGTTCTCACCGTCACCGAGGAAGAAATCCACGCCGTGATCGCAGAGGGCACCAGCGCCGGCATCATCGAGACGCAGGAACACGCGATGGTGCGCAACGTGTTCCGCCTCGACGACCGCCCCATTGCCTCGCTGATGGTGCCGCGCAACGACGTGGCCTACCTCGACACCTCCGCGACCTTCGAGAAAAACCTGGCGACGGTCGCCGCCGCAGGCCACTCGATGTTCCCGGTGGTAGAGGGGAGTCTCGAAAAACTCCTCGGCGTGGTGGATGTGCGCTGCTGGTTGGCAGGAGCGCTGTCGGGCGAGGACCGGGAACTCACGACGCGGATCGAGCCCGCGATGTTCATCCCGGAAAGCCTGACCGGCATGGAACTGCTCGAGCGTTTCCGCGACTCCTCGATGCGCATGGCCTTCGTGGTATCGGAATACGGCGAGGTCGAAGGCGTCGTCACGCTCCACGATCTGGTCGAGGCCATCACCGGCGAATTCCGCCCGCACGACCCGGAAGACCTGCAGGCTGTGCAGCGCGCTGACGGCTCCTGGCTGCTCGATGGCCAGATCCCGCTGCCGGAACTCAAAGACCTGCTGGAACTCGATGCGGTTCCGGAGGAGGAGCGCGGTCGCTACCACACGCTGAGCGGCATGATGCTGCTGCTCCTCGGCAGGATCCCCCGGGAGGCAGATGCCGTGAACTGGGAAGACTGGCGTTTCGAGATCGTCGACATGGACGGCAAGCGCATCGACAAAGTGCTCGCATCGGCGATGCGGCCAGCCGCGGGGGCCAACGGCCATGCCCACTGAGACGAAACTCCCGACGCCGTCCGAGCGGCCTTCGCATCCCCGCTTCGGCGAGGCGCTGGTCTTCTGGCTGAAGCTCGGTTTCCTGAGCTTCGGAGGCCCCGCCGGACAGATCGCGCTGATGCACACCGAACTCGTGGAGCGCCGGCGCTGGATCGGCGAGCAGCGGTTCCTGCACGCACTTAACTACTGCATGCTCCTGCCCGGCCCGGAGGCGCAGCAACTCGCCACCTACATCGGCTGGCTGCTGCACCGCAGCGCGGGCGGCGTGGCAGCGGGCGTGCTCTTCGTGCTGCCCTCGCTGTTCATCCTTGTGGGCCTGTCATGGGTTTATGTGAGTTTCGGCAATACACCGCTGGTGGCCGGGCTCTTTTACGGCATCAAGCCCGCGGTCACGGCCATCGTGCTGCAGGCGGCCTGGCGCATCGGCTCGCGCTCACTGCGCAACACGCTGCTGCGGGCAATTGCCGTGGCGGCTTTCCTCGCGATCTTCATCCTGCATCTGCCGTTTCCGGCCATCGTGCTCGGCGCGGCGATGCTCGGCGTTGCGGGCGCAAGGCTCGCGCCCGGCATGTTCACGGGTGGCGGCCATGGCGCCAGCGCCGCGAGCTACGGCGCAGCAGTGATAGACGACGACACGCCGCTCGCGGAACACACGCGTTTCCACCGGGGCAGACTTGCGGTGGTGCTGGCCGCAGGCGCGGCGGCCTGGCTGCTGCCGATGGGTATGCTCACCGCGAGCTTCGGCTGGCAGCACATCTACAGCCAGATGGGCTGGTTCTTCACCAAGGCGGCGTTGCTCACCTTCGGCGGCGCCTATGCCGTGCTGCCCTATGTCTACCAGGGCGCGGTGCTGCAGTTCGGGTGGCTTGGCGCCACGCAGATGATCGATGGCCTGGCACTGGGGGAAACCACACCGGGGCCGCTCATCATGGTGGTGGCTTTTGTGGCCTTCGTCGGCGCCTGGGGCGCGCTGCCGTTCGGCGCCGGGCACGCCTTCGAGGGAGCAGCGCTCGCCGCAGTACTGGTGACCTGGTTCACCTTCCTGCCGTCCTTCGTGTTCATCCTGGCGGGAGCCCCGCTGGTGGAGTCCACACACGGCAAACTCCAATTCAGCGCGCCGCTGTCGGCGATCACCGCCGCCGTGGTGGGCGTCGTGGTGAATCTCGCGTTGTTCTTCGCATGGCACGTGCTGTGGCCACAGGGCTTCGACGGCGGATTTGAATGGCCGGCAGCAGCGCTTGCTGTTGCATCGGCGCTCGCGCTGCTGCGCTGGAAACGAGGCGTGATCGAGGTGCTCGCTGCCTGCGCGCTAAGCGGGCTGCTGGTGTCGATGCTGCGCTGAGGCCGCAGCGGGCCATCCCCGCGACGTCCCACCGCAGGAGCGGGCCATGCCCGCGACCTAACGCGTTGCAGCCGTATCGCCCGTGTCGCGGCTCCGCGAACGCGAGGCAGCAACACCAATCGCATCACTAGGCAATCCTGTTCCGATCGGCGCGCCCGTGGCGGTATAGACGCTGAAGCGGGCAATCCGCAGCCGCAGTTCCGCGCCGACCTTGAAATGCGTGGCATC
>CAIYPF010000048.1 GCA_903928015.1 uncultured Gammaproteobacteria bacterium | reverse complement strand
CCCTTCACTGTGGTGGATGGCGGGCCTTTCCCGTCGGTGCACCGCGGCGAGACCGTGATGGCGGATCTCCCTTGTGCCTTCGGCCGCAGCGGCACTCTCGAGATCGAGATCGTGGCACCGCGTGCGGGCCCCACACCGCACACCGAGTTCCTGGCCGCAGGACGCGAGGGCGTGCAGCACATCCGCTATCCCGTCGACGATCTGGACGCGTGGATCGGCAAAGCAGCAGACATCGGCTATCGCCCCGTGTGGACAGGCAGTTATCCGGCATCCCCTGCGTCGCCTCCGATTCGCTGGTGCTACCTCGAGCGCGACGGTGATCCGCTCATGCTCGAGTTCGTGCAGTTCGGATGAGCGCCAACGAATACGACTACATCATCGTGGGCGGAGGCTCCGCCGGCTGCGTGCTGGCGGCGCGATTGTCCGAAGACCCAGCATTGCGCGTCTTGCTGATCGAGGCAGGCGGCAGTGATGCGAGCCCGATGATCCGCGCGCCCGGCGGCTTGTTGCCCATCATGCTCTCGGGCGCACATGCCTGGCGCTACACCTCCGTGCCACAGCGGCATCTGGACGATCGCGTGCTCTACACGCCGCGGGGCAAGGTGCTGGGCGGCGGCAGCTCGATCAACGGCATGGTCTATGACCGCGGTTTCGCCAGCGACTACGACCGCTGGGCCGCCGAGGGCAACGCGGGCTGGGCATGGCAAGACGTTCTGCCCTACTTCCAGCGCGCCGAGAATTTCCACCGCGAAGACGCCGCCTTTCACGGCAGCGCAGGCCCCGTGACGGTCTCGCGACCGGGCGTGAAGCATCCCTTCGCGACGGCATTCGTAAACGCCGGCGTGCAAGCGGGCTACGGCTTCACCGACGACAGCAACGGCGCGCTGCGTGATGGCTTCGGCCCGGTGGACGTGACGGTGAAAAACGGCATCCGCGCCAGCGCGTCGCGGGCGTATCTGGGGCCGGCACGCAAGCGCAGGAACCTGCGCATCCTGCTGCGTACGCAGGTGGATCGCGTGGTCCTCGACGGCACGCGCGCCACCGGCGTTGCCTGCAGAACGGGCGGGAAGGAACAGAGCTTCACGGCCAGACGAGAAGTGATCCTCGCGGCGGGCGCCATCAACACGCCGCAACTCCTGATGCTCTCGGGCGTGGGCGACCCGCAGGAACTCACACCGCACGGCATCCCCGTGCTGCACGCCCTGCCAGGCGTGGGCAAAGGCCTGCAGGACCACCTCGCTGTGGTGGTCAAGTTCAGCGCCACGCAACCCATCTCGCTCTTCAAGTACTTCAGCCCCCTCGCAGGTGCGGCTGCGCTCGGCCGTTACCTGCTGTTCCGCGAGGGCCCGCTTGCGGACCCGGGCATGGAGGCCTGCGCCTTTATCCGCTCCGATCCCTCCTTGCCCGAGCCCGACATCAAACTGCTGCTGGTGATGGCGCTCTACGCCAACCACGGACGCGAATTCACGCCGCAGCACGGCTTTGCCGCGCACACCAACGTGATCCGCCCGAAGAGCCGCGGCAGCGTGAGGCTCGCGTCGGCAAACCCAGCCGACGCGCCGCTGATCGACCAGAACTACCTCGACGACCCCGACGACCTGCGCGTGGCCCGCGCTGCCGTGCGCGCCGCCCGGAAGGTCTTTTCCATGCCCGCCTTCGATGCCTTCAGGGGCGAGGAACTGGAACCCGGCCCCGCAGTGCAGACCGACGCCGAACTCGATGCCTTCATCCGCGCCCGCGCCGATGCCGATTACCACTCCACGAGCAGCTGCCGCATGGGCACTGACCCCCTCGCCGTCGTGGATGCGGAACTCCGCGTGCACGGACTGCAGGGCCTGCGGGTGGTGGACGCCTCGGTGATGCCGCATCTGGTGGGCGGCAACACCAACATGCCGGTGATCATGATCGCCGAGCGGGCCGCCGGATTGATCCTGGGCAACACATTGGCCTGATCGCCCGCAGAAGCCCCGCTTGCGCGCATTCCCTGATGGCCGAACAAGGGGGCCGGCCTGTAGACTGGCGGCACTCGCAACGCATCAGGGAAAGCAGCACGCGTGAGCTACGACATCATCGGCGACATCCACGGCCACGCCACGACGCTGGAGGCGTTGCTGGTCGAGCTTGGCTATGCACCGGTCGATGGTGTCTGGTGCCACCCGGAGCGGCGCGCGATCTTCCTTGGAGACTTCATCGACCGCGGCCCGCAGCAGCGCGGCGTGATCCGCATCGTGCGGCCCATGATCGATGCAGGCGCAGCACTCGCCGTGATGGGCAACCACGAACTCAACGCCATCGCCTATGCCACGCCCCGTCCGGGCGGCGGGCACTTGCGCGAGCACAACGTCAAGAACTACCAGCAGCACCGCGCCTTCCTCGACGCCTACGAATACACGCCCGAGTACCACGAACTGATCGACTGGTTCTGCCGACTTCCCCTGTGGCTCGATCTCGGCAACCTGCGCGTGGTGCACGCCTGCTGGGACGAGGAGGCCATCAACCGCCTCGCCGCAGCCCACGACCGCCGCGGCAGCCTGAGCAACAGCCTGCTCTACGCCGCCACAGCCGAGGGCAACTGGGAATTCGACGCGCTCGAGACACTGTTGAAGGGCAAGGAAATCCCGCTTCCGCCCGGCTACAGCTTCTTCGACAAGGAAGGCACCCAGCGCCACCACATCCGCGTGCGCTGGTGGGATGGCGAGGCCACCACCTACCGCAGCGTTTTCCTCGGCCACGAGGAATCCCAGACCCAGATCCCGGACGACGAGATCGAGGGGGATCATCTGATCGAGTACAGCCATTCGGCGCCGCCGGTGTTCATGGGGCACTACTGGCTGAGTGGCAAGCCCGAGCCGCTGGCAGACAACATCGCCTGCCTCGACTACAGCGTGGCCCGCCCGGGCGGCAAGCTGGTGGCCTACCGCTGGAACGGCGAGCAGAAACTGCTCGCTGCGAACTTCGTCTCGATGCACACGCAGGAATTCGGACTGGTCGAGGAACGCGGCCTCGACGACACTCTCTGAGCCGGGCCTCCCGGCGCGACACTCTCCACAGCCATGGGGCTATCCATGACGCAATTCGATTTCAGCGACCAGGTCGTGCTCATCACTGGCGCGGGCAGCGGCTTCGGCCGTCTGGCCGCCGCGAGCTTCGCCAATGCCGGCGCCCGACTGGCACTGGCAGACCTCAGCACCGACGCGCTGCAAGACACCATCCGTCTGCATGGCCTGGACGAAAGCGCGGTGCTCACGCTGCGCTGCGATGTCTCCTCTGCCACCGAGGTGGACGCGATGGTGCAAACGGCCATTGGCCGTTTCGGCAGGCTCGACGTTGCCATCAACAACGCCGGCATCGGTCACGATCTCCGGCGCCTTGCCGAACTCGACGAAGACACCTTCGACCGCAACATAGCGGTGAACCTGAAAGGGGTTTTCCTCTGCATGCGCGCCGAACTGCCGCACATGGTGGCGCAAGGCGGCGGCGCGATACTCAACGTGAGCTCCGTGGCGGGGCTGCTGGGTGCACCCATGATGGCCGCCTACTCCGCCGCCAAGCACGGCGTGATCGGCCTCACCAAAACCGCAGCTCTGGAATACGCCAAAAAAGGCATCCGCGTGAACGCGCTCTGCCCCGCCTTCAGCCGCACGCCGATTCTGGACCCGCTCGCGCAAAGCGGCCGCGGCAACACCCTCGAGAACATGGCAAGAGCGATCCCGCTCGGGCGCCTCGGCGAACCCGCAGAAATCGTGCAGGCCATGCTCTGGGCCTGCTCGCGGGATAACGGTTTCCTCACCGGGCAAGCGATTACGCTGGACGGGGGCATGTCGGCGGGTTGAGCGCGGCGCTCGCAAACGAGCGCGTGCCTTTCGCTGAAAGACGGGGCTAGAATGCCAGCGCTTCTTGTGGGGACGTAGCTCAGCTGGGAGAGCGTCGCGTTCGCAATGCGAAGGTCGAGGGTTCGATCCCCTTCGTCTCCACCACCTCCAACACGCCCGACCCAGATCGGGCGTTTTCTTGTCTGCACTCCGCCACTTCATTCCGCACAGGACCTGCCGGCAGCGCCGGCCCAAGGCATGGCTTCCGCCGATCGCGGGCCTTATGCTCAGCCCATCAACGACAACAATCGGGAGCACTCGCATGAATCTGGAAACACTTGTCGCCGAAGTCACCGCACTCCGCGCGGAGGTGACACGCCTCACCGCCATCGAAGACGTGCGCCGCTGCAAGCACCAGTACTGGCGCTGCTTCGACACCGCCGATATCAACGGCATGCGCGAGGTGCTGCACCCCGATGTGGTGCTCAGCGTCGAGGCGGGCATTTATTCGATGCGCTACGAGGGCCGCGAGCCCTATCTGGAGATGGTACGCACCGGCGCACACGCCGACATGATCTCGCACCACAACGGTCACCATCCGGAGATCGAGATCGTAGGGCCGGAAGAGGCGATCGGCACCTGGTACCTGTACGACGATCTGTTCGAATACCGCCGTGGCATGCGTCTCTACGGCACCGCGTTTTACCGCGACCGCTATGTCAAACACGAAGGCCGCTGGAAGATCCTCTACAGCCAGTTCCACCGGCTCTACGAGATCGTGGGCGAACTGCCGCCGCGTGAGAACATCCAGGCGCATTACCTCGCCACCCACGGCTACAAGCATCCTGGCACCGAGCCTCTTGCCCCGTATCCCAAGGACAACAGCTACCGCCACGAGCCCGGCGTGATGCCGCCTTTCCTCGACGCGAAGTAGCCGGGGCAGCGCATGAGCACCCGGACGCCCGTCTTCTACCATCTCTGCATCTGCGTTTCCGATCTGGAACGGTCGCTGCGTTTTTATTGCGATGGGCTGGGTTTCACACGCAACGAGAGCTTCAGGATCGGCTCCGACATGGCGCCGCTGATCCAACTCGAGGGAGAGGTGGCGCTCAGTTCGGTCTACCTCGGCCTGAGCGGCGTGCGCCTCGAACTCTGGCACTTCGAACAGCCAGCTGCGGAACGCCCGGCGTCTCGGCCGATGAACAGTATCGGCCTCACCCACTTCGCGCTGCGTGTGGATGACATCGACGCCGCGATCGCGCGCGCGGAAGCACACGGTGGACGCTGCCTTCCCGCGACACGCACGCGCGCCAACACGGACGGATTCCAGAGCGATATCGTTTATGTGCTGGATCCGGACGGCGTGCGGGTGGAACTCCTCTGGATGCCGGAGGGAGTGGATCTGGCACTGACGCCCTGAGCCCCGCCCGGGCTGCCGCTGCAGGCAGTCCAGCGAGCCTCAATTCCCCATCAACAGCACAGGCTTCAGGGCGCTGCCGCGCTTGGCATCGCCGAACGCCGTGTTGATCTCGGGGAAGGGATAGGTCGTGATCAAGGCATCGAGCGGAAACTTCCCCTGCTGGTAGTAACCGATCAGTTGCGGCAGGAAGCTGCGCGGAGTTGCCGCGCCCAGCATGATGCCCTGCAGCCGCGCTCCCTTGACCATCAACTCGAAAGGCGAGAACGGAAACGGCTGCCCGCCGTGCGGGATGGTGACGAGCCCGCAGGTTCCGCGCATCGCAAGGCAGCCGGTTGCGGCGCGAAACGCATCTTCGTTGCTGCTGGTTTCCAGGCTGTAGTCGAAGCCAACAGGGCAGATCGCCCGCAATTGCGCTGCCACATCCGTATCGCGTGCATCCACCACGTGCGTGGCACCGAGCCGCTGCGCGAGTTCCAGTCGGCCGGCATGGACATCAACCGCCACGATGATCCGGGCGCCGGCCAGTTGCGCCGCCATGACGGCCGACAGCCCCACGGCTCCCGTGCCGAAGACCGCGAGAGTCTCGCCTGCCGCAAGCGCAAACACATTGAGAACCGCGCCCGCGCCCGTCATCACGCCACAGGGCAGCGCCGCACGCAGTTCAGGCGGTAAATCCGCAGGCACAACAACGGCATCGCGCGCAGGGCACAGCGCATGCGAGGCGAAAGAGGATTGTTGGAAAAAAGCGCCTGAAACCGGCTCATCGCCACGCATGATGGTGCTGGAACCATCGAAGCGCCGACCGCCTATGCTGCCCTCCACGCCACGCTCGCAGGTGTAGGCATGGCCCGAGGCACAGTTGCCGCACTGACCGCACCAACCGTAGGACATGATCACGGTATCGCCGACGTTCACATCGGTGACGGCACTGCCGCGGGCCACGACCTTGCCCGTCCCTTCATGCCCGAGGACGGCAGGCATCTGCATGTGCGCGCGGGCCGAAACGTCGGTGTGGCAGACGCCACACGCCTCGACCTTGACCAGAATTTCATCGGCCGCGGGGGCCGCGAGTTCGAGTTCTTCGAACTCGAATCCGCTCTCGATAGAACTGGCAACGGCAGCGCGAATTTTCATCGTGAGAACACCTTCAGGCAGTCGGGGTTGGACACAAGCGCTGCGGCCGCGCGCGCCGACAGGCGCTGGTAATCGAGCTTGCCGTTAGGCCCCCGGTTGACATCATCGACGAGCACGAAATGACGCGGCACCTTGTAATCGGCAAGGCATTCGCGCAACTGCAGGCAGGTGGCCTGCAGCTCGAATGCATGTCCGGCTTTCAGGCTGAGGAGTGCGGTAACGGCACTGCCCCAGCGCGCGTCATCGACGCCTACAACGCCACAGTCATCCACGCTGTCTAGCGCTTTCAGCACCTGCTCGACTTCCTCGGGGAACACCTTCTCGCCGCCGGTGTTGATGCAGACATTGCCACGCCCGAGGAACTTGATGCTGCCGTCGGCAAGGACTTCCGCCCAGTCACCCAGCAAGCAATAACGCTCGCCATCGATCACGGGAAAGGTCGCCGCGGTTTTGACGGGATCCTTGAAGTAGCCCTCTGCGATCAGACCGCTGCGCGCAACCATGCCGCGCTCGCCGCTGCCGGGTACGACCTCCTTGAGTTCAGGGGTGAACACCTTCACGCAGTCTGCAGCCTGCAGACGAAGCGACGCATCCGTAGCGCTGCCAGCGTGCGAGGCAGCACTGCTGATGGCGTTGCCGAGGGCGGCGGATTCCGAGCCTCCGAGAATGTCGTTGATCAGCAGATGCGGCACCCGTTCGACCAACCGACGCTTGATGTGGGCGCTGAACACCGCGGCCGAGGAGATGATCATCCGGAGCGTGTCGAGTTGCCCCGTCATGGGATCGGCGTCCAGCGCCTCGAGCAGCGGCTTGCCCATCGCGTCACCGGGGATCTTGAAGACGTTCACACCGTGATCTGCCACGGCGCGCAGCAGCCCTTGCGCGGAAAAGCGCGGCGCAGAGCTGGTGACGACCGTGCCACCGAAGGACAGCGTGCAGAGCACACTGTAGACGCCCAGCCCGTGCATCATCGGGGCGACGACGGCCTCGGTGTAGCACTCGTTGTTGCGCAGCATGGAGAGCAGGTCATCGTTGTCGGCGGGATAGCGCGGCCCGCTGCGCGCGAAGTAATTGACGCCGAACATCCTGAAGAGTTTTTCCTGCGTCCAGATGGTGCCTTTCGGGAGGCCGGTCGTGCCGCCCGTGTACATCAGGAAGCGGTCATCGGGATCCTCGGAATACTGCGGCGGATTCGGCATGGAGGCCGTCGCGATGTCGTGCCGGATTCCCTGCATGCCCGCGGGAACAGGGGCGTCGCCGATCAGGATGCAGGCGACGAGCTCGGGGAGTTGCTCGGTGATGTCCGCCAGGCGGTCTGCGAATTCAGCGCCCAGGAACACCGCGCGGCTGTCGGAGTTGGCAAAGACATGACGCAACTCCCCAGTGGTGTAGCGGAAGTTGACGTTGACGTGCACCGCACCGATCTGCAGGACAGCGAGCAGCCCCTCCACATACTCGGGACAGTTGCGCGCATAAAACGCCACCCTGTCACCGCGCTGGATGCCGAGCGCCTGCAAGTGGGCGCTCAGATTCGCCACGCGCCGGCGCAAATCGCCCCACGTCGTCTTGCGCCCGGTGTGGAAATCGACAATGGCCACGCGCTCTGCAGGCACATGCTCCAGGGATTGACGCAACACCGTGCCGAGATGCCAACGCATGCGAGTTCCCAAGTGGTTGTTGTTCGGGGAGGGCTGCTATCCTCCGGCGCGTCCGGCGGCGGCGAAAATCCGAGCGCCGAGCACGATAACTCCGGGCGAGGATCATATGGCTGCACACGATAGAACTCCATTGCTCGTGGGCGTCGGTCAATACACAGACCACATGCATGCCGACAGCTACGCGGCCTTGTCGCCGCAGGCACTGGCAGCGCGGGCATCTGCAGCCGCACTGGCAGACACCGGTTGTGCGGGCATGGCGCGGTATCTGGACGTGATCGCAGCAGTGCGCACGGTCGCGGACTCCGTGACCGAGGAGCAACGCCGGATGCTCGCGCCGTTCGGAGGGCCCGACAATTTCCCGCGCGCCGTCGCAGCGCGCATAGGTACCGACCCGCGCCTCGCGATCTACTCGGTTGCCTGCGGTGACGAACCGCAGGTGCTGGTGGCAGAGATGTCGCAGCGCATCCGCAACGGCGAGTTCGAGGCCGTGCTGCTGTGCGGAGCAGAGGCGGCCGCCACCACGCGCAGCGCGCAGCGGACGGGCGGCAGCATCGACTGGTCGGAACGCGTGGGCGGGCAGTGCGAGGATCGCGGCAAGGGCACCAGCGACCTGCTCTCGGCAGAGCTGGAGGCGCACGGCATGGAGATGCCGCTGTGGGTGTATCCGCTTTTCGAAAACCGTCGCCGCCACGTCTCCGGTCAGACATCCGCAGACTACGCGGCCGGAATGGGCAAGCTGCTCGCGCGATTCAACACCGTGGCCGTGGGCAACCCCTATGCAAACCACCGCGAAGCGCTTTCCGCGGACGGGATAAGCGCCGTCACACGGGACAATCGTCTGGTTTCGGCGCCTTACACCAAGTGGATGGTGGCGAAGGATGGCGTCAACCAGGGCGCAGCGGTCGTGCTGACATCGGCGGGTCTGGCGCGACAGCTCGGCATTCCGGAACAGCGCTGGATATACCCGCTGAGCCATGCGCAGGGACTCGAGCGGCCCTTGCTCGAGCGCCCCGATCTGGCGGACTCGCCGATGCTTCGGCACACCTATCTGAAGGCGCTGGAGCGCGCCGGCATCAGCGCAGCAGCACTCAGCCATTTCGATCTCTACAGCTGCTTTCCCATCGTCGTCTCGCTGGCACTGGAAGCCATGGGCATCACGCATGAGGATCCACGGCCGCTGACCGTCACCGGGGGTCTGCCGTTTTTCGGCGGCCCGGGAAACAACTATTCCATGCATGCCATCGCGTCGATGGTCGAAGCACTGCGGGAGCATCCCGAGCGCATCGGGCTCGTGGGCACCAACGGTGGCTATCTCTCACGGCACGCCGTCGGTATCTACGGCAGCGTTGCGCCGCGCAATGACGAGGGGCTTGCGGGCAGCGAGTCACCACTCACGCTGGCGCAAGAGCCGGCGCCGCTGTTCGAGCCCTCGCCCACAGGGAGCGGCATCATCGAGTCCTTTGCCGTATTGCCCGGCACCCACGGCGCGATCATCGGCCGGCTTGCCTCCTCGGGCAGGCGCTTCATCGCGCGTTGCAGAGACGCCGAGGCAGTACGCCAACGGATGCTCGAGGTCGACCCGATCGGTCAGGCGGTTGCCCTCACGCAATCAGCCGAACACGTGGAGTTTTCGTTCATCAGCGCATGAGCACGCAGGAAGCAGACTCGCTCAGCGGACACAACGCGGAGATCTCCGCGCAACGTCCGTTGGCGGAACCGGAGAAGGATGTGCCGCCGTGGGTGATATTCCACCTGCCGCACGATTCAACGCTCATACCCGCTGAGCTGCGCGCGCAGTTCCTGCTCACGGACGAGGAGCTGCAGCAGGAGCTCTGTCGCATGACGGACCACTTCACCCATGCGCTCTTCTGTGCGGACGCTCGCGCAGGCACGGTGGTGCGGGCCCGCGTCAGCCGGCTGGTCGTGGACGTAGAGAGATTCGCCGACGACGCGCGGGAGCCGATGGCGGCGCGGGGGATGGGCGCCATTTACCGGAAGACCTCTTCCCTTGCGCCCTTGCGTCGGCAGCTCACGGAGGAAGAGCGCTCGTCGCTCATGCGCGAGTGGTATCACCCGCACCATGTGGCGCTGGAAGAGGCGGTGTGTTCAGCGCTGGGGCGCCATGACCGCTGCCTGGTGCTCGACTGCCACAGCTTTCCCGCAGAGCCCCTGCCCTACGAGCAGCGCGATCCTGCAAGCATCCGACCGGACATCTGCATCGGAACGGATGATTTCCACACGAGCGAGGCCACGGCCCGCGCCTTCGTCTCCGCGTTCAGCCGCCAGGGCTGGAGCGTGGCATTGAATCAGCCTTTCGAAGGCGCTCTGGTGCCGGCGAGCAGGTATCGTCGGGACACGCGCGTCTCTGCTGTGATGGTCGAAATCAACCGCGGGCTTTATCTGCACGAGGGCGATGCAACACCCAGAGCCTGTTTCGAGGAAGTGGGCGCACGGATCAGGGCGAGTTGCGCAGAGGCGATCGCTTCTGTCCTGCGAGGGAAAGCCTGAGAAGGCAGGCATAAAAAAGGGCGCCTGCCTTGCGGCAGACACCCCTGAAAAAATCCGCCCGTCTCGACATACCGACCGGGCGGAACAGGATCAACGCAGATCGAAACGGTCCAGGTTCATCACCTTGGTCCATGCCGCGGCGAACTCTTTCACGAAGCGATCATTGCCATCGGCAGAGGCATATACCTCCGCCACGGCGCGCAGCTCGGAGTTGGAGCCGAAGGCCAGATCCACAGGCGTTGCCGTCCACTTCGCGGCACCGGTCTTGCGGTCTTTGCCCTCGTAGACGCCCTCTTCGCTTGCCGACTTGCTCCACGCGGTGGACATGTCGAGCAGGTTCACGAAGAAGTCGTTGCTCAACGTGCCCGGCTTGCTGGTGAGTACACCGTGCGCGGCGCCACCCTCGTTGGCGTTCAGCGCGCGCATGCCACCCACGAGAGCGGTCATCTCGGGCACCGTGAGCGTCAGCAGGTTGGCCTTGTCGACCAGCATCTCTGCAGGCGACCTGGTGGCGTCCTTGCCGAACCAGTTACGGAAGCCGTCTGCTGCAGGCTCGAGCGCCTCGAAGGAGACCACGTCAGTCTGCTTCTGGCTCGCGTCCGTGCGGCCCGGGGTGAAGGGCAGTTGCAGGTCGACGCCACCGCTCTTGGCGGCTTGCTCGATGGCGGCGTCGCCAGCCAGCACGATCAGGTCTGCGAGAGACACCTTCTTGCCGCCGCTCGCCGAGCGGTTGAAGTCCTTCTGGACGCGCTCGAGTGCCTTCAGCACTTTCGCGAGTTCTTCCGGATCGTTCACTGCCCAATCCTTCTGCGGAGCCAGACGCACGCGGGCACCGTTGGCGCCGCCACGCATGTCGGTACCGCGGAAGCTCGAGGCCGAGGCCCACGCCGCACGCACCAGTTCCGGGCCGCTCGGGCCGGAGGCAAGTACGGTGGACTTGAGCGCGGACACGTCGTTCGCGTCGATCAGCGGGTGATCCACGGCAGGCACGACGTCTTGCCAGATCAGCTCTTCCTTGGGCACTTCAGCGCCGAGGTAGCGGGCGCGCGGCCCGAGGTCCCGGTGCATGAGCTTGAACCAGGCCTTGGCGAAGGCCAGCCGGAACTCCTCGGGGTTCTTCCGGAAACGCTGGGTGATCTTCTTGTACGCCGGGTCGAACTTCAGCGCGAGGTCCGTGGTGAACATGATCGGCGCATGACGCTTGGAGGGATCGTGGGCATCGGGCACCAGGTCCGCTGCCTGCCCCTTCGCCGGGATCCACTGGATGGCGCCCGCGGGGCTCTTGGTCTGCACCCAGTCGTAGGCGTAGAGGTTGTCGAGGTACTGGGTGGTCCACGCGATGGGGTTCACTGACCACGCGCCTTCGAGGCCGCTGGTAACGGTATCAACGCCCTTGCCCTTGCCGCAGCTGTTCTTCCAGCCGAAGCCCTGCTCCTCGATGCCCGCTGCCGCTGGCTCGGGGCCTACGCACTTCGAGGGTGCGTGCGCACCGTGCGCCTTGCCGAAGGTGTGGCCGCCTGCGATCAGCGCGACGGTTTCCTCGTCGTTCATGGCCATGCGGCCGAAGGTGTCGCGGATGTCCTTCGCGGCCAGCAAGGGATCCGGGTTGCCGTTGGGGCCTTCCGGGTTCACATAGATGAGGCCCATCTGTACTGCCGCGAGGGGCTTTTCGAGTTTGCGGTCGCCCGAATAGCGCGCGTCGGCGAGGAATTTCTGCTCCGGGCCCCAATAGACCAGGTCAGGCTCCCAGTCGTCGCTGCGTCCACCTGCAAAACCGAAGGTCTTGAAGCCCATCGACTCCATCGCCACGTTGCCCGTGAGCACCATGAGGTCGCCCCACGAGATGCTCTGGCCGTACTTCTGCTTGACCGGCCAGAGAAGGCGACGCGCCTTGTCGAGGTTGCCGTTATCGGGCCAGCTGTTCAGGGGCTCAAAGCGCTGGTGCGCACCGTCTGCGCCGCCACGCCCGTCACTGACGCGATAGGTGCCCGCACCGTGCCAGGCCATACGGATGAAAAACGGGCCGTAGTGACCATAGTCCGCGGGCCACCAGTCCTGCGAGGTGGTGAGCACCTTGCGGATGTCGGCCTTCACGGCATTCAGATCAAGTGCGGCAAAGGCTTTGCCGTAGTCGAAGTCCGCGCCAAGGGGGTTGGACTCTGCTGCGTGCTGGCGCAGCGGGGAGAGATCGAGTTGATCCGGCCACCAGAACTGGTTGGACCGGGCTTCTCCAGCGGCATGTGCTGGACTGGTGGCCATCAGCGGAACCGACGCCACCGCGAGCGCGGCGATCAAGGTCTTGAGTGTCTTCTGCATGGTTGCCTCCTGTGCCGACCGGAAGGGTCGGAGTGGACAGGAGTATAGGGAGGGCAGCCAGGGAGCATGATCGAATGAATCAATACTCTTGATAGAGCAGACCGATGAGCGGGTCATGCCACCCGTGCTTTTGAGTCGGGCTTCAAGTGTCACCGGTAATTTTGGACCTGATCACGAAGATGCGTGACACCGTAACACTCTGCGTCTAACCTGCGCCCAACGTGTTACTTCGAGTAACACACAAGAGCGGCACTACCGCCGCCACTTCATCAGGAGCTGTACACATGGGTTTCATCTTCGTCGCTATCTTCGCCCTCCTCGCAGCCGTTGACCGCCCTATCTATCGCGGCCGCAGCAACCCCAAAAACCCCGCCGCAGGCGCGGCAACCACCCCCGGAGCCTGAACATGACCACTCTCTTCGCCCTTCTCTTCGGCATGCTGGTTGCCGGTGCTGGCATCGCGCTCGGCATCATGGCCTATGATCGCTCACGCGACAGGCAACAATTGGCAGCACAGTGTTCGGCGGACGAGTAACTCCACGCATCGCAGTCATCGGGGCCGGCATCGCCGGCCTCTCGCTTTCGGCAGAACTGGCCCCCTTCGCGCGGGTCAGCGTCTTCGAGAAGTCCCGGGGCATCGGCGGCCGGATGACCACCCGCCGCAACGAGCCGTGGCAGTTCGATCACGGCACTCAATTCTTCACCGCTCGCAACCACGCTTTCCGGGAGTTCCTCGCGCCGCTGCAGGCTGCGGGTATCGTTCGGGAATGGGAAGGACCGGTGGTGTATCTGGAAGCGGGCGAGCGCCCGCGCAAACGCCTCTGGTTCGAACCGCACTACGTGGCCTGCCCGGGCATGAACGCCCTCTGCAAACACATCGGCGAAGGCCTGGAGATCCACACCGGCGTCGAAGTGGCTCCGCTGGCACAGAAAGCGCCAGACGGCTGGCAGTTGAACGACACATCCGGCAAAGACCTGGGCATGTTCGACGCGGTGGTCTGCACCGCACCCGCGCCACAAGCCGTGCGCCTGCTGGATCAACACCTCCCCGCTGATGAGGCGCTGCGCGCCGTTCGTTACCGGGCCTGCGTGGCACTCATGGCAGGCTTCGACACGCCATGGCAGCCCACGTGGATCGCCGGCAAGGCGCGGGACAACCCCGTCGAATGGATAGCAGCGCAGTCCACACGCCCCGGGCGCAACATGCCCGCCGCGCTGGTCGCGCACGCGAGCGCGGACTGGTCGGATGCAAATCTGGAGCGTCCGCCGGCCGATGTGCAGCAGGACATGCTGGCAGCAGTGGCCGCTCTGACCGGCCTTGGGATGGACGCGGCCACGCACCTCTCCCTGCACCGCTGGCGCTATGCGCTGGTGGACGCGGACACCGCCGCAGAAGAACCGTGGGTGGACCTGAGCGCAGGTCTCGCGGCCGCCGGCGACTGGTGCAGCGCCTCCCGCGTGGAGGATGCGTGGCTCTCGGGTCTGCGCCTCGCCAAACGCCTCCTCGCCTGATGCTCAGCCTTTGCCGCGGCCCTGCTTCGGTTTGGGAGCAGGTTGCCTGAACCGTGCCGAGGCCCTGTCCAGCCACAGCAGCGTTTCTGCCTGTTCGATGAAATGCCGCATGTACGCGGGCGATAACCCGTGCATCAGGGTCAGGGTGCGCAGCACCAGCCGATGGGAATTGAGCGGGCCCGCGGCTTCGGGTGCGCGCTCGACCGCAAGCCCCAAGGCATCTTCGGCCCGCATCTTCTGCCAACTCTCGCGAAAGCGCCCCGCGTTCTTCAGCCCTTCGAAAGGCTGCCAGCCCGAGGGCGCGAGATCGTAGTCGGCGGGGTCTGCGGGCGGCTCGGTGACCGCGGCGATATAGCGGTTGAGATCGGCGAGAGGCGCGTTGCCGGGGGGCTCGGCCGCACCAGTTGAAGTCATGGGTGGCTCTGGTGGTGCCGGCGGCTCGTCGGCCGCACGCGCAGCCACGCGCTCACCGCACTCGGCGAGTGAGCGCTCCAGCGTAGACAGCAACAGTGTGCGCACGTCCGGACTCGCATCCACCACGCGTCGCGCGAGCAATTCGATGTAGCGGAAGCGCACCGGGTCCAACCGCGCCGCTCCGGCGAGACGCAGCGCGTCCAGAGACAGCTCCCAGGACGCAGGCGCGGATGCATCCTCGATTTCCGCAGGATCGGCCGGGTGTTCAGTCATGCGGTACAGCCGCCGCCTCGGCAGCCCTCGGCACGGGCGCCATCTCGACCCGCCGGTTGCGGGCCCTGCCCGCATCGTCCGCGTTGGAGGCTACGGGCTGCTCGGCGCCGAAGGCCGCGCTGAACACGCGGGACGAGGGCATGCCCGCCTCGATCAGCGCGCGCGTCACGGTGAGGGCGCGCTGCGCAGAGAGTTCGAGGTTGTCGTCGAAGCGGCGGTTGTCCGCCAGCACCGGCTGGTCGTCGGTGAAACCGCTCACCATCAGCAACTCGTCACGCGAGCCCAGATACACCTGCAGCGCCGGCACCAGAGTCTTCAGCAATTCGCGACCATCGGGCCGGAGTTCGTCGGAGTTGACGGCGAACAGCACATTGCCGCTGATGCCGATGCGGCCGTTGTCCAGCGTGACGCGTCCGGACTGCAGCGGGCCTGCAAGCGCCTGCTCGAGCGCCATGCGGCGCTGCTCCTCCTGCTGCCGCTTGCCGGTTTCGGCCTCGAGCGTGGCCGCGAGATCCATCTGCGCCACCAGCACGCCCATGAGGATCAGCACGATCGCGCCCAGCAGACCCGACATCAGGTCTCCGAATACGGCCCACACGGGCGCCGTCTGGGCGATGGTGTCGTCTTCGGCATCCATCATTCGGGAGGCGCTCCGCCGGCGCCGGACTGCCGTGCGTGAAGCAGGCGCAAATCTTCAAGGATGCCCTTCTGCGCACCGATGCTCAGATCGATGACCTCGCGGGCCTGCGCGACGTAGTAAGCGAGCTGCTCGTCACTGCGTGAAAGGGAGGCGCCGATGGCCGTCTCGATGCGCTGCAGGCTCTCGACCAGCCGCTCGTTGCTGCTGCTGAAGAGTTCCACGCCGTGACCGAAGGCATCGGCGAGCGCGGACAGTTCGATGGCACTGCCGGAGACCTGTGCGGCAGAGCCCTCGGCACGGGCTGTCTGCGCATCGAGCACATCGGCAAATTGCCGCCCCACCTGTTCCAGAACCGTGCCCGCAGAGGCCACCAGCGAGGCGATGGCATCACGCTGCTCGGCCGTGGCGTGGCGCGCGCTCTCCAGGAACTCACCCGTGCCTTCGAGCAGGGCCGTGCGCTCCTGCAGGGCAAGCGTGTCGCGCTCGGCGCGCTGGCTCATGTCCTCGCGCAACTCGGCGATCACGGCGGCCGCGGCCTGCGGCACCTCCGCACTCGTGTGCAGCAATCGCCCGATGGGGGCCTCCAGCGCGGCCGCCAGTGCCGCGAGTTGCGCGGCAAAAGCCGACTGCAAGGCGTCGACGCGGTCAGCCGACGCAGAAGCACGCGCGCCCTCTTCCGTGCGCAATGCGGAGAGTTCCGAACGCCACAGCGTCGCGAGCTGATCCATGCGCTCACCCTGACCCGCGAACCAACGTTCCTCGGCAGCGCGCTGCGCATCCATATGCGTGCGGGATTCGGCCAACAAGCGCTCGATCGACTGGTCCACGCGCCCGGACTGCTGGCCGCCTCGCTCGGTGATCTCCCGCGCAGATTGCTGCAGCACATCGCAGAGCGCGCGCTGCCCGTCCATGCCAGTGGCGGCGAGTTCTTCCCAGCGGGACTGGATACCCCGCACGGCAGTATCGAGCGCCTGCACCCACGTCGCGCGCGCCTGCGCCTCGGCATCGAGCTGCGCGGCGCGCGAAGCCACGTCGGCCTCGGCCATCGCCGCGAGCAGTGCGGATCCGCGCTGCTCGAAACGCTCCGAGGCAACCGCAAGGGAGGACTCCACGCTCACGGCCACTCGCTCGTGACTCTGCGCGGCCTCTGCCCGCAGCGATGCCATGGCCGACTCCACCACCGGCAGAGTCGCGTCGGCGGCCGCGCGCGCGGCGGCCGCGAAACCGGAGGCGAGGGACTGTTGCACGGACTGCGCG
This sequence comes from uncultured Gammaproteobacteria bacterium, assembly GCA_903928015.1. Lineage (GTDB taxonomy): Bacteria > Pseudomonadota > Gammaproteobacteria > Pseudomonadales > UBA5518 > UBA5518. The sequence goes on along the minus strand of CAIYPF010000048.1, from coordinate 78,160 downwards.
AGCTCCCGGTACGCCAGCATCGCCTCGGCGTGGAACTGCTTCTGTGCGCCTTCGAGTTGCGCCACGGAGTCCCGGTGGCGATTCCCGATATGCGCGAGCATCTCCTGCATCTGCGCGGCGATGGCTGGGAGCGCATCCGCCTGGGACTGGAGCGCGACGAAGGTCTGCTCGCGACTGTGAGCCACCGAAAACGTCCGGAAGACGCTCGCCAGTTGCCGCTCGAACAACTGCATGACGAAAGCACGCTCGCGCCGGCTGATGGCCGACATCAGCCCCAGCATCGCGGAGCTCGCCACACCCGCCACCGAGGTACCGAAGGAAAACGCGAGCCCCTTGATGGGCCCGGCGAGCGCCTGGCGGATGGCCTGCAGATCTGCGGAGCCTTCGAGCGCCAAGACGGCACCCTTGAAGGTGAGCACCACGCCGAGGAACGTGCCCAGCATCCCGAGCATCACCAGCAAACCCGCGAGATAGGGCGTGAGCAGCAGCCCCGGGAGCGCCACGCGCTCGCCGTCGATGCGCAGCCGCACCGCTGCGCGCAGGCTCTCCGGCACGCCGGCAAGCCAGGCATCCAGCACCGGAGGTGCATCCGCGAGCGCGCCGAGCGCCGCAGCCAGGCCCTCGCTTTCGCGCCGGAACCGGAAGATCTCCAGCGCGCCGCACAGATACACCACGCCGATCAGGGCCGTGAGCGAGAGGGCCACCAGGCTGGTCCGAGCGAAACCCGCGCCGACCCAGAACACCGCGACGGCGCCGAGCGCAAACACCAGAGCCACGGAGAGCGTGCGGAGGGAGGACGATCTCATGAGGTCTGCTTCACGTCTTGGTGGAGGGCGTCGATCATGCCGAGCACGGGCTGCAGGCGCGTCTCGAGTTCGGCGAGCAGGGCCTCCTGCACATCGCGCCGGAAGGTGTCGAACCAGGCGAGCGGCAGCGGCACTGCCCCCGTCTCGTCAGGCTCTTGCCGGTGGAGGCGTTCAAAGCGCTCCTTGAGGAACAACGGGACCTGCGCGAGGAGCTTCTGCTCCCGCGCCCCGAAAAGCTGCTGCACGCTGCCATCGAGCAAGGCGAGGCGCGCGAGTTCCGGCGAGGCCTCTGCCAGCGCTTGCCGGGCCCGGCCGCGCAGGCTGTCGATGGAGGCCTGCATCCGTCGCTGATGGCCGAGATAGCGTCGGTGGTAAGCCGGAAATCCCGCCTCCGGACCGAGCGCAGGGTCTGCCTGTTCCGCCGCGATTCCCGCCTGCAGCGCCGCGCGCAGGCGTCGGCATTCAAGGCCCAGCGCATCGGCATCAGCGCCCGCGCGCTCCACCCCGGCCGGGGCGTGCTCCCCGGACACCGCCAGCTGCTGCGCTGCCTGCAGGCGCAGCGCTTCGTGCATGCCGAGCCATTGCCCCAGCCGCTCGGCCACGTCCTGACGCGGCGCCTCTGCCTCGGCGCCGCTCCAGTGGTCGAGCAATCTCTGCAGCCGTGAGGTGCCGGCGTTCCTCAGCAAAAAAACCTGCCTTCGCCCCGGGTAGGGGGCGTCCGATGCCTGAGTGCGGAATGGGCCGGAGCGGGGATGCCTCTCTCCGGCCGGCGGGGATTATAGGGCTCTGGCGGGCACGAATCTCCCACCACGGGAAGGCGGGTACTGCCGGACCATGGACCGCACCGCACGCGTTGCCCGGCCATCCACAGCACGCGAGGCGGAATTCGATGCAATGGCCGGGCTGATCCGCCAAGTCTGCACCGGGGACGTGGACGTGCCGCACCCCGTCCGAACGTGCCGGCGCAGGAACCCATGCGCCCCGGTTTTTCAGTCGCTGTTGCGGCTGCTACATTTCCGGCCGTAGCCCCGGTGCGCCGCAGGGGACACACACATGCCTCAGCAGGAGCAGACACACGCATCATGACCCGCCTTGATCTCCGCTCACGCCTGACAGCCGCTACCGTTCATTCGCTGGGCAGCATCGCCGTTGCGCTGCTAGCGCTAGCGCTCGTATTCCTGGTCTGGTACCCCTACCCCTACGCGCGAGTTGCAGGTGGCATCGATCTTTTTCGCGTACTCGTAACCGTGGACGTGGCTCTGGGGCCCCTCGCGACCTTCGCCATCTTCGATCGCAGCAAGGGCTGGCCGGTACTGCGGAAGGACCTGGCGGTGATCCTGCTCCTGCAGTCAGGCGCCCTTCTCTACGGCCTGCACGTGTTGTTCGAGGCGCGGCCCGTTGCGCTCGCGCTCGAGCACAACCGGTTCCGCGTGGTGAGCGCGGCAGAGGTCATACGGGAGGAACTCGCGGCGGCACCCGAAGGCTTGCGCCGACTCCCCCTTGGCGGACCCAGGCTGCTGCGGACTCAGGTGCCAGAGGATGCCGCCGAACGCATGGCGACCATCAACGCCGCGCTCGCGGGGGCCGATCTGGCCATGCGGCCACGGTACTGGCGGGAATGGGACGCATCGGCGCGCGAACAGCTTCGTGCTGAAGCGCGGCCGTTGGAAGCCTTGTTACTCACACAGCCGGAAGCGGCAGCCATTCTGGACGACGCCATTGCCGACAGCGGCGTCCCGCGCGATCGACTGCGCTACCTGCCCCTGATCGCGCGCAGGGCCGAATGGGTGGTGCTGGTCGACATGCAGAGTGGAGACCCCGCCGGCTTCGCGGCGCTGGTGGGAGACTGATCTCACAGAGCCCGGGCGTTGGCTGCGATGGTGCGCTGCAGCATGCCCACCAGCGCACGGCGCTCACTCGCGCCGAGCGAAGCAAATGCCTCCGCCTCATGTGCGTTCGCCATCGGGAGAAGTCTGGCGGCCATTGCGCGGCCGCGCGGCAACAGACTCACCGTGACGCTGCGGCGATTGGCCGCCTCGCGGCTTCTCTTGATAAGTCCATCACGCTCCAGCCGATCAAGCGCCTTGCTCAGGGTGGGCTGGTTCAGCAGCACGCGGTCGGCGAGTTCGCCCACCGGGCGCGCGCCATCCCCAAGCACCGCCAGGATCCGCCAGGTGGCAATCGATATCCCCATCGTCTTCAGCTGCCGATGGAATCCACCGCTTACAAGATGGCTCGCCTTGGCCAGCAGAAACGCCAGATAGCCATCGACGAAGCCCTCCTCCGCCCGGTCCGAATCCGTCGTTCGCGCCATTGCTTGAAGCCTCAAACTATTCCTTTTCATGGTTTCACGGCTATGCTAGATTCGCAAGCGCAGAGCCACAGGGGACGGAGTGCGCAGCAAATGGCAGGCACGGTGCACCAGGTCTTCTCAGCCAGCGCAGCGCGCTTTCCAGCCAGGCCCTTCCTGCACGTCCCTGCATCTTCCTGCCTCGGTTACCACAGCGGCCCCATCGAGATCAGCTACGCAGACATGGCCGCTCGCGTGGCCGCGCTCGCGGCGATCTATGCAGCAGCCGGCTACGGCACGGGGCACCGCGTGGCAGTTGCGCTCGCCAACCGTCCTGCCTTCTTCGAGCATTGGCTGGCGCTGAATTCGCTGGGCACGAGCGTGGTGCCGGTCAACGCCGAGCAACGTCCGTCAGAGATCGCCTGGCAACTGGAGCACAGCGAATCCTCGCTGCTGGTTTGTCTGCCCGGGCTTCTCCCTCTCGTGGCGGAATCACTCGCGCTGATGCAGAACCCGCCCGCGCAGATGCCCTCCGACGCAACCTCGGCGCCGGCGGCTGCAACACGTGCGAGCCATGCCGCGCCGGGGCCCGGCACCGAATGCGCATTGCTCTACACCTCCGGCAGCACAGGCAAACCAAAGGGCTGCATCCTGCCGAACGATTACTTCACTCGCTTCGGCGAGTGGTACGCCGGCATCGGGGGCCTGTGCACGCTCCGCCACGGCGAGGAGCGACTCATCACGCCACTGCCACTCAGCCACATGAACGCCATGGCCACCTCGGCGATGGGCATGATGGAAACCGGCGGTTGCATCGTGCAGCTGGACCGCTTCCATCCCTCGGCATGGTGGGATGCCGTCCGCAGCTCAGGCGCCACGGTCGTGCACTACCTCGGTGTGATGCCTGCCATCCTGCTGGGCATGGATCCCTCCCCCGCGGATGAGCTCTCCGCACAGGTCCGTTTCGGCTTCGGCGCGGGCGTCAACCCGCGGCACCACGCCCCCTTCGAGACACGCTTCGGCTTCCCGCTGATCGAAGCCTGGGCCATGACCGAAACCGGTTGCGGCGGCTGCATCATCGCCAACCACGAACCGCGTCACGTCGGCAGCTCCTGTTTCGGCAAGCCCTCTGCCGCGGTGGAATACCGCATGGTGGACGAACAGGGCGCAGACGTTACCTCCGGCGAACCGGGGGAGCTTCTGGTGCGCGCGAGCGGAGCTGAGCCGCGCGCGGGATTTTTCGCCGGCTACCTGAAAAACCCCGAGGCCACGGAAGAAGCCTGGACGGGCGGCTGGCTGCACACGGGCGATGTGGTCCGTCAGGCTGCAGACGGCTCGATGCACTTCGTGGACCGCCGCAAGAACGTCATCCGCCGCAGCGGCGAGAACATCGCCGCCCTTGAAGTGGAAGCCGCCCTCGCCGACGCACCGGAAGTGGCGCAGCTGGTGGTCACTGCCGTGGAGGACGATATCCGCGGAGAGGAAGTGATGGCCTGCGTGGTCCTTCGCCCGGGAGTGGCGGCCGATGCCACCACTGCGCGTGCCATCCAGACGCGCGCGCAGCAGCAACTGGTGTATTTCAAGGCGCCGGGCTACGTGAGCTTCGTGACGGAAATTCCCCGCACGGCCTCGCAAAAACCCCAGCGCGGGGAGATCCGTAAACTCGCGCCGTCGTGGCGGGCCTCTGATGCCTGCTTCGATCTGCGCGAGCACAAGCGCCGCCCCCACGCCGTGATGCCCACATGAGCACGGCCTATACGGGCGTGGCGCTCGCGGCTCCTGTCAGCCTCGGCTACACGCGGACCAGCACGCACGCGGCACCGTGGTTCGTGGGCGGCGCACTGGAGGCCATGCTTCGCCAGAGTGGACTGCCCAAATCCGCCGTGGATGGCCTCGCGGTCGGCAGCTTCACGCTCGCGCCCGACAGCGTCGTCACCCTGACGCAGTACTACGGGCTGGAAGCGCGCTTCCTCGAGAGCCTGCCCTTCGGCGGAGCCTCAGGCATCGTGGCGCTGCGCCGCGCCGCACGCGCGGTTCAGTGCGGCGACGCCGAGGTGATCGCCTGCATAGGCGCGGACACCAACCACACCGAGGGCTTCCGCGATCTGGTGGCGAATTTCAGCGGTTTTTCGGTGGATGCCAGCTGGCCCTACGGCGCCGCGGGACCCAACCTGCCCTTCTCGCTGATCACCGCGCGCTACATCGCAGAGACCGGCGCCACCCGTGAGGACTTCGGCCGTGTGTGCGTTGCACAGCGTGCCAATGCACGCGGTTTCCCGCAGGCGCTGTTTGGCAACAAGCCGTTGTCTATGGAGCAGTATCTGGCCGCGCGGCAGGTCGCGGGCCCGCTGCATCTCTTCGACTGCGTGATGCCCTGCGCGGGAGCCGAGGGCTTCCTGGTGATGAGCGAGGACCGCGCACGCAGTCTGGGCATTCCCCATGCACGGGTGCTTGCCGCAGACGAGCGCCATAACGCCTTTGCCGCTGACGATGTCCAATTGCGCGCGGGCTGGAATGCCTTTGCGCCGCAACTCTGGGAGCGTGCCGGCTGCGGCCCGCAGGATATGCACCTGCTGCAAACCTACGACGACTACCCCGTGATATCCATGCTCCAGATGGAAGCGCTGGGATTCTGCGCGCCCGGCGGCGCACCTGAATTCGTACGCAGCACGGTGCTCACGAACGATGGCGGCGGGCTGCCTCACAACACATCGGGCGGCCAACTCTCCGTAGGGCAGGCAGGCGCCGCGGGCGGTTTTCTCGGCCTCGTCGAGGCGATCCGGCAAATCACCGGCCGTGCGCTCGGGCAACAGGTGCCTGGCGCACGCCGCGCGGTTGTGGGTGGCTACGGCATGATCAACTACGACCGCGGGCTCTGCTCTGCCGCAGCTGTTCTGGAGGGCGCATGAATCTGCCGCCTTCGCGTCGGAGTGATGTGAGCGCGGCGCTTGCGGACGCGCCCGTCGACGGCAGCCTTCGGCTTCAGCACTGCGGGAGCTGTGGCACGGTGCAGTACCCGCCGCGCGAGCGCTGCGGCCACTGCCTGGCAGATGCGCTCATCTGGCAAGAGATTTCGGGCGCGGCAACGCTGCTCGCCGTGAGCACGCTCTCCCACAGCCTGGAACCCTGGTTCGCCGAGCGCCTTCCGTGGCAGGTGGCATCGCTCAGGCTCGATGCCGGTCCCGTCGTGTTCGCGCATCTGGCGGCATCTCGAGCGCAGCCCCACGCGCGTCTTCGCGTCGCGAACGCACGGGATGCCTCGGGCGCCTGGTGCCTCGTGGCCTTCGAGGGCGAAGCAAACACCTTCGTCCGACAACTGGAACAACCGGGGATCTGGCCATGAGCGAATCCGTCGCCGTCGTCACGGGTGGCAGCACAGGCATCGGCCAGAGCATCTGCGAGCACCTGCTCGCGCAGGGCTACCGGGTACTCAACCTCTCGCGCCGTCCCGCTGCCTTCACGCACGAGAATCTCGAGAACATCGCCGTGGACCTTGCCGACCGCGAGGCCACGCGCACGGCCGCCGCAGAGATCGCGGCGCGCTGCGAGGTCACGGCTTTCGTGCACAACGCGGGGCTCATCCGTGCCGCACTCATCGAGGACGTGGACCTCGCCGACCTCGATTACCTGAGCAATGTCCATCTCGCGGCCGCGATCACTCTGACACAAGCCTTCCTGCCCGCCATGAAGCGCGCTCAACACGGGCGCATCGTGCTGATCGGCTCGCGTGCGGCGCTCGGACTGCAGACACGCACCAACTACGCCGCCACAAAATGCGGCATGACGGGGCTCGCCCGCACCTGGGCGCTGGAACTCGGGCAGCACGGCATCACCGTGAATTGCGTGGCGCCCGGCCCCATCGCCGCCACCGAGATGTTCCATGCCGTGGTTCCCGAAGGCAGCGAGAAAATGCAGCAGATGGCTGCATCCATTCCCGTGCGCCGCCTCGGACAGCCCGATGACGTGGCCCGCGCCGTGATGTTCATGCTGGCGCCGGGCAATGGCTTCGTGACGGGGCAGACGTTGATGGTTTGCGGGGGTGCCAGCCTTGGCTCGCTCGCGCTCTAGGCCCGCGCCACGCGCGGCATTGCGTCCATTCGGCAGGCGCTCAAGCGACGCCTGCCCGGTTCCGGAGGGCATTGCATGCTGATCACCACCGAGTCCGGGATCTCGCATCTGGTCGAGCCCTGCAGGCTGCACCGCCGCGTCTACACCGACCCGGCCATCTTCGAACTCGAGATGGAGCGCATCTGGGGACGCGCGTGGATATTCATCGGCCACGAAAGCCAGGTTCCCCGGCCCGGCGATTACTTCACCACCAACATCAACCACCGCATCCCGGTGGTGATGGTGAGGGACCGTGACGGCCTCGTGCGGGTGCTGCATAACCGCTGCGCACACAAGGGTGCAAAGCTGGTCGACAAGCGCAGCGGCAACGTACGGGCCTTCCGCTGCTGCTACCACGGGTGGACCTTCGGCACCGACGGAAAACTCCTGAAAATCCCCAACGAAAAGGGCTATGACGGCACCGGCATGGACCCGAAGGACCCGCAGTGGAACCTCCGCCCCGTGGCGCAGCACGCCTCTTACCGCGGATTCGTCTTTGCGACGCTCGACGAGAAAGCGCCCGACCTCGTGACCTGGCTCGGCGGCGCAGCGGCGTGCTTCGACAACCTCTGCGACCGCGCACCCGAAGGCGAAGTCGAGGTGGCAGGCGGCGTGCTGCGCTACGACCACGCCTGCAACTGGAAGATGTTCCTCGAGAACCTGAACGACACACACCACCCGCAAACCACGCACCAGTCGGTGGTGGACGCGGCACTCGACTACATCTCCACACTGCCACCCGATGCCGCGAAACAGCGCGAGGAAGCCGAGATCATCCCGCCCTTCGGCGGCTCCTACGAGAATTTCGAGAAAAGCGGCATCACCGGCTTCGCTTACGGCCATCACTACGACGGCGGCAAGACCAGCATCCACTCCGGCTACAGCGTCAATCCCGTTTACCGGGACGCGATGGTCAACGCCTACGGCGAGGAGCGTACGCAGGAGATCCTGTCGTTCAACACCCACAACACCTGCTATTACCCCTCGCTCACCATCAAGACCGCGATCCAGAACATCCGCGTGGTGAGGCCGATTGCCGTCGACCGTTGCGTCGTCGAGACCTGGTCCTTCCGCCTGAAAGGCGCGCCACCCGGGATGCTGCAGCGCACGCTGCTCTACTCGAGGCTCATCAACTCGGTAGGCTCCATGGTGGGACCCGATGATCTCGAGGCCTACATGCGCATGCAGCAGGGGCTGCAGTCACCGGCATCGGAGTGGGTCGAGATGTACCGCGAATTCGGCCGCGACACCGACATGGGCGATCGCATCGTGGGGACCGGCACCAGCGACCTCGACATGCGCACGCAGTACCGCGCCTGGCGCCACTACATGCTCGGGGAGGTTGCCTGACATGAACACCGGCGACGCACTCCTGAAACAAGCCGAAGCCCTGCTCTACCGCGAGGCAGACTGCCTGGATCGCGCCGACCTTCCGGCCTGGATGGAGCTCTACTCCGAAGACGGCACCTACTGGATGCCGGCCGCACCGGAGCAGGAAGACCCGCTGAACCACATCTCGCACTTCTACGACGACCGCGTGATGATGGAAATCCGCCGGCGCAATTTCGTGCATCCGCGCGCAGCCTCGAAGGACCACACGGTGCGTTGCTCGCACCTGATAGGCAACATCCGCATCACCGCGGAGGACGCGGTGGCGGGCAGTTGCACCGTACACTCGAACTTCCACGCGATGCTGTACTACCGCGAGGAAAAACGCCTCTACGGCGGGCGCTACGAACATGTGCTGAAGCAGGGGGCGTCCGGGTTGCTCATACAGCGCAAGCGAGTGGACCTCATCGACTGCGACGCCGCGCACAAATCCCTGATCATCTACCTCTGAGGGCAAGCGCATGAACATCACTGCAAGCCATCGCCCGCTCGCGGGCAGGCACGCTCTGGTCAGCGGCGCCTCGCGCGGAATCGGCGCCGCCGTGGTGCGCGAACTGAACGCGCTGGGCGCAAAAGTCACCCTGCTGGGCCGGGACCCGGCAGCTCTCGCGCACGTCGCTGCAGGCCTGGACGACGCCGTGGTCGTAACGGCTGACGTGGGTGACGCCGAGAGCGTGGAGGCAGCAGTCGCTGCGGCGCGCGCGGCGGCAGGGCCCATCGCCATCCTGGTGAACAACGCAGGCATCGGACCCTCCGCGCCCTTCCTCAAGACCGGCGCGGACGTGTGGTCTGGCGTGATGCGCACCAATCTGGAGGGCACCGTGAACCTCTGCCGCGCGGCACTGCCGGACATGCTCGCGGTGGGATGGGGCCGGATCGTGAACATCGCCAGCACCGCGGGGCTGCGCGGCTACCCCTACGTCACGGCCTACTGCAGTTCCAAACACGCGGTGGTGGGTCTCACCCGCGCGCTCGCCATGGAGTTCGTGCGCAAGCAGATCACGGTGAACGCGATCTGTCCGGGCTACGTGAACACCGATCTCCTGGAGCGCACGCTGGACAACATCGTGCAGAAGACCGGCAGCAACCGCGAGCAGGCGGCGAGCCAGCTCCGCGCCACCAATCCGCAGGACCGCTTCGTTGAACCCGAGGAAGTCGCCGCGATGGTGCGATTCCTCTGCCTGCCGGGCAGCGAATCCGTGACCGGGCAGGCACTCGCGCTCGCCGGGGGCGAAATACAGTGAACGCGCGCCCTGGCCCGGCACCCGCCCGGGCGGAGCAGTCCGTCCGGCTCTGGCTGCGTTTGCTCTCGCTGCACAACCTCGTGGACGGCGAGTTGCGCCGCCGCCTGCAGGAGCAGTTCGGCTGCACCTTGCCGCAGTTCGACGTGCTCTCCGAACTCGAGCGCGCAGGCGAAGCCCAGACCATGTCGCAGGTCTCGCGGCAATTGATGGTTTCGAACGGCAATCTGACAGGGGTGGTGGACCGTCTGCTCCGTGAAGGCCATGTGCGCCGCGAAGAGAGCCCGGGCGATCGCCGCGTGCAACTGATCTCGCTCACCGACGCAGGCCGCGCCAGGTTCGAGGGCATGGCAGCGGCGCATGCCGCGTGGCTCGAGGAACTCTTCGGCGGGCTTGCCCGCACCGATCTCGACGCCGCCGTCGACGATATCCACGCCCTTCGCGATCATGTGCGCGAGCGGCATCCATCCGTTTCCAGACCCGCCTCGCGCACGCCCGCGCGAAATTCAACCCCCACCAGACCGAGGACTCCATGAACCCTGCGGACTTCGCGCCCGAACACTTCCTGTGGCACTTCGACAACGGCGTCGCCACCATCACACTGAACCGTCCGGAGCGGAAGAACCCGCTCACCTTCGAGTCCTACGCGGAACTGCGCGACACCTTCCGCGCACTCTGTTACGTGGATGCGGTGAAGACCGTCGTGATCACGGGCGCCGGCGGCAATTTCTGCTCCGGCGGGGATGTGCACGAAATCATCGGCCCGCTCACCCGCATGAACATGAAAGAGCTCATGGTCTTCACGCGGATGACCGGAGACCTTGTGAAAGCCATGCGCGCCTGCCCGCAGCCGATCATTTCCGCGATAGACGGCATCTGCGTGGGCGCCGGCGCGATCATCGCGATGGCGAGCGACATGCGCTACGGCACGCCGCAGGCGAGCGTCGCATTCCTGTTCACCCGCGTGGGCCTTGCGGGCTGCGACATGGGCGCCTGCGCCATCCTGCCGCGGATCATCGGACACGGCCGCGCCTCCGAACTGCTCTACACGGGCCGTTCCATGAGCGCCGAGGAAGGAGATCGGTGGGGATTTTTCAACGGCATCGTCGAGGCCGAGATGCTGCAGGAGACCGCGCAGCAGTCCGCCGCGCGCCTCAGCCGCGGCCCCACCTTCGCGCATGGCATCACCAAGACCATGCTCCACCAGGAGTGGAACATGGGCATCGACCAGGCCATCGAGTCCGAGGCGCAGGCGCAGGCGATCTGCATGCAGACCGAGGACTTCCGCATCGCCTACGAGGCCTTCGTGGCCAAGCAGAAGCCGGTTTTCACGGGGAAATGACATGAGCGACCTGAGCTTCCTCGACTGGCCCTTTCTCGAGCCGCGCCACCGCGAGCTTGCCCTCGCGCTCGACGCCTGGGCCGCGGAGGCTCTGGCGGAGGGCCGTATCGACCACCACGACACCGACAACGCCTGCCGCACGCTGGTGCGCATGCTGGGCGAGGGCGGATGGCTCACGCACGCCGCGCGCGACCCGGACGATGCCGCATCGAAACTCGACGTCCGCTCGCTCTGCCTGATCCGCGAAACCCTCGCGCGCCACGATGCTCTCGCGGACTTCTCGTTCGCCATGCAGGGTCTGGGCAGCGGTGCGATCTCGCTCTTCGGTACTGCGGCCCAGCAGCAGGAATTCCTGCCCGGGGTGCGCGAGGGTCGCAAGATCGCGGCGTTTGCGCTCTCGGAGCCGGACGCCGGCTCCGACGTGGCCGCCATGGCCACCACCGCGCGTCGCGAGGGCGATCACTTCGTGCTGGACGGCGAGAAGACGTGGATCTCGAACGGCGGCATCGCGGACTTCTACACGGTCTTCGCACGCACGGGCGAGGCGCCCGGCGCCAAGGGGCTCTCGGTCTTCGTGGTGGACGCGAACACACCGGGACTGGAAATCGCCGAACGCATCGAGGTGATTGCACCTCACCCGCTCGCACGGCTGCGGTTCAGTGGCTGCCGTGTGGGCGCAGATCGCCTGCTCGGCAAGGCCGGTGACGGTTTCCGCATCGCGATGTCGGTGCTGGACGTGTTCCGCTCCACGGTGGGCGCCGCGGCACTCGGCATGGCACGCCGTGCGCTGGAAGAGGCGCTTCGCCACAGCAGCTCGCGGCAACTCTTCGGCGCGCCGCTGTCGGACCTGCAACTCACGCAAGCCGCGATTGCCGATATGGCGCTCGCCGTGGATGCGAGCGCGCTGCTCGTCTACCGCTCCGCATGGACCAAAGACTGCGTGGCAGATCGCGTCACGCGGGAGGCCGCGATGGCCAAGCTCTTCGCCACCGAATCGGCGCAGCAGGTGATAGACGCCGCGCTGCAACTCTTCGGCGGCCTGGGCGTGAAGAGCGGCATGCCGGTCGAGCGCCTGTATCGCGAGATCCGCGCACTGCGGATCTACGAGGGTGCGAGCGAAGTGCAGAAGCTCGTGATTGCGCGCCAGACCCTCGCCAGGGGCGCGTGATTGCCCACTCGCCACGCCCGCAACCGAAGCACCAACGATTCCCGAGGAACACACCATGCGCATACTCCAACCCGCCGGTTGGCCACGCCCCAAGGGCTACTCCAACGGCATCGAGGCCAGCGGCCGCATGGTCATCGTCGGCGGCCAGATCGGCTGGGACGAGACCGAAACCTTCCAGAGCGATGATTTCGTCGAACAGGTACGCCAGACGCTGAAAAACACGCTCGCTGTGCTGGCCGAAGCCGGTGCCGGCCCCGAGCACGTGGTGCGGATGACCTGGTACATCACCGACCGGGACGAGTACCTCGCACGGGGGCGCGAGATCGGTGCGGTCTACCGGGAGCTGATGGGCAAGAACTTCCCTGCGATGGCGATGGTGCAGGTAGTGGCGCTGATGGAGTCGCGGGCGAAGGTGGAGATCGAGACTACGGCAGTGATCCCCTGACGGCGAGGGCGCTGGCCCTGCCGAACACGCGGTACACCGGCCACGCCATGCAGAGCACAGCCACCGCCACACCGCTGTCTCGGGGCGCACCGATGATCACTCCCGCAAGCAAGGCGAGCCCACCCGCCAGCACCAGCCAGGTGCTCCACGGATAGCACCACGCGCGGAACGGACGCGGCAACCCGGGATGCCGACGTCGCAGCACAAGCAGCGAGACGAAACCGCCGACGTAGGTGAAGACCGCAAAAAAAGCCCCGATCCCCAGCATCAGGTTCAGCACTCCGCCGGAAGCAAACACCAATACGAGTGCTGCGCCCGCCACGCTGAACAACGCGGGCGCGGGCGTGCCGCGCGGATTCACATCCGCGAGCCGCGCCGGCAACAGACCGTCGCAGGCCATGGCGTGCGCGATACGGGATGACACCATCAGCGTGCCGCCGAGCAGCGGCAAGAGCGAGAGCGCGGCAATCGCCGTCACCAACGTTGCCCCACCATCACCCAGCCAGCGGCGCGCCGCATCAGCCACGGGCAGCGGTGACGCGGCGAGTTCGTCGAACGGCAGCACGCGCAGCAACGCCAGATTCATCAGCAAGTAGATCAGGATCACCAGCAGCAGGCCGCCGAGAATCGCGCGGGGCGGGTTGCGCGCGGGATCTCGGTCCTCGCCCGTGAAGTAGATGCCGCCGGCCCAGCCGTCGTAGGCACCGAGCACCAGTTGCATGGACAGCACCACGGCAACCGCGCCGGGTAGCACGACGCCCGCATCCACACCGGCGTCCGGGGGCGCGGCCGGCGCAAGGAACAACAGGCCCGCGATCACACCGAGAAACAGCAGCGCCTTGATCGACGCTCCGACCTGCTCCACCACGCTGCCAAGCCGTACACCGCGCCACTGCACCGCCGTGAACGCAGCGATGGCGAGCACTGCGAGCGCGCTCTTCCACGGCTGCAGCACCGGCCACAGCAGGCCGGCGAATTCCGCACATCCGAGCGCCGCAAAGGCCGAACTGCTGCACGTGGAGAACACATCGGCCCAGCCGAACAAAAACCCGCCGCCGTCACCCAGCGCACGGCGGGCATAGACGTAGACGCCCCCCGAGCGCGCGATGCTGGTGGCGAGATCGGCGTAAGAAGCCGCGGCCAGCAGCGCGTAAAGCCCGCCCACTCCCCACAGCATGAGCGACATTGCCGGCGAGCCTGCGTGGTCCGCGACCACGGCGGGCGAGCGCAAGATGCCGAGCCCTACCGTGCCACCGATCACGACGGCCAGCCCGAAGCCCGCGCCGAGGACGCGGAGCAATTCGCCGTGGGCTGGGGCGGGTGCGGGTGTGTTCACGATGATCCTCGCAAAGGCCCTGTTTGTCGGGGGTTCGGGTATCACAGGCTGTTGTCGCGGGCGTGGCCCGCTCCTGCAGGGAGAGGTGCCGGACATGGCCCGCGCCTGCCGAGATGCAGACACAGTGTGACAACTGATGCAGGAGGGGGCCACGCCCCCTACCCGGCAATCGGCCTCGCAACCACTTTTGCCGCCGCGACATCGGACGGATGCGGCAGGATTGCCCGACACAAGCTCTCCCCGCCGACACACGCGCTACTGCACTATCTGCAGGCATCGACTGCGCACGAAAGGAGTCTCACGTGGCCATCTCCGTCTTCGACCTCTTCAAGATCGGCATCGGCCCAAGCAGTTCGCATACCGTGGGCCCGATGCGTGCGGCACGGCTCTTCGTAACACGTCTGGAATCCGAGGCCCAGCTTGCGCAGACCAGCCGCATCCAGTGCGAGCTTTTCGGCTCCCTGGGCGCCACGGGCAAGGGACACGGCAGCGACAAGGCCGTGTTGCTCGGGCTCTCCGGGCACGAACCCGACACCGTGGACGTCGACACCATCGACGCACAACTTGCCGCCATCCGCAGCGAGGGCAGCTTGCTCGCCGCAGGCCTGCACCGCGTCCGCTTCGACGAGAAGACCGATCTTCTCTTCAACCGCAAGGACACCCTGCCCTTCCACCCCAACGGCATGAAGCTGCGCGCCTTCGACGCAGCAGGGTTGATCTTCACCGAGCGCGCCTATTACTCCGTGGGCGGCGGCTTCGTGGTGAGCGAGGAACTCGCGGCAGACGGCGCCAAACACAAGCGCATCGCACCCGACATCACCGCACTGCCCCTGCCCTTTCACAGTGGCAACGAACTGCTGCGCATGGCGCGCGAACAGTCAGGGGGCATCGCCGGTGTGATGCGCGTGAACGAGCGCCACTGGCGCAGCGACGCCGACATCGACACGGGCCTCATGCGCATCTGGGACGTGATGCAGGCCTGCGTGCGGCGTGGCTGCAGCGTGGAGGGCGTGCTGCCCGGCGGCTACAAGGTGAAGCGCCGCGCACCCGGCCTTCTGAAGGCACTCACCTCGAACCCCGAGGCCGCGCTGCGCGACCCGCTGCAGGTGCTCGACTGGGTGAATCTCTACGCCCTCGCCGTGAACGAGGAAAACGCCGCCGGCGGGCGCGTGGTCACTGCTCCCACCAACGGCGCGGCGGGCATCGTGCCGGCAGTGCTGCACTACTACAGCCGCTTCGTGCCGGGTGCGAGCGATGCGGGCATCGTGGACTTCCTGCTCACCGCGGGCGCAATCGGCATCCTGTACAAGGAGAACGCCTCTATCTCGGGCGCGGAAGTGGGCTGCCAGGGCGAGGTGGGCGTGGCCTGCTCGATGGCCGCAGGAGCGCTGTGCGCCGTGCTCGGCGGCACGCCCGAGCAGGTGGAGAACGCGGCGGAAATCGGCATGGAACACCACTTGGGCCTCACCTGCGATCCGGTCGGCGGGCTGGTGCAGATTCCCTGCATCGAAAGAAACGCCATCGCCTCGGTGAAGGCCATCAACGCCGCGCGCATGGCGCTGCGCGGCGACGGCACGCACTACGTGAGTCTCGACAAGGTCATCAAGACCATGCGCGAAACCGGTGCGGACATGATGAGCAAGTACAAGGAGACCGCGCGCGGCGGCCTCGCGGTCAATATCGTCGAGTGCTGAAAGGGCGCCCGGATTGCACTCCGGGCGCCCAGGGCATCAGCGCGGGGGCGCCATGCCGGGGGGCATTCCGGGCATGGCAGGCATGCCCGGCTGCGGAGCGGTGGTATCGCAGGGAGCCTTGCGCTCGCCGTGCATGGTCATCCCCATCTCGCCATCGGCGGAGCTGTAGGTCCACTCGGCATCCATCGTCGTTTCGGTGATGGTGGACGTGCCCTTGCCTTTCATCTCGTCGGGCGGCGGGCAGGACATCTCGAAGCTGGTGGTGTTGCCATTGGTCTGCACGTTGCTCACCGTGCACTTGCCCTCCATGGGCGGGGTCTTCTCGGGTTTGTCGGTCGGCTGGCAGCGCTGCACGGCCGGCATCGGCATCTTCATGCCCGACATGTCCATGGTGCTGCTGTACTCCCAGATGTAGCCATCGCCGGGTTTGGCGAAAGCCACGGGGGCCGCCAGCACGAGCGTGGCGAGAGCGAGACCGGCGATGGGGCGGATCATGCGCATGGGAATGTTCTCCTTGCAGGTATGCGGCGAGTTGCGGTGAGGCAGCGGCCCGATCATAGATCAGCAGTCACGACGATGCGCGATCCGGCTTTCGAATCAGTCATCCGGACACCAACTGCCATGGAAGCCAGCAGGCACCCGCGCAGGCAGATGCACCGTTGCAACGGGCTCGCTCGCGATGTCTGCGGCATCGAGAATCACGAGATCGCTGCGGTTGGTGCTGCGGTCCAGCCGCAGCGCCATGATCCAGCCCTCGTCCTCTGCCGCACCCGGGTGGCGCGGCACGAACACGGGCTCGCCGAATCCCTTGCCGTCTCCTTCGTCACGCAGTGTGCTGGAGCCGGTGTGCATGTCGTAACGCACGATCGCGCGCTGCGCGAAACCGCGCCCCGGCATTGAGGCATAGCCGTAGCGATACGGCAGGCCCGTGAGCCGCTCGTCGATGCGCGGAAACTCCACGGGGCGCTCGTCGAGGCGCGTGGCGTGGAAGCTGCGCCGCGCGGGGTCCAGCGTCCATCGCTCCAGCACCGGGCGACCCTCCATGGGGCCACGCTGCTCGGTGGCGAACATGCGCGGATGTCGCACCACGTCGACCTGCACCGTGCCATCTGCCGCATCGAAAGCATTCATCGGATGGAAGACGTAGCACGATGCAGTCTCTATCCAGATGATGTCTTCGGCCGCGCCCTCCCGTGGCAGCAGCCCCACCCGCGGCGTGTAATCCGGATCCCAGCGGTAGGGCAAGGGCGCTCCGGCAAGCGCCGCGGCCTCGTTGAACAGGCAAGGCTGGTCGAAGACCAGCGCATAGCGCGCGGTGATCGCCATGTCATGGATCATCGGGCTGCCCGGCAGCGGGATATCAACGGTGCGCCGCACGCGGCCATCCACGCCCACCACCAGGTACTGGACGCGGTTGCCCCAGGCCCAGAAATAGCCCATCGCATGCAGTTCGCCGGTGGCGGGATCGCGTTTGGGGTGCGCGCTGAAAGGCCCCGGCAAGCTGCCGCTGAAATCCCCGACGCTAACGGTATCGAGCTCGAAAGAGAGCTCCACCGGCGGGCTGCCGCCCTCCACCAGCGCAAGCGTCCTGCCCGCGTGCGTCATCACGTGGGTGTTGGCCGAGAACACCCCGTGCCCCGCAGGCCAGGGGTTGGGGCAGCGTGGCTCGCCCAGCACATCGGTCACATCCGGCGTGCGCACATAACGGTTGCGGTACCACTCGGCGCGGCCCTCACGCAGGCGTATGCCGTGAACCATGCCGTTGCCGAGGAACCAGTGGTGTGTGGCTTCGTTCACCGCCCCGACGGGATTTGGGCCGTTGCGCAGGAAGCGCCCGATCAGTTGGCGCGGGATCTCTCCGGTGACGCGCAGATCGAAGGCTGTGATTTCCTCCCGCACGGGAGCGAACTCGCCATGCAGGAAGGGGTGGACTGTAGCCTCGGGAACGCCGCTCATTTCATGACCTCCAGCAGTGCGCCGGCAAGGGGCCGGGGAAGCGAACCCTGGAGCAAAACAGCCGTTCGCGCGAATTCGAGCGCAGTCGAAAACAGACTGGCGGCCACCAGCGACGGGTTCTCGTCGAAAAGCACGGTGCCGGGCGCCTGGCAATGGGTTGCATTTGAGCTTATGGCCTTGCGACAGGCCGTAGGGCGCGCGGCATAGATCAGGCAGCGCCCGGCCTCATCCAGAAGGGAGCACGGCACCCGGTATTGCTCGGGATCGGGCGTGGCAATTTCCAGACGGGCCTGGCGACGAAGCCGCTTCAGGACCTGTTTCCGGACAGACCCGCCGAGCCTGTTGATCGCCCTCAGGACATCAGGCACCTCGCTTTCCAGCAGTTCCACTCGCTGGGAGCAGCAGGCCGAACAGCCCGCCCCGCACGCCAGACGGCCAGCTTCGGCCTCCGCCTTCGCGAAATCCTCGACGCTGGAGCGATAAAGAACGTCCACCTCGCGCACCAGAGCCTGGCGACTGCCCTCCTTGCCCATGATTTCGCGGAAATTCCGTGTCATCTGCTTTATCAGGCCGGGGTACAAGCCCTCAATGGCGATCTCGACATCCTCCCCCTGTTCGGCCATACACCCTCCTGCGATACCGCGTCATCGGGCCAACATAATTGCGCGATTATAGTGTCCACGGGATTTCAACTGGGTCATCCGGCGCACCGTGAACAACAGCGAAGACAAGAGATTCATCTACGACGAGGTTTCCTACCCGGAACTCTGCTACAGCCTGACGCACCCCGGAAGAGTGGCAGCGATCGGCACACTGCTGGGCCTGCGCCCGCCCGCAGTGGAACACTGCCGCGTGCTGGAGATAGGTTGCGCCGGGGGCGGCAACCTCGTGCCCATGGCCCACTCGCTGCCAGGATGCAGCTTTGTGGGCATCGATCTCTCCGAACGGCAAATTGACAGCGCCCGGCAGTTCGCAGCTGCGCTGGGTCTGGGCAACGTGGAGTTCCGGCACATGGACCTGATCGACCTCGATCCGGAACTTGGCGCGTTCGACTACATCATTGCGCACGGCGTTTACTCGTGGGTTCCCGGCCCGGTGCGGGAGCGGCTGCTGGCAGCGTGCAAGCGCCACCTTGCACCGAATGGCATCGCCTACGTGAGCTACAACACGCTGCCGGGCTGGAACAGCATTCTCGCGGTGCGCGAGATGATCAATGTCCGCACCCGGCATCTGTCAGACCCGCGGGAGAAAGTCCGCGAGGGACGCGAATTCATCGCCTCGATCCTGACAATGATCCCCCACCCGGAGCAGTCACCTTTCGCCCTGTTCCTGAAGGACTACATCGCTACGCGGTTCCGCCGTTTCGCGGATCGCACGGACTGGGAGGAATCGATGCTGTTGCACGACGAGCTCAGCACCGTGAACGAGCCTGTGTACTTCCATCAATTCGCCTCTCATGCCGCGGGCCACGGACTGCAATACCTTGCCGATGCGGATTTTCCGCGCGTGATGCCCAACGACCTCGAGCCCGCGGACGCGGTGAAATTGCAGAAGATGTCCGGTAGCGTGGTGGATTTCGAGCAGTACATGGACTTCGTCCGTGACCAGACCTTCCGCTCCACCCTCCTCGTCCACGACAACGTTGCCATCACGCGGCAGCTGGACGGCGAAAAACTGAGAGGGCTGTACATCTCCTCGCGGGCCCGTTTTGTACGCGAGGATGACGGCACGGAATTCTTCCGGACCGCAGAAGATGCCCGATGGCCCGCGGAGGAAGCCATCACCAGCGCCGCTCTGCTGCACCTCGAATCCATCGCGCCGCGAGCCGCGCACTTCAACGACCTCTTCAAAACTGCCTGTCAGATGCTGAACCTGAACGGCACACCGGAGAAAGCCGCCAGCGTGCTCGCCGACGACCTTCTGGCGGCCTTCTGTGTCGACACGCAACTGGTGGAACTCATGGCCTACGATCCCGCCTGCGCGTCGATTGTGCCGGACCTTCCCGAAATGAGCCCGGTGGCACGCCATCAGGTACGCCAGTCGCGCATCGTGAGCAATCTGAGGCACGAGCAGATGGAGCTGGACCCCACGGCCCGCGTGCTCGCCCACCTGCTGGATGGGCAACACGATCGAACGGCGCTGCTGCAGGCGTTGGCCTCTCGCTCCGAAGGCACCGGGACAACAATCACGGAGCAGGCTGCCATGCACATCCCGGAAGGCTCAACGATCGATGAGGCGCTCGTCACGGAGCTCGAGCAAGGCCTCGCGAAACTGGCGGGCGCGGCCCTGCTACTTGCCTAGCAGCAACGCAAACCCGCAAGAGATTCGTCTGCGGCAATTTCCGCCAGCAGCCAGTGCGAGAAAGACGTGAACTTGGGCAGCGTCTGCATTTCGGCGCGGCAGGCGAGCAGCCAGCGGTTGGGATTGGGGACACGCGTACCCGGAAAGAGCTCCACCAGCGTGCCGGCCTTCAGATCGCGCTCCATGTAGGGTTGCTGCCCCAGCGCCACGCCGATGCCGCGCACGGCGCTCGCCAGCGCCACGTCGTAGCTCTCGAACCGCAGGCCCGCCGGCTGCGGCGGCACCTCCAGCCCGTGTGCACGGAACCACGCGGGCCAGTCATCGGGCGACGGATAGACCTGCAGCAGTTCCTGCCCGGCAAGGTCCGCGGGCGTGCGCAATTCCGGATGATCCACCAGATAGGCCGGACTGCAGACGGGAAACAGTTCGCAGTCGAAGAGCGGCTGGTAGTGCACGCCCTGCTGCAGTGGCTGGCCGATGATGATCGCGGCATCCACATCGGCCTGCGCGAACTGCGGATCCTGCTGCGCGGTGTGCAGGTGCACGCGGAATCCGGGGCAGGACTCCTGGAAACGCGAGAGCCGCGGCAGCAGCCAGCGCATGGTGAAGGTGGAATAGACCTGCAGCGTGAGCACGCCGTCGGAACGACCCTGGAGCAGCCGCGCCGTGCCCTCGGCGATGCCATCGAAGGCCACGCTGAGCACAGGCTGATAGAGGCGTCCGGCAGCCGTGAGCTCAAGGCCACGCACCCGGCGCACGAAGAGCGCGATGCCCAGCGCGTCCTCCAGCCCCTTCACCTGATGGCTCACCGCCGACTGCGACACGCAGAGCTCCTCGGCCGCAGCCTTGTAGCTCATGTGACGCGCCGCGGCCTCGAAGGCGCGCAGCGCATTCAGCGATGGCAGGCGACGTCGCATAGGTGCTCAGGCCTGCAGGGGCAAGCCGCGCGCGATACGCTTTTCGGGATCGAAGAACGGCGGCTCCGTGACCACGGCCTGTTGCAGGCCAGCGTCGGTCTCGACCTCGATGCGCGTACCCGGCGTGGGCGCCGCGCCTTCGAAGCGCAGAAGTGCAATGCCGCAGCCGAGCTGCGGCGAGCGTGCCGATGCCGTGACATGGCCCCTGGTGCCCGAGGGCGCGATCACGCCTGCACCGCGTCGCGGCACACCCGCCTCGCAGCGCAGGCCCGTGAGCCGCAAATTGCGGTCGCAGCTCTCCAGCGCCGCACGCCCGAGGAAATCGCCGCGATCCATGTCGACGAAGCGTCCCAGACCCGCCTGCCAGGGGTTCAGGCTGGTGTCGATGTCCGTGCCGTAGTCGAGGATGCCGGCCTCGATGCGTCGCGCCGTCATGGAGGCGAGCGAGGCCGCCTGCAGACCGAAGGCAGCGCCGCGCTCGAGCAACAGCTGCCAGAGCTCGCCGTTGCGCGCACCGTCGATGGGCGTGTAGATCTCGAAGCCGAGCTCGCTCGTCCAGCCGGTGCGCGAGAGCACCACCGGCTGCCCCGCAATGCTCGCGTGCGCAACGCCGAAATAGCGCCAGTCGGGCCCCGGAGCGGGATCGGCCACCGCCTGCAGGATGTCGAGCGATCGCGCGCCCTGCACCTGCAACACCCACACGCCCGGATCGAAGACGCGCACGTCCATGCCGCTCGCGTGCGCCTGCAGCCAGGGCAGGAATTCGCCATCGGCCATGACGTACCAGAAACGGTCTTCCGCGAGCCGCATCAGCACGCCGTCCATCAGCAGGCCGCCGCTCATATCGCAGGCAAGGCCATAGGCCGCGCGGTTTACGCCCAGGTTGCCGGTGCGTCGCACCAGCACCTTGTCGAGCAGCGCCACGGCATCCGGGCCGCTGATCTCCAGCGGGCGCTCGGGGACGTCGTAGAGGATGGCGTTGTGTCGCAGGCGCCAGTACTCCGCGAGCGTGTCGCCGCCCATATCGAGCGGGTAGAGGCGCTGGTTGTAGACGCCGTAGCGGGCCTCGGGGCAGTCGTAGAAGCGGAAGAACGGCGAGCGCAGGAAGCGGTGGCTCGAGATGTTCAGTACGCCGCCGGCGACCTTGGGTGCGGGGGATTGGCTCATGCGTGTGGTTCCTGTCAGATGCTGAAGCCGCCCAACTTGGTCTCGAGGTATTCCTCGATGCCCTGGCGCGCGCCCTCGCGGCCGAGGCCGCTGTCCTTGATGCCACCGAAAGGCGCCGCGGCGCTGGTGGGGTTGATGTCGTTGATGCCGACCATGCCGAACTGCAGCCCCTCGAACATGCGCATCGCCCGCGCAAGGTTCTGCGTGTACACGTAGGAGGCGAGCCCGTAGTGGGTGTCATTCGCCATGGCGAGCGCTTCCTGCTCGGTGTCGAAGAGGATCACCGGCGCCACCGGACCAAAGGTCTCTTCGCGGTAGATGCGCATCGCGGGCGTGACCGCGCTGAGCAGAGTGGGCGCATAGAAAAACCCGCGTTCCAGACCGCCTTCGGTCAGGCGCTTGCCGCCCGTGTGCAGCGTCGCGCCCAGAGCAAGCGCGTCCTGCACCTGCGCCTCGACCTTGTCGATGGCGCGCTGGCTGAAGAGTGGTCCTACCGTGCTTTTGTCGTCCATGCCATCGCCGGCTCGCTGCGCCGCGACGCGCGCTTCGAGCGTGCGCAGGAAAGGCTCGGCGATGCTGCGTTGCACGAAGATGCGGTTCGGGCTGATGCAGGCCTGCCCGGTGTTCAGGAACTTGACCGCGGCCGCGCCCTTGGCCGCGTGCACCGGATCGGCGTCCTCGAAAACGATGAACGGCGCGTGGCCGCCGAGCTCCAGCGACACGCGCTTGAACTGCGCCGCGGCGCGCTGGTAGAGCATTCGCCCCACCTCGGTGGAACCGGTAAAGCTGAGCTTCCGAACGCGCGGATCGGTGCAGAAGACCTCACCCACCGGAGCAGGTGCCGAGGTGGTGACGAGGTTCGCGACACCGGCAGGAATGCCCGCCTCTTCCAGAATGCGGAAGACCGCCATCGCGCAGAGCGGCGTGGACTCGGCGGGCTTCAGCACGATGGTGCAGCCGGCCGCGAGCGCGGGCGCCACCTTGCGGGTGATCATCGAGACGGGATAGTTCCAGGGCGTGATCGCGCAAACCACGCCCACCGGCTCGCGCCGCACGAGGAATCGCTGGTCGGCGCGCGCCGAGGGGATGATCTCGCCGTAGACGCGCTTGGCTTCCTCGGCAAACCAGAGCAGGAAGTCCGCGGCGTACTTCACCTCGGTCAGCGCCATCCTGAGCGGCTTGCCCTGCTCGGCGGTCATCAGGCGCGCGAGTTCCTCGCGCTTGGCCATCATGAGCTCCCAAGCGCGGTAGAGTTTTGCGGAGCGCTCGTAGGCGCCGGCCGCGGCCCACGCCGGAAAGGCCGCGCAGGCCGCATCAATGGCAGCCCGTGCATCGTCTGCACCGCCCTCGGGGGCAAGGCCTATGCGCTCTCCACTGGCGGGATTGAATACGGCGAAGTCGCCGGCGCCCGGCTGCCACTGGCCATTGATGTACATGCTTGAGCTTTCCTCATTTGGGGGCCGGATGCAGCCCCGGTTGCGGCCAGTGTACGCAGCTCGCTTTCGACGGCAACGCTACAAGGCTTCTCCGGAGCTGCGCCAGCCGTGCAAGACCTGATTTTCCGTATCTCATGCATGAGTTTAAGTACGCCATGCACCGGCCGCCGGGGCTTGGCCGAAGGCCTGCCGGGAGCCTAGATTGGGAGAACCATGACCAACCAACGCTCGTTGCTCAACCGTAGCCTCCACCGCCTGCGCCGTGCCTGGTCAGAGCTGAACACCTCGCTGCGCGGCGAAAGCGCGTGGAACCTGTCTCCCGAGTTGCCGGAATCCGATCTCGCCTTCCTTCGTGCCCGCGTGCAGGCCTGCCTTGCCATGACCGGCGCCGATTACGCGAGGCGTGCCGAGGCCACGCGTATCGGCCACGCCTACGCCGCGCTGGGGGCCGAGGGCCGCAGACGCTTCCTGATGCTTCTGGCCACGGAGTTCGGGACGGACGACGGCGCCATCGACTCCGCCATCGACGCCTGGCGCGCATCACGCAGCCCGCGGGCGCGCGAGTCGCTGCGCGAATCGCTGGCCTCGCCGCGCGTGCGTCTGCTCACGCTGCTGAACTCGCTGCCCGAGGGCATCAAATTCCTGGTCGACATGCGCGGCGAACTCCTCGATGCCGCCGGCGGGGACGAGGCACTTGGCGAGGTGGAGCGCGACCTGAAGCACCTGCTGCACGCCTGGTTCGATGTCGGCTTCCTGCAGTTGCGCCGTATCGACTGGAACACGCCTGCGGCCTTCCTCGAGAAGCTCATCGAATACGAGGCCGTGCACGAGATCACCAGCTGGCAGGATCTTAAGCACCGGCTCGCATCGGACCGCAGGCTCTACGCCTTCGTGCATCCCAACATGCCGGACGAACCCCTGATATTCGTGCAGGTGGCGCTGTGCAGGGACCTCGCCGCAAATGTGCAGACGCTGCTCGACACGGACGCCTCTCCCATACCCGCAGAAGACGCCGACACGGCGATTTTCTATTCCATCTCGAACGCGCAGCGCGGGCTCGCCGGAATCAGCTTCGGCAACCATCTGATACGCCGCGTGGTGAACGATCTGCGGCAGGAACTCCCGGGGCTGCGGCAATTCGCCACGCTCTCCCCCATTCCGGGTTTCGCGCACTGGCTGGGCAAATTGCTGGCGGCCGGGACAGGTGGCCCGGTCGATGCGGGAGCCGAAGCCCTGCGCGACAAGGAGGCACTGCTGCTGCAGGGCACCGCCCATCCCGACTGGCACCGCGACGCTGCGCTGGCCGCAGCGCTTGAGCCCCTGCTGCTGCGCCTCTGCGCCCGCTACCTGAACGAGTACGACGCAGGGAAACGCCGCGCGAGGGATCCGGTCGCGCACTTCCACCTCGGCAACGGCGCCATCGTCGCCCGACTGAACTGGATGGCCGACACCTCGCCCAGAGGACTCTCGCAGTCCTTCGGCATGATGGTGAATTACCTCTACGACCCACGGGAGATAGACGCCAACAGCGAGAACTACTCGCGCAGCGGACAGATCGCCTGCGCGCCGGCGTTGCGCGACAATCCCGCCCGCAGGCGCTGGCCGTGGCAGGCACGCCCGGATGATGCAACCGCCCCGTGAACACTCTCCCGGAACCCTCATGAAAGCAGCCTGGTTCGAGCGCTTCGGCGCAGCAGAAGACGTACTGATTACGGGCGAACTGCCCACGCCGGCGCCAGCGCCCGGCGAGTTGCTGGTGCGTCTTCACGCAAGCTCTCCCAATCCCTCGGATGTGAAGAAGCGTGCCGGCGCAGCACCGGGCTTGCTGGACGCAGGCTTCGTAGTGCCGCACAGCGACGGCGCTGGCGTGATCGAGTCCGTGGGCGAGGGTGTCGATCCCGCGCGCATCGGCGAACGGGTGTGGGTCTATCAGGCGCAGCACGGGCGTCGCTTCGGCGCAGCAGCGCACTACATCGCTATCGACACGCTCCGCGCAGCCGCGCTGCCCGCGCAGGCGGATTTCGCGGCGGGCAGTTGCCTCGGCATTCCCGCCATGACGGCGCACCGCTGCGTGTTCGCCGATGGGCCCGTGGCGGGTCAGCGGGTGCTGGTCACCGGCGGCGCGGGGCGCGTGGGCTGGTACGCGATCCAGTGGGCCGTGGCCGCTGGTGCAACCGTGATCGCCACGGCATCCAATGCGGCAGACCGCGAGGCCTGCCTCGGCATCGGTGCGCTCGCCGTGGTGAATCACCGCGAGCCCGGCTGGAGCGCGCAGGTGCTGGAGGCCACGGGAGGCGAGCGCATCGACCGCGTGATCGACGTGGAGTTCGGTGCCAACCTGCCGCAGGTACTCGATTGCGTGCGCCCGAGCGGCACCCTCGTGAGCTACGGCTCGGTGCAGGTGCCGGAGCCCGTGCTGCCCTTCCGTCGCATGATGTTCCTCGACCTGCTGATCCGGCTCGTGATCGTCTACGACATGCCCGAGAGCGCCAAGCAGGACGCGATCCGCGACATCAACGCCGCGCTCGCGGCGGGCAGCCTGAAGCACCGGATCGCCGCGCGCTTTGATCTCGCGGATATCGCCGCGAGCCATAGGCTCGTGGAATCCGGCACGGCGCGCGGCTGCGTGATCGTGGAGACGCCGTGAACACCCTGAGCCGCGTCCTCGCCACGACACTGCTTGCGCTGATCGCCTGCGGCACGCTCGCGGCGGCCCAACCGCCACGCGTGGAGCTACGCGGCGTCACGATCGAAGGCATCGACACCGGCGACGGGGGCGGCGCGGCATTCCTCGGCATTCCCTTCGCGGCACCACCGGTGGGACCACGGCGCTGGACCGCACCCTCGCCCTGGCAATCCGCCACGACGCACATCGATGCCACGCGTTTCGCCCCGGGCTGCCTGCAGGACGAGCGCATGGTCGGCTGGTACCGGGACCTCGTGCGCGCCTTCGACGGCGACCCGGCGAGCGTGCCCGCGCCGCAGTTCAGCGAGGACTGCCTCTACCTGAACGTATGGCGCCCCGGCGCCTCGCAAGCGCCTCTGCCCGTGCTGGTGTGGATCCACGGCGGCAGCAACAAGGGAGGCTGGAGTTCGGAACCGAATTACGCGGGCAAGAGGCTCGCGCGCGAGGGCGTGGTGGTGGTGAGCATCGCCTACCGCCTCGGCGTATTCGGCTTCATGAGCCTGCCCGGCCTGCCGGAGGCCAACTTCGCCCTCCAGGACCAGATCGCAGCACTGCGCTGGGTACGGCAAAACATCGGGGCATTCGGCGGAGATCCCTCGCGTGTCACGGTGGCAGGCGAATCCTCGGGCGCCAACAACATCGCCTACCTGCTCGCCTCGCCCGCTGCACGCGGGCTGTTCCACCGCGCGATCATGGAGAGCGGCGCATCGGTCCTGAACGACCGCGGCAACCGTGAAGAGGCTCTTTCGCGCGGCCGGTCGCTCGCGACGGCTCTGGGTGTGTCCGCCGGGCCCTCTTCCCTGGAGGCCTTGCGCGCCATTGACGGCAAGCGCCTGCTTGCTGCCGCAGCGCCGGTGTACGCCGGGCATTTTTTCGATCCCGTGGTCGACGGTGTGACGGTGACGGAACCACTGCCGCAGGCCGCAGCCAAAGGACACCTCGCTCCGGTGCCCCTGCTGATCGGCACCAACGCCGACGAGTGGCGCATGTATCTGGAACAGCCACTGGACGAAGCGGGTTGGCTGCGCAAGCACGCGCCAGGTCGGGAAGATGCCGTGCGCGCCGCGCTTGCCGGCGAAACAGACCCGGCGCGTCGCCTGGACAGGCTGGAGACCGCACGCAACTTCACCTGCAATTCGCTGCGCCTTGCCGGCGCTGTGGCGCGCGACGGGCAGGCCGCGTACGTCTACCACTTCAGCCGCGTGCGCGAGGGCATCGGCGGAGAGCGCCTGCGCGCCTACCACGGGGCAGAGATTCCCTACGTCTTCGGCACACACGATGCGTGGCTGCCCACGGACGCGAAGGACCGCGCACTCTCGGCAACGATGACCGGCTACTGGAGCCGCTTCGCGCGGAGCGGCAACCCGGACGGCCCTGCATCAGCTGCCTGGCCGCGCTGGTCGCCCGATGCCGGCATGGCATTGCAGCTCGGCGACACCGTCGCTTCGATAAAGCACCCCGAACTGTCACTCTGCGCCGCGCTCGTGACAGACTCCTCCCGCACATAACGCCAACAACACGGAACCCGCATGGAAAACCCCCGCATAGACCCGGTAATGTTCGCCACCGCCTTCGCGATCGTGGTCTGCGCGGCAGGGCCCATCCTGCTGGCGCCGCACCAGGCAGGCGAGATCATCATCGCCACCTACGACTGGATCGCGAACACGCTGGGACTGGTCTACCAGTGGGGCGTCTACGGGATGATGGGCTTCCTCGGCTGGCTTGCCTTCGGGCCGCACGGGCACCGCAGACTCGGCAAACCCGGAGACCGACCGGACTTCCCCACCCGCAGCTGGATCGCGATGCTCTTCTGCGCCGGCGTGGGTGCGGCGCTCATCTACTGGGCCACCATCGAGTGGACCTACTACATAGACAAACCGCCTTTCGGCGCCGCACCCGGCAGCCCGGAGGCCTTCTCCTGGGCCACCTCCTACGGGATCTTCCATTGGGGTCCGGTGGCATGGGCCATTTATGCCCTGCCAACGGTGGCGATCGCCTGGGAGTACTACACGCGAGGCGTTCCCTACCTGCGCCTGAGCACCGCCTGCCACACGCTGTTCGGACGGCGCGGTGAGCAATCCGCGCCCGCGCGCGCGCTGGACAGCATCTTCATGCTCGCGCTGCTCATGGGTGCCGGCACCTCGATCGGGCTCTCGGTGCCCATGATCTCCGCCGCGCTCGCCGACGCCTTCGGTATCACCCGCACACTCGCGCTCGACATCGGCACCGTGGGCTGCTGCGTGGTGCTGCTCGCGCTGGCGGCCTGGGCGGGGCTTTCCAAGGGCATCGCGCGGGTGGCCGAACTGAACGTGTCGGTGGCGCTCGGCCTGCTGCTGCTGGTGCTGATCGCCGGCCCCACACTTTTCATCCTGCGCACCGGCACCGAGAGCATCGGCTTCATGCTGCAGAACATCGTGCGCATGGTCACCTACACGGACCCGGTCGGGCGCACGGGTTTCGTGGAAGACTGGACGATCTTCTACTGGGCCTGGTGGATCGCCTACGGTCCCTTCGTGGGGCTCTTCGTGGCGCGGGTCTCGCGCGGGCGCACGCTGCGCGAACTGATCCTGTCGATGTCGGTCTTCGGGAGCCTGGGCTCGGCGGCGTTTTTCGTCGTGCTGGGCAATTACTCGCTGTGGCTCGACATGAACGGCATCCTCCCGGTACGCGAGATCCTGCACAACCAGGACCCGGCCGAGGCCATTTCTGCGGTGATCGGCACGCTGCCTCTGGGGCGGGTGGCGCAATTCGTGTTCGGCGCGATGGCGATCGTCTTCATCGCTGCAACCTACAACTCCAAGGTATATGCCTTGGCCGCCTGCACCACGCGCCAACTGCCCGCGGGTCAGGATCCGGCGCGCTGGAACAGGATGTTCTGGGCGATCGGGCTCGGCATGCTGCCGATCGCCCTGATGGCGGTGGAAGGTGGCATCAAGGTCGCCAAATCCGCGGTGCTGGTAGCCTCGCTGCCACTGCTGGTGGTTTCTCTGCTCATGTGCATGAACCTGCGCAAGAGCCTGAAAGAGGTGGAGGCAGAGGAAGCGTCAGTGGCCTGAGATCAGGCTGCTGCGCGCCCTGCCGCTGCGCGGGCGCTCAGGCGATCAAGGCGCGTCCTCTCGCAGCGCACAGCCGCGCGACGTCGAAACCTCCCGGATCAATCGGGGCCTTGCCGCGCCATACGGTGGCGGAGTTCCGGTCGATGTCGATCTTCTCGATGATCCCTTTGCTCGAGCCACAGGCAAGCACGAGTTCGAAGACGAGTTTGGTCAGGGGTTCCCGCCCTGCATACAGACCGGGGGCATCGTCGGGGAGCTTGTCGATCCTCGCATGCGCCCAGTTCCAGTCCTCGATCACGTAGGCGCCGCCCGGACGCACGAAAGGAAACAAGGCATTGAACGAGGCCCGGGTCTCGTCGAGGAAATGGGACGCATCGTCCACGACCAGATCGAGCGCCTCTTCCGCGAACTCCTGCGCCACCATCTCCCGCAGCCGGGCAGCGTCGGATTGATCCACGCCGTAGAAAGGCTTCAGGCAGTCCTTCAGATCGTAGCGTTCGATGTAGGCATCGACGGCGGCGACGCGCTTCTCGCTGATGTCGATGGTGACCAGCTTGCGTGCCGCCGCGAGGCGCTGGAAAAACACGCAGCTTCCGCCCTGCCATATACCCAGTTCGAAGATATTCCCGGGCTTCAGGCCGCGCAGCAGGCGAGCGTATCGCCGCACCATCCACGCCGGTTTGAGGAACACCAGCGTGCCCGGGGCCAGGGATGGCTTCGGTCGGTTGGGGCGCATATCCACGGCCACGAAATTCACCCCTTCGACCGAGAAGGTCGCAGGTCCGGTCCACGTGATCGCAGGGGGCGCCTGTTCCATGATCAGCGTGCCAGCAGTTCCGGGTGCCGCGCCGCCACCATCCGCCGCACGCCCTCCTTCCACGGCACGCGGCAGGGCCCGGCGAGCGCGATCCGGCGGCTCGGGTCGATCAGGGAGTGCTGGATGCCTTCGGGGGATTCGGGCATAGGGACCTCGCGGCCCGCAAGTTCACCCAGATACCTGACCATGTCCCGCAGGTCCACGGTTTCGTCGCCACCCCAATTGGTGATGGTCGCTGGCACTGCCGCAGCGTTCAGCAGCCCCGGCACGTGGGCCAGGATGTCGTCCTCGTGTATGGGCGACAGCAGCGAGGGGCGACCCGGGAACATGGGTACGGGATACCCGGCAAGGATCGCGTCCAGCAGCAGCGAGGGCAAACCGCCGTTGTCGCCATAGGCTGCGTTCATGCGGGCAATGGTGGTCGGCAGCCCGTAGGCCTGCGCCGCGAACTTGGCGACCGCTTCCTGCGCGATCTTCGAGACGCAGTAGGTGGGTGAATACGGCTGAATGCTGCCGCCCAGCGGGTCGGTCTCGAGGATGGGGCGCGTCGGATCCTCTGCCGGCAGGTACACGCCGGTGGTCGACATCACCAGACATGCCTTGGCATCGCGGAAGCGGCGCATCAGGTTGCCGGTTCCCTCTGCGTTCACCCGCATCGAGGCATCGAAGTCCAAGCCGGGCGGAATCACGGCCGCCAGATGCAGCAGGTAGTCGAAGCTCCCGGGCAATTCGTCCCATCGCGGATCGGCGAGGTCCACGGTACGGGCATGGATGCCGGCGCGCTCCACCCGTTCGCGCGTGGTGGCGTCGCCGAAGCGGGCAATGCCCCAGACCTCGTTGTCCCTGGCGAGCGCACTCGCCAGGGGGAAAGCAATCTGGCCAGCAGGGCCGGTCACAAGGATGCGGTGGCCGCGAAGTGCAGTCATGTCGGATCTCCTCCCAGGGGGCTGCAGCATAAGCCTCTTAACCTGCGCCTGCGAAGCAGGCAACATGCGTTCAGACAGTCGACCTGGGCCATGATCATGTCCACAAAGATCCACACCACCCTGCGCATCAACCTGACGGGCCGTGCCCCCGCAGGAGAGACCGACGGCGAGCGCCTGCGCAGCGCCGTCGAGATGGCCGTCTTCGCCGAGCACAACGGCTTCTCCATCGTGAACGTCGAGGAGCACCACTGCGCCGAGGTGGGCTGGCTCTCCTCCCCGCTGGTGCTGGCTGGCGTGATCGCCGGGCGCACCGAGCGCATCCGCATCCGTGCCTGCGCCCTGCTGATCCCGCTCTACGACCCGCTGCGCCTCGCCGAGGAAATCGCCATCCTCGACCTCGCCAGCAACGGCCGGGTACTGGTGGTGGCGGGACAGGGCTACCGCCCG
The DNA here is from genome assembly GCA_903928015.1 of uncultured Gammaproteobacteria bacterium. GTDB lineage: Bacteria > Pseudomonadota > Gammaproteobacteria > Pseudomonadales > UBA5518 > UBA5518. The sequence goes on along the minus strand of CAIYPF010000048.1, from coordinate 46,633 downwards.
ATCGAGTACCACGCGATGGACAAGGACTGGGACAGCCGGGGCGCCGATACCGACGTCATCCTCGACACCCTGCTGAAGGCCTGGAGCGGCGAACCTTTCGAGTACCGGGGGCGCACGGTGCGAATCGGTCCCGTGCCGCAGACCAAACCCCACCCGCCCCTCTGGTACGGCGGCATGAGCAAGGCGGCGGCCAAGCGCGCAGCACGCTTCGGGTTGCCCTTCTATCCGCCTGCTGAAATGCCTGATTTGATAAAGACTTACAACGAAGAGCTCGCCAAGCTCGGCAAGTCAGGAAGCGTCGATTGGCCCCGTGAAGGCACCAGCCTGATCTTCATCGACGAGGATCCGGACCGGGCCTGGCAGGAGATCGGCCCCTGCCTGCTGGCCGAGGCGGCCGAGTACGGAAGCTGGGCACGCGAAGGCGTGGAGCGGCCTTTCGCCTCCTCTGATCTGACGCTGGAACGGCTGCGCGAGGAGCGTCGCTACGAAATTCTCACCCCGGGAGAGTGCCGTGACCGGATACGGAACGGGGGACCGGAGTATTCCGTGATCCTCCACCCGATGGCCGGTGGCGTGCCTCTGGATCGGGCTTGGAACTGTCTTCGGCTCTATGCAAATCAGGTGCTTGCACCACTAAGCGAAGACGGAATATGAAGAACGCAGGGCGGCTCCTCGCGGAATCCGCCCTGCGCAGAGGCCTCAGCGGTAGAGCTGACGCGCACGGTAGACCATATCTTTCTTGCCGCGCTTGCCGATCTGGGGTTCGGCAATGGAGCCGAAGCCGGCCGAGGACGGCGCCTCCAGACGGGTCCAGTCGGTCATGCCCGTGCGGTGGGTGATCTTCCATACACCCTTGCGCTTCTCGAAGCGGTCTACATAACGGCCGCCCACAAAGTAATCCATCTCCGTGTCGCAGGCCGTGGCCCCGGCCAGCTTGTCGCCGATCTGGCGCTGACGGTGATGCGCCGTGAAGTAGGTCTCGGCAAACGCCACCGTCTCGCTCTCGAACTCGATCAGCATCTGGCCAAGCTGGTGATGCGTGCGCGAATGGCAGCGCAGCACGTCGAAGGCGAAGGCCACGAAGTCTAGCGGAGCGCCCGGCTTGCTGGGCAGCGAGGGGTCTGACGAGGGTCCCTCGAAGAAGTGGGCATGCTTCGAGCCCGGATGGAAAACGCTGCGCAGCATCTTTTCGTCGAGCCTGTCGAGGGCCCGGGCGTACGTGGCGATGGCGTTCTGGATGGCCTGGGTGTCCAGCAATTGCTGGAGTTGTGCGTCTGTGCTCATGGCTATTCTCTCCAATGCCCACACGGGGCCGTAAATGAAAAAGGCCTTCCACGCGGGGCGTGGAAGGCCTTGGAACTGCCTGTTGCCGTTACCGGCGCAAGGCCTGAGCGTTACTCGCCACCGAACTCGTGGGTGACTTCGATGCCCCAGGTACGCGGCGGACGGGCTGCAGCGTAGGACCAGATGCTGGCCACGTCGTAGCCGATCATGTAGCCGTCTTCGTCCGTCAGGTTGCGACCGAACAGGCTGAACCGGGTCTTGCCGTAATCGTAGTTGATGGAGGCGTCGATCAGGTTCTGCGCGTCGTTATGCAACTCGGGGGAGTTGTCGAAGTTGGTCTCGTGCTCGCCCAGGTAGTGCCAGGCAACACGGGCCCACATGGTGTTGCCGCCCACGTCCCACTCGTAGGTGGCATCGAGGTTGGCCGTCCACTCGGGCGCACGACGGAAGTCGAGGTTGCTGTAGTCGACCAGCGGAGTGGCAGGATTGCCGTCGTCGTCGAAGATGAACTCGTCGTAGGACGCATCCAGCCAGGCGGCGTTGGCGCGCAGGTACAGACCTTCCATCGGGTCGGCCTGGATCTCGAGTTCCACACCTTTCATCTCGGTGGTGGAGGCGTTGGCCACTACCGTCTTCTGGCCCGTACCGCTCAGGGTGTCGGGAAGGTGGAGCTCTTCCTGCTTGTCGTCGTACTTCATCAGGAAGACGTCGGCGTTGAAGCGCAGCGTGTTGTCAGCCCAGGAGCTCTTGTAGCCCAGCTCGTAGCTCTCGACGGTTTCCTGATCGTAAGGCGTTACCGCCTCGCTGTAGGAGGACACGCGGGTGTTGAAGCCACCAGCGCGGTAACCGTTCGACCAGGTCAGGTAGGCCATGGAGTCGTCGGTCAGCTGGTACTTGACGCCCACCTTCGGGGTGAACTCGCTCCAGTTGTCCGAGGGGTCACCATTCAGGCCGGGGGCGAAGCCGCCGACCGGATTGCTGGTGTCGACCACACCGCGAGCGGCGGAGGTCTTCTCGTCCTTCGAGTAACGACCGCCGACCGTGATGGTCAGCTTGTCGGTGACGGCGTAGTCGCCCTCGAAGAAGGCTGCGCGTGAGTCGGTGTCCTGGAAGCCGTACTGCGGGATGTCGAGGATGACGTCCGGCACCGCGAAGCCGATGTAGCTGCGCAGCTTGATGTCGAAGCTCGACTGCCAGAAGAACACGCCCGCCGTCCAGCTGAACGCGTCATCGCCGGAGTTGGTGATACGCAGTTCCACGCTGTCCTGATCCCAGTTGCCGGGACGGTCGGTGTGGTAGAGCAGGTCCGGCGTGCCGTCCCAGTCGGTGAACACGACTTCAGAGGAGTTCCAGTGACCGTAGATCGCGTCGAAACGGTAGTCCTCGGACATGTCCCAGCGCATCTCGACGATGTGCGTGTCGGTGTTGAAGTTCGCGTCGAAGGTGGTGTCCTGCAGCTGGTCAACGCCAGTCGCATTGATCGTCGGATCCGAGAACTTCGGCGGACGGATGGCCTTGCGGGCCACCTTGTAACGGTCGCCCGTGATGGTCGAATCAAGCGACGGCGAGCAGTAGCCGAAGGCCGAGCAGAACAGGTGGCGCTGCTGTCCGGTGTTCAGGAGCGGCGGGGTGTCCTGGTCGGTGTTCTCGTAGTTGTAGGTGTATTCGAACTCGAGGGCGTCGTTGGGCGACCAGAGCAGGTTCACACCGAACTGTTCGTAATCTTCGCGGCCGTCGTCATCACCTGTGGTGATGTTGTCGTAATAGCCTTCCTGCTGCTCGCGCTTGGAGGCGGTGAGCTTGGCAGCCAGGGTGTCGGTGACGGGGAAGTTGACCAGGCCTTCTACGTTGTAGGTGTCGTAGTCGCCGTAGCCGGCGCGGATCTTGCCGCCGAACTCGCCCGTGGGCTTGGTGCGCTCGACGTTGATGACGCCGCCGATGGTGTTACGGCCGAACTGCGTGCCCTGCGGGCCGCGCAGCACTTCGATGCGACCGATGTCGAGGCTCTTCAGGATGGCGCCGGTGTTGGCGCCGATGAACACCTGGTCGATCACCACGCCTACGGCGGGGTCGAAGCTCTTTTCAACGTCGGCAACACCGACGCCACGGATGTAGATGGCTGCAACGCCGCCAGGGCCCTGCGAGGTGTCGTCGATGACCAGGTTGGGCGCCATGCTGGCGAGGTCTTTCAGGTCACGCGCGAAGGTGCGGTCGATTTCCGTCTGGCTGAGTGCGGTGACGGCGATGGCAACGTCCTGGATGTTCTCCTCGCGCTTCCGTGCGGTGACGAGGATCTCCTCGAGGCCACCTGCGCTGTCCTGCGCGAATGCTGCCGGAATGGCAGTTCCGCCGGCTGCGATAGCGATCGCTAGCGCAAGGCGGTTGAGACGTGGGGTTGTTTGTCGCATAGCTCTGAAACTCCTGGCCGCTTGAAAGGTTATCTACGGTTTTTCTCACACACCCCGGTCAGGCAACCGTTGCCTGCCGAGGCAGCCGGACTCTAGTCCATCCGGGTGGGGCATTGTCAATGGTTCCTGACCATCGCGGCCGGGATCCGGGCACGCCGCATTCAGCGCGGCACCACGGCAAAAAGGAAACGCCTCTTTACCATCCACCAGAGCAGCAGCACCGCGCCAGCGTGGACCAGCGTGTTCATCCAGAGACTGTGCAGCGCGCCAAGCGGCGTGTTGGCCACGAGCAGCACCACGTAAACGTGCCAGATGAAAACATAGAGAGAAGCCTGCCCGATCGGCACCAGCAACCAGCCGAGCAGGCGGTTGCACAGATCCCACTGGCGGCTGAGCAGCGCAAAGAAGCAGGCGTAGAAACAGAGGTTGTTCAGAAGCCGCAGGGGCGCCAGGCGTTCCTTGGCGAGCCAGGTGTCGTAGACCTGTTGGAACAGAGCCGGGTCGTAGCGGTACGGCAGCGGCCAGGGCCAGAAGGCCGTGCCCGGGTTGCCAAGCGCCGCCAGCGCGAAGAGAAGGCTGACTGCCGCGGCCAACAGCACCGCCCGTCGGCCCGCCGGCCCGGCGAGGTACGCAAACACCGCGCGATGATGGAAGCCCGCGACCATGCCGCCGTAGAAGAGAAGCTGCCAGGAGAGCGCGGGGAAGGCGTACTCGGATTTGAGCGGGCCGAGCCTGAGACCCAGCCAGAGGTTCAGCAGGTAAATCGCCACGCTCGCCGCCAGGGCAGCCCGCCAGTGCCCGCGGTGCAGGGCGAGGAGTACTGCGGGCGCGCCGGCAATCACGAGCACGTATAGCCCCATCACCTGGAACTGGTGCGGGCCGATCTGCAACAGCAGTGCCTGCCATATAAGTTGCCACCACACCGTTCCCTCGGGCGGGAACAGATCGTAGCCCTGACCGCCCGTGGCGGGCTGCCAATGGGTAAGTACCGCAGTGTCGGGCCAAGGCAAGGCGCGCAGCAGCAGGATGCTGGCGATCACGACGACGTTCACGCGGTAGAGCTGCCAGGCACGACGCCAGATGCGGGTGGCGCAGGCGGCAAAACCCTCCCGCCCGACCTTCTGCCCGTAGACCATACCCAGCACCACGCCGGAGAGCCCGACGAAGCCCTCGGCGCTCGAGAAGAAGCCCACACGTTCCCACATGAAGGCGTTGATGAAGGAGAGGTACTCGAGGTGGACGCAGATGACGAAGAGCATCACGAAGCCGCGCATGAAATCGAGGCGAAGGTCGCGTCCGCCGGCCGGCGGCGCGTAGGGAGCGTGATCGGTGGCTGACATCGGACGCCGGAATGATGAAAGCCGCACCTTAGCGAGGCAGGCAGGGGGCCACAAGCCATGCCCCCGACCCTCTCCCGGCCTGCCTGAAACTGCGTCGGGCTCGTGCCTCTCAACCGGGGTGGAGATTGTTAGCGTTCTGTAAATTGCGCTGCCTTGCCGCCGGGGACTACCGTGTCGGCCTCGTATAACCCCAATCGGAGCACGTCGATGCAGGATCTCAACGGCAAGGTAGCGGTAGTCACCGGCGGCGCGAGCGGCATCGGCAAGGCGCTCGCCAAGGCATTCCTCGGCGAAGGCATGAAGGTCGTTATCGCCGACGTGGAAGCCGGAGCGCTGGAGCGTGCCACGACGGAACTGGGCGCAGGCGCGAGCGGCGTGGTCTGCGACGTATCGAAGTACGCCTCGGTGAAAGCACTCGCCGACCACGTCTTCGCCACCCATGGCGTCTGCCACATCCTGTGCAACAACGCGGGCGTCTCGGCGCCCAACCTCGACCTCTGGGAAACCGAGTCCTCGGACTTCCAGTGGGTCCACGGCGTGAACGTGCTCGGTGTGGCGCACGGGGTTCAGGCCTTCGTGCCGCGCATGATCGCCTCGGGCGAAGAAGGCTTCGTGATGAACACCTCCTCGGGCGACGGCGGCATCTCGCCGCTCGCGCAGCAGGTGGTCTATGCCTCGAGCAAGGCGGCCGTTTCGACCATGACCGAATGCCTCGGCGCCCAGTTGGAAGGCCGCGGCACCAAGCTCCGCGCCGCGATCTTCTACCCCTCGGGCGGCATGCTGAACACCGGCATATGGACCACCAAGCGCAACCGTCCCGCAGAACTTGCCCGCTCGACCCAGGTCGATGCCGCCCGCGAGACCACTTTCGATGACTTCATGGAAGGCGCCCGCAAGGCGGGGTGGCAGCTGCCCGTGCAGGATCTGGACGAACTCGCGCAGTTCGCCATCGCCGGCATCCGCCGCGGGGACTTCGTGATCATGATCGGCCGCGAAACCATGGAAGCCACGCTGGTCGAGCGCGCGCAGAAGCTCGCCCGCGGTGAATGCCCGATCGAACTTCGCCACATGGGACTCGACTGATATGCAGCGCGTACTCGTCATCAGCTCCGACTGCCACGCGGGCGCCCTGCCCGCCACCTACAACGAGTACATGCCGCGTGCCTTCCACGACGCGGCCAATGCCTGGTGGCTCGCATATGCGAGGGAGATGTACAGCCGAGCGGGCACCTTCTTCGACCAGGAGGCCGTGAAAACCTACAGCGAGCAGGCCGGCGAAGGCGGTGCGCGCATGCAGGCATTCTCCGACCCCACGCTCAAATTGAACGATGCCGACATCCTCGGGATGCTGGGCGATGCGAGCAGCCCCTTCGCGCCGCGGCGTGGCGAGTTCGACGCCACCGTGCGCATGCAGGAGCTCGATGCCGACGGCATCGCGGGTGAAGTGATCTTCCCGCAGATGGCGCCTTTCGGCGCGGGACTGATGCAGTACCGTTACCCGGTGACGCCCGAGCAGAGCTTCGCGGGCTGCCAGGCCTACAACCGCTGGCTCGCGGATTTCTGCAGCGCGAACCCGGCGCGGCAAGCAGGCGTGGCGCTGATCGACGTCGAGGACATCGAGGCAAGCGTCAGGGAAATTCGCTCCGCACGCGCGATGGGCCTCTGGGGCGGCGTGCTGCTGCCCTCCTCCACCGGCCGGCACCCCTTCTACCACCACCCGCGCTACGAGCCGATCTGGGCCGTGTGCGAGGAGCTCGACATGCCGGTGCAATCGCACTCGGGCTGGTCCCCGGACTACGGCGACCTGCCCTCGGCCACGGCGATGTTCATCTCCGAGGTCGACATGTGGGCGCAGCGCCCCTTCACCGCGATGCTCTGGGCGGGCGTATTCGAGCGTTACCCGAACATCAAGTACATGCTGACCGAGACGGGCGTGGGCTGGGTCGTCGAGAAACTGCGCGTGCTGGAATTCAAGGCCGCGAGCCCGATGTTCAAGCACTTCAACCGCGGGCTCAACATGACGCCCTCGGGCTATTTCGCGCGCAACTGCTGGCTGGGCGCCTCGTTCATGCCGGAACACGAAGGCCGCTTCCGTCACCAGATCGGCGTTGACCGCCTGATGTGGGGCTCGGACTACCCGCACCTCGAGGGCACCTGGCCCAACACGATGAAAGCACTCAACGAGACCTTCGCGCTGTACCCCGAGCAGGAGATCCGCGACATACTCGGACTGAATGCTGCCAAGGCCTACGGCTTCGATGTGGCCGCACTCGCGCCGCTGGCCGAACGTATCGGCCCCACACTCTCCGCGATACGCGGCCACTGACCGGAAGTCCCATGAAAACCATTCCTCTCCCCGGCTTCGCGATCGCGCCCAGCCAGCTGTGCTTCGGCACCAATATGTTCGGCACAGCGCAGGACCGGAGCGCGGCCGCGGATTTGCTGGAGGCCTTCTTCGAGGGCGGCGGGAATTTCCTCGACACCGCCCACTCCTACGGTGACTGGGTGCCCGGCATAGAGCGCGCCGCGAGCGAGCGCTTGCTGGGAGACCTGCTGTCGACGCGCGCGCGTGGCAGCTACCTGCTCGCCACCAAGGGCTGCGAGTTCGACTACCGCGCCGGGGACTTCGCACTGCGCGTGACGCCCGCGCTGATGGAGCAGGATCTGGGCGAGAGTCTCGAGAACCTGAAGATGCACTACGTGGATCTCTACTGGCTGCACCGCGACGATCCCTCGCGTCCGGCCGCAGAGATCGTCGACGCGCTGATCGCAGCGCAGGCCTCGGGCCGCATCCGGCTGTTCGGTTGCTCGAACTGGACGGCCGCGCGCATCGCCGAGGCGCAGGCCCACGCGGCCTCGCGCGGCCACCCTGGCTTCGCCGCCTCGCAGCCCATGTGGGGGCTCGCCGAGCCGGACCGCAACGTGATCGCGGGCTACGCGCCGGGCGCCTACTACGACGACGGCCATCAGGCAGTGCACGCCGCGGGGATCACGCAGATTCCCTATTCCGGCCAGAGCCGGGGCTATTTCAGCAAGCTCGCGGCCGGCAAGACGGGCGAGGCGATGGGCGCGGACATCGCGGGCGTCTACGACCACGACATCAACCGCCGCAAGCTGCCAGTGCTGCAGGCCCTCGCGGCGCGCCATGGCTGTGATGTGAATGCCGTGGTGCTCGCGTATCTGTGTTCGCAGCCGCTACCCACGATCCCGATAATCGGCGCAAGCAGCGTCCCGCAGCTGCGCTCGAGCATCGCCGCCACGCGCGTCACGCTGGATACGGCGGAACTGCGCCAACTCCACGACGCCTGAGACAGGAGCCACCCGATGGACCGTTACCTCGTCATCTCCTCGGACGGACACGCCGGCCCCCGCCCCGAGGTCTACCGCGATTACCTCGACCCGCAATACCGCGCAGAATTCGACATCCAGCATGCCGCCCGCATGGCAGCGCTCGCCCAGGCAGGCGAGATGCTCGAGATGCGGCAGGAGAGCCTCAACTGGGCGGCCGACAAGAGCCACGGTCTGGCGGGCGCATGGGACAGCGAGCGGCGCAACGAGATCCTCGATGCCGACGGCGTGGCCGCCGAGATTCTCTTTGTCGACGGACTCACGGAGCAGAACTCGCCGCCCTTCGGTGGCGATCTCGGCCTGATGCCCGTGGGCGTGGTGCCGGAACTGCAATGGGCCGGCATACGCGCACATAACCGCTGGCTCTCGGAGTTCGTCGGGGCCTGCCCGCTGCGCCGCTTCGGGCTCGCGCTCATCACGCCCTACTGGGGCGTGGACGTGGCGGTGCAAGAGGTGAAGTGGGCGCGTGAAAACGGCCTGCGGGGCATCATGCTGCCGCACATGATGACGGGGCAGTCGCCCTATCATCACCCCAAGTACGATCCGCTCTGGGCCGCCTGCCAGGACCTCGGCATGGTGATCCACTTCCATTCGGGCGCAGCGCCGATGGAGGAATACTTCGGCGCATCGATCTTCGGCGTGCAAACCGACGGCGAGCCGCCGGTGGCGCTCCCCGGCGGGCTCGGCATCTACGTCACCGAAGTGGCATGGTGGCTCACACGGCCGCTGGTGTTCATGATCTGGGGTGGCGTCTTCGAGCGCTTCCCGGGGCTGCGCGTGGCGGTGACCGAGGGCAGCACCATCTGGGTGCCGGAACTCCTGCAGTTGATGGACCAGCGCTACGGGGATCACCACTTCTCGGCCAAGCTCGGCACCGGCTACAAAGAGCATCTGAGCATGAAGCCGAGCGAGTACTTCCGCCGCAACGTGCGCGTGGGAAGTTCGGCGATGTCGCGCCGCGAGGCGGAACTGCGCCACCAGATCGGCCTGCAGACCATCATGTGGGGCAGCGACTACCCCCACCCCGAAGGCACCTGGCCCCTCACGCAGCAGATGATGGTAGAGGTGTTCCGCGGCCTGCCGGATGCCGAGATCGAAGCCATGCTCGGCGGCAATGCAGCAGACTTCTACGGCTTCGATCGCGCGGCGCTTGCCCCTCTGGTGGCGCGCATCGGACCCGAGCGCAGCCTCTTCCGCAACGCCGTCTGAACACCGCATTCACGGGAGCTTTTATGCGCAGCAGCCTTGACCAGTACTGCATCAATGTAAGCGACCTCGCGCGGAGCGAGCGCTTCTATACCGAGGCGCTGGGCCTCTCGGTGACGCACCGCATCGAGATCCCCGGAGTCAGCGAAGTGGTGCTCGCCGGTGCGAGCGGCAACCGCATACAGCTCGCGCGCCATCATGAGCAGAGCGGCCCGATCGAGCATGGCAACGCCCTCTGGAAGCTCTACCTCGACACGGACGATTGCGAGGGCCTCTATGCGCGCGCTATCGCTGCCGGCGCGGAGGCGGTTTCCGGCCCGCAGCACCTTGCCCAGTGGAACGTGAGCGTGGCGTTCATCCGCGACCCCGACGGCTACCTCTTCGAAATCGTGCAGATGCACGCGGCACAGGCAAGCTGACCCGACGGGGCCCGGTAGTCCGGCTGCCGCCCCGTCCGTTAGACTCGCCCGGGAGGCCTTGGACAATCCCGGGAGACGCTTGCGTGGGCATCCTCAGACACATCCTTCACATCTGCATCGTCTGCCTTCTTGCAGCGCCAGCAACGGCTGCGGATGCGTCCGCGGGCACCGAGCAGCGTTACATCGTGAAATACCGCCCCGGGAGCGCCGCCCGCGCCAGCAGCCACGCGCGGCTGCGTGTGGAACGCAGTTTGCCGCGGCATGACGCAATGGCGCTGCGCATGACGGCAGCACAGGCCGCACAGATGGCGCAGGACCCCGATGTACTGCTGGTCGAACCCGATCCGCCGCGCTATCCGGTGTCCACGCTGCGCGCCCGCCCCAGCGGCGCAGACATCCAGCCATCCGCCGCAGAAGCAGTAGGTAGCGCCCAGATCGTCCCCTACGGCGTGAGTGCCGTGAAGGCGGTGGGCCTCACGGGCGTTACCTCCGCCGGGATAAAGGTCTGCGTGATCGACTCCGGCTACGATCTGGGCCACGAGGACAAGCCCCTGCGGCCAACCGTGGGCGGCGAAGACGACCCCTCAGGAACGGGGCAGTGGACGCTCGACGGCTCGGGGCACGGCACGCACGTCTCCGGCACCATCAACGCGCGCAACAACGGCGTGGGCGTGGTGGGTGTGTTCCCGCGGGCACCGATGTACGTCGTGAAGGTCTTCGACTCCACCGACACCTGGGCCTATTCCTCGGACCTCGTTGCCGCGCTTGATCGCTGCATCGCCGCGGGCGCAAAAGTGATCAACATGAGCCTCGGCGGCGGCGATCCATCGACCACGGAGCGGATCGCCTTCCGGGACGCGCGTGCCGCGGGCGTGATCGCTGTGGCCGCAGCCGGCAACGAAGGCAGCTCGCTGATGTCGTACCCCGCCTCCTACCTCAGCGTGATCTCGGTAGCGGCGGTAGACGAGAACCTCCAGCGAGCGAGCTTTTCGAACTTCAACAACCGTGTGCTGCTGGCAGCCCCGGGCGTGTCGGTGCTATCGACCGTGCCGCGCGGATCAACCACGAAGGCCGAACTGAGCACCGGTCTGGGAACACAAGCCGTGATCCCCATGGACAGCTACGCGCTGCCCACGACGCCCGTTGCGGGACGCCTGGTGGATTGCGGTTTGGCGGGCACCCCGGGGGACTGCGCGGGTGCCCAGGGCGCCATCTGCCTGATTGAACGGGGCACCTACTTCTTCTACGAGAAAGCGCAGAGTTGCGAAGCTGCAGGAGGCGTGGGTGCAGTGGTCTACAACCGGGCCGACGAGGCGGGGCCCGTCTACGGGACCCTTAGCGGCACAAAGGTGGGGATACCGGTCGTAGGCACGGACCGCGTTACCGGCCTGAATCTGTTGCAATCGTATCTGGGCACTACCGCAACCCTGACATTCAGCGAGTGGCCCTATGACTACTTCAGCGGCACATCGATGGCCACGCCGCACGTGGCGGGCGTGGCGGCCCTGGTGTGGAGCCGGCATCCGGGCTGCGACAGCGAAACCATCCGGCAGGCGCTCACCACTACCGCCCAGGACCTGGGCGTGGCCGGGCGCGACCCCGATTACGGAGTGGGCCTGGTACGGGCGCGCGCCGCGAGCCTGTGGCTGGATCGCCAGCCCTGCGGCGTGGCGCCCTGAGGCGCGCTCAGATCAGCGCGGCACCAGCGCCACGACACGCAAGGGGCTGCCCGATCCGTTCTTCAGCTTGAGCGGCGCGGCCACAAGAATCGCCCCCGTGGCAGGAAGCCGATCGAGATTGGCGAGGCTCGCAAGGCCGAATTTGTTCGCGCCGTGCATGAGCGTGTGGCAGGGGAAGGGCACGTCGAAGCCCGCCGCCTGGCCCGCATCCGTTCCCACCGTCTCCACACCGAAACCCTGGATGTCGCGCTCGGCGATCAGGAATCGCATGACGGCGCTGTCAGGCCCGGGCGTGTGCGAATCGTTCAGGAAGTCGACGGCAGCCGTGCGCTTGGACCAGTCGGTGCGCATCAGCACCCAGGCGCCCTTCGGGATCTGGCCGTGTTGCGCTTCCCACGCCAGCACATCGTCCACCGTGAGCAGGGTGTCGGTGTTGGCAGCGGCGTCTGCGCTCTTGTCGATGACGCAGGCAGGGCCCACCAGACGTTGCGGGTCGATGGTGTCAGTAGCGTTGGACGCGTAGTCCTTGCCGGTGGCCCAGTGCACGGGCGCATCGAAGTGGGTGCCCGTGTGCTCGCCCATGCGGATGGTGCGCCAGTACCAGGTGTTGCCGCCCGCCGGGTCGTACTCGGAGATCGGCTCGAAGGACACGCCGGGGGACTGCGCGAAGATATCGGGCAACTGGATGACCGGGGTCTCTGGGCTCAGGGTAACGCTGAGATCCACGACCTCGATGCTGCCGGTGGCGAGGCCTACCGCAAGATCGGAAAGCACCTGTGCGCTGTTCATCATCTGGACTCCTCTGTGCTGGGTTGCTGGTTGATTGTTCGGGGCTCAGACGGCAAGCGCTGCGTCCAGAGCCTTCCCGTCCTCATCGGCAAGCGCTGCCTCGCGCAGCCCGGCGATATCGGCTGCTCGAAGGCTTCCCGCCGGGGCATGATCCACATGATCCATGATCCGGCTGAAGCTGCGCCAGCCCCGCGCCTGGGTGTCGGAATAGCCCTTTAGCAGACGCTGGCAACGGGCTATCTCGGCGGCGAGTGCGCGATCGTGGCGAGCGGCGTTGCCGATCCTCGCGAGCCACACGCCGATGCGCTCGTGCTCGATGGCATGGCGCAGGGTCATGCGCCTGAACGGACGCAAGGCCGCAAGCGAGCCGAGCATCAGGAAGCCCCGCAGGCTGTAGGTGCGCACCATCCGGCCCTTGCGGAAAAAGCGCTCCAGCCACTCGCGGAAACCACCACTGCCGAGAACCCACCGCCCGAGCGCCGCGGGCATCAGATCGCAGATCTCCTCGAGGCGCGGGTGCATGAACTCAACCGGCTCGACCAGCTCGGCCGTGCCGGCGAGCACCTCGCGGCGGATGTCTGCATAGCGGGCGGAGCGCGTCTTCTGGGACGCAACACGGATCACGTCCTGGTAGCACATCCAGAGCGCCAGATGACGACCCACGGCAAGGGAGAGCGCGTGACCGTCTTCGGCGCGATCCAGCGCGGCGATGCCTTGCAACGCGTCGAGGTACTGCCCTGCGTAACGCGCGTCCTGGTAATCGACCAGCTGACGCACGCCCTCCCAGGCGGTGTCGTGCAGCGCCAGCGGCAACTGCCCGCGGATGCGATCGGCGAGCGGAGAGCCCTGCGGCAGCACGGACGCAGGAGCGGCATCCACCGCGGGGGCAACCGTGTTTGCAGCTGCCTGTGCAAGATCCCAGGCCATGCCGAAGGCGCGCAGGCTCGCAGCCACGCCGACGCCACCCTCGCGGATCACCGCCTCGAAGGCATCACGACCGAAAGGCAGCACGCCTGAAGCACCCAGCGCACCGAAGAGCGAGGCGCTGATGACCGAGCCTGCAGCCTCTGCAACTGCCTGCATGTCGAACAGCACCAGATGCCTCGCGGCGGCCGTGGCTGCCTCAATGACGGCGGCCGAATCGGCGATGCCGTTGCCCTGGGCGGTTTTTTCGGCAATCGCGTAAGCGCGGTGGTTGGAGGCGATCAGCACCGTGCGATCCGGCGTGACGAAACCCCGCTGCACCGCACGTCCCGCTTCCATCAGTTCGGCGGCGATCACAACGTCGACATCGCCCGGCACCGCGAAAAGCGAGAGCACCGGCTCGCGTCCGGCCTGCGCTGCTGCCGCAGCCGGAAACAGTTCAAGGTAATAGACCGTCGCGCCCGTGCGCTGCGCCACGCCCGGCACAGAGGTGGATTGCGCGATGTAGTCGTTGCCCTCGCCGAGCGCGCGGATCCAGTCGGCGAGTACGCCGCCACCCTGCCCGCCCAGCGCGGTGACGGCGATGGTGATGGGACGCAGCACGCTCATGCGCCGAGCACCGCAAGGCGGCGCTCACGGCGCCGTTCGGACCAGCGCTGCAGCGCGCCGATCAGCGTGTGACGGATATCGTGCAGAAGGCGTTCCCCCCAGCCCGGATTGCTCACCACATCGGCCCGCGCAAAGGAGGGACACAGCACAGCGGCATGGGCGTTTGCACCGCACAGGCCGCAGCCCACGCAGGAGTTGTCGACATAGGCCACGGGATCCTCACGCAGCGGATTCGGATTCGCGCGCAAGGTAAGCGAGGGGCAACCCGATAGACGCATGCAGGCGTGGTCACCGGTGCAGGTATCGGCGTCCACGTAGAAGCGGCTGCGGCTCACGCGCTCCCCGGCCTTGAGGGCATCGGAGCGTTCACGCTTCACGCGGCGCTGCTTGTTCAGCATGCACTCGTTGCGCGCCACGATGACCTTGGGGCCGGAGACGCCGGACTCGGCTGCCTCCTTGAGTGTTGCCTTCACTGCGGCGACGTCGTAAGTGTCGACAGTGCGGATCCAGTTGACGCCGACGCCATCGACTGCCCGCTCGATCGAGTTGTTGCCCTTGCGGTTGCCGGGCGCCGCGCGAGACGAGGGAATGTCCTGACCGCCGGTGGCGGCGGAGTAATTGTTGTCGACGATCAGGAAGATGTTGTCGTTCTGGTTGAAGACCGCACCGCCGATGCCGCTGGTGAGACCGTTGTGCCAGAAACCGCCGTCGCCGATCACGTTCACCACGGGCGCCCCGCCCTTCGCATTGAAGGCCGAGCCCCCTGCCCCGCCAAGCCCGTAGCCCATCGTGGTATTGCCGATACCGAACGGCGGAAGGATGGAAAACAGGTGGCAGCCGATGTCGCAGCTGACGTGCATGGGGCCCGTCTCCTGCTGCAGGAGCTTCATCGCGCTGAAGATCGGGCGCTCCGGACAGCCGGTACAGAAACCCGCGGGGCGCTGCGGCACCACGGCAGAGAGATCGCGCACCGGAATGCGTGCCGCGGCGGGATCGAAAGCCTGCACCGCGGACTGCGCGGGCGGCGCGAGCATGGCCGGCGCCGCGGCCTCGAGGAATTTGCGCAGCCCGCCGAGGATCGCACCCGTGGTGTACTCGCCCCAGGTCGGCAGACAATCCTTGCCGAAGAGCCGCACATCGGAGCCCGCCTGGCGGAGCGTCTTGTGGAAAGACTGCTCGATGAAATCCGGCTGCCCCTCCTCCACCACCAGCACGGCGCGTTTGCCCTCGCAGAAGCAGAGGAACTCGTCGTCGAGCAGCGGATAAGTGACGTTCAGGCAGTAGAGCGGGATGCGCGTCGCGCCGAAATCATCCGAGAGCCCGAGGATGCGCAGCGCCCGGATCAGGCTGTTGTAGAGCCCACCCTGCACCACGATGCCGATGTCCCCGCCCTCGCCGAAGAACTCGTTCAGGCGATGTTCCTTGATGAAACGCAGAGCGGCAGGCCAGCGCTGCTCGATTTTCTCCCTCTCGTGGAGGAAGTTCGCGGGCGGCAGCACGATGCGGCTGGTGTCGCGCACGGGATTGGCGGCGGCCTCGCGCACCGTCATCGTCGGCGCGCGGTTGTCCTTGGCGGTGAAGCGTCCGTACACGTGGCAGGCACGGATGCGCAGCTCCAGCATCACGGGCGTGTTGCTCGCCTCTGAGAGCTCGAAGCCCTTCTCGACCATCTCGGTGATCAGGGGAAGGTGCGGGCGAGGGTCGAGGAGCCAGATCTGGCTCTTCATGGCGAAGGCGTGCGAGCGCTCCTGCATGATGCTGGAACCTTCGCCGTAGTCTTCGCCGATCACGATCAGGGCACCGCCCGTCACGCCGCCCGAGGCGAGGTTGGCGAGGGCATCGGAGGCGACGTTGGTGCCGACCGTGGATTTCCAGGTCACGGCACCGCGCAGCGGGTAATTCACCGAGGCCGCAAGCATGGCGGCGGCCGCGGCTTCGGAGGCGTTGGTCTCGAAGTGGACGCCGAGCTCGCCGAGGATTTCCTGAGCGTCGTTCAGCACATCCATGAGGTGGGAGATGGGCGCGCCCTGATATCCACCCACGTAGGCCACGCCCGACTGCAGCAGCGCCTTGGTCACAGCGAGGATGCCCTCCATGTGGAGTTCGGTGCCCGCGCCTGCGCGCAGCAACTCGACTTCCTCGCTGAACGACCTCTCAGCCATGGGTTTTCCCCGGGTACGACAGTGAAGGGGGCAATCTAGCCAATCCGCTCGCAGCGGACCAGCACACTCCCGATGAAGCGCGATTGTGGCGCATTTGTTTCAAACCTAAAATAGTTTCCTTTCATGTATTCAGGCAGGCCGCCAACGTGTGGAAACCGCCCGAGAGAATCCGCCATACGGCAAGCCCCGGCATCTGGCCCACGGCCGAAGAAGCCGCCCGCTCGCGGCTCTTCAGCCCGCTTGACCTGGGCAGCCGCCGACTTGCGCAGCGCAGCTGGATTCCGGCGATGGTCCCGTGGCGCGCCACCGAAGAGGGCGAGGTCACTGACGATGTCGTCGAGTGGTACGCGCGCTTCGCCCAGGGGCGCCCGGGCGCGATCGTGATCGAGGCAACCGGCATCCGTGACGTCCCCAGCGGACCGCTCTTGCGCATCGGCCACGACCGTTTCGTGCCCGGCCTGCGGCGCGTGGTGGATGCCGTGCGCGAGGCAAGCGGCGGCGAGACGCTGCTCCTGATCCAGCTGATCGATTTCCTGCGCATCCGGCGTCGCCCGGAGCGACACGTGTTCTTCACCCGGCACCTGCGCATCGACGACGCGCTCCGAGAGCGGCTCGGCGGCACGCGGGAGGACGAAGCGGTGCTGCGCGAGCGGCTCGAGACGATGAGCGATGCGGAATTGGCCGATGTGCTGCCAGCGCGCGAACTCGAGAGCCTGCGGATGGGCCAGCGCGAGCGAGTCGGAGACATGGAACACCCGCACATACGCGAGCTGCCCGCCGTTTTGCCCGGGCTTTTTGCGGCAGCCGCTGCGCGCGCGCGGGAGGCGGGCTTCGACGGGGTGGAACTTCATTACGCCCACGCCTACACCATGGCCTCTTTCCTCTCGCGGCTGAACGACCGGGATGACGGCTACGGAGGCTCGCAGGAAGCGCGTGTGCGCTTGCCGCTTGAGGTCTACGACGCCGTACGCGCTGCAGTGGGCACGGACACGCTGGTCGGCTGCCGCTTCCTTGCGGAGGAATGCATCGACGGCGGCAGCACGGTTCCGGACGCGGCGTTCTACGGCCGCGCCTTCGCGAAGGCAGGCATGGATTTCATCTCGCTATCCCGGGGGGGAAAGTTCGAAGACGCCGCACAGCCCAAGCCCGGCTGGGCCGCCTACCCCTATACCGGACGCTCCGGTTATGAGTGCATGCCGCAGTATCTTTCAGACGCCGGCGGCCCATTCCTGCGCAACGTGGAGCCAACAACCGCGATCCGCGCCGCCATTCGCGCAGACGGACTCAGAACTCCTGTGGTGGTCTGCGGCGGCATCCACAACTTCCAGCAGGCCGAAAGCCTGTTGCAGGAGGACAAGGCCGATGTGATCGGTCTTGCGCGACAAGCGCTCGCCGACCCGGACTGGTTCCGCAAGTTGCGCTCGGGGCATGGCGAGGACATCCGGCTCTGCCGCTACAGCAACTACTGCGAAGGCCTCGACCAGAAGCACAAACAGGTCACCTGCGAACTCTGGGACCGGGAGGGGTTGGAGGAGCCAGGCGTTGCCCGATCGCATGATGGGCGACGCAGACTCGTGGCGCCGGGGTGGGAACCCACCAACGGGTGAGCCATCCTGCAACACCGCTCAAGACCGCTCAACACCGGCAGGATGACGATCTGGCGCCAGCGCAGCCAAGGCGCTGGTCGCACCGGGTAACTGTTGCAACCATATCGGAGACCTTGAACGCCAGCCTCGAAGCAAAGCGTGTCCCAGGGTGGCCCTTGCCCCGTGAGCGCACCTGAGTCTCCGCACAGGAATCTGCCAGGCGGCGGTAGCGCGCGGGCACACCCATGCCCCTGTCCGCGCCTGGCACAGCGGGAGAAGCGCCGTCAGTTTTTCAACTCGCCTCTGGCCACCGCAATGGCCAAGGCCTCCGCAGGCTTCGGCGGTTTGGCGGCCAAACGCAGTTCGCGCATCTCCTCGCTGTTCTTCGACGCCTCCGAGTAGAGCTGCCCGCGGCCCGAAATGTACTGCGGCGGCCAGAACTGGCCACGGTGGTTGTAGCGGGCGGCAGCGGCGAGCACGAAGTGCGGGTCGTCCATGATCGGGCGTGCGAGCGCGACCATGTCCGTGCGGCCGGCCGCGATCAGCGTGTTGCACTGGTCAGCACTGGTGATGTTGCCGGCCACGATGGTGGTGATGCCTGCCTCGTTCCGCACGCAGTCGGCGAAGGGCGCCTGATACATGCGGCCGTACTCCGGATCCTGGTCTTCCACCACCTGACCGGTCGAGACGTTGATCACGTCCACGCCAGCGGCCTTCAGCATCTTTGCCAGCGCGACCAGATCGCTTTCGGGCAAACCCTCCTCCGCCCAGTCGCTCGCTGAAATGCGCACGGACAGCGGGCGCGGCGCGGGCCAGACAGCACGCACGGCCGCGACCACCTCAAGCGGGAAACGCATCCGCGCGGCGATGTCACCGCCATACGCATCCGTGCGCCGGTTGGTGAGAGGGCTGATGAACGAAGACAGCAGATAACCGTGCGCGAGGTGGAGCTCCACCATGTCGAAGCCGGCACGCTCCGCGAGCCGTGCGGACCCGGCGAACTGCGCGGTCACGCGGTCCATGTCGTCGCGCGTTGCTTCCCGTGGTACCGGAGAACCCTCAGACCACGGAATCGCGGACGCTGACACCAGATCCCAGCCGCCCTCGGGCAGCGGTACGTCCGAACCGCCCTGCCAGGGGATGCAGGTGGCGCCCTTGCGGCCGGCGTGCCCCAACTGCGCGCAAATCGCGGCGCCGGAGTTGCCGTGGATGAAGCCGGTTATCCGCGCCCAGGCCTCTGCCTGCTCTTCCGACCACAGGCCCGCACAGCCGGGCGTGATGCGGGCATCGGGCGCAATGCAGAGCATCTCCGAATTGATGAGCCCCACGCCGCCCACCGCGCGCGCGCCGTAGTGCACGAGGTGCCAGTCGTCGGGCATGCCGTCAACGGAGCTGTACTGGCACATGGCCGACATCTGCACGCGGTTCGCCACGCGCAACGATCCGATGCCCAGCGGCTGGAACATCGGCGGCACCGGACGATCGGTGTCGATGTCGGCGAAACCGGTTTCGTCCCGCGCGATCTGCGCGAAGGCCCGGTCGAGATCCGCGATGTACTGCGGGTCACGCAGCTTCAGGTTCTCGTAGGTGATGCGCTTGCTGCGCACCATCATGTTGAACGTGAACTGCTCGGGACCCTGCACCGCCGCATAGCGATCGATGTGCTCGAACCACGAGAGGCTGGTCACCGCGGTGCGCTGCAGGCGGTCGGCCTCGGGCTTGCGCAACGACTGGTATTCACCAAGCGCTGCAGGCACATCGGTGCCGGCGTGGCGGAAACACTCCGCAAGCGTGATCGCGTCTTCCATCGCGAGCTTGGTACCGGAACCGATCGAGAAGTGCGCCGAACGGCCGGAATCGCCGAGCAGCACGATGTTCCGGTGCACGAGGCTTTCGTTGCGGACGACCGGGAAGCTGCGCCAGATCGAGCGGTTGGTGATCAGCGCGTGTCCACCGAGATCCTCAGCGAAGACCGCCTCGCAGTAGCGGGCGGTATCTGCCTCGGTGGCGGTGTCCATGCCTGCCTTGCGCCAGGTCTCCTCGCTGCACTCCACGATCCACGTCGCAGTCTTGCCGTCGTAGCGGTAGGCGTGGGCCCACCACCACCCGTGCTCGTTCTGGCGGAAGATGAATCTGAAGTTCTCGAAAGGCGCCTTGGTGGCAAGCCAGCAGAATTTGTTTGCGCGCAGATCAATGCTGGTGCCGAAGTCACCCACGAATTTCTCGCGCAGGGCCGAGACGATACCGTCGCCGGCGATCACCAGATCGTGACCCTGCGCGAGCAGGGCATCGAGGTCCGTGACGTCGACCCCGAAGCGCAACTCAACCCCCAGTGCGTCGCAGCGCTCGTGGAGGATGTTCAGGAGCTTCAGGCGCGACATGCCGCAGAAGCCGTGTCCACCGCTGCTCACGGTCTTGCCGTGGATGGTGGTCTCGATGCGATCCCAGTAGGCGAACTCCTCGACGATGCGTTTGTAGCTGATCGGATCCGCGTCGAGGAAGCCCCGCAGCGTATCGTCGGAGAAGACCACACCGAAGCCCCAGGTGGAGTCGCGCTGGCCGCGCTCCACGACGGTGATCTGGTGCGAGGGATCCTGCCGCTTCATGAGGATGGAGAAGTACAGCGAGGCGGGGCCGCCGCCAAGGCAGAGAATCTTCATGGAGGTCTCCCTTGATAGTTTACGCGTAAAGCATATCGCTGCTTGGTTTACGTGTAAACTTTCCCCGGGGACCACTAGGCGATGCTGATCGATGGCGGATAGCAGGCAGGAACCACAATACAAAGACGCCGTGCGCGGGGAGTTGCAGCTCCTCAAATGTGCGAAGCGACTCGAGCAGTTCTCGACCGGGCGCTTCCGTGACGGCCACGGCGGATCGCTCACACGTTTCGACGTGCTCGCCAACCTGAGCCGCGCCCCCGATCGCAGTCTCCCTACCAGCGAGCTGGCAGCAAACCTGATTTCCTCCCAGGGCAATATCACCCGCCTGCTCGACCGCATGGAGGCAGACGGCCTGATCGAACGTGGCAGTCACCACGCCGACCGCCGGGTGAGCGTGGTGGCGCTCACCGAAAACGGCCAGACGAGTTTCGAGAACATGGCCGCGGAGCACGAGCACTGGATGGGGGAAATCTTCGGCGTGCTCGGCGAGAGCGAGACCCGCCAGCTGATCCGCCTGCTGGGCAAGATCCGCGCGCGCATCGATGCGATCGACGAAGAGCAGGCCTGAGCCCGACCTCTTACCGAAAATCACTGTTCATCCGATATCGGGCGACGTTTAAGATCGCCCTTCATCCCATCACACGGAAGAGACATCGAGATGCTGATGTACTGGCGTGAACTCACCGTCGCCTGGGGCGAGAGCGACCCCTTCGGTCTGGTCTATTACCCGCGCATGCTCGCCTGGGTGAATGACACGGAACACGACCTCTTCCGCGCGCTCGGCTACCCGATCGACGAAATGATCCGCAAGGACCGCACCACCTTCGTGATGGGCGAGATCCACTTCCGCTTCATCGGACCCGCGGCCTACGGCGACCGCATCCGCTGCATCATGACCCTGGCCAAGGTCGGCAGGAGCACTCTCCACTGGGACTGCAAGGCCATCAACGTGACCACCGGCATCACGGTGAACGAGGGCCGCGCCACCCGCGTCTACGCGCACATCAACGAAGACGGCACGCTCGGCTCCGCCACCATCCCCGACCACATGCGCACGGCGCTCCTCGAGGCCGGAAAGCTGAGCCAGCTCGGGGAATCGCAGTAGTCACGGTGGGCGCCCCGATCAGCGCCGGGAGCCACCGCTTCTGCGTGGCTCCCATGATGGAGTGGACAGACCGCCACTGCAGGGTTTTCCTGCGCCTGATCTCGCGCCATGCGCGCCTTTACACAGAGATGGTCACCAGCGCCGCCATCGTTCACGGCGACCGCGACCGCCTGCTCGGCTTCGACGCCTGCGAACACCCCCTCGCCCTGCAACTCGGCGGCTCGGACCCGCACGAACTCGCCGAGAGCGCGCGCATCGGCGAGCAATACGGTTACGACGAGATCAACCTGAACTGCGGATGTCCCTCCGACCGCGTTCAATCCGGCCGCTTCGGCGCCTGCCTGATGGGCGAGCCCGCGCTGGTGGCCCGATGTGTGGCCGCGATGCGCGCAGCGGTGAGCATTCCTGTCACGGTGAAGTGCCGCATCGGCATCGACGACCGCGACTCCTACGAAGAGCTGCACGAATTCGTGCGCCAGATCCGGGACGCCGGCACCGGACTTCTGGTGGTGCACGCGCGCAAGGCGATCCTCCAGGGGCTGAGCCCCAAGGAGAACCGCGATATCCCGCCGCTGGTCTACCCCACCGTCTACCGGCTGAAGGCCGATTTCCCGGAATTACCCATCGTGATCAACGGAGGGATTTCGACGCTCGGGCAGTGCAAGGATCACCTCGCGCAGGTCGATGGCGTGATGCTCGGCCGCACGGCCTATCACGAACCCTGGATCCTGGCGGGCGTGGATCGGGAACTCTTCGGTGACGATCACCCGGTGCCTGCAAGGCACGAAGTGCTGGAGTCCTTCATGCCGTATATGGAGCGGCAACTCGCGGCAGGGGTGCGTCTGAACTCCATGAGCCGGCACCTGCTGGGGCTGTTCCACGGCCGGCCCGGCGGAAGGCTTTTCCGGCGGCACATTGCCGAGAACGCGTACAAGCGCGATGCGGGATGCGAGGTGTTGCGAGAGGCGGTGGCCCTGCTGCCGTCGGAGCAGCTCAGGTCTGATGCGGAACAGTCGCTGGCATAGCCCGCTCCTGCTTCACCAATCTGGCACGCCCGTTCACGGCAGGAGCGGGCCATGCCCGCGACCGGAATACCTCAGAACTCTTCGTCGTCAAACTCGTCGTCGAAATTCGGCTCTGCAACTCCGCCCCCCAGCAGGAACTCCCGTCGCTGCACATACAGGTTGCGGATGAAGACGTAGCGATCGCCGGTAATCAGCTCCTCCGTCTCCAGAAGATCTGCCCGTCCGTCGACAATCTCCAGTGCCCGCATGGGCAGCTCTGCCTGGGATTGCAGGTAGAACACGGGATAGTCGAAGACGTCCACAGCCTGACCGGCTGCATCGCGAAGATTGCTGGGCCCGAGGAAAGGCAGCATGAGATAGGGGCCCGAACCCACGCCCCAGCGACCCAGCGTGAGCCCGAAATCCGCCTGCTTCTGTTCGATACCGAGCTTGCTGGCGACATCGAAAAGCCCCAGCACTCCCACTGTGGAGTTCACGACGAAGCGCCCGGCATCTGCAGCCGCATCTTTCGGCCGTGCCTGCACGACGTGGTTCACGAAGGAGGGAACTTCACGGAGGTTGGAGAAGAAATTGGTGACGCTGGTATCGACGGGTTCGGGCGTCACGGCCTGATAGCCCTTGGCTACCGGCTTGAGGAAATAGCGGTCGATGAATTCGTTGAAGGCGAAGGTCTTGCGGTTAAGGGATTCCCACGGATCCACCACCGCATCGGCCGCGCGGAGCGGGCACGAGACAGCGAACAGGGCGAGGAAGGACGCGGCGAAGATGTTGTTTGGTCTCGGCATTACCCGCTCCACGAGCAACACGATGAATGGACGCGAAGGGTACCACAGGGCAACACGCCCGCCCTACCCGATCCGGAGCTCCGCCTCAGGCATGGCGCTCTCGCAACCACGCCAGCAACTGCGGGAAATGGTCCTGCTCGGCGTCCGGATGCAACAACATGCCGGTATGCGTGTAGTCCTGCAGGTTGCCCTCGGCCCTCCCCAGCACCATCAGGCGGCCGTCGTGCCTGCCCATCTCGTGCATGAAGTCCCGCACGTCCTCCGGTGCGCCAAAGGCCCGGTCCGCAGCGGCGGCAAAGTAAAGACTCCGGAGCCAGTCGCGCTGCTCCAGCGCGGCGCTGTAATCGAATCCGTCTTCGGTATCGAGCCAGCGCTCGCCGCGTGACCATGCGAGCCCGTCATGGAAGCAGCGCCCGGACTCGCGCGTCGTGCCCAGCCGGAGCGCGGGTGCGGGCAGGTAGCCCTCGAAAGCCACTGCCAGGCGGCCTATCCGGTTCCAGAGAAAATCGATCGAGAATCGGCGTTGCCAGCCCGGAGCGCGTACCCGCCGTCGCGTGGCGAAATGCACCAACTGGTGAACGCCCAGCGCATCGGGCCCTGCACGCAGAATGGCTGCGGCCGCCAGAACACCGCCCAGGGAATGCGAAATCCAGGTCTGGCGCTGGCCGCCGCAGAGCCGGCTGACCGTGGACGCCAGCGCGGGAATGTCGGAGCGCACTATTTCATGAAAGCCGAAGCTGCTGTTCTGATCGATGGCGGGCCAGCTCTTGCCTTTGCCGCGCAGGTCTGGGACGAAAACCTCGTAGCCATTGCGCGCGAGCCAGCAGGCAAGGCCACGACCCGAATGAGAGTAGAAGATATGTCCGTCTTCGGCTGCGCCGTGCAGCAGCAGCAGCGGCGGCGAGGCGCCCGGCGTACCGCTCCAGATACGGCGCAGGTGCAACTGTACCGAGCTGCTCACCGGCACCATCAGGGACTCTTGTTCAACCTTGTCGTTCATCGGCGGGGATGTCTCTGCGGTCCGCTGGACAAGCTGCATCCGGATTGTAGATGCTGCCGACGCATCCGGAGACCTTTTCGTGACAAGGAGCGACCAAATCGAAACCATCTCGCCCAACGCCCCCCCCGGCACCGGTGAAACGCCGGAATGGACGCGCGAGCGCATCGAGGAACTGCTGTCAGGCGGCAAATTCCGATACCAGCGCATCGAGCTGCCTCACGGCCTGACCACTGAGGGCGAGGATCGCGGCCCCACCGCGGACATGATCTTCCCCGACCGAATGGACGGGAAGACTGTCCTCGACCTCGGCTGCAATCACGGATTCTTCTGCTTCGATGCGCTGGATCGCGGCGCGGCCAGTGCGGTGGGTCTGGAACATAGCAAGCAAATCGTCCGGCGCGCACGGATCCTCGGGCAGATCAAAGGATCAGAGGCAACATTCGCGCACCACGATCTCAACAGCTCACCCGTGAACAGCAGATTCGATTTCATCCTGTGCCTGAACGTTCTGCACCATCTGGACAACCCGCTGCTGCAACTCGAAAGCATGATGGCAAACACCATGGACACCCTGGTGCTGGAACTCGCCGGCTTTGGCCTGCGGGACTGCTTCAGGGCACTGGAGGTCTCCCCCCTGCTTGCATTGCTGGCGTTTCTCGTGACGCCCTTCCCCGTCATGTTCGTCGGCATGGTCCGGGGCGCCACGGCCGCAGCCCCCAAGCGGCTCAAGTTCTATTTCACGCAGCGGGCCATCAAGCGCTTGTTCGCCCGGGAATCGGCACGCTTCCCTCGGGTGGAGTTCCTGCGCTCGCCATTCAAGGACCGTTTCCTTGTGATCGCGCACCGCAACGCCTGAACCAATTTCACGCAAACGCTACAGAGGCAAAGGGATCGATCGATGGCAGGCGGATGGGCGCGCGACGGCGCGGTACAGGACCAGATAGACGCAAGCGTGGAGGACGCGGTGCTGCGCGCCCGCAGCCGCTTGCCGCAGGGCGACAGCCGCGAGGACTGCGCCGATTGCGGTGCGGCAATCCCCGAGGCTCGCAGGCATGCAGTGCCTGGCGTGCGCCTGTGCGTTGCCTGCCAGCAGGAGCAGGATCGCGAGCAAGCGGCCTTCGCCGGTTACAACCGCCGCGGCAGCAAGGACAGCCAGCTGCGCTGAGCAGGTCTCAGCGCGGCAACTCCTCCCAGAGCTTCTCCAGTCGCTTGCGCGAAACGGGCCCCACAGTCCCCAGTTGCTGCGCGAAGAGCGATATCCGGTACTCCTCGATCATCCAGCGATACTCCGACACCACATCGGCATCCGCGTCACCGCCGGGATGCCGCTTCTGCCAGTCGTCGAGCCGCGCCTGCAACGTCGAGAGCTCGCGGACACTCTCGCGATCCTTCACAAGTCGACCGCCGAGTTTCTCGATCCGCTCATCGATCGCGCGCAGATACACGGGGATGCGCTCGCGCCAGCGCGGCGGCACGCGAAGCAGGAAATCGGGGCGGATGAGGCGGGCAAACTGCGCATCGATATCGGCGCGGGCATCCTGAAAACCCGGTTTCTTCAGCAGCTCGCTCCGGGACAGCACCGCCTGGCATGCCGCAGCCACCTGGGCGAGCAGTGCCTCGAGCTGCCGTGCACTCGCCGTGATCCCGGATTTGCAAAGACGCTCGAGCGCGGCGAAATCGCCGCCCGAACGCACGTCCAGCGCCTCCTCCGGCAAGCAGCCATCCACAGCCGCAAGAAGGATGTCTTCGACGAGCGCATCGCGACCGAAACGCGAACCGAGGACGAGCAGGCTTCTGGTGTCGCGCAACAGGTTCCGGCGCAGCCAGGTGACCTCCTGTGCGGCGGCGATCAGCAACAGCCGGCGCAGTCCGCCGCGATGCACCCTTTCGGCCTCACCGGCATCCGCCAGGGTCTCGATGCGCACCGCGTCCCCCGCGTCACGTACCACCGGAAACCCGGGAAGATCGAGACCTGCGCCCTTCACCCGCACGCTTGCGGGCAAGACACCGAAATCCCAGCGCGTCACGGCGGCCTTGGAGAGTTCGCGCGGAGCGGCGCGCTCCACCTCACCGCGGGAGCGCTCCACAAAGCGCTGCCGGATCGCCTCGATGTCGCGCCCTTCAGCCACCACCTCGCCACCAGCCGCGACCAGGCGCAGATTCATGCGGTAGAAAGGGTCCACGGCGGTCTCGTCCCAGGCCTCACGCGGGATCACCACGCCGCGCAGATCCTTGAGCACCGCGGCCACCGCCTCGCAAAGCGGCTGATCACCGCGCTCGAGGCGAGCGAGCAGTGCATCTGCCGTATCGGGCACCGGAACCAGAGGACGGCGATACTGCTTGGGCAGGGATTTCAGCAAGGCGATCAATTTGTCGCGCAACAACCCCGGCACCAACCAGCCGGGCAAGTGCCGCGGAAAGCGCTCGAGCAGCGCGAGCGGCAAAACGGCCGTGACACCGTCTGCGACATGGCCGGGCTCGTAACGGTAGACCAGCGGCACGCGCAGGCCCTCCCACTCGAGCGCATCGGGGAACTGCGCAAGGCCGGGCTCGGTGCCGGCGTTGCGCAGCAACAGTTCCCGGGACATGCAGAGCGCATCGCGATGACGCTGGAGCTCGGCGCGCAGCCATTTCTCGAGCGATGGGTGATCGCATACCTCCGCCGGCAGGCGCTCGTCGTAAAAGCCGTAGAGCACCCGGTCCTCGACCATGAGGTCGCGGCGCCGGCCGCGCGCCTCGAGCTCCTCGATTTCCGCGAGCAAGGCGCGATTGTGCTGCCAGAAGCGCTGCGTGCTGCGGTAGTCACCCTCGACCAGCGCAGCCTGGATGAACAACCTCCGCGCCTCGACCGGGTCTATCTTCGCGTAGTCCACGCTGCGCGCGTCCGACACGAGCAGCCCCAGCAAACGTACCCTCTCCGTGGCGAGCACTTTTCCGGCGCGCGCTGCCCAATGGGGCTCGTGGTGCTCGCGCTTCACCAGCGGATCGGCCCACGGAAAAACCCACTCGGGTTTGATTGCCGCCGCATGGCGTCCGTAAAGCCGCGTTGTCTCGGCAAGCTCCGCGCACACCAGCCACTTCGGCTGCTTGCGGAAGAGTGACGAACCCGGATGCAGCGAGAAACGCCGGCCACGCACGCCCTCGTAATCGCGCTCCTCGGTGCGTGTGCCGATATTCGTGAGCATGCCGGCCAGGATCGCGCGGTGCAGCGATTCATCCGTGGCGGGATCCGTGTTCTCGCGCAGGCCGAGTTCGCGGCAGAGCAGGCGCAATTGCAGGTGGATGTCGCGCCACTCGCGCATGCGCAGGTACGACAGGAACTCGCGCTGGCAGAGCTTGCGCCACGCGCTCGCCGAGAGAGCCTGGCGCTGCTCCTCGGCATACCGCCAGAGATTCAGCATGGCGACGAAATCGGATGTCTCGGAGGCGAACCTGCGGTGGCTCTGGTCAGCCGCCTGCTGCTTCTCGACCGGGCGCTCGCGCGGATCCTGGACACTGAGGAAGCTCGCGATCACGAGCATCTCGGCAAGCGCCCCGCGCTCGCCTGCGGCAAGCAGCATCCGGCCGATGCGCGGATCCACCGGCAGCCGGGCAAGGCGCCGCCCCACCCCGGTGAGGGAGCGGCCGTGGATGGCGCCCAGCTCTTCCAGCAGGCGGATGCCGTCGTTCACCTGCCGCTCTTCGGGCGGCTCGAGGAAGGGAAAACGCATCACCTCACCCAGACCGAGCGCCTGCATCTGCAGCACTACCGAGGCGAGGTTGGTGCGCAGGATTTCAGGGTCCGTGAAGGCGGGACGTCTGGCGAAATCATCCTCTGAATAGAGCCGTACGCAGATGCCGTCGGAGAGCCGCCCGCAGCGTCCCTTGCGCTGGTCGGCGCTCGCGCGGGAGACGGGCTCGATCGGCAGGCGCTGCACCTTGGAGCGCACGCTGTAGCGGCTGAGGCGCGCGAGGCCCGGATCGATCACGTAGCGGATGCCGGGCACGGTGAGCGAGGTCTCGGCCACGTTTGTGGCCAGCACGACGCGCCGCCCGCTGCGTGAGCCGGGACGCAACACTTTCGCCTGCTCGGCTTGCGAGAGACGCGAATAGAGCGGCAGAACTTCAAGGTTGGGAATCTGCGCCCGGCGCAGCGCAAGCGCGGTCTCGCGGATGTCGCGCTCGCCCGCGTGGAACACCAGCACGTCACCGCGGCCTGCGTGGGGCGTGCCTCGCTCGTGCTCCATCAATTCATGCAGTGCCGAGATGATCGCCTGCGGGATGTCGGCGTCTTCCTCGGGCGGCGGGCGGTACCAGACATCGACCGGCCAGGTGCGCCCAGAGACCTCGATCACCGGTGCACCGCGGAAATGCCGCGAGAAGCGCTCGACGTCGATGGTGGCAGAGGTGATGACGACCTTCAGGTCCGGGCGCTCGGGTAACAGACGCTTCAGGTAGCCGAGGAGGAAATCGATGTTCAGGCTGCGCTCGTGCGCCTCGTCGATGATCAGCGTGTCGTAGCGCCGCAGCTTGCGGTCACGCGGGATCTCGGCAAGGAGTATCCCGTCGGTCATCAGCTTGACCAGCGTGTCGGCAGTGGAGCGATCCTGGAACCGCACCTGGGCGGCCACGCGCGCGTCCCCGGTGGTGCCGAGTTCCTCTGCAAGTCGCGCCGCCACCGCCTGCGCC
Source organism: uncultured Gammaproteobacteria bacterium (assembly GCA_903928015.1). Taxonomy (GTDB): domain Bacteria; phylum Pseudomonadota; class Gammaproteobacteria; order Pseudomonadales; family UBA5518; genus UBA5518. The sequence goes on along the minus strand of CAIYPF010000048.1, from coordinate 17,636 downwards.
GCAATGCGGCGCGGCTGCGTGTGGCCGATCATGCCGTGGATGCCACGCCCGAGTTCCAGACAGAGTTTGGGCAGCTGCGTGGTTTTTCCGGAGCCGGTATCCCCCGCGAGGATCAGCACCTGGTGCGCGGCCAGCGCCTCGAGAATCCGCTCGCGCGCCTGGGTGACGGGCAGTTCTTCCGGATAACGGATCGACTGCGGCACCAGCGCACGGCGTCGCTCGAGCCGGTCGGGCCCCGTGGTATCCGCGGTGCTCATGGAGGATCAGCTGTCGCGCAGTTCGCGGCGCAGGATCTTGCCCACGTTGGACTTGGGCAGGCTGTCGCGGAAGATGAACTGCCGCGGCATCTTGTAGCCCGTGAGATTGGCGCGACAGTGCTGGCGCAGCGCGTCCTCGGAGAGCGCAGGATCGCGGCGCACCACGAAGACCCGCACCGACTCGCCGCTGCGCTCATCGGGCACGCCGACAGCGGCGCACTCGAGCACGCCGGGGTGCGCTGCCACCACGTCCTCGATTTCGTTGGGATACACGTTGAACCCGGAGACCACGATCATGTCTTTCTTGCGGTCGACGATGCGCAGGTAGCCCTCGGGCGTGACCAGGGCGATATCTCCCGTGCATAGCCAGCCATCAGCATCCAGCACCTTCGCGGTCTCGTCGGGGCGCTGCCAGTAACCCTGCATGACCTGCGGCCCACGCACCACGAGCTCACCCGGTTCGCCGGCTGACAGCTCACGACCCTCGTCATCAAGAATGCGCACCCCGGTGGACGGTACCGCCACACCGATGGTGCCGAGGCGGTTGGCGTTTACCGGGTTCACCGAAATCACCGGCGAGGTCTCGGTCATGCCATAGCCTTCGACGATCTCGACACCTGTCACCTGACGCCAGCGCTCGGCCGCTGCCATGGTGAGCGCCATGCCGCCCGACATCGTGAGTTTGAGCTCGCTGAAATCGAGCGCGCAAAAAGCCTCGTCGTTGCACAGCGCCACGAAAAGCGTGTTCAGCCCCGCAAACCCGGTGGGGCGGTAGCGACGGAAGGCTTTCACCACACTCGCGAGATCGCGCGGATTGGGTACCAGCACGGTGTGGCACCCGCGCGAGATCATCCCGAGGCAGGCGTTGAAGGCATAGATGTGGTAGAGCGGCAGCGGCAGCAGCAGGCGTTCGGCGCCGTCGTGGAAGTCGTAGGTGACGAACAGCGAGGCGGACTGCTGCACGTTGGCGACGACGTTGCCGTGCGAGAGCATCGCGCCCTTCGACACCCCCGTGGTGCCTCCGGTGTACTGCAGCACGGCAAGATCGGAAGCTACCGGCGCCGCCTCGCGGTGCGGGGCCGCAGCGCCCATCTGCAGCGCCCGCCGGAGCGGCACGGCGCCGGGAATGTGCCACGTCGGCACCAGTTTTTTCACGTAGCGCGCAGCCAGGTTGATCAGGCTGCGCAGCGGCTGCGGATGAAGGTCCGCGAGTTCTGTCACCACCACATGGCGGATGCCGGTTTTCGGGATCACTGTTTGCGCGACAGACGCCATGTTGGCCAGCACCACAAGGGCCTTGGCGCCGGAATCCAGGAACTGATGCTCCATCTCGCGGGCGGTATAGAGCGGGTTGGTGTTCACCACCACCAGCCCGGCGCGCAAGGCTCCGAGGAAAACCACCGGGTACTGCAGGAGGTTCGGCAACTGGATGGCGATGCGGTCCCCGGGCTGCAGGTCCGTGTGCCTTTGCAGCCAGGAGGCGAAGGCTGCCGAGAGGCGGTCCAGCGTCTGGAAGTCCATGGTGTGGCCGAGCGCGCTCAGCGCCGGCGAAGGGCCGTAGCGCAGCACGGCAGCGGCGAGCAGCGCGTTGATGCCGGGGTATTCGGATGGGCCGATTTCCTGCGGAATGCCCGCAAGGAGCCGAGCCTGGTCGACGAGGGACTGGACGCTCATGGATGCTCCGGCGCAGACGGGGTGCGAGGCGGCCGAACTCTACCCAAGATGCCCGCGCACTGGCAATCTGCGGCACCGCCCACGCCATGCAGGTGCACGCCATGCCGACGCTCGAGAGCTTGAGTTTCGAGGATATCGAGGTCGGCCAGAGCCTGCGCATGAGCCGCACGGTGACCGAAGACATGGTGCGTCTCTTTGCTGCGGCATCCGGAGACATCAATCCGGTGCACCTCGACGATGACTTCGCCGCCACCACACCCTTCAAGGGACGCATCGCCCACGGCATGCTGACGGCAGGCTTCATCTCGGCGGCAATTGCGGGCGGCCTGCCGGGACCTGGCAGCGTCTACGTATCGCAGGAATTGCGTTTCGACCGCCCGGTGCGCGTGGGGGACACCATCACGGTGGAACTCACAGTGCAGGAGAAAATCCCCGGCAAGAACCACGTGCTGCTGAAGACCGTGGCGCGGAACCAGAACAACAAGACCGTGGTAGCCGGCGTGGCGACCGTCCTGCCGCCGCCGCTCAGGGCGCGGATCGAGCAACCGGAGGAGCCGCGCTTCCTGCCGGGATGACCCGGACTCAGGCCGCGCCGGCCTCCGGCGGTTTCTGACGGAACTGTTCGGGATCGAGGAACTGGAGCTTCAGCGTGGTGATGCCCGCCTCGGGGGAATCCACGCCGAGCATCATGACGTTCACCTGTCCGGCATCCTCGAAGAGCGCGGGAATGCTGAAGAGGATCTGGCCGGTCTGCTCGCTGGCATAGACCGGGATGTCCATCTTGAGGCGCAGCCGCTCGCCGATACGGCCGAGCAGCATCTCCAGGGCGCGGCGGAACACGGGGAAACCGATCTTTCCGCGGAACTCGGTGTGATCGAGCTTCACGCGGAAGAGCACCTCGCCCTTGCCATCGGAGCGCAGCGTGGCCAGATCCAGCGCATTGCCGCCCTGGATACGGGCGAAGTGGCGCTTGCTCTGCGCCCGCGAGGCGCGGATGAACGCCGCGTGCAGCAGGTTGGCCGAGGCGGTGAGAAACCGCGGGGTATCCATGGTGAGGGTGTTGTCGTCGCTCATCGGCTCTTGCTCGGGGAGGCGGTCTGAAGGCCGCGAAGCGTAGCCCAAAGGCGCGATTCACTGCCAGCCCGCGTACAGGCCCCGGGAATCACAGATACGGCGACAGCACCCAGAACGCAGCGTCACGCAGGCGCCTGAGCAGCCCCCGTCGGCGCCAGTCGGCCCGCAAGTAGGGCCGTGACCGTGCGAGGCTGGAGGCGAAATGCGCTGCCAGACGCTTGCCCAGCGCCTGGTCGTAGACCTCCACAGCCATCTCGAAATTGAGCCTGAGGCTGCGCGGGTCGAGGTTGGAGGAGCCCGCGTGGGCGTAGTAGTCGTCGACCAGGAAGAACTTGGTGTGCACGAACGGCCCCTGGAAAAACGCGATCCGCACGCCCGCCTCCAGCAAGCCGTCCAGTGCGTGTGTCGCGGCCCAGTTCATGAAGGCGAAATTGTTGGTGCCGGGCAGGATCACCGTTACCTGCACGCCACGCAGCGCAGCCGTCTGCAACGCCACCGTGAGTTCGCGTGGCGGCAGGAAATACGGCGTCATGATCTTGATGCTGGTGTGCGCGAGGGAGATCGCCCCGACCAGCACCCAGAGCAGCTTGTCGAGGTCTTCGTTGGGGCCGTCGACGATCACGCGGCATTCGGCGTCGCCCGCGGGTGCGGGATGCAACACGGGCGGTGCCGGAACCGCACCGCCCGAAAAAGCCCAGTCGGCGCGGAACACCTCATCGATCTGGGCTACCACCGGCCCTTGAACGCGGAAATGGAGGTCGAGCACCCTCGGCGGACGGCCATCGGGGCGCGAGCAGTGCTTGGTACGGATGTTCATGCCGCCCGTGAACGCGAGCTCGCCGTCGATCACGAGGATCTTGCGGTGGTTGCGCAAGTTGAAGCCCAGCGTCGGCGGGAAGATCCGCAGTGGCAGGAATCGCAGGACGTCGACCCCCGCATCCTCCAGAGCGGACCCCACCCTCGGCAGGCCGTAGAACTCACCGACGGCATCGAGGATCACCTGCACCTCGACGCCGCGCGCCCGTGCATCGGCAAGCGCCGTCACGAACTCCGCACCCACGCCACGCGCATCGAAGATGTAGCTCGAGAGGTGCACGAACTGCCGTGCGCCGCGGATCGCCTCGAGCATGGCGGGATAGGCCTCGTCGCCGTTCAGCAAGGACTCCACCGCATTGCCCGCGAGCAAGGCATTGCCGCTGGTGGCGCGCCCTAGGTAGGCGAGGTTGCGGTACTCGGGCGCGATCAGATGCTCGGCGTCAGCGGACTCCATCGCCAGCCGTTCGCGGGCAGCGGCGGGATCCGCTGCGCCGTGCAGGCGTCGCGCCCTGGTGCGAATGCGATTCTTGCCGAAACAGAGGTAAAGCAGCAGCCCGGCAACCGGCAGGAAGAGACAGATGGCAACCCAGGCGGCAGCGCTGCGCGGGTCCTGGCTGTTCAGCAGCGCTTGCCCAGCGCCATAGAGGCTCCCCGCCAGGCTGAGCGCGGTGAGCACGAGATACAAAAGCGTGTCGGCAGACATGGGCATCGGTATCGGGCGCCCGGGGCGCAGGCGTTGCTAGAATCCCGTCATGACCAACCGAACCCCGCAAGAACCCGCGCCCGGGCAGAGCGCATCCGGCGCGCTCCGCGGGGGCTACGAGCCGCAGTGGCTCGACGACGGCACACCGTACTCGCCCGAACACGGCGACGTCTACTACACGCGCGGTGGAGGTCTCGCCGAGTCCGACTACGTTTTCATGCAGCAGAACGCACTTGCCACGCGCTGGGCGGCGCTGCCGGATCATTCCTCCACTGTCTTCGTGATCGGCGAGACCGGCTTCGGAACCGGGCTCAATTTCCTGCTTGCATGGCGGCTGTGGGCGGCCACGGCGCCGCCGCAGGCGCGGCTGCTGTTCCGCAGCCTGGAGTCATACCCGCTGGACGCGTCCGCGCTGGAACGTGCCCTGCAGGCCTGGCCCGAACTCGCGCAGGAATCGGCGCAACTGCTTGCCGCCTGGCCGCCGGCGCTGCCGGGCCTGCACCACATCGCGTTCTGCGAAGGGCGTGTCTGCCTGCAGCTCTACGTTGGCGAGGTGGGCGAGGCGCTCGGGGATTTTGCCGGCACCTACGAGGCGCCGGTGGACGCCTGGTTTCTCGACGGATTCGCCCCCTCGCGTAACCCCGCCATGTGGCGCGACGAGGTGCTGCGGGCCGTCGGCGCCCTCACGCGCACGGGCGGCACGCTGGCCACCTTCACGGCCGCCGCCGCCGTACGCGAGGGTCTCGCGCGGGCGGGTTTCGCGGTGCGCAAGGTCGAGGGCTTCGGACGCAAGCGCGAAATGATCGTGGCCACGCGCGAGGACACGAGGCCAGAGGCCGCCGCAAGCTCGGGCACACCCTGGCACCGCGCGGAGCTCCTACCCGTGGCCGCACGGCAGGCCCTGGTGATCGGGGCCGGCATCGCCGGCAGTTGTACGGCAAGGGCACTGGCGGCGCGGGGCTGGGAGGTGCGGGTACTCGAGGCCTCGGAGGGGCCGGCCAACGGTGCATCCGGCAACCCGCAGGGCATCCTGTTCACGCAACTGCAGCTCGCGGATTCCGCGCAGGGCGAATTCACGCTGGCCGCCTACCTGCATGCCACGCGCTTCCACGCCGCACTCCTCGGTGGCGACGCCGGCGCAATGGCGCGCTGCGGCACGCTGCAGATCTGCGAGCCGGGCGAGGAAGAGGCCTTCGACAAACTCCGGCACCGCTATGCCGCGCTCCCGGCGCTGGCGCGATTCCTGACGCGCGAGGAAGCCTCGGAGCACGCCGGCGTGGCCGTCGCGGCACAGGCCATCCTGCTGCCCGCCTCGGGCTGGATCGATCCGCGCCGCGCCTGCGCCCGGGCGCTTGATCACCCGTCCATCCGGCTCGTCACCGGCGCCACTGTTTGCTCGCTCGGGCAGCGCGATGGTGGCTGGATCGCCGGCTGCGAAGACGGGCGGGAGTTCAGCGCAGGGGTGGTAGTGCTGGCCAATGCCCTTGCCGCCACACGCCTGCTGTCCGCACAGCCAGCACCGCTGCACGGCATTCGCGGACAGATAACGCTGCTGCCCGAGGCCGCGTTGCCCGCGCGGGCGCGCTGCGTTCTCTGCGGTGACGGCTATGTGGCGCCACCGTCAGGCGGCATCGCCTGCTGCGGCGCGAGCTTCATGCGCGGACCGGCAGACGGGCCCGCAACCGCAGAGGAGCAGCAGCAGAACCTCGCGCGTGTGGCTGCATTGATGCCGGATTTCCAGCCCTCGGCCATAGCTCTGGATGCCTTGGGCTCCCGCGTTGGCGAGCGCTGCGCGAGCCCGGATCGCCTTCCGCTCGCCGGTCGCGTTCCCGATCACGAGGCCTTCCGCGCCCGCTTCGCCGGGCTGCGCGATAACGCCCGCCGCGACATCCCGCTGCCCGGTTGCTATCTGCCCGGGCTTGCACTGAACATCGCACACGGCTCACGCGGGCTCTGCAGCGCGCCGCTCTGCGCCGAGGTGGTGGCGGCAGAACTTTCCGGCGAACCCGCACCCGTCAGCGTCCGCGTGGCACGTGCGCTCTCGCCCGCACGCTTCCTCGTGCGCAGCATCATCAAGGGAACCGCCTCATGAGGATTCCGGCCCGTACCGCGTTCGCGCTGCTTGCGCTGCTTGTGTGCAGCAGCGCTCGCGCCAGCGCCAGCGAAGATCCGCTGGCAGCAACACCCAACCTGCCCTTCACCATCGTGGCCAAGCGCGCGCACGACCCGTACCTCTTCACGCAGGGCATGGCCTTCCACGGGGATCTGCTGGTCGAAAGCGGCGGCAACTACCGCGAGTCACGCGTGCTGGTGCGCGATACCGACCGCCCCGCACCGCATGTGCAGCAACGCATGCCGGCGCTGTGGTTCGGCGAGGGGCTGGCGGTGCAGGGCGACCGGGCGGTGGTGCTCACCTGGCGCGAGCACGTGGCGCAGGTCTACTCGCTGCCGGAGCTCAGGCCGATAACGCGGTTCCGCTACGAGGGCGAGGGCTGGGGCCTCGCGTGGGACGGCACGCACTTCATCCAGAGCGACGGTAGCGCGCATCTCACCTGGCGGGACCCGCGGGACTTCTCCGCGCAGCGCAGCCTCACCGTGCGCGCGGGCACCGAGCCGGTGAAGATGCTGAACGAACTCGAGTGGGTCGAGGGACGCTTGCTCGCGAACGTGTGGCTCACGGACACCATCGTGGTGACCGACCCGGGCAATGGCCAGGTGCTGGGCAAGCTCGATCTCTCGGCCCTGCTCAGCCCCGCCGAAAAACGCCACGCGGATGTCTGCAACGGCATCGCCTGGCAGGCCTCGCAGCGCCTGCTGTGGGTGAGCGGCAAGAACTGGCCCTGGATGTTCGCCCTGCGACTGGAGCTTCCCCCCGCGCCCATACGTCCGCCGCAACCCGACTGACGTAAAGCCTTACCGTGGCAGGCACCGCCACGGCTAGAATCCACCTCCCGGGCCGCGTCGCGGCCCGCACCCGCGAACACGGAGCCGTACACCGCGCATGAACAGCATTGCCCGCGCCATCCCGCCTGCCCGCCCCGCCGACGTACATCCTGCCTTCGAGTGGCTGCGGAGCACGCCCGTGCCCGCGCTGAACATCGTGGTCGAGGAGTACCGCCACCGGGTGACCGGCGCGCAGCATCTGCACATCGCGGCCGACAACCCCGAGAACGTCTTCCTCGTGGCGCTGCGCACCGTGCCACAGGATTCCACCGGCGTGGCGCACATCCTCGAGCACACGGCGCTCTGCGGCAGCGAGCGATACCCCGTGCGCGACCCTTTCTTCATGATGACGCGCCGTTCGCTGAACACCTTCATGAACGCCTTCACCAGCAGCGACTGGACGGCCTATCCCTTCGCCAGCCAGAACCGCAAGGACTTCTTCAACCTGCTCGACGTCTACCTCGACTCGGTGTTCTTCGCGCGGCTGGACCCCATGGATTTCGCGCAGGAAGGCCACCGCCTGGAATTCGCCGATCCCAAAGACGCCGCCAGCCCGCTCGAATTCAAGGGTGTGGTCTACAACGAGATGAAGGGCGCGATGAGCGGCATATCGAGCCTGCTCTGGCAGACGCTGACCAAGTACCTGTTCCCCAGCACCACCTACCACTTCAACAGCGGCGGCGATCCGGAGCACATCCCTGATCTGAGCTACGAGGGCCTCGTCGACTTCTACCGCAGCCACTACCACCCCAGCAATGCGGTGTTCATGAGCTACGGCGACATCCCCGTCACCGAACTCCATGCCCGCTTCGAGGAGCGCGCGCTCGCGCGTTTCCAGCACCTCGACATCCACGTGGCCGTCCCCGACGAAAAGCGCTACTGCGCACCCATCGCCGTCGAGGAAGCCTACGCGTGGGAGGAAGACGAGGCACCGGAGTCGCGCAGCCACATCGTGATCGGCTGGCTGCTCGGCAAATCCACCTCCCTCGAAGAACTGCTCGAAGCGCACCTGCTGAACGGCGTGCTGCTCGACAACAGCGCTTCACCGCTGCAACTCGCGCTCGAGACCACGGAGCTGGGCGCGTCTCCCTCCCCGCTTTGCGGCATCGAGGATTCACAGCGCGAGATCGTCTTCAGCTGTGGTCTTGAAGGCAGCGACCCCGAGCAGGCAAAAGCCGTCGAGCGCCTGGTGCTCGACACACTCGAGCGCGTGGCCGCCGATGGCCTGCCCGTGGAACAGGTGCGTGCCGTGCTGCACCAGCTCGAACTCCACCAGCGCGAGATCAGCGGCGACGGCTACCCCTTCGGCCTGCAACTGGGGCTGATGGCACTTACCGGCGCCATCCACCGCGGAGATCCGGTGGCAGTGCTGGACCTCGAGCCCGTGCTCGAAAAACTCCACCTCCAGATCGAAGACCCCGACTACATCCGCCGCCTCGTGCGCGAGCGGCTGCTCGACAACCCGCACCGTGTACGCCTGGTGATGAATCCGGACGCCGGACTGGCCGAGCGCCGCCGCGCGGCCGAACGCAGGCAACTCGACGGCATCCGCGCCACGCTGGGCGAGGCAGACTGCACGCGCATCATCGAGACTGCCGCGACGCTCGCCGAGCGCCAGAACAGCACCCCCGACGACAGCTGCCTGCCGCGCGTCACCATCGCCGACGTGCCGCCCGGTGTGCCCGACATCCCCTGCGTCAAGCGTGCAGCGGCGGGCTTGCCGCTCACCACCTACACGCGCGGCACCAACGGCATCGTCTACCAGCAAGTGATAGCCACGCTGCCATCGCTTCCTGCGGAGCTCCTGGAACTCCTGCCCTACTACGGGAATTTCCTCACCGAGGTGGGCAGCGCCGGACGCAGTTACCTCGACACACAGTCGCTCGCGGCTGCCGTGAGCGGCGGTGTGAATGCCTACAACACGTTGCGCGGCGGGGTACACGACGAGCAGGACACGCAGGGCGTGCTGGTGGTGTCGTCCAAAGCCCTGGGCCGCAACGCCGAGGCCATGTTCAGCCTGCTGCAAGAAACCTTCAGCGCACCGCGTTTCGACGAGCATCAGCGCCTGCGCGAACTCGTGAGCCAGATGCGCGCACGCCGCGACCAGTCCGTGACCGGCAGTGGTCACTCGCTTGCCATGACCGCGGCTGCGGCGGGCATGAGCCCCGGGGCACGCATCGCCCACGAACTCTCGGGACTGGAAGGCATCCGCCGCACCCGTGCGCTGGAGAAGTCGCTGGCCGACGAGGCCTCGCTCGCACAGTTCGCCGGGCAACTCGCGGCACTGCACGCCGCAGTGATGGGCTCGACGCGGCAGTTGCTGCTGGTCACCGACGAGGCGCATCTCGACAGCAGCGTCGGCCTGCTAGATGCGGGCTGGAAAGATGCACCTGCGGCCGGCCCGGAGGCGCGCCTCGTACTGGCCCCCGTGCGCAGTGCGATCCGCGAGATCTGGCAGACCAGCACGCAGGTGAACTTCTGCGCCAAGGCCTATGCAACAGTGCCGGTGGGCCACGCCGACGCCGCAGCGCTCACGGTGCTGGGCGGCTTCCTGCGCAACGGATTCCTGCACCGCGCGATACGCGAACAGGGCGGCGCCTATGGCGGCGGCGCCTCGCAGGATTCGGGGGCGGCCAGTTTCAGGTTCTATTCCTACCGCGACCCGCGCACCGCAGCCACGCTCGCGGACTTCGACGCCGCGCTCGGCTGGCTGCAGTCCACGCCGCACGCCTACCAGCCCCTGGAAGAGGCCATCCTCGGCGTCATCAGCTCACTGGACAAACCCGGCTCGCCCGCAGGCGAGGCAAAGAAACATTTCCACGAGGCGATCTTCGGACGCGATGCGGCACAGCGGCGCGCCTTCCGCGAGCAGGTGCTGGCGGTGACGCTGGAAGACCTGAAGCGCGTGGGCGCGCAGTATCTGGATCCCGCTCACGCCAGTGTGGCGGTGATCACCAGCGCACCGGGAGCCGAGGCACTGGCGAAGGACGCACAGGTGGCGGGCGCCACGCTGCGCACGCTTTGAAGCACTGCGGCCGCGGAGAACCGGTATGCGCGAGATCGACTGGTATTTCGATCCGATCTCGCCCTACGCCTATCTGGCGCTCACCGAACTCCACACGCTGGCCCCGCTCGCGCGGGTGCGCATGCGGCCCGTGCTGTTCGCCGGACTGCTGGGCCACTGGGACAATGTAGGGCCCGCCGAGATTCCGCCCAAGCGCGTCTGGACCTACCGCTTCTGTGCCTGGCAGGCCGCGCAGAAAGGCATCCCCTTCAGATGTCCTGCCTCGCATCCCTTCAACCCGCTGCCGTGGTTGCGTCTGGCCACCGCACTGGAGGGCGAAGAAACCGCGGTACGGCGGATTTTCGAGGCTGTGTGGGCCACCGGCGAGGATCCGTCGGACGCTACACGGGCCTATGCGCTGGCGCGCGAACTGGGAGTGGATCCGGAATGCCTGGGCGATCCCGCCATCAAGGAGCGCCTGCGCGCTGAAACCGATGCCGCGGCAGCGCGCGGCGTGTTCGGCGTACCCAGCCTGCTGATCGATGGTGAAGTCTTCTGGGGCGCGGATGCGCTGGAGTTTGCGCGCGCCTTTCTGGAGGAACCACGGCTGATGCAACAACCCGACATGCAAGTCGGGGACGTACCGATAGCCGCAGTACGACGTCATCGCTGAAGGGGAAGCTCCTATCGCCGGGCGGCGCTGCCCGACTTCTCGAAGAGCGCAAAAAGCCCCATGCCGCCCAGCATGGCCGCAACGAACACCAGGATGCGCGGCTCGAAGGCGCCGCCACCCTCCCAGGCTCCAGTGCCCAGCGAGGCTAACGCAGGGCCGGGGCAGATGCCCGCAAGGCCCCAACCCACACCGAACAGCGCCGAACCGAGCAGCAGCCGTGCATCGATGTCGCGGCGGGCAGGCACCTGGAATGCCGCCGCGAGTACGGGCGTGGCGCGTCGCATCGTGAGCCGGTACGCGATGGCGTTCACACCAAGGCCTGCCGCCATCACCACCGCGAGCGTGGGATCCCACGCGCCTGCGATATCGAGAAAGCCCAGCACCTTGGCGGGATTGAGCATGCCGGATATGGCCAGCCCGAGCCCGAACACAAGCCCCACGGCGAGCGAGGCGAAATTCATTGACCTGCCCCCGGCACATGTCGCAGCAGGAAAACCGTCAGCATGGCGCTTGCCATGAAGACGGGCACCGCAACCGCCGAGCGGGGCGACAGGCGCGCCAGACCGCAGATACCGTGGCCGCTGGTGCAACCCGAGCCCAATCGCGTGCCGAAGCCGACCAGCACTCCACCCAGAACCAGCGTGAGCGTGGACAGCTCTACCGGCGCGGCAAGCGGCGCCCCCGTGCACAGGCGCACCAGCAGAGCGCCCAGCACCAGCCCCGCCACGAACAGCACGCGCCAGAGGACATCACCCGTGCGTGGCGACAGCAACCCGCCGACGATGCCCGAGATGCCTGCAATCCGCCCGTTCAGCGCCAGCAGCAAGGCAGCCGCCAGACCGATCAGCGCGCCGCCGATCGCTCCACTGAGCGGCGTGAAGTCCTGCATATGCCGGCTCCCCCTGTGCGCTGCCTCAGGCGGTTACGCGAAGTTGCAGATGCACTTCGGAGTTGAGTGAGTTCGATACCAGACAGGCTTTTTCGGCCTTCTCGAGCAGACGCTCGGCGCGCGCCGTATCGGCACCCGCAGGCACTCGCAGGTGCACCGTCAGGTTGATGTGGGTAAAGCGCATGCCGGTGCTGGTTTTGTCCATGACACCCTCGGCGCCGCAGTCGATCTCGATCCACTCCAGGCGCGAAGCAGCGGCAACCGCCCTGAAGCTGAGCACGTAGCAATCCGCAACCGCCGCCACGAAAAGTGTCTCGGGAGACCAGTTGCCCTCCGGGCCGTCGAATTCCGGCGGCGCGCTGCTCTGGATGTCTTCGAGTTCGCGCGAGCGCAGGGTTACCACGCCTGTGGACGCGGCGAGGGCACTGACAGCGTAGTGGTGGGGGAAGGGATGCATGGCAAGGATCTCCGGACTCAGGTTTCGATGGCGCGGACGCCTTTGTCGTAGCGAGTGTACACGTAGACCGGAATGCCGAGACCGTCCAGATGCTCGCTGACCAGCGGGAACACGTCCTCCCAGTCCAGCCGCCCCACGCCGGTGGCAAGGCGTGGCAAGGCAAGGCTCCTGAAGCCCTCTGCCTGCGCCAGTTTGTGCAGCGAGCGCAGCGCGTGGTTCACGTTGGGCAAGGTGGCGGTGCCGGGTTTCTCGCCGTGGTTGTAGGCGGATTCCTGGGTCATCAGGCTCACGATGCGCGTGCCGTCTGCCCCACCCCACAACCATGCGTCACCGGGCTTCGGGTGGGCGTCGTGACAATAGTGGCGGAAGTCCTTGTAGAGCGCGGGCCACTGCTCGCGCAGCGCGAGCGCAAGCCCCTGCGCGAAGTTGTCGTTGGGCGAGACGCCATGCGCGATGGCCTGTGCGCGGCTCAACAGAATGTCGCCCTGTACTTCGATGATCATGCATGTATTCCCCGTGAAGCTGGCGGCGCAATGGCGCCGCCGATGGAGGGAATGCTAGGAGCCACAGGCCGGGCAGGCGTTGATTCAGGTCAGCGCTTGCTCGCTTTCGAAGAGCTCGAGCTGCGCGGGGTTGGCCTGGTCGCGCAAGTCCACGAATCGCACGCCCACGCCGAGCAGGCGCACGGGTTGGTCGCTGCGCCCCAGAGCCTCTTCCAGCAGCTCCGAAAAGACCCGCTCCTGCAGCTCGCGACCACCGCACTCGGCGCTGGTGAGCTGGAAGTCGGCGAACTTCAGCTTGAGGTGGAGTTTGGTGACGAGGTAGTCCTCATCCACCCGCCGCAGCCTGGAGCGCAGCGTGAGCAGCAGCTCGGGCAACTGCCGGCGACAGGCCTCGAACCCGCGCAGATCCTCGGCGTAGGTGCGCTCCACGCTGAGCGATTTGCGCCGCTGCGAAGGCTGCACCGCACGGGTGTCGATGCCGCGGCACAACTCGAAGAGCCGCTGCCCGAAACGCCCGAATTTCTCGGTGAGATCAAAAACCGTGTGCTGGCGCAGCTCCGCGCAGTTCTCCACTCCCATGCGCTGCAAGCGCTCGGCGGTGGCCTTGCCCACACCGTAGATGCGCTTCACGGGCAAGGCCGCCACGAAGGCGTCCACCTCCTCCGGCAGCACCACGCACTCGCCATCGGGCTTGTTCCAGTCGCTCGCCACCTTGGCCACGAATTTGTTGGGCGCCACGCCCGCTGAAATCGTGATGCCGATCTCGCGGCGAACGCGCTCGCGGATGTCACGCGCGATCAGCGTGGCGCTGCCGCGGCAGACGGTGGACTCGGTGACATCGAGGTAGGCCTCGTCCAGTGACAGGGGTTCTACGAGGTCGGTGTAGTCGTAGAAGATCGCGCGGATCTGCCGGGAGACCGCGCGGTACTTCTCGAAATTCGGGGGGATGATCAGCAGCCCCGGGCAGAGCCGCCGCGCGTGCGCAGAGGGCATGGCCGAGCGCACGCCATAGGTGCGCGCGATGTAATTGGCCGTGGTGAGCACGCCGCGACGCTCGGCATCTCCGCCCACGGCCACCGGCAGTTCCGCGAGAGAGGGATCGTCGCGAATCTCCACGGCGGCAAAGAAGCAGTCGCAATCGAGGTGGATGATCTTGCGCTGCGGTGCCTGCGGATCCAGCTGTGACGCCTCGCGGTTCAATGGTGTAGCCTTCGCGGCGCACGCAACTGCGCGCAACCGGCCCCGGCCGGCGCCAACATCCTGCCACAGCAGGCCACCCGCGGAGGAAACCATAATGAGCACCGACAAGAACACCCCTTTCACCAAAGCCTCGATGGGCATCGTGGAAGGCCTGCCGCTCACCGCTAGCAGCGGCGGCATCGAGGAACTGCGCCGGGACGTGCAGATGCTGATGGACATGGAGGCGATCCGGCAGTTGAAGCACCGCTACTTCCGCTGCATCGATACCGCCAACGTGGCGGAGCTCGCAGAGATCTTCCACGACGACGTGGAAGTGCATTTCGTGGGCGGCACCTACGAGTGGAAGCTGAACGGCAAGGCCCAGTACCTGGGCTCCATCGGCGGCGCCTTCCACAACCAGTCGATCGGGCACCACAACGCCCACCACCCCGAGGTGCAGATGCTGAGCGCCACCGAGGCCACCGCCATCTGGTACCTGAACGACCACATGTGGCAGCTCGATTCCGGCGTCTATACCCGCGGCACCGCGCTCTACTGGGACCGCTACCTCAAGGTCGACGGCCGCTGGCTGATCCGCGAAACGCGCTACCGCCGCATCTACGAGATGAACGGCAAGCCCGACACCAGCATGAAGATCGATTACAACTACCTGGCGCTCTTCGGCTCGCAGAAATAGAGCGCGTCCCTGCCGAATGGCTGTCGCGGGCATGGCCCGCTCCCACGCCTCTTGCTGTGGGAGCGGGCCACGGCCGCGACAATCCCCCGTAGGAGCGGGCCATGCCCGCAACCGAGTTACTCGCAGGCGCTGCGCCGCGCCCGGTCGATCCGGCGGATGCGACCGTCGTTGGCTTCGACCTCGACGCAATCGTAGCGGTAGCGGTTGTACCAGAGGCCGTAGGTCTTCCCTTGGGTCTTCTGTGCATCGACCTTGGCAAAGCCAAGTGCCGCGAGTTTGTCCTCGGCATCCGAGCGCTTGTTGCCCACCAGACCGGTGATCTCGCGCGGCAGCGGTTTGCCCCAGTTGGGATCGGAGGGGCCGGGGCTCGGCTTGTTCTGGCGGCAGCGGCCTGCATCGGTGGGCATGGCGTCACGCACGCGGTCGCTGCGGATCTGCAGCGCGGCGCAGCCGCCATCGCGCTCGCTGTAGAAGTACTTCACCGTGTCGGCGCCCTGCCCGTCGGTCTTCGCCCAGCGGTAACCCCAGTCACGCAGGCGCTGCGTCGCGGCATCACCGTGCATGCCGATCAGCGAGCGGAAATCCGGGTAACGCCCCGGGGGATTCTGGCCAGGGTTGTAGCCGCCGTTCGGTTGGTTCACCGGAGGACGCGATTGCGGCGGCGGGTAATAACCGTTGTTGGAGTTGTTCGCCGGAGGGCGCGACTGGCCGGGGTTGTAGCCACCGTTGCCCTGTTGCGTGCCCTGCCCCGGCGTCCAGTTGCCCTTGGCATCCGGGGCAGGAGCGGGCGCAGGAACCGGAGCGGCCCTGTTGCTCACCGCGGCCGTCGCGTCGGTTGCCGGCGCTGCCTCGCGCGTCTGGGCGCTAGCGTTGGCGGCAGCAAAGCCCAGTGCCAACGCCAGAACCATTCCACTTACTGCTCCACCTGCCGTTTTCATGCGCGTGTCCTTTCAGCTGTGTTGAATTGTTATCAGCCCGTTCGAGCGATCGGATGCTAGCAAAGCCGCTCAGCCGGAGGCGAGAGCTGCCTGCCGGGAGGCGATCACGGCCATGAGCGCATGCCACGAGGCCGTGAAGGCCGCCGCGCCTTGCTGCTGCAACTGGGCCGCAAGATGCGCGGTATCCACGCCTGCCTGAGCGATCGCGCCCAGCACACTTGCCGCCTCCGCGCCATCATCGGGCGCCGCGCCGTGTACGGGGGGCGCATCGGCCAGTGCCTTCAGCGTGGCTTCGGGCAATGTGTTCACCGTCTGCGCGGCCGCAAGCGTGTGCACATACAGCGTGGGAGAGGCCGCCGGGTCCTTGGTGCCGGTGCTGGCGAACAGCAGCCGCTGTTGCGTGCTGAAGCCCTGCCACCGCGCGGAGCGCTGCAGGCCGCGATAGGCCGCGAGCGCGCTCCGAGCAACCGCGACGCCGAGACGGTTGCTCAGCTCGGCAGGCACCTTGCCCACCACCGCCGTATCCCAGCGGCTCACGAACAGCGATGCGACGGAGGCGATATCCGTCGAGAGCCCCGCAGCCCGCCGACGCTCGATGCCACGCGTCCACGCCTCGGCAGACGCAAGGTACTGCTCCACCGAGAACAGCAGCGTGACGTTCACGGGAACGCCGGCAAAGATCGCCTCCTCGATGGCAGGAAGGCCTTCGGCGGTACCGGGAATCTTGATGAACAGATTGGGCCGCGCGGCGCGCGCGTGGAGCCGCAGCGCCTCGGCAACGGTGCTGGCAGCGTCGTAGGCAAGCAGCGGCGAGACTTCCAGTGACACCCATCCATCGACGCCCGCGCTCGCGGTGTGGATGGGCAGGAAGGCATCTGCGGCACGCTGCAGGTCAGCGAGTGCCAGCCCTTCGAATACGCTCTCTGCCGAGGGCGCCGTTCCCGCCGCACGGATGGCGGCGTCGTAGGCGCTGCTGCCCGTGATCGCCTTCTCGAAGATCGTGGGGTTGGAGGTGAGCCCGGTCACGGCAAAATCGCGGATGTAGGCAGCGAGGCCGCCGCCATCGAGCAAATCGCGCGTGATGTTGTCGAGCCAGAGGCGCTGGCCCAGTGCGTGGAGTTGGGCCATCGGTGTGCTGGAGGTCATGCGGAGCTCTCGTGGGTGACCGGCGCTGCTGCACGGCTGCTCCCGCGGCCGGCGCACGGGTTTGCCGTCCCGAGGATAGCGCCGATATGCTGCGGCTGCATTTCATCCCACACGCCCGGAGGACCCCGCATGCACTTCGACAACCGCATCACGCGCATGCTCGGCATCGAGATACCCGTGATCCAGGCGCCCATGGGCTGGATCGCGCGTGCGCCGCTCGCCTCGGCTGTGTCCAACGCGGGCGGCATGGGCATCATCGAGACCTCCTCGGGTGAACTCGACCTGATCCGCGACGAAATCCGCCGCATGCGCACGCTCACCGACAAACCCTTCGGCGTGAACATCGCGCAGGCCTTCGTGAAGGATCCGGGCATCGCGAACTTCGTGATCGATCAGGGCGTGCGCTTCGTCACGACGTCCGCCGGCAGCCCCGAACGCTATACCGCGCAACTCAAAGCCGCGGGCCTTACCGTCTTCCACGTGGTGCCCACGCTGAAAGCCGCCATCAAGGCCGTGGAAGCCGGTGTGGACGGACTGGTGGTCGAAGGTGCGGAAGGCGGCGGCTTCAAGAACCCGAAGGACGTGGCGAGCATGGTGCTGCTGCCGCTGGTGTGTTCGCAGTTCGACCTGCCCGTGGTGGCGGCGGGCGGCTTCGTGGACGGGCGCTCGATGGTGGCGGCCTT
>CAIYPF010000047.1 GCA_903928015.1 uncultured Gammaproteobacteria bacterium | reverse complement strand
TTCTCACGCGAACCGCCGCCGCGGAGCGGCGGGTGCCACTTCCTCGAGTCCGGAGGACGAGAGGTAGTGGTCGCCGTGCGCTGGAGTTCACGCGGGTGCGCCGCGCAGCGGCGGTGGGGTTGGAGCGTTCAGCGCTTCGGCGATACTCGCCTACGACCTTTGTCGCCATCACTCCGCCGCATCGGCCGCTATGCAAGGTGGCGTGCATCGATGGCGGCACCCTCTTCCTTCGCGTTGTGGCGACTCAGTTTGGAAAGGAGATCTCGCTATGTCTACGAGGTGGAATGAGGATACCTACGGCAACCGCCGCGGCGGCAGCTGGAGTTCCTTCGGTCGCGCGTCTCAGGACCGGTCGTGAGTGTCATGCCGAGCAGCTGATCGCTCACTTGAACTATCACAGGCCCAGGGGGGGTGCCGCCTCGCGTTCGAGACGGACGTCATGGGTCTCTCGATGGCGCGCGCGACGAGTGTCTAGGCCGCGCATTCGTTCGATGTCGCGCGGCGCGGGCGGCTTGACCGGGCGCTCGAGGCGTTCGAGGTCGACGTCCGCGCCACTATCGCGGGCGCCTCCGCCAGCTTTGTAAATACGCATTCGGCTGCGTTAGTATTGCCCCCACGGTCGCGTCGGCTCCGTGCGATGTCAACGGTCGAGCGATCAGGTCCCGAGCACATGAAAGCGAGAGAATCATGCCTAAGTACAGCGGCGTCACATTCACTGTTCAGCCAGTCGAGAAGAGCGGACGAGTCTCAGGCTTCGTCGTTGCAGGTTTCCTGACCAAGAAGCAGCTCGAGGTGCTGAGGAATTTTGTGGATGACGAGGAATACCAGCGGACGAAGAAGTGGCGTGGGGAGTACATGGAAATGGCTAGAGCTATTGTCGGCGCAATCGACAATGTGATTTGAACGTCGCGGAGTATCGTTATCGCGAAGGGGGCGTACGGCGTAACCGCGCGGTTCCAAGTGGAGCAGCGCAGGCGGTCAGTGCTTTGTGTTCGACAAGCACGCTGCCGTGCGCGCTGAGAGCGATTCTTCGCGAACGACCAGTGCAACGAATGACCTAGCAGCTCGTGGCTGCTGTTATGAAATCTCAGCTCGAGATTGTCAATGCTTCTCGCTAAGCTCCCCGGCATGGGCGAGAACGCGCGTCGTGGCTGGGATTCCAGCTTCCCTTCCTTTGTTGATACCCAAGCGCGTGAAATCGTCGCTGCACTCAAGGCATTCGTTGGGGATGCCTCGGACGAGCAGGTTCGCGCGTGGAAAGACGCCGTTCCGCCGCTTCAGCACGAGGTCGGCGAGTCGATTGCCCAAATCGGCGCCCCCGCCGCCGATGGCCACTCGGCCATTCTCGAGTACGAGCTCCCGCTTGAGTCACGACGGCCCGACGTGATCTTCCTTGTGGATGGAGCAGTGATTGTCCTCGAACTCAAGGGTAAGGAAGCGCCGAGCCAAGCCGACCTTGATCAGGTTGCAGCCTACGCGCGCGACCTTCGCTGTTACCACCGCGATTGCGAGCATGTGCCTGTCTATCCGGTCTTGGTACCTATGCGGGCGAAAGGGCGGCAGCCGCACAGGCAGGGAGTGTTTGTCTGCGGGCCCGACGCGCTCGACGACTTGCTGAGGCAGCTCGAGCGGCATCCCGAGCGAGTCGCCATCACCCGCGAGCGATTTCTCGAGGATGAGGCGTACCGACCGCTGCCGACGCTCGTCCGTGCTGCACGGGAACTCTTTGCAACCGGTTCTCTGCGCCGCGTCAAGGCTGCTGCTGCCAACACAGACCCGGCATGCGCCGAGATCGCGCGCATCATTCGCGAAGCAGCTGCCACGAAGACGCGGAGGCTCGTCCTTGTTTCCGGCGTTCCTGGATCCGGGAAGACGCTGGTCGGACTTCAGACGGTGCATGCGCACTGGCTGGACGAGATCTCCGTGGATCGCGGCGCAGGAAAGCCGACGACGCCCGCGGTTTTCCTTTCGGGAAACGGTCCGCTTGTCGAGGTACTGCAGTACGAGCTTCGCGCGGCCGGCGATGGCAAGACTTTCGTACGCGACGTCAAGAACTACGTGAAGCGCTACTCGCGAACGCCGGCCCTGGTTCCTCCTGAACATGTGCTGGTCTTCGACGAGGCGCAGCGTGCCTGGGATGCCGACTACGTCAAGCACAAGCATGCGAAGGAGGGCGTGGTGAACGATGCCGTCGCGAAGAGCGAGCCGGAGCACTTTGTCGAGTTCGCCGAGCGAATTCCGGAGTGGTGCGTGGTCGTCGGGCTGATTGGCGGCGGTCAGGAGATTCACCTGGGTGAAGAAGGCGGCCTTGCGCAGTGGACGCGGGCGATCGAAGGCTGTGCTCAGCGTGATCGCTGGCAGGTCCATGGACCCCCGCAGATGTCAGCTCATTTCGCAGGCTGTGGACGGCCGTTCCATCAGGTATCCGCGCTCAACCTAGAGAAGGAACTTCGATTCCATCTCACGAAGGACGTGCATCGATGGGTCGCGAGCGTGCTCGAGCCAGCTCCTGCGTCGGAGAACGCGAAGATCGCGCAGACGCTGGTCAAAGGCGAGTACCACCTAAGAATCACGCGTGATCTCGAGGCAGCTCGTGGCTACTTGCGCGAACGTTTCGATGATTCGCCTGACGCGCGTTACGGCCTCGTGGCATCTAGCCGCGATCGAAGCCTGCCATCGTTTCGTGTCTACAACGAGTACCAGGCGACCAAGCAGGTTCGCTTCGGGCCTTGGTATGGCGATGGGGCGCAGTCACACAGGTCGTGCTTGAGATTGCAGGATTGTGTGACTGAGTTCGGCGCGCAGGGGCTTGAGCTTGATGGTGCCCTACTCGCCTGGGGCACAGACCTTCGGATGCACCAAGGTGCTTGGTCAATTGCGAACTCTCGTGGCTTCAAGAAGGGCGGGCCCCAGCCCCGCGATCCGTTGCAGCTCAGGAAGAACGCGTATCGCGTGCTGCTCACGCGTGGTCGAGCGGCGACGGTGGTGTTTGTCCCAGAGCTAGTTGAGTTGGATGAGACGTTTGAATACCTCGTGCAGAGCGGGTGCGGAAGGCTCTAGTTCGTGTTGCGCTTCGCACGTCGCCTCGCCTCAGGAAGCGCTGGCGGGATTGCTCCATGTCGGAGGTTCACGTGCGCGTGTAGAAGGGGGCCGCGGGGTGGAGTACCAGTCGGGGGTGGGGGGCACCAACAAGCGATCCATCTCAAGATAGATGACGCTCAGCCTGCTCTGGCGCCAGGTTCTTGAGCCCAAACACCTGCTCCCAATGCCACTTCAGCATCTGAATGCTTGGCGCATCCCGATCCTTCGAGGGGAGTCGGATTGGTCGTCTATCGAATCTATGGAACACATCGGAGCATTCAGAGGTGTGCTCGAGCGTGGGTGCGACTCGAAGTCGCATCTCGCCATCGACAGTGATTGCTCCCCGATCGAGCGCGATGTGGTGCATTCGACAGAGATAAATGCCGTTCTGGACAGCATCGGGTCCACCCCCGCGGGCCCACCAGATGTGAGCGGCCTCGAGTCCAAATGTGGCGTGGCTGAGACGCGGCGAAATCGAACAGACGGCGCAAGCGTTCCCATATGCGGCACGCACGCGGGGAGCGAATGCTGGATCGCGCCGAATTCTGCTGGCTGACTCGAGTTCACGATGCACGGGTTCGAGACTCGGAGGTTGGTTCGATTCGTCATCCGGGGAAGCCGCTGTTACTCGCCCTTCCAGCACTTCCTCAACAAGTTCATCTTGGCGCGATTCGGGCAGGATAAGGCTGGCGATCTGGGTCGCTGCCGAGCGGGCCGCCGCTGGGTCGTCATGGAAGAGTGCATAGGCCTCTTCGCTCAGGCCTATCGAAGCGAACTTATTCAGGTCGGTCAGCCGTGGATTGTTGCTCCTGTCTGAACGAATGGGCTGTTCGCTCCGCACCTCCCAGATACGTGTTCGAGCTCCGTCGCGACGGGCGAGCCGCCAGGCTGGATCCTGAGGATTCGGATCGGTTGGCGGACCGTATCGAACGAGCAAACTACTCAGTTCGGGCGCTGCTTTGCGATACGGAATAAGCCGTGTGCCGCAGAGTGCGAGTTTGATGCCATAGAGGATCGTGAGAGGTTTGTGCGGCGCACGAATACCGTGGGCACGCCATGCGCGCTGCGCTTCGACTTCGGCTACGAACTCTTGTAGGTTCACGACCCTAGAGTATCAGCCTGTGTCATGTGCACGAGGCACACTCGGAGTGCGTTCATGGCGACTCCGTATCACAAGGGTATGTTGCGTCGCGCACCGTTCGTTCTCAGCGAACGTGTGATTTCGCAGCCCTTGTATCGCTTAGGCGACCGTGTTGTCTGCGCCACGGGTGGAGCGAGGGCGAGGCGCACGCATGGCTGGTGCGGTCGTGGGATCGCGTGCACACGAACAATCCCGTGTTTGCGCGGGTGCTGCGGGAGGAGTGGAGGTAGATCGGCGCTGCGCGCCGCGCCCGCGTGACTTCTCGTGCACGGCGACCACTACCCCTGCGGGGAAGTGGCACCCGCCCTTCGGGCGGCACAATTCGTGGTCGTTACACAACCCTTCACGCCACGCGCGCCGAGATCGTGCCCATCACACAACCCGCCGCGCCGCAGGCGCGGGTGCCACTTCCTCCGCGGA
>CAIYPF010000046.1 GCA_903928015.1 uncultured Gammaproteobacteria bacterium | reverse complement strand
GGTAGGAGGGGGCCATGCCCCCGACTCTTCTCCCGCAGGCCGCCGTCGCGGGCATGGCCCGCTCCAGCGCCTCGCCATGTAGTACGATCCAGCGACCATCAAAACAACAGGAGCCCCGCCATGCCCAACTGCTACCTCGCCCTGGAAGCCAGCCGCAAATCCGGCAAGTACGTCGTCGAAGGCAACAAGCAGGCGTGGCTTGATCTCTTTGCGGACGACGCCATCGTGCAGGATCCTGTGGGTGTGTCCCCGCTGGATCCCGCCGGACTGGGCCATCAGGGCAAAGCGGCCATCGAGGCTTTCTGGAACATGGCGATGCCGAACGGCATCAACAGCTTCGATATCCGCGAGAGCCACACCGCGGGTGATTCCTGCGCCAACGTGGTGACGCTCTCGAACAAACTGCCCGACGGCAGCCTCATCGTCACCGACTGCGTCGCGGTATACACCGCCAACGACGCCGGCAAGATCGTCTCTCTGCGCGCTTACTGGGATTTCAGCAAACTTGCAGGCCAGATCGAGAAACTGGCGGAGGGCCACTGAGGCCCGCCGCCCCTCGTGGCCCGTTCAGGCCCGCGCTTCGCGCGCGAGTTTGATCCGGTGCCACGCGATCAGGTCCATGATCTCCGGCGAGAAGGCATCGCATGCCGCGATGCCCTGATCGCCGAGCGCCCTGCGGATCCCCACCATTCGCGTGGGTGAGACCCCGCTCTCGATGATCGACGACACGAAGCCCGCGAACTCCGGCGCGGGTGGTGCGGAACTCCCCAGTTCCGGGTGGATGAATGCCAGCCCGAAGAAGTGGTGATCGGTGTCGCAGACCTCGCCGTGCATATGCGTGCCGCAGACCTTGCAGGCGTGGCGCCGGATGGCTTTGCTGGCGTCGACGACGGCGAGCTTTTCCCCGTGCGCCAACGTTTTCACGGCATCTGCCGGCACTACGGCTGTGAGCGCGAAAAGCGCGCCCTCGGGCTTCCAGCACTGCGTGCAACCGCAGAGGTGGCTGTGGACCGCGGGCGCATCGACATGCACCTCGACCGTGTCTTGCGCACACCGGCAGCGCAGCACACCCACTGCGCGGGGCGACGCCATGTCACGCGCGAGCGGCAGTGCAGGGTGCAGCGCTGCGGCTTCGGGCGCCGCAACCGCGGCTTCGGCCCGCGCTTTGAGCGCTTCGTTCAGGGCGATGTAATCCGCGTGCCCGGCCTGCTCCATCAGCGGCCACATCGCATCTTCCAGAGGTCCGGTGAAACTCTCGCAGTGTTCGAGGTGCGTGCCGCCGTCCGCCGTTGGCGTGAGGATGAAATAGTGCTCGGCGCGTGTGACCTCCTCGCCCGGCACTTCGGACACCCAGCGCAGCTCGCGCGCGCCTACCACACGCAGGAGCAGCGGTCCGAACTCGTGGCTGACGCCGTTCGAGAAACGGATGGATGCGTCCAACCTGCGGCCGGCCGTGGTGAAGCCGGCAGCGCGCGGCAGCACGCGGTTCCACTCTCCGTAACGGTCGAGGTCATCGAGGATGCTCCAGACGGTTTGCGGGGGGGCAGAGATGGTGATTTCGGTTCTGACGATGCGCATTCCAGCTCCCGTAAATTGAATTCGGCCGCGGCAATGCTGCCTGCTTGCCTGTGGAGGCGCCACAAAAAAAGAGCGGCCCGGAGGCCGCTCTGTTCGACCGGCGGTGCCCGGGTTATTTGTACTGGTACACCACGTCCAGTCCATAGCTCAGCGGGTCGCCGAAGGTGTCGCCCGCAAAGCCGAGCGCGCCGAAGTCGATGCCCCAGCTCCGGTACTCCTCGTCCGTCAGGTTTTTGCCCCACAGCGACACACGCAGACTTCCCTGATTCTCCCCGAGCGGAATGTCGTTCAGGCTGATGCGTGCATCTACCAAGGTGCGGTCTTCAGCCGAGTCGTACAGGTTCTGGTAGGGGTGGAACACCATCTCGTCCTTGTACGACACGTCGATGCGTGCAGAGATCTGGCCGAAGCTCAAAGGCTCGAAGTCGTATTGGATGCCGAGCGAACCCGTGTTTTTCGGAGCCATCGAAGGCGTGGTGAAATCCGAAATGTCCTCGAGCTGGTTGGTGGCAGGGTTCAGCGCCAGGTACTCGTCGTACACCGCGTCCAGATAACCGTAGGACAGGTCCATCGTCAGTCCGTCCACCGGTATCACCGTCAGTTCGACCTCGAAGCCCTCGTAGGTGCCTTTGCCCGCGTTGACGATTTTGCTGGAGGCCCCCCCGGAGCCGGCTTCGAACTGTGCCACCTGGATGTCGGTGTAGTCGTTGGTGAAGAGTGCTGCGTTCAGCCTCACACGGTTGTCGAGGAACTGGGACTTGAGCCCCAGTTCCCACATCTCGACCTGTTCCTTGTCGAAGGGCGTCTGGAACGCGCCGATGTTGCTGGCCCGGGCGTTGAATCCGCCGCTGTTGTAGCCGGTGGAGTAGGTCAGGTACACGCGGGTGTCATCCGTGAGCGCGTAGTTCAGGTTGGCCAGGTAGTTCGTGTCGCTCCACTTGTCGTTTGCCTTGATTGGCGCGTCCTTCGTGTAACCGGCGATACCCTGGTTGTAGAGGAAGGCGTCTTTCTCGTCCTCTGTGTAGCGGATGCCGAGGGTGAGATCGAGTTGCTCCGTGATCGAGTAGGTGCCCTGGCCGTAGGCCGCTCGTGATTCGGTTTTCTGTCCGTAGAGCAGATCGTTCAGCCCGGCAGCATAAGGATCGCTCGCGCCGGGAACCGGCAGGCGCTGCGTGCCGACGCACAGGAAACCGCCGAATGCGGGCGGGCAAAACCCCGCCGCGTCATAGAGCGGCCCGAGGCCGGGGCTGGAGGCGCCGGCGGGCGCGAGGAAGGCGATGGGCAGAGAGTAGGTGGAGCGGTTGTCCTCCATGGCGTCTTCCTTGTGGTAGAAGAGGCCGCCGGTGTACTTCAGCTTGTCGTTGAGGGCCGTGCCGGTCAGCTGTAGTTCGTGTGACTCGGTGTCTTGCGAGTTCTTCGGGATTGACCCGTGGAAGCCGGGCGTGGGAACCGGGTCGTTGTTGCCCGCGAAAACGCCGTAGAAGAGATCCCGCGCGAGGTATGCGCCACCGTCCAGATCGGTTCCGCCCGTCGATTCCTCGGTCTTGCGCTTCCCGAAAATGTATTTCAGCGCCAAGGTCTCGGTCGCTTGCCATTCCGCCACCAGAGTGTGGCCGTCGACGTCCAGGGTGTTGTCAGTCTGGGCGTCCAGCGAGTAGTGCTTGCGGCGCTTGGTGGGATCCCCCACGGTGGCTGCCATCTGCTGGTACAAAGCGCCGCCATAGACTTCATACGGGAACGCACTCTGGCCGCCTTTGTAGTCATAGAGGTTGTCGTGCACCTTCACGATCTGGAACGGTATGGGCACGCCTGCGTTGTCGGTGTTGTCGTAGGCGTAATCGACCGTGAGGTCCTCGCGCGGCGTCCAGCGCAAGGCGATGCGGTAGGCGGTGTTGTCGTCGGACGCGAGGTCATGTTCGACGTTCCCTGCAGGCTGCGTAGGCGTGCCCTGGAAGTCGTTGGTGGCCCAACCGTCGGACTCCATGTGCATGTAGGAGAACTTCGCGGCGATGTTGGCAACTTCAGGCGTGTCGATGCTGCCGCCGTAGCGCGTGTAACCGTCGCTCCCCACGGAGCCCTGAAGCCTGGCGTCGAACACGCCGGCGGGTTTTCTGGTGGTCACGTTCATCGCGCCACCGACGGTGTTCTTGCCGAAGAGCGTCCCCTGGGGGCCACGCAGGATCTCGATCCGCTCCATGTCGACGATGTCGAAAACGCCGCCGACCGTCTTGCTCATGTAGACGCCGTCTATGTAGACGCCGACTTTCGGGTCGGCGAGGAGGGATGTCTCTCCCTCGCCGAAGCCCCGGATGCGGATTCCCATGTTCGAGTTCGCGCCGGGCTGTTTCTCGATCGTCACGTTCGGCGCAAAGTTGCCAATGCGCGTGACGTCGAACGCGCCGATGTCCGCGAGCTGGTTGGCGGTGAACGCCGTGATGGCAATCGGGGTGTCCTGAAGGGATTCCTCGCGGCGCTGCGCTGTCACAATGATTTCCTCAAGTCCTGCCGCGCGTTGCTCCTGCGCCAGAGCAGGTGCTGTGATGCCCGTGCTCGATGCGATGGCCAGTGCGAGTGCGCCAAGGCGGAAGCGGGACTGGATGTGATGGTTATTCATGTGTCACCTCTTTCGGTTTGTGTATGCCCGGGGCGGGCCGTCTGCTGGTTGCCGGTGCGGCGTTCTGCATTGGGGATCCGGTACTCGCCGGTAATCGGTTTCTCACATGTCGCACCTCCATTTCGGTCGGGCGTTTCGCGCGCACGGTTCCCGTGATTTCCGGTGCGGCCCCGAGGGCAGTTGCCGCTTCATCACCGGACAACCAGATGCAGGTGCTGCAACCGGCGCACGAAAATGCTCGGCACGTGGACATGCGCGCGCGCTGGATCCGCCGCGATGTGTGATGTTCCTTGCAGCAGCGACTCGATCACCACCCTGGCTTCCATGCGTGCCAGAGGGGCGCCGATGCAGAAGTGGACGCCGTAGCCGAAGCCGAGGTGTCGGTCTCCCTGGGGTCGGTCCAGCCTCAAGCTGTCCGGGTCGGACCAGACCGACGGGTCGCGGTTCGCCGAGGCCCAGCCGAGCAACAGGGTGTCGCCCGGGAGCAGTGGCGTTCCGCAGAGTTCGGTTTCGCGGCGGACCACGCGGTAGTGAAACTTGAACGGCGACTCCAGCCGCACGGCCTCTTCGACGAAGGCGGGAACAAGCCCGGGTTCCGCCCGCAGGCGCGCCTGGAGCTCCTGGTCTTCGGCGAGAAGCCTCACGGCCGATCCGATGAGGCTTGCCGTCGACTCGCCGGCGGCGCCGTACAGGATCACCAGGATGCCGATGGCCTGTTCCCTCGAGATCAACCCCTCATCCACGCCCGTGGCCAGAGTGGCCGTAAGGGAGTCGCCGCGGTCAGCGTGTGCGCGTGACAGCAGCAGGTCGACGTGATTGGCAAGGAACTGGTACTGCTCCAGGGTCTCCGACAGCAAATGGGCCAATCGGGACGTGTCTATGCGGCCGGCGAGCAGGTCGCCGCCCATCATGGCCCAGCGACGCACGTCCTCCAGCGCTTCCGGTGCAAGCCCCAGCAGGCGCAAAACCACCAGCGCAGGCAAGGTCTCGGTCAGGCGTGCGCAGATATCGCCGGATCCGTCACGGGCCAACTGTGCGACCCGCTCCTCGGCAAATACGCGCAGTTCGCTCTCCATCCGCGCGACCCGCGAGGCCTTGAGCGGCGGCAGCATCAGGCGTCGGTGGACGGAGTGGTCGGGCTCGTCTGCGGTGGCGATGACGTTGCTCGAAGTGCCTGCTGACGACAGGCTGAAAACGTAGGGGCGCAGATCTTCGCTGCAGAGCAGCATGCCGTTCAGGTTTGCAGAGAAATCCTCGTGCCGCTTGACGGCTGCGTCCACGGCGGCATGCGTGCAGACGAAAAACGCCCTGGTCTCTCCGATCCGGCAGACCGGCCCCAGTTCGCGCATGCGTGCGTAGAGCGGGTAGGGGGATTCCAGCGTGTCGGCGCTGAAGAGTTCGGTTGCGTCAATGGCGGCCATGTGGTTCCTTTCGCCCCTGTTTCCCTGCCGACCGGGCTGATGCGGTTCGGGAGCCCCTGCCGGTCAGGTTCTCCGGGTGTATCGGAGCTGCGGCGAGGATTCAGGAGCGGATTTTATTTTCACTGACTAGTTAGGCAGTAGATATCCCACACCGCCTTACAACCTGTCAACGCGTGTTTCTCTCGCGAGAGATGCTGGAGCCATTCATGTCGACGGAAACCCTGCGTTCAAGGCAGGCAGATCGGATCAAGAACCTGATTCTGGAAGCGGCGATTCCGCTGTTTGCCCGGGGTTTTGACGCGGTCAGTGTCAAAGACATCGCTGCAGCTGCCGACTGCAAGCATTCGCTTGTCATGTACCACTTCGGCACCAAGGACCGTTTGTGGGAGCAGGCTGCACTGCACCTCTGGCGGCGTTTCGAGGCCTGCAGCGAGGCCTACCGAGAGAAACTTCCGCCGGGCGAAACGGATCGGGAGCGCATGCATGCGCAGTTGCTGTCGTTCATCCAGGCGCTCCGGGACATTCCTGCTTACGGCCAGATCCTGTTATGCGAGGGCTCGCGCCCCTCCGCGCGACTGACCTGGCTTTACAGCAATTTCATCCCGTCGGCCTACCTCAACCTGCAGTACGACGACCCCCGGCTGGCCCGCGCCATGCGCACCGGGACGTTGCTGCGAAGTGCCTTGTCAGGTGCAATCCTGTACACCGTCGTCCTGGCGCCGCAGGTCGCCATCAACGCCGCGAACGATGGCGGCGAGCTGCCAGACGAGATTTACCCGATCAGCGATGCCCTTGCCCTGCGCCTTGCCGACACGATGAACGCGTTTGTTTTTTCACAACTCGACCAGGCATGAGCGCCGCCTGCAGGCTCAGGAGCAGCGGCGCGCGGATTCGGGCCGCGCAGGAAAGGCATCGAAGTAGAACCTGAACCGCTCCCGCAGTTCCTCGGGGTCCAGACCGAAGTCTTCTTTCAACCGGTACACCACGGAGCCGTGCTTGCCGCGCGGATGTGCGTCGAGGAATAAGCGCATTTCCTCGCGGGCTTGCGCGCTTAACTCCATGCCGGCCTTGTCGTGGATCTTTGCGACCATGCCCATGTCATCGGCCATGAACGCGTGGAAAGGCACGTCGATGCTCTGTGACGCCGGCAGTAGATGACGCGTCGCGACGCAGCGCTGCAGCAAGTGCTCTATTCGCTGCACCCAGTAGGTGGCCAACTCGGACATCAGGACACGCTTGCGGCTCATGCGCTGCCCATAAGCCAGCATGGTGACGGTCGACTGGATCACCGCTACCGGGTCGCGGTGCGTGATCACGAAGGTGGCGTCCGGGAATACCGACTGCAGCACCGGCAGGTTCTCGAGGTGCATCGGTGATTTGAGCACCCACCGTCGTGGCCAGTGGGCGGGCTGGCGGAATTGCAGGATTTTCAGTGCCGTCTTCATGTACTCGTAGTGAGGCAACTGGTCCATTTGCAGGTAATGGTCGCGGTAGCGCGGGGAGTAGGCGATCCACTCGAAATCGTAGGAGCTGAAATTCGGATGCATCAGCTCGATTTCCTCGTGGATGTGATCCGGATCCATCGGATGCATCGCGGCGAGGTGTGGCACGGTCGCCTGCATCGCCGCCCAGGCGTCGGCGCAGCGCTGGTAGCGCGGGTCCGTGCCGTCTGGCAGGAGGGCCTCGCCGGGCATGGGAACAGGCTCGTATGACTCCCAGAGCGGCATCGAGCGCAGGCGCGAATCCGCGGCAAGCAGATTGAGGAGATGCGTGGTCCCGGTGCGCGGTAAGCCTGCCACGATGACAGGCCTGCTGATCTCGATGTCGTGGATCTGCGGGTGACGTTTGAGGGTGTCGTGTATCAGCAGGCGGTTCTTCGCATAGGCGACCAGGCGCTGCCTCAAGCCGCTGCGGCCGAGCCCGGTCAAGCCGGTGTCGTTGCCCCATTCGTCGCAGATCAGATCCAGCCGCTCCCGGTAGTCCTCCGGGCCGAAGTCCTCCAGCCCCGTGGCGGATCGTGCTTCTGCCAGGATGCCTTCGGGGTCGAAGCTGGTGTGCAGGGTCTCGCCATAGGCCAGCGCCTGGCGCTGGAGATCGTTCAGAACGGGATGTGCGAGGTCGCTGATCCGTATCTCGGCCATTCTCGCGACTCCTACCTGAACGAGAGTGGCGGATTGGCGCCGCCTCGCAACGTGCGGATCTGCTGTTGCAGCCATCCCGTCAGCCAGAAGTTGCCGGTCGTGGAACAGGTCTCGGCTTCTTCGAGCAGGTGTTCGTGTACACGGAGCGCCACGGCCTTTGCGCCCGCATGGTCTGCGTCGACGGACAGGACGATGTCGAGAAGATGCAGGGCTTCCTCATGCAGGCCGGACGCGGCTTTCGCTGCCGCTCTTTCCACCAGTGCGTCGGCGCCAGCCAATTCCACCAGATCTGCGTGCACAGCAGCGCGGGGCACGTTGTAGAGCTCCGTGGTGGATTCGTGCTTGAACCATCCGGCGTAGCTCTCCCAGATCGCGCGGATGCTCCAGTTCACCTTGCCGTAACCCTGGCCGACGTCGAGTTTCGCAGGCAGGGTGATGTCCTGCTGCAGAACATGGAGTGCCTTGCCGGCGTTCATGCCTTTCACCACTTCGTCGTGCACGTGGAGGATGGCGTCGCGGTAGGCGCACAGTTCGGCGCGGATCAGGTCGGCGCCTTCTATGGGTTCATGGTGTCCGTACAGGATGGTCTCGGGCTGCAGATCCAGCACTGTTTGCGCGGCGGCGGCGCAAGTAAGCGCATCACGGTAGCGGTCCCCGCGGATAGTCACCAGATTCGGGAAGTGGCCGAACGGACAGCCGAAGAGATTGCCCGTCAGCACGATCCGGTGTTGCGGCAGCCACACCACGAGCGAGTCGTTGGTCTCGGCGCCCGGCACGGCGATCAGCACGACATCGAGTCCGCCCAACGAAAAGACATGGCGCGTCTCGAAGCTGATGTCGGGCACAGGGCGGTCCTGCGGGTTGAACGCGGTGTATCCCGCAGCCGCGTAGCGCTTGAACACGGCGGCAAAATCCTCCCTGAAGCGAAACGCCGCGCGCGCCGAGCGAAAAGGCTGCAGGCGAGCGTCATATGCCTGGTGTTCCGCGTTTCCCGCCTGTGCCACGTAGACCAGCCCGGGGTGAAGGCCGCGGAAATAGCCCACACCGCCGACATGGTCCACGTGCCCCTGCGTCGTGATGAGAAACCGGATGGGCACGTCAGAGAACTTGCCGAGGTTGTGGCGGTGCACCGGCGCCTCGAAGCCCATGCCGCTGTTGACGAGAATTCCGCCTTCCGGCGTCTCGATCAGGTAGACATTGGAGTTGCCTTCGGACATCACGATGAAATCGTTCAGCCGGCAGCAACCACGGTCGAACTCCGCCGCGGCTGGTGCAATTCTGCGTGTTTTGTAGATCGGCTCTCTCATGTTCTTTTCCTCTTTTCCGTGCGTTAGCGGAGCGGGGCCTCAGGCTTGGCAGTCCACCAGTACCTTGACGGCTTCGTTCTGGCGCAGCGCCTGCTCAAAGGCGTCGTCGAAGGCGGACAACGGGAATGTGTGGCTCACAAGCGGCCTGACATCGACCTTTCCCGAGCCGAGCATCTCGATGACAGCGGGAAATTCGACCGGGTATTCCGTGGCCGCGGTGAGGGCCAGTTCCTTCATCAGGAAATTGATCATGTCCAGTTCCACGGGCGTGAAGTGCACGCCGACGACCACGACGCGCGCTGCCTTGCGGGCGATGGAGCAGATCCGCTGGAACACCGCGCCTACGCCCGTGGCCTCGATGAACACGTCGGTGCCGGGTTGTTCGCCCAGAAGAGGGTCATTGGTGACGATGCCGTGCTCGGCCATCAGAAACGACTTGATGTCGCCGCTGTCTGCCTTGAACGGAACCATGCCCAGTTCGCGGGCCACGGCCAGCCTACGCTCCGACAGATCCACCACAACGACACTGCCGGCGCCGAAATAGCGGGCCGCGATGGCTGCCGCCAGCCCGACCGGCCCGGCACCGAAAACCGTGACCTTGTCTCCGGCCCCTACCTTGCCCTGATTGGCCCCGTGCATGCCGACGGACAGGGGTTCCACCAGGGCGCCCAGATCGAAGTCCAGTTCAGGGGGCAGTCGGAGCAGCGACCGGGGATGCTCCACAACATTGCTGACGAGGATGTAGGGAGCGAAGGCCCCTTTTACGCCGCCGCTGCCGATCTCGTTGCCGCCGACCGTCGGGTTCACGACCACCCGGTCGCCTTTTTCGACGTGCTGTACGTTGCATCCTTTCTCTTCCACCACGCCTGCAAACTCGTGGCCGATGGCAAAGGGGCGCACCGTGCCCGGGATGCCTCCGATCTTCACGTAGGTGAGGTCAGAGCCGCAGATCCCGCAACGTTCGATCCTCACCAGAACGTCGTCCGGCCCTGGCGCGGGCCTGTCGATGGTGTCGGTGCGGAAGTCGTTCGGGCCGTGTATCCGGACAAGTGGCATCGTCTGCATGGGGCGTCTCCGGGTTGTCAGATAAAACCATCGTATGAAGTATATTCGGGCTCGGGCGTGCCGCAACGATTTAAAACTCTGATTTCATCTTCACCGGCTCCCTGTGCTAGCCTCACGCCCATGCACACTCCCGAGACCGCGCGACAGCCCCGCAAGGACACCCTTGCCACCCGCCGTCACATGATCGACGCGGCGGAGTCGTTGTTCGCCGAGCACGGGGTCGACAATGTCACGATGCTCGACATCGCCCGCGCGGCTGGTCAGAAGAACCGCAATGCCCCGCAGTACCACTTCGGGGACAAGGCCGGGATCATCAATGCCGTGCTCGACAAGCACAGCGATCTGATTTCCCTGCGCCGCCGCGAGATGATGGACGCGATTGCCGCACGGGGCGCTCCGACGCTGCGCGATCTGGTCGATGCCTATGTGCTGCCGGTTGCACTGCACGTCGAAGACAACCCAAACGGTCGGGCATTCCTGCTCATAAACTCGCAGCTCCGGACCTCGGGATCCTTCGCCCGCCTTGTCGCCGAGCGGGCAGCGCGTTACCCGGAGGTTGTCGAGTTGACCAAAAAACTCGGACTGTCGATGCGCTCTGCGAATCGCGCCGAGAGGGAATCCAAGATCCTTCTCATACAGACACTGGTTTTCCATGGCCTTGCCGGATACCACGCCTCAGGGAAGATGGTTCGCGGCAAGCAGTTCCTTGCTGCCTTGTGCGCCAGTGTGGAGGCGGTGCTTGCTGCGGGCAGTTGAGTGCGCATCCGGAGGGAATGCCTGCCTGACAGGCCGGCTCTACTGCGTTCGGGTGATGCAGTTCTGCCCCGCCCGGAGCAGGATCCGCCATCCCTTTTTTGCTTCTCTCCAACGGAGACCATGACCATGTCGGATGCCGATCAGCGCGTGGCGAGCGGCCAGGCCTGGGCCGAGTTCTGTGATGCCATGAAACGCGCCGGGGACCAGATCCTGCGGCCCGAGACGCCCGCCGACCCCTTCAACCGCGCCGAAGGCTTCCGCTACCTGAGCCGTTTGGTGCGCGCGGGGCTCGAGTGGTACGTGGAGTTCAACGACCCGGCGTTCCCCGTGCTCTACAAGCCCTCGCACGAGACGATCAAGATCGGTGCCGACAACCCCGACAACATCTACGAGAAAGCCGTGCTCGACGGCAGCTGCGATTACCGCGTGCGTGGCACCCGCGGCACGGTCCACTACATCAGCATGGCCACCAGCAAGGGCAGCTACGCCGAGAACTTCCGCCAGATCGAGACCGGCTTCCTCGACAGCAACAAGCTCGCGCTGAACCCCGACGGCAGTTTCGAGGTGATCCTGAGCAGCACGCCCAAGCCCGGCAACTGGCTACCGACCGACCCCGACAGCCAGTCGCTGCTGATCCGCCAGACCTTCCTCGACCGCAAGACCGAAATCCCCGCGCAGATCAGCATCGAGCGTCTCGATGCCGGCGCCACGCCCGCGCCGCTCACGGCCGAGCGCTTCGATGCCAACCTGAAGACCGCTGCGGCCTTCATCGAGAACACGGCCCGGCTCTTCTGCGACTGGAGCGAGTCCTACCTGCCGCGGCCGAACGAACTGCCGCCCGGAGACCAGGCGCTCTGTCAGGCGGTGGGTGGCGACCCGAACATCTTCTATTACCACAGCTACTTCGACCTCGAGCCCGAGCAGTTCCTCGTGATCGATGTGCCGCGGATCCCGGAATGCCGTTCCTGGAACCTGCAGACCGACAACTACTGGATGGAATCGCTCGATTACCGCTACCACACCATCCACGTGAACAAGCACACTGCGGTGCTGCGCGCCGACGGCAGCGTGCGCATCCTGATCGGCGCGCGAGACCCCGGGCTGCCCAACTGGCTCGATACCGCGGGCCACAGGAACGGCACGCTCTGCTTCCGCTGGATCGGCGCTGCCGAAATCGTTCACCCGAGCGCCCGCGTCGCCACGCTGGCCGAACTCGCCAAGGAGACCGCATGAGCAAGACCGCCGGCGCACCGTTTGATGCCGACCGCCTGATGGCCGAGGCCAGCCGCGAGGCTGGCGGATTGTCCGATTTCGGTGACGACTGCTTCGTCGAACCCATGCGCCTGCTCATGGTCGCACTGAACGAGGAGGGGGGGCTGAACGCCGCCGGCGTCCACTTCTTCAATGACCGTGTGCGCAACATCCTGGTCACGCGGCTGCGTGCCGAGGACTGGTTCCGTCGTCACCCCGAGATCCTCGAGGAAGAGATCAACGCACCGGTCGCGATTGTGGGCCTGCCGCGCACCGGCACCACGATGATGCACCGCACGATCGCCTCGGATCACCGGATGTTCGCGCCGCTGTGGTACGAGGTCCGGTTCCCCGTGCCGCTGCCGGGCACGGATTTCGTTTCCCGCGATCCGCGCATCGCCATCGCCGAGGCCGAGATCCGCGCCATGCTCGAGGCCGCGCCGGAACTCGCCTCCATCCACCCGATGGACGCGATGGGCCCCGACGAAGACATCATGCTGCTCGAGCAGTGCTTCTACAGCACCGTGCCCGAGTCCTACGCGCACCTGCCGCACTACGGCGTGTGGCTCGACGGCATCGACCAGCGCCCCGCCTATCGTTACCTCAAGCGCCTGCTGCAGTTCCTGCAATGGCAGAAGAAGCGCTACGGCCAGAGCGCCGAGCGCTGGGTCCTCAAGGCGCCGCACCACATCCACTTCCCCGAGGCGCTCTTCGAGACCTTCCCGGACGTGAAAGTGCTGCAGACGCACCGTGACCCGGTCGAGCTGATGCCCTCTTACGCCAGCATGATGTACACGCTCACCGCGCCGCTGGCCGATGGCGCCTCCAAGCCCGATATCGCACGCCACTGGTGCGAGAAGTGGGCAAAGAGCATGAAGACCACCATGCGTTTCCGCGACGCCGGCTACGACGACCGCTACCTCGACGTCTGGTTCCAGGACACCGTGAAGGAGCCGCTGGGCGAGATCCGCCGGCTCTACGAATTCGCCGGCATGGAATTCACCAAGGAGGCGAGCGCCGAGATGGAGCGCTGGCGCGAGATGAACCGCCGCGAGGCCCGCCCTGAGCACCATTACACGCTGGAGGAGTACGGCTTCACCCGGGAAGGCCTGGCCGAAACCTTCAAGGAATACCGCGAGCGGTATATCCTTCCGCGCCGCGCCGACTAGTCCGGCGCACGCAATTCCGGAACATGCCGGAACGCGCAAGCCCGATTTCCGATTCAACCGCAGCCCAGGAACATCCGATGACCGAGCAGAAAGCCACCAACGTCCACTGGCACGAGGGCGAGATCCAGCGTGAGCACCGCCACCAGCTGCTGGGGCAGCAGGGCGCCACGCTCTGGTTCACGGGCCTCTCGGGCAGCGGCAAGAGCACGGTTGCAGTGGCCCTCGAGGAAGAACTCTTCAAGCGCGGCAAGCTCTCCTACCGTCTGGACGGCGACAACATCCGCCTCGGCATCAACAA
Organism: uncultured Gammaproteobacteria bacterium; assembly: GCA_903928015.1. Lineage (GTDB taxonomy): Bacteria > Pseudomonadota > Gammaproteobacteria > Pseudomonadales > UBA5518 > UBA5518. Next base: position 16,344 of record CAIYPF010000046.1, on the reverse strand, counting down.
GAACCTCGGGTTCACCGCCGAGGACCGTACCGAGAACATCCGCCGCATCGGTGAAGTCGCCAAGCTCTTCGTGGATTGCGGCGTGATCGTGCTCACCAGCTTCATCAGCCCCTACCGCGCCGACCGCGACGTGGTGCGCGCGCTGCACGCGGCCTCCGGCATGCCCTTCATCGAGGTCTTCGTCGACTGCGAACTCGCCGAGGCCGAGAAGCGCGACCCGAAGGGCCTCTACAAGAAAGCCCGTGCCGGGCAGATCAAGAACTTCACCGGCATCGACGACCCCTACGAGGCCCCCGAGGCCCCCGAGATCCACCTGCACACCGACCGCATGACGCTCGCGCAGGAAGTCGACATGCTGATCCACGACCTCACGCGCCGAGGCATTCTCTCGGCCTGATCCTTTCCCGTTCACGGGCGCGCCAACACCGCGTGGCGCGCCCAGCCAGACACGCCATCTCCGGAGACACAGCCCCATGATCAAGCCGCACGGTTCCGAGCAGCTGCAACCGCGTTTTGTGTACGACGCCGCCCGCAACGAGGCGCTCCAGAAAGAAGCCGAGGGTCTGCCCTCGCTGCTCCTGAACTCCGCCGCTGCCGCCAACGCCGTGATGCTGGGCGCGGGCTATTTCAACCCGCTCACGGGCTACATGAACCGTGCCGATGCGCTCTCCGTGGCCGCCAATCTGCACACCACTGCGGGGCTTTTCTGGCCCGTGCCCGTCGTGAACCTCACCCATGATGCCTCCGCCATCCGCGGCGCCAAGCGCATCGCGCTGCGCGACCCGAACGTGCCCGGCAACCCGGTGCTCGCCATCCAGGACGTCGAGGCCATCGAGGAATTCACCGAGGCCGAGATCTCGGCCATGGCCGAAAAGATCTTCCGCACCCTCGATCCCAAGCACCCGGGCGTGTCCACCTTCGCGGGTCTTGGTCGCACCGTGGTCTCGGGGCCCATCGAGGTGCTGAACTTCAGCTACTTCCAGCAGGAGTTCCCCGACACCTTCCGCACCGCCGTCGAGATCCGCAACGAAATCGCCGAGCGCGGCTGGAAGACCGTGGTGGCTTTCCAGACCCGCAACCCCATGCACCGCGCCCACGAAGAACTCTGCAAGATGGCGAAGGAGGCGGTCGGTGGCGACGGCGTGCTGATCCACATGCTGCTCGGCAAGCTGAAGGCGGGCGACATTCCGGCCCATATCCGTGACGCTGCCATCCGCAAGATGGTCGAGCTCTACTTCCCCGCCAACACCGTGATGATCACGGGCTACGGCTTCGACATGCTCTATGCCGGCCCGCGTGAGGCCGTGCTGCACGCGGTGTTCCGCCAGAACTGCGGCTGCACGCACCTGATCGTCGGCCGCGACCACGCGGGCGTGGGCAGCTACTACGGCGCCTTCGACGCGCAGACCGTCTTCGACGAGGAAGTGCCCGCGGGAGCGCTCGAGATCCAGATCTTCCGTGCCGACAACACCGCCTTCTCGAAGAAACTCGGCAAGGTCGTGATGATGCGTGACGCGCCTGACCACGAAGCCGATGACTTCGTGCAGCTCTCCGGCACCAAGGTGCGCGAGATGCTGGCAGCGGGCATGGACCTCCCGATGGAGTTCGCCCGCCCCGAGGTGGCCCGCATCCTTATGGGCTACTACCAGAGCGAGGCTGCAGGCTGAGTTCGCGCTCGCGGCTGCCCGAAGGCCTTCAGGCTCTCCGGGCAGCCTGCGCGGGGGCCAGGTCCTGATGCCGGCTCCCACGTAAGGGTGAGGCCAAGTCGCCTCCTGATTTGCTAGTCTGCGCCTCCCTCAGGATTCAGCGGAAGCGCCCTCATGTTGCTCAAAGACAAAGTCGTGATCGTCTCGGGAATCGGCCCGGGGCTTGGTATTGAACTCGCCCTGCTGGCGGCGCAGGAGGGGGCCAAGGTCTCCATTTGTGCCCGCACCGCCTCCAAGCTCGACGATGCCGAGGCCCAGATCGCGGCGCTCGGCCTCGGCACCGAAGTGCTCAAGGTGCCTACCGACATCGCCGACCGGGAACAGTGCAAGGCGCTGGTCGCGCGCACCATCGAACGTTTCGGCCGCGTGGATTCGCTGATCAACAGCGCCTATACGGGTGGCAGCTTCGAGCCCATCGAGAGCGCCAACCTCGATGACTGGCGCACCACCATGGATATCAACTTCTTCGGCACCATCCAGCTCACGCAGGAAGTGATCCCGCAAATGAAAGCCCAGGGCGGCGGCTCTGTGGTGATGATCAACACCATGGTCACGCGCGTTCCCCTGCCCTGGCAGGGCGGTTATGGCGCATCCAAGGGCGCCCTGAAGGTCGCGACCTCACACCTCGCCAAGGAACTCGGCGGCTATGGCATCCGCGTGAACAGCGCCTTCATGGGCTGGATGTGGGGCCCGCCCGTCGAGGGCTACCTCAAAGGCGCCGCAAAGCAGCAGGGCACCACCGTCGAGGCGCTGCGCAAGGAGATCGGCAAGAACATCGCCCTGGGAGACATCCCCGATGACGCCGACTGCGCCCGTGTGGCGATCTTCCTTGCTTCGGACTACAGCCGGGCCATGTCCGGCGCCTGTGTGGACGTGAACGGCGGCGAGTATTTCCCCGTCTGATGCCCTCTCAGGCAGTGTTTGAAAAAAAGTTTCGGATCCTGTGGAACTTGTTCCGGGGGGCCGGGGTCATAAAGTGGCGAATGGTTATGGATGGTTTTCCCCTTACTGTCCCGACCATTCGGCATGTGGTTAGTGTTGTCTCCTAAGGCTTGAGCCCGGCTTCATCGCCGGGCTTTTTTTTGGACGTTATTCCGATGATCGACGAAGCCACCCGCACCGAACTCGAAGCCGCTGCCTTCCGGCGCCTGCTTGCCCACCTCGATTCCCGCAAGGACGTGCAGAACATCGACCTCATGAACCTTGCGGGCTTCTGCCGCAACTGTCTTTCCAAGTGGTACGCCGCTGCGGCCGATGAGCGGGGCCACAGCCTCTCCCAGGACGAGGCCCGCGAGATCGTCTACGGCATGCCCTATGCCGAGTGGAAGGCCAAGCACCAGATCTGAGGGTTTGCTGGGCGGGCATGCTGGCCATGGGTATCGAAGGACAGGCAATGCTCTACGGGTACGAGCGCTCGCAAGGCCTGACCACGTGAGCCGGTTCTTCGACCGTCCGGTGTTCATCGTTGCGGCGCCGCGCTCCTGCAGCACGCTGCTGTTCCAGACCCTTGCGGGTGCCGAGACGCTCTGGTCGCTGGGCGACGAGAGTCACCGCCTCTTCGAGTCCTATCCCAAATTGAGCCCCATGCGCGGGGTGGTCGATTCCAATCGCCTCACGGCATCGCTTCTGGACCCGAAGCTCGCGCAGTCCATACCCGAGCAGTTCCGCGCACAGATCCGCGACCGCGACGGGCGGTCCTGCGAGAGCGGCTCCGCGCAGACGGTGCGACTGCTCGAGAAGACACCCAAGAACGCCCTGCGGATCCCGTTTCTGGATGCCCTGTTTCCGGATGCCCTGTTCGTCTACCTGGTCCGCGATCCCCTGCAGAACCTCGGGAGCATCATCGATGCGTGGCGTGCCGGCAGCTTTGTGACCTATCGGCGATTTCCCACGGTGCACGGACCCTGGTCCTTGCTGCTGCCGCCCGGCTGGCAGGGCGTCACGGAGCGCCCGCTGGAGGAGATTGCCGCCTTCCAGTGGAGCAGCACCCACAGCCTCATCATGGACGATCTCGCGGCCCTGCCGCGCCAGCGCTGGACGGCAGTGAATGCCGCGGAACTCATCGCTGATCCGCTGGCCGTGGTCTCCAGGCTTTGTGCGTTCATCGATGTGCCTCTGGATTCCAGCCTGGAGCGGAGCCTGCTCCAGCCCCTGCCGCTCTCGCGCTATACCGTGACGGCTCCCGCCGACGACAAATGGACCCGCCATGGCGCGCAGATCGCGCGGGTCTGGCCGGCGGTCGCGCCGGTGGTGGCCCGGATCAACCGTTTCATCGATGGCGTCGCGCTGCCGCTCGAGGCCTCCGGCGCTCCGGAGTCGGCACAGCCAGAGGTGGCAGCACCGGCACAGCGCGGTATGGCAACGCCCGGCCGCAACGAGCTGTGTCCCTGCGGCTCCGGCCTGCGCTACAAGGCCTGCCACGGCCGTGTGGCCTGAGTGTCGGCTGCGTCCGCGCCCGCGCTCCGTTATGCTCGCCGAGCGGCCTGCGCAGGCCCCGAACACCCTTGCCCGGGATGACGCATGAGACTCGAGGCCGAGTTCATTCCACTGCCCTACAGATTCGATGCCGCCCGAATGGCAGAGGAGCTTGCGCAGTTCGATCAGCACGCGTGGATGGATCACCCCGACAACACCGAGGGCAACTCCGCGCTTGCGCTCATTTCTGCCGGTGGCGGTGACAACAACGGCTTTCGTGGCGAGATGGTGCAGACGCCACACCTCGGGCGCTGCCCGTACCTGCAGCAGGTGATCGGGAGCTTTGGCGAGGTTTTCGGCCGCTCGAGGCTGATGCGCCTCGAGCCGGGCTGCGAGGTGACGGCGCACGTCGACTACCACTACCACTGGCACAACCATGTGCGCATCCACGTGCCCATCGTCACCAGCCCCGAGGTGATCTTCCATTGCGGGGATGCGCAACTGAACATGCAGGCAGGGGAGTGCTGGATCTTCGACTCCTGGCGGCGTCACCGGGTGGTGAACGGCGGCACGCGCGCACGCGTGCACCTCGTGATCGATACCACAGGCTCCTCGCACTTCTGGAATACCGTCGAGCGCTCCCTGCTCGCCGTCCGTGCCGGCTCGCCGTTACCCGCCACCTACCTGCCTTACGAGCCCGGGCGCCGCGCCGAGATACTGACCGAGCGCTACAACCTTCAGCCCGTGCTCTCTCCTGGCGAGGTCGAGTTCCTTACCCGCGATCTCATTGCGGACGTCGAGGGCGTTCCCGGCAACGATCCGGCTCGCGTGTCCCTGTACAGCCGGATCATGCTCGACTTCTGCCGCGACTGGCGCGTGCTGTGGCACCGCTTCGGCATCCACCAGCCCGGCTGGCCCCACTACGCGCGGCTGGTGGCCAGCACGGCGCGTGCGATGCCGGACTTCGATCCGCCGCTGGTACTGCAGAACCGCACCGGACTCGCCAAGCCGGCCTTCGCGGCGCGGGTGCTGAACGTGGCGGTGTCGCGCGAGATCTACGCCGATTTCCTCGGTTCAGGGGGTGTGTCGCCTCCGCCTGCGCGCGCCCAGGGCCTGTCCGAAGCGCAAGCTGTTGCCCAGGACGAGAGTGCTCGCAATGCGCGTTGTCACTGCGGCTCAGGACGGCGGTTCAAGCACTGCCATGGCGCAGGTTCCGCGCCGGTTTGAAGCGTCTTTTCGCGCTCAGCGCGCGTGAGCCTCCAGCAGCAATTCGAGGAAGGTCTGCGCGAGGCGCGAACGTTGCGCCTCGGGTCTCACGATGGCCTCGAATCCGCAGGCGTAGGTGAACCGACCGGGTGCCACCACCCGCATCTGCCCTTGCTCCACGAAGCGCGCCGCGTAGTGATCGGGCAAAAAGCCCAGAAAAGCCCCCGACAGCACCAGCGTTGCCACACCTTCCTGATCGAAGGCGGTGGCCACGCGCTGCAGCCCGAAGTCATGCCCGCGCTCCATGTTGTGGGAGTGGAATCCGAGCCCCGCGAATGCGTGCCGGCAGACCTCGCTCGCGCTTGGCTCGCGCTTCTTGCCGCCACTGCAGGCGGCGAAGAGCGGGTGCCCTTCGCCGCAGTACAGGAACATCCTCTCGTCGAACAGCGGGTGGTAGGAGCAGGCGTCCGAACGGCGGTGGGTGGGGATGACGCCGACGTGGAAATCCCCGTCGATCACGCCGCGCTCGATTTCGTTCATGGGCAGCACCCGGATCTCGATTGCGACATCCGGTGCCCGTCCGCGCATCTTGCCTATCGCGGGCGCTATGCGGGCATCCGGGTTGGTGGCGGTCTTGTCGAAGAGCGCGAGCTGCAGGCTGCCGGTGAGGCGCTGGTGGAGGTTGTGCACCTCGCTGCGCAGTTCCGATATGGCGCCGAGTACCCGCAGCGTTGACTGGTATATCTGGGTGCCCTCGGGCGTGAGCGCGAAACCGCCCCGACCCCTGCGGCACAGTCGCATCCCCAGGCGCATCTCGAGGTCCTTGATGTGGCGGCTGATGGTGGAGCGGCCGATGTTCAGTTCCAGCTCCGCCGCAGCAAAACCGCCGCAATCCACCACCGCGCGAAACACGCGCAGCAGCCGCAGATCGAGATCCGTGACCTGTCCCAGCAGCGCTTTCATGGCGTGTGTCCCTCATGACGACGGATTCGGGTTCCTCCATCAGAAAGTTTCATGAAGAAGTAATCAAGGGTTCAATCGCGGACATTTATGAAACATTTGCCCTCGCCTACACTTGGCTGCAGTAACGGGCACCCCGCCCGCTCTTTCCCCGGAGAGACGCCATGACCCAGATGCAGACCACCTCGATGGTCCCCGCCCTGACGCGCGAGGAACTGGAAGCCCACTGGATGCCCTTCACCCCGAACCGGGAGTTCAAGGAGCACCCGCGCATGATCGTGCGGGCCGAGGCCTGCCACTTCATCACTGCCGAGGGCCGTCGCGTGTTCGACTCCCTCTCCGGGCTCTGGTGCTGCGGCCTTGGCCACAACCGCCCCGAGATCGCGCAGGCGGTTGCGCGGCAGTTGCAGGAACTCGATTACTCGCCCGCGTTCCAGTTCGGCCACCCGCTGTCGTTCCGGCTGGCGAACACCCTGAAGGAGATGGCGCCCGCAGGCCTCGACTACGTGTTCTTCACCAACTCCGGCTCCGAGAGCGCGGATACCTCGCTCAAGATGGCGCGCGCCTACTGGCGCCAGAAGGGCATGGCTACCAAGACGAAATTCATCGGTCGCGCCAAGGGCTATCACGGTGTGAACTTCGGCGGCATCTCGCTGGGCGGCATCGGCCCCAACCGCAAGCTCTTCGGCCACACGCTGGACGCCGACCACCTGCCGCACACATTGCTGCCGCAGAACGCCTTCTCGCGCGGAATGCCCGAGCACGGCGTGGAACTGGCCGATCAACTCGAAGAACTGGTGGCGCTGCACGATGCCTCGAACATCGCCGCCGTGATCGTGGAGCCCTTCTCGGGCTCCGCCGGCGTGGTGGTGCCGCCCAAGGGCTATCTGCAGCGGCTTCGCGAGCTCTGCACCAAGCACAACATCCTGCTGATCTTCGACGAGGTGATCACCGGCTTCGGCCGTGCGGGCGATGTCTTCGGCGCGCAGGCCTTCGGCGTGACGCCAGACATCCTGAACGTCGCCAAGTGCCTCACCAACGGCGCGATCCCGATGGGCGCGGTCTTCGCCACCGGCGAGATCTACAAGACCTTCATGGAAGCCGGCGGCCCGGAATACGCCATCGAGTTCCCGCACGGCTACACCTACTCCGCGCACCCGGTGTCATGCGCCGCCGGCATCGCCGCGATGGAGGTCTTCAACAAGGAAGACATGGTGGGCAAGGTGCGCGCCTTCGCGCCGTATTTCGAAGACGGCCTGCACAGCCTGAAGGGCACCAAGTACGTGGTGGATATCCGCAATTTCGGCATGGCCGGCGCCATCCAGATCGCCGCCAAGCCGGGCGAACCCGCGCGCAGGCCCTGGGAGATCGCGCTCAAGATGTTCGAGCGTGGCTTCTACGTGCGCTGGGGTGGCGACACCCTGCAGTTCGCGCCGCCCTTCGTCACGGAGAAGGAAGATTTCGACAAGCTCATCAACGCGCTTGCCGACACCATCCCCACCGTCGACTGACAAAACAAATGGGGTCAGACCCCGATTTCGTCAGGGCGCAAAACAAATGGGGTCAGACCCCATTTATCGGGTCTGGCGGGTCTGGCGGGCGACAGAGGACAGTGACTCAGTCGCACCGCCATCCCCAGCCCGGGGCTTGGCATGACGTGAGCTGCGGGGCAGGCGCAACCGAGCGTAAAACCGGGGACTGACCCCATTTTTCCGCTCGGCCCCCGATGCCTCGACAACGGATTTGAACAATGGGGTCTGTCCCCGCTTTTACGCGACACACCGACGCACGCAAACGAAGGAACACGCAGATGACTCTCAGCACCTTGGGCCATTTCATCAACGGCACCCCCGTCGCCGACACCGCACGCACGCAGCCCGTTTACAACCCCGCCACCGGTCAGGTGGTGCGCAATGTAGCGCTCGCATCCAGACAGACGGTTGAAGGCGCCATCGCCGCCGCTGCGGCCGCATTCCCCGCCTGGCGCGACACACCGCCCCTGAAGCGCGCGCGCATCATGTTCCGTTTCAAGGAACTGCTCGAGCAGAACGCGAGCCGCATCTCCGCGCTGATCACCGAGGAGCACGGCAAGGTGCTCGACGACGCGCTGGGCGAGTTCCAGCGCGGCGTGGAGGTGGTGGAGTACGCCTGCGGTGCGCCCGAGTTCCTGAAAGGCGAGCACGCGAAGAACGTAGGCCCCGCCATCGATTCCTGGAGCGAATTCCAGCCGCTCGGTGTGGTGGCCGGCATCACGCCGTTCAACTTCCCCGCGATGGTTCCGATGTGGATGTACCCGATGGCGATCGTCTGCGGGAACACCTTCGTGCTGAAGCCCTCCGAGCGTGACCCGAGCCCGCAGCATTTGATTGCCCACCTCTTCAAGGAAGCCGGCCTGCCCGATGGCGTATTCAACGTTGTGAACGGCGACAAGGAAGCCGTCGACACACTTCTCACCGACCCGCGCGTGCAGGCCGTGAGCTTTGTAGGCTCCACGCCGATCGCCGAATACATCTACGCCACGGGCACAAAACACGGCAAACGCATCCAGGCGCTCGGCGGCGCCAAGAACCACGCGATCGTGATGCCGGATGCCGACATCGACAACGCAGTGAGCGCGCTGATGGGTGCTGCTTACGGCTCCTGCGGCGAGCGCTGCATGGCGATCTCGGTGGCCGTTGCCGTGGGCGATGAAGTCGGTGACCAACTGGTCGCCAAACTCAAGGAGCGCCTCGCAAGCCTCAAGGTAGGCCCCGGCACCGCACCCGGCATCGACATGGGCCCGCTGATCAGCAAGCCGCACTTCGAGAAAGTGCGCGGCTACGTGGATCTGGGCGTGGAAGAGGGCGCGGATCTTGTCGTCGACGGACGCGGCCTGACCGTGCCGGGCCACGAAGAGGGCTACTTCCTCGGCGGCTGCCTCTTCGACAAGGTGCAGCCCTCGATGCGCATCTACAAGGAAGAGATCTTCGGCCCGGTGCTCTGCGTGCTGCGCGTGAAATCGCAGGAAGAAGCGATGGCGCTGATCGACGCGCACGAATACGGCAACGGCACCTGCATCTTCACGCGCGACGGCGAGGCCGCGCGCTACTTCACCGACAACATCCGTGTCGGCATGGTCGGCGTGAACGTGGCGCTGCCGGTGCCGGTGGCGGTCCACTCCTTCGGCGGCTGGAAGCGCTCGCTGTTCGGCGACCTCTACGCCTATGGCCCGGACTCGGTGCGCTTCTACACGCGCAGGAAGACCATCACGCAGCGTTGGCCGAGTGGCGGGGTGCGGGACAAGGCGCAGTTTGCGTTTCCGTCCTGAGGTGTACACCCTCCGCTCAGCGGAGATAGTGGCATCCCCCTGAGCGCCGGACGCGGACAACACGGACGCCATCCGCCGACATTATGAGCGGCTGGGTCTGGATCGAACGCGCCATTGTTCTTGCCATCCACAACGAGCAGCTCGCAGAGCACGGCGGGCTTACGGGTATCAGGGACGAGGGTTTGCTCTCCGTTCATGGATGAAAACAAACGCACGGCCTTCGTCGTCATCGAACTGTTTCTGGCCATGAACGGCTACGAGCTAGTTGCAGAGGACGTGGACTGTGTTTAGACGATGTTCGCGCTCGCTGCCGGCGAGCTGGATGAACCCGCTCTCGCTGCATGGGTCCGTGAGCGCTCGGTGAGGAGTTGAAATCGACCGCATGACGCCCGCAGCAGAAACGCTGCGACGGGGATCAGCAGGGAGTGGTGCTGTGTCCACGCGCGCCGAAGACAGATCGGAGGACATTCGGAGTGGCGGATCGCCTGCGTTTGCCTGCGGTGAGGACGAGGATCCGGGTGATTCGTGGGCATGACACCCGGCGTCAGCCGCCATGGGCGGTTGGATTCGGGCGGGTAGTGGCGTTGCTCGGCTTATACTTTCCGCTGGGGTGACGAGAGCGATTTTGCGGCTATCCGGGGAGGCGAAGGAGACGGGCATGACTGACGGGGCTACACGACAATGGATCTGCCAGTCCGCGCCATGCGGAGCGCGCTATGAAGGGACCGACCGCACCTGCCCGCAATGCGGCCGCACTGCAGCGCCGGCAGCGACCATGAAGGCGGACGGGGTGGTGGCCCTGGTCGCCGGACTGTTCCTGGTCGGCATGATGAGCGTGCTGATTCTGATGCTGGGGCCGCAGGGCTATGTCGTGCAGGGCAGCAGCGCGAGTTTCAATGTCGAGGCGAGCGACAGGCTGGTGTCGCTCGTGCTGCTCGCGGCGATCTGGCTGATAGGGCTGGCGGCGATTGCCTCGGGCTGGACGATGATCGCCAAGGGGCGGCGCAGCGAACCGCTGTACATGCTGATGCTGCTGCCGGGGTTCGTGATTGTCGTGATCGTCGGGCTGATCCTCGGCGGCTTCGTGCTCCAGGGCTAGCTGACGCCGAGGGACTTCATCCGCCTGACCCCGGCCGTGGTGCAGCACCGCTCCCAGACACGCGCCCCAAATGGGTTGTGATTGGTGATTGTGCTGGTCTGGTAGAGCCCCTATTCTCCCGCCCGCCTCCTGTAACTGCCGAAATCCGGGGCCGGCCACTCCAGAGAGAAGACGAAAATGAGGGCTACCCTGCTCATCGCAGCGATATTTGCCGGATGCCTGCACACGCAGCTGGCACAGGCATTCGGCGTGGATGTCTGCTTCAACGATCCGACGTCGGGGCAGGCGCCCATCCGCAACTGCATCGGCGTCGAGGAGGTGTGTCGCACCAGCAACCTCAGCCCTGCCGAGCAGTTGCAGTGCCGGGTTGTCGCGACCGCTGACAGCATGAGCGGCTTGAGCGGCACCAACGCGATCATCGGCGGGCGGAGTCTGGTGCATAGCGACTCCACATATCTCATGGCGCAGCTGATCGGGTACACGCCCTGGCAGGCGTATCAGATGATGATCTACGACGAGGCGACGGACCAGTCAGACTATTTTCCGTTTGACCAGAACGGCGCGAAGATGATGAGCGATGCCGATATCGCCGAGTGCCGTGCGCAGTGGGGGCCCGCGATGCAGCAGCATTGCCTCCTGATCACCCGGGTCATGAGTGGTGTCTACAAGTTCAACGCTCCTTCCGGTGGCATGCTCCTCCACCTGCACGCGAGATTTTCGACGACGCCGGAAGCCCCGCCTGTCGCCGCGTTCCCCACCGACTATTTCTCGACGGAAAACGCCCCCAACGAGCCGTTGGTCAATAATCTTCGCGACTGGGTGTTCGGCGTACGTCGGGATGCCTGTGTGGGGGGAATCGTTGTACCGGCATCAGAGCCTTCGAGCCTTCCGCAGCCGTGCGGGGTTCGCGGGCGAGTGCTGGCCAGCCCTCAGAGTTTCTTCTCGGCGGGCGTCTCACGGCTGCAGATTCCCTTCGAATCCAAGCTCGGCCGGCTGATCATCAATCAGGATGATGCTGGCACGGTGGTGGCTTCAGACCTGGCCTTCCGGACGTTCGTCAGCCCTCATGCCCTGCGATTCGCCAAGCCGGGCATTTTTTTCCACGCTCTGGCGGATCGCGCATCGCACCACAGCTGCACCGACCGCTCCTGGTTCTATCTCCTGCCTAACGGCAACTACACGAGCAAATACGACTCGGTAGCGTGTGGACAGGGCAGTCATTTCCTCTGGCATTCGTGGGAGCAGGGCGCTGACCAGTCGTCGGATAACCTCACACCCGAACACCAGACGATGCGGCCGGCGCTCGGCGACGTATACGATCAGCTGCTCGCCTATGCGACGGCACTCCGGCTTCCGGTACGTGCCAATCTCGACAAGGCGACCATCATCGACAGGCTCATAGTTGTTCTGCAGATCTACGATCCGCAGCAGCGCCTCGACGCGATGGTGCAACTGATGCAGGACTACAGTGCGTTGCCGCTGCCCGGCCACGGCTCATCAGCCACTCTGACGCCTGAACAATGGCTGGATGCAGCCGGTGCCCCGACGCTGCACTGAGCTCCGCGGCAGTAAGCGGTACGGCCGCAGGCCTGAGGCACCCCTCAGGATCGGCTGGCGACGTCGCCCCTACGACGCATTGGATTAACTATCCCTCAGGCATACCCGTTGGCACGGAACCACTCGACTGAATCGCGTACCGCGATGTCGATCGGTGTTTGCGGCAGGCCGAGTTCGCGCACCGCCTTGCCCGCATCCACGTAGAAGTGCTCCATCACGTAGCTGGAGTTCTTGACCGTCGTCACGGGCGGTTTGCCGGTGAATTTGCTGATGATTTCGGCCATGCGGGCCACGCGCAACATCATGGTGCGCGATACCTCCCGGGTGGCCACGTTCGCTACCCCGGCGATGCGGGCAATCAGTTCGAGGAATTCGCGGTTGCTCATATTGGCCTCGCTGTTGCCGAGGATATAAGACTCGCCGATGCGGCCCTTGGCCATCGCCAGCACGTGGCCGGCGGCCACGTCACGCACGTCCACCGGGCAGACGCCGCCATCCCAGTAGTTCTTCATCGACCCCTTCAGGGTGCCGATGATCATGCTGCCCGTGGGTGTGGGTGCACGATCTCCGGGCCCGAAGGGCAGGGCGGGCAGAACCATGGTTGCCGGAAGCCCGTCCTTCACCATGCCTTTCACCTCCAGGTGGGCGATGTACTTGGACAGGATGTACGGGCTGGCGAAATGCCAGCTGTTGAAAGGGGTTTCCTCCGTTGAGGGCGTCCCCCTGCCGTCGGTGCCGATGGCAGCGATGCTGCTGGTGTAGACGATCTTTTCCACGCCTGCTGTCTTCGCGGCGCGCATCAAGTGGCGCGTGCCGTTCACGTTGATCTTGTAGTGGAGGTCCGGATCCTTCGTCCACACCGCGAACAGCGCGGCGAGGTGATACAGCCGGTTCACGCCGCGGACCGCTTTCGCCAGCGAATCCGGATCCAGCAGGTTGCCCTCGACGAACTCCACCTCCATGCCGGCGAGCGGGGAGCGGTCCTCACCGGGCATGACCATCACGCGCACCTCGTCGCCCTGTTCCAGGCATAGCCGGGTGACGTGATTGCCGATAAAACCGGTAGCTCCGGTGACAAGAACTTTGCTCATGGTGTTTCCTCTGTTGCAGATGGCGGGCGTCAGTCTCCGCGGGCAGCCCGTGTTCCGGTGTGCTCTTCCACCCGCATCATCCACGCAGTCACGGCCGGGTAGCGCGCGAGCATGTCCGCGACCATGTCGGCATCGCGCAGTGCCTGGAACATCGCATACACCGCGAGATCCGCCAGACTCAGCTGATTGCCCACCAGCCAGTCCGTGCCGTCGAGCAGGCCATCAACGGCCGTGATATGCCGCTCCACATCGACCAGCAGCTGTTCGATCGATTTGCGCCCGATACCCTGGCTCCCGGTGATCCTGACGATTCCGCCGGGTACCACTTTGGCCAGCAGCCAGCGCAGGAACGCGCCCTCGTGCTCCACCATGCGCGGGATGTTGCGCTCGCGGTTGCCAGGCGTGGTGAAGCGCAAGTGCATTTCGTAAAAGTAGAGACTTTCATCGGCCCAGTCCTCGAGCACATGGACCTGGGCGCGCAGGCGCGGGTCCGAAGGAATGAGCGGCTTTTGCGGGAAGTTTTGCTCGATGTAGTGCGCCACGTCCGTGGAGTCGCAGACCACGCGCTCACCATTCTGGAGCGCAGGAAGTTTCCCGGTGGGGTTCAGAGCCCGCACTTTCTTGCGCTCGCCGAGAGTCCAGTACCGCTCCTCGAAGGGAATGCCCTTGTGGTTCAGCATCCGCTGGATCTTCTCGTTGAACGGCGACAGGTGGTACTGGTGCAGTGTGATCATGATCTTGCCCGACTGGCGTCTGCGATGGTCTTGCGCGATGTCGCGGCCATTCTAGGCAGGAGTTGCAACGCATAAGGTTACGGGCTCGTCAGGCGGTACGTCCCGGGAGCAACTCCATGACACTCGGCTGCTCCTCGCTGTTCGTTACCATCCACGCCACACACTCAGGAGAAAACCCCCATGAAAGCTGTCATCGCCGACGAACTCGGACCGCCCGAGTGTTACGCACTGCGTGATGTCCCCATGCCTGAGCCCGCCGCCGGCGAGGTGCGCGTGCGTTTGCTGGCCGCGGGCGTGGGGTATTTCGATGCGCTGATGGCCCGCGGTGGCTACCAGGTGCGCCCGCCGCTGCCCTTCGTGCCGGGCTCGGAGTTCGCGGGCATCGTCGAGAGTTGCGGCGAGGGTGTGCAAAGCACCGCGCCGGGGCAGCGCGTGATCGGCGGCAGCTTCGGCAATGTGTTCGCGGAGTATGTATGCGTGCCTGCCGCAACGCTGATGCCGCTGCCCTCTGTGCTCAGCGCTGAGGTGGGCGCCGCTTTCCTGGTGAACTACCAGACTGCTGCCCACGCACTGATCCAGCGCGCGGAGCTTCGCGCTGGCGAAACGTTGTTGGTGCTCGGCGCAGCCGGTGGCACGGGAAGCGCAGCCGTGCAGGTGGGCAAATGCCTGGGCGCACGCGTGATCGCGGCGGCGTCTTCAGCGGAGAAACGTGCTTTCGCGCTCGCCGCAGGCGCAGACCTCGAGCTTGATTACAGCCGCCCCGATTGGCGCGATGAATTGAAGCGCTTGTCCCCGGGCGGCGTGGACGTGATCTTCGATCCGGTCGGGGGTGATTTCTTCGAACCCGCTTTTCGCAGCCTCGCCTGGGGTGGGCGTCATCTGGTGATCGGTTTCGCAGGTGGCGCGATTCCGCGGCTGCCGGCCAATCTCGCGCTGCTCAAAGGTGCCTCGCTGGTCGGGGTGGATCTGCGTCAGGCAGCAGGGCGCGATCCCGCGATGAACGCCGCCAACACGCGCCGCCTGATCGGATGGGTGGAGGAGGGGGCGTTGCGCCCGCCTGCAGGTCCCGTCTTTGACTTCTCGGATTTCCGTGGTGCGCTGGATGCGGCCTTTTCGGGCAAGTCGCTTGGCAAAGTGGTGTTGCGGGTTGCTGCGACCTAAGCGGCGGCGACAGGCTGCGGTTGCCTTGCCTTGCCTTGCCTTGCCTTGCGCTGCGCGGCGGGCAGGGCCCGCCACCCAGCCTGCAATCAGGCAATCACGCCGCGCGAAAGCCCAACACGATGCGCCGATAACCGCGTGCTGCGAAGCTCTGCAAGGGCCTCAGGTCGCTGCCTTGCTCGTCGAGCGTTATGTCCTGCAGCCGCTCCAGCAACGTCTCGAAGGCGATACGCGCTTCAAGCCGCGCGAGTTCGGCGCCCGCGCAGAAATGCGGCCCGTGGCCGAAACCCATGTGCTGCCGCACGTTCGGGCGCGAGGGATCGAAACGCTCCGGATCCGGGAACACCGAGGGGTCGTAACCCGCTGCTCCCCACATCGGCACCACCATGCGTCCCTGTTCGATGTCGAGCGAGTGCAGGGTGACCGGAGCCGTGGTACGGCGATAGGTGCACTGGATCGGCGGATCGACGCGCAGCGTCTCTTCGATGAAATTGTCGATGCCTGCCGGGTTGGCGCGCAGGCTCGCCATCAGCGCTGGGTCGCGCAGCAGGATCACCATGGCGTTGCCGATCAGGTTGGTCGTGGTTTCGTGGCCGGCGAGCAGGATCTGGTCGATGATCGGCAGCAACTCGGCGGTGCTGAAGGGCGGCTCGCCGTCGATTTCCGCGTTGACCATCTCGCTCAGCAAGTCGTTGGTCGGTTGTGCGCGGCGCTGCTCGATGCGCGGCACGAAATAGCGGTGCAGATCCACGACGGCACGCGCTACCTCACGACGACGCGCGTGATCGAGCACGTCGATGTTGCCGGATATCATCAGATCGCCCCAGTGCTTGAACGTCCAGATGTCGGCACGCTCGACACCGAGGATGTCCGCGACCACGGTCACGGGAAGCGGCACTGCGAACGCCGGGATCAGGTCCACCTGACCGGCATCCACAAACGCATCGACGAGTTCGTTGCTGAGTTTGCGGATCGCCGGTTCGAGTTCACGCACGCGACGCGGGCTCAACGCCTTGCTCACCAGTTTCCTGTGTCGCGTATGCACCGGCGGATCAGCCGTGAACAGCGCATTCACGATGGGGTGCGCCTCGGCGAAGATCGCCTCTACGTC
>CAIYPF010000045.1 GCA_903928015.1 uncultured Gammaproteobacteria bacterium | reverse complement strand
TCACCGAAGGTGACGATGCCCACGATGCTGCCGGTGCGGTCGGCCACGTAATGTTCGCCGGGTCCCATGCTCTTGGTGTTCGATCGTATGCGGGATCCGGCGAAGACCCATGGCTGCGCCGGGAAGGCGCGGCCCTTGACGGGGTCCGTGATCCACGAGGAGAGCGGCACCTCGCCCGACGCGGTGCGCACCGCGAGTGCAAGCGGCGCACCGGCGGGCGCCACGCGGACCACGGCATCGGAGCCGTCGGCGGCGGGCTTCCACTCGCCGGGCTGGCCGGGCTCGAGGCCAAGGAGGAGGATGCCTGCATGGATGCGGCTTGGCGCCACCGCGATCGCCAGCAGCGATTCGTGTTCGCGGGTACCCGCCTTGCATGCAGCCTGCTCGAGCCATCCTTGGTTGCACGCGACCTCCGCCTCGACGCGGACCTCGCGCGCGATGCGATCGACGACCAGGCCGGGACCGAGGACGACGGTCGATGGCGATGCGGATGATTCCGAAGGCGCAACGGAAGGAGCAGCAGGCGAAGCGCCCGGCACTGCACCGGCGGTCGGCACGTCCGCGCGCGGTGTGGCACAGCCAACGGCCGCCAGCCCGGCAAGCGCAAGCATCACTGCCGCGCGACTGATGATGACCCTGGACGCCGGAGACATCGGGATGAAAGGTTCATCGGCAGGTCGGCGCCGCGACCCGGATCAAATTCCTGCGCGTGGCGGGTCTCGCTGCACCCTGCGCACCGGCACGGCGGCAACGGAAGCACCCACCAAATGAAAAAGGCCCGGCGGAGGCAAGCTCACGCCGAGCCCTTCCGGGGGCTCGTGACACGCATACTGTAGGCTGAACAACCGCCAAGTACCCACCTTCGTTGCATCAGATTCCCCCACTTTGAGCACATTTCCTGCATCAGAATCGATCGCGCTCCAACGCACCGTCCGCGTGGGAATCCCGTTCCCAAATGCGCGTGAGGTGAAAGAAAACGAGGCAGCGCAGACACGCAGAAACGGCTTTGCCGGAATCCCGCCGTCCGATGGGTTCACTGCGCACCATGAAGTGACCATCGAGTGCATCGGCACGCCCGATCGCAGCACCGGGTACCTCGTCGGCATCCAGGAGCTCGATGCTGTGGTGCGAACGCGCGTGATTCCGCTGCTGCAGGCGTTCTGCGAGGGAACGGAGCGGGTCACTCCTTTCCACGCGGTGCGCCGCATGGCCGAGGCAGTCGTGCCCGCCATGCCGAAGCGCGCCGAGTTTCGCTCGCTCACCTGGTCGCCCGGGCCATTCATCACATATTCGTGGAGAACTGACATGCCCACCTTCGCCGTCATGACCGAGTCCTTCGAATTCAGCGCAGCGCACCGCCTCCACTGCCCGGAATTGTCCGATGAGGAAAATCGCCGCATGTTCGGCAAGTGCAACCATCCGAGCGGGCACGGCCACAATTACCGCGTTGCGGTGGCCGCGCGGGTGCCCACCGGCGAGGTTTCGGGAGCCTTCGGCAGCGGCGCGATGGAAGCGATCGTGATGCGGACGGTGATCGACCGGTTCGACCACAAGCACCTGAACGTTGATTGCCCGGAGTTCGCGAAGCTGAACCCTTCGGTCGAGAACATCGCCATGGTCTGCCACCGGCTGCTGGCGCCGGAGCTGTCGGCGGCGGGCGTGGAGATCGACCACGTCACCGTCTGGGAGACGGAGAAGACGTCAGCGACCTATCCGGTTCGCTGAGTGCGCCGGGTGAATGCAGGACTGGATGCAGGACTGGGTGCCGGGCTGGATCCGGGACCGGGGGCACCGCGCAAGAGCACGGCCACCGTGTTCACGCGCAGGTGTTGCCCGTGAACTCGTCCGGACCGCTGCCGTTGGGCTGGCGATCCTCGCCGTACGTGTAGAGCTTGCCGGCTTCCTCGTTGCGGGCCGGCTTGTGCGAGCCGTCGCAGAGCGGGAAGTTCTTCGTCAGGCCACAGGCGCAGATGAAGACGGGCTTGTCGGAGGGCTCGATCTTGACGGGGGCAGCGGCGACGTGGCGAACGATGCGGGCCATGGTGATTCCTTGGGAACGGGGTGGTTCGATCAGCGCCGGCCGATGGACGCGGTCAGGGCGCGAGGTCCTCTTCCGCGAGCAACCGGAAGCGCTTGCGGAGCAGGATCTGCCCCGCGAGATGATTGTCATCGACGCAGATGGCGACGGCCGGATGCTCGCCGCGGAGCATGATCGGGTACGCGAAGCGGATGTTGAGCTCGGCGCCGAG
>CAIYPF010000044.1 GCA_903928015.1 uncultured Gammaproteobacteria bacterium | reverse complement strand
TGTGGGCGTACTGAAATGAGCACCTTTTTGCCTCGGCTCCTGCACGCGATCGTGTGCATGGGCTGCGTGCTTGCCGCTTCTCGCGGAGTGCATGCCGGTTCCCTGCGTGTCGCGGTCAGCGACGAGGCGGGCAAGCCTCTGGAATCCGCGGTTGTCTTTCTGGACGCCGTTGGCGCCACCCCCGTCGCCTCGCCCGATGCACAGACGGCCGTGATGGACCAGATCGGCAAGCAGTTCGTGCCGCAGGTGCTTGTGGTGCCGGTAGGCGCCAAGGTCACATTCCCCAACAGCGACAACATCAGGCATCACGTCTATTCGTTTTCCGAAGCCCGAAATTTCGAGTTGCCGCTCTATGCCGGCACGCCGGCCGAGCCGGTGCGCTTTCCCGTGGCCGGAGTGGTGGTGCTGGGCTGCAACATCCACGACTGGATGCGCGGATACATCGTGGTGGTGTCTTCGCCCTTCCATGCAGTCAGTGGCGCCGATGGCATCGCGAACATCACTGGCGTGCCACCGGGCACGTGGAGGGTGATGGCATGGCACCGCGACCTCGCCGAGCAGCGTGCTGTGACGGGCGGCGAGGTCGAGGGTTCGACGGCCGGGTCTTCCGCCGCCGTTACGGTTCCTCTCAAGCGCAAACTCCAGTTGCGTCGCGCACCGGCCGGTCGCGGCGAAGACCGGTACTGACACACTGCCGTGCGCGGATTCAGCAGTTTCCGCAGTCGTTTGCTCGTGCTCGTGGTGGGACTCGTGCTGCTCACCCAGACGGTCGCTTTCCTTCTCGTCAGCTTTGCCAATACCCGCAACGCGACCCGGCAGATAGCTGCCGACCTCGAAGTGGGAGCCGGTGTTTTCCGGCGGCTGATCGACGAGCGCAGCGCGGGTCTCATCGCCAACGCGCGGCTTCTGTCGGGCGACTTCGCCTTCAAGCAGGCTTTCGCCACCGCCGATCGGGGCACCATCCTTTCGGCGATGGAAAACCACCTCGGCAGGATCGAGGCCGATGTGATGCTCCTCGTCGATCCCGACGGTCACCTGATCGCCAGCACCGACCCGCAGCTGAAGGATGCGCCTGATGCAGCCTGGGAGGGCTTGCTCGCGCGCGCCGCGGAGAACGAGTTCGGCGAGGCGAGCGGCGTGGTCGAGATCGGCGGCGTGCTGCAACAGGTGACGGTAGTCCCTCTGTTCACGCCCGAACCCAGTGCATGGATCCTTTTCGGTTTCGCCATCGATGACGATTTCGCGCGCTCGCTGGGAAAGATCTCGGACGTTACCGTGCTGCGCCGCGACAGTGGCAGCGCGTGGCACTCCGTCGCCTCCACCATGACGGGCGCTCTTCGTGATGCGCTGGTGGCATCGGCACAAGAGCGCGTGGCGCTGGACGGTTCGGTCAGCACCTCTGACCTTGCCGGAGAGGACTACGTGCTGCTGTCGACGCCACTCGACGCCCATGGCAAGCAGGATGCGGTGGCGGTGCTGGCGCGTTCCCTGCGCGCCGAACTCGAGCCCTACCGCAATCTGATGCGCTCGCTGGCGGTGCTGCTGGGTGCGGGACTTGCGGTGGCGGTACTTGCCGCCGTGCTCATTGCCCGCGGCGTGACGCGGCCTGTTCTCGAACTCGCTCAGGGCGCGCGGCGTATCGCCGATGGTGATTTCGCCGGTCGCATGGATATACCCGGGCGCGACGAGATCAGCGCGCTCGCGCTGTCCTTCAACGAGATGGCGGCCGGCCTGCAAGACCGTGAGCGTGTCCGTGGGTTGCTCGGCAAGGTCGTGTCGCCGGCCATCGCCGAGGAACTTCTGCGCCGTCCGATCAGCCTGGGTGGCGAGGAGCGTGAAGTATCGGTGCTCTTCGTGGACATACGCGGTTTTACGGCGCGTTGTGAAGGCGTGGCACCCGCCGCAATCCTCGATCTGCTGAACCGCTATCTCACCCGTGTGACCCAAGCCATAGAGGCCGAGGGGGGCGTGGTCGACAAATACATCGGAGACGCGGTGATGGCGCTCTTCGGCGCACCTCTGATGCACTCGGACCATGCGGCCCGCTCGGTGCGCGGCGCCCTCGGCATCCGCGCCGCCGTCGAAGCCCTGAACGCTGAATTCGCAGCGGAAGGGCAGCCTCCGATTGCCGTGGGCGTGGGTATCAATACGGCGGTTGTGGTGGCAGGGAACATGGGCAGCGCTTCCCGCATGAACTACACCGTGATCGGCGACGGCGTGAACATCGCGTCCCGGGTCGAGGGGCTGTGCCCCTTCTACGGGGCGGTGATCCTCGTGACCGATGCCACGCGCGATGCCGCTGCCGGGATCGATTTCCGGGAGGTGGACCGGGTACGGGTCAAGGGGCGCGGCGAAGCACTCGGTATCCACGAACCCGTCTCCGCCAGTGCCACCGATCCGCAGCAGTACGCCGACGCTCTTGCCCTGTGGAATGCGCGCGACTTTGCCCGCGCGACGGCAGCCTTCGAGTCGCTCGCCCGCGCCTGCCCCGAGGACGGTGTGTGCGCATTCCACGCAAGGCGCTCGGCACGCTTTGCCGTAGATCCGCCCCCGGCTACTTGGGACGGGGTCCATGTACACACCAGCAAGTAGCACGAGCGGAACGCCGCTCGCGCAACGGCTGATGACGCTGGGTGCAGAACTCCATCAATGGCGCGTTTTCTGGTCGAGCCATGCCTTCCGTGATCCCGTGCTGGCCTGGGAATCAGACTCACCGGAGCTGTCCCGGGCGTTGCGGGGTCTTGATGCGCCGGCCGTCGCCGCGCTCAACGCCGATAGCTCTGCTCGTGACGCGTTTCTGGGTCGGTGGTTCCCGGTTGAGCGCTGGGCGGGTCTCGAGCAGATCGGGATCGCCGTCGGGACTGCGCTTCGTCCCTGGCCCAGGGATTTCGACCGTGACATCCCCGGACGCAAATGGGCACAGGTAAAGGCATTCGCGGGGGCGCTCGCGTCCTCATCGGTGTCGCGTACCGTTGACTGGTGTGCCGGAAAAGCGCATCTGGGGCGGGCACTCGCCTGCCAGTGGCAAGGCTCCGAGGTGTTGGCTCTGGAGCGGGATCCTGCGTTGGTCGAAGCCGCCCTCGGACTCGCGCGCAGGGACGGGGTGCGCCTGGATGCGCAGCGCTGTGATGTCCTGTCCGGGGACGCATCGGCAATCGTTGCCGGGGAGGTTCGCGTCGTTGCCTTGCATGCCTGCGGGGCTCTGCATCGGCGGCTCTTCGATGTGGCGTCCGCCGCCGGAACCCGCGCTCTGGCTTGCGCGCCGTGTTGCTTCCATCTGGGAGAGGAGGGGCATCGTCCGCGCTCCGCTGCCGGAGGGCGCGCAAATCCCGGGCTTGCTCCGGAAGATCTGCGCACGGCGGTGCAGGAGGTGGTTACCTCCGGCGCCCACGACCAACGTCGACGTGAGCATGTGCAGAGCTGGCAACTGGGTTTCGATGCGTTGTTGCGCGAGGGCCTGGGCCATTCGGCCTACACCGCCGTTCCGGGGGCCTCAGCGGCACTGCTCGGCGGGGGTTTCGCTTCCTATTGCCGGCACGCCGCACGCCTGAAAGGCCTGACACTCGCGGCCGATATCGATTTCCCGCAGTGGGAAGCACGCGGCCGTGCACGATTCCTGGAGGTGAGCGCACTCGATCTGGTACGTCAGCGCTTCCGGCGACTGATCGAGTTGTGGCTGGTGACCGACCTCGCGGTATCGCTGGAGGAGTCGGGCTATGCCGTACGACTGGAGCGGTTTTGCGCGCCTGCCCTCAGCCCGAGGAACCTTCTGCTGCAGGCAGAGCGTCGCGCCTGATGCCGGCACGGATCAGCACCACGCCCAGCACGGCCGAGGCAAAGGAGCCGATCAGGATCCCGAGGCGCTCGTCGACGCCGGCCCCCAGCGTTCCCTGATCGAAGGCGAGCGAACCGATGAAAAGACTCATCGTGAAGCCGATGCCTGTGAGACACGCGACCCCTACGAACATGAGCCGGTTGCTGCGATCGGGAAGACGCGCCAGCCCGAGCGCGATGGCGATGCCGCTGAAGAGGAGCACTCCCACCGGTTTGCCGAGCAATAGCCCCATGCCCACGCCGAGCGGTACCGGATGCACCAGGGCATCCGCCCCCAGGTCCAGCATGCGCACCCCGCAATTGGCGAGGGCGAAGAGGGGCAGGATCGCGTATGCCACGGTGCCGTGGAGTTCGTGCTCGAGGTGGCGCAGCAGCGATTTTCCTTCCACCTCGCGGTGCGGGATGAACATCGCGAGCAGCACGCCTGCGAGCGTGGCGTGCACGCCTGATTTGAGCACCGACAGCCACATCAGAACGCCCACCAGCAGGTAGGGCGTCGCGTTGCGGACGCCCGCACGGTTCAGCACCAGAAGCACCACGCAGCAGGCACCGGCGATGGCAAGCGAGAGTGGTGCGATGTCCGCGGTGTAGAAGATGGCGATGATAATGATGGCGCCGATGTCGTCGACGATCGCAAGGGTGACGAGGAAGAGCTTGAGGGAGTTCGGCACGCCACGACCCAGCAAGGTGAGCACGCCCAGCGCGAAGGCGATGTCCGTCGCAGTCGGAATGGCCCAGCCGCGCATCGCGAAACTGTCCGAGTGGTTGAGCGCCGTGTACACGAGTGCCGGTGCGACCATCCCGCCGAGCGCGGCGAAGGCGGGGAGTGCGATCTTGCGTGCACTGGAGAGTTCGCCTCCCAGCACTTCGCGCTTCAGCTCGAGCCCCACGGTGAAAAAGAAGATCGCCATCAGGCCGTCGTTGATCCACAGCAGCAGGGGCTTCTGCACGTTCAGTTCGTGCACCCTGACCTGCATTTCCGTGTTGAAGAATGCTGCGTAGGCTTCCTGCAGCGGGGAGTTGGCAAGCACCAACGCGACCGCGCCGGCGATCATCATCAGGATGCCTCCCCCCGACTCGGAGGCGACAAGACGGCGCAAGGCTTTCATTCGGGTCTACCGTGGAAATTTCGCGGGAGTGTATGCGTCGGAGGTGCTGCCGTCATCCATCTGCAGCGGTGCAAGCAGCACGCTGAAGGTAGAGCCCCAACGCGCCTCTGATTGGAGCCATGCGCGCCCACCATGCACCGCTGCGATCCGTGCGACGGTGGCGAGGCCGAGGCCGCAGTGCGGGGGTGTGATGAAATCCGGCGCCTCGGCGCCGCGGCCGCTGAAGGGCATGAACACGCAGGCTTGCCGCGCGCTGTCGATGCCGCAGCCGTTGTCGCGAAGAAAGAAGTTGCAGCCCGGACGCGCACCCAGTTCGAGTCTTGCCTCTGCCCGGTCCATGGCGTGGCGTAGCGCGTTGCTGATGAGTTCCTGCAACAGGGTGCGAAGGTGCTGCGCGTCGGCACGCACCACAAGGTGGTCGGGATGCTCGAGGATCACCGCCGGCGTTACCGGGCGGGCGGCTTCGACCAGGTCCACGAACAGTGGCACCGCGTCGATCGCGCTGGGCTCGGGGAGGCGGTCTGCGCTCATGAAATTCCGCAGCGACTGCAACATGGTCTGTCGCGCCCTTTCGCCCGGCAGAGGCCTCTGATCTGCGATTTCTGCGAGCAGGCGGTCCAGGCGGGCGCGGCCCAACAGACGCTCTGCATGGAGCAGCTCTGCGGTGCTCAGTTGCGTGGCTTGCGTGCTCGTGGCGGGCTCTCCTGTCCTGCGGCTTGGGTGTCGGCCATTAATCCGGCGAGAGCGGCCAGCAGGGCTGCCCGGTCTTCAGGGCTCTCACGGGTTTTTGCGCTGATGTGGCTAGGGTGCGGTTCACGATCGAGCCAGAATTGTCCGTCGACCTGCGCGGCTTCCGTGGCGGCAGCCAGCCAGACCACCGTATCCGCGCCCTGTTCCGGCGTGCGCAACACGGGGCGCGTGAGGCGCCTGAAGGCGGGCAGTGAGCTCTCCACGCCCGGCGTGTCCGCCCAGCCCGGGTGCATGGCATTGACCGTGATGCCCGCGCTGCGCCAGCGTCTGGCCCACTCTTCGGTAAGGATCATCAGCCCGCGTTTGGCGCGCGCGTACGCAACCGAGCCGGAGTACGTGCCGCGGCTGCTTTGGAGGTCCCTTACGCGAATCCGTTGGGTGTACATCCCGCCGGAGAGAACGTTCACGACCCGTGATTTCCCGGCCGCGGCCAACAGCGGCTGCAGTCTCTCGGTGAGGATGTACGGGCCGAGCAGGAGCAGCGCAAAACTTTTCTCCAGTCCCTCCGCTGTGAGCTGTCGCGGATTGAAGAGTGCGCCTGCGTTGTTTATCAGCGCGTCGATCGGCTTGCCCTGCACGAGCAGGCGTTGCGCCAGGGCGTGGACATCTGACATGAGCGCCAGGTCTGCAGTTTCCGCATGCACATGTGAATTTCCGGAGCCTGCGGAAATCTCCGCAACGGCCGCCGAGAGCTTGCCCGCGTCGCGGCCGACCAGCGTGAGCTCTGCACCCATCGACGCCAGCGCATGTGCCGCAGCCAGCCCTATGCCCGAGGTGGCCCCCGTGACGAGCACATGCTTGCCGTCGAGCCGCGCCGAGACAGGCTTCCAGCGCTTGCGGGCGCTGTCGTAGCCGAATCGGGTGAAGCGGATCATCCCGGGCAGGATGAGCCTGTCTCCCAGAGCGTGGCGATCGGCATTCGAGGGCGCCGTGTATGTGTCCTGCAGCGCCGCCCGCAGGCCTCTCATGGCGCTTTTGCCGACCGATTCCATCATCCTCGGCGAGCATCGGGTGGCAATGCCGAGAAGCAGTCCCGGGCGAAAGCGTGCGATGTAGCGGATGCGCGTGCCCTCGGGGGCAGGCTCGAAGAGAATTTCCTCATCGGCGGTGAAAGCGCTCGATTGCACCGTCATGAGGATGCGTGATGACGTCTCGAACGCCACAACGGTGTAGTGCAGCGACAACCCTGCCTTCATGACGACCCGATACTCGCTGCCCACGCCTGGCGGGCCCTCGGTGAGTCGAATTGCCCTGCTTACGCCCGGATCCCACTCCTGCACACGGGCGAAATCGGCAACGTAGGCAAAGCACTCGCCGAGCGCCCGATCGACGGTGATGGTCTTGTCGAGGAGGATGTCCTGGCTCATGCGTCACTTCGCGGGCATTGATGGTTCTTGCCGCCCGGCTGCTGCGGCTCTTGAGGCGCATCGACAGGTGCAAGGCCTGCGGTCGCGGGGGAGCGACGGTAGCGGATTTCCACGTCCAGATCTCCGCCCTTGGCGTCGCCGATGTTCGAGGGGCCGCGGTAGAACTGCAGTTGCCGCTCCTCGTCATAGCCGAGCACGATGGCGCCCGCCAGCATCCGGAACAGGGGCGAGGATGGCTCGACCCTGAACCATTCGCTGATGCCTTGCTCGCCTGGCAGGGCTGATGTCTTGCTGATGCGCATGCCGATGGTGGTCAAGCGGGCCGGCAGTGCGAACTCGAATCCGACCTGCGTACCCGAGGTCAGTTTCTCCCAGTTCCGGCGGACGAATTTGTCGAAGCCGGAGCTCGCAACGAGTGTTCCGTCGGGCGTGATGGAGTTGCTGCGATCGTCGCGCTGCAGCACGTAGGTCTCTCCGCTCCAGTGGCCTCCCTCTCGCTTTCCGCTGCGCAGGTCGTGCTGTTCCCAGTCGGGCGCGGACTCGCTGCAGCTGTAATCCAGGCGTTTTTCGGCGATCAATGCTCCCGCGGGATCGCGGTATGAAATGTGGTGCCCGTTGCCGGAGAACTCGTGTGTTTCGGTGTAGACCTCCTCGCCTGCGGGAAGGCTTCGCGCAATGCCTTCCACCGTGTTCACGCAGTGGCCCCTCATGGGTGCGAGAAGCACCAGACCCGCCAGCAAGGACACGCAAACAGGTATGCGGTAGATCATGCGGATTCGCTCCGTGCTGCGGGTGCGCGTGCCAGAAAAACGAGCAGCGGAAGCAGGACCGCCCAGGCGGGTGCCATGGCCAGAACGATGCTCGCGGTGTCGTGGCTGCTTGTGGCAGCACCGAACCGCAGTCCGGCGATGTAGCTGAGAGGCCCGCTCGCGGCGCCCAGCACCGAGGCAAGCAACAAGCGCTGCTGCAGGAAGGCGAGGGAACGGAAGAGTGTCCCGGAAAAGAGCAGCCACAGCACCACGAGCCACAGCGGTATGCCGAGCGCGATCTGCTGATCGAAGCGGAGCAGTCCGAGTGCCTGCCAGCCCAGATCCATGGCGACACCAACAGACGCGAACAGCAGAACGAGCGTCCATTCGCGTGACTGGCGACGCCCCGGCCAGAGCGCTTGCAGTGGCAGCAACACAAGAGCCGCGAGAGCCGCTCCTGTGTTGCCGCCCAGTACGCAGGCGAGCCATCCGCACTGGAACACGATCATGTCGCGCAGTGCCGGACTCATGGGCGCGGTTCTTCAGAGGCAGCGATCCCTGCCGAGCGGAAGGCCTGCATCACCCGCTCGCGTGCCGCCTTTGTGTCGAGCATCGGTGCCGGATAGCCGGTCGCGAGCAATTCGGGATGGCCCGGTTTGAGCAGTGCCTTGGTGCTGCATCCCGCGAGCTCCGGCACGTAGCGCCGCACGAATGCGCCGTCGGCATCGAATCTCTCGGCCTGCCGCTCCGGACTGAGGATGCGGAAGTAGGGCGCTGCATCGGTGCCGGTGGAGGCTGACCATTGCCAGCCGCCGTTGTTGGCCGCGAGTTCGCCGTCGACGAGTTGTTCCATGAACCATTGCTCGCCCAGTCGCCAGTCGAGGAGGAGGTGCTTGGAGAGGAACATCCCCGCGAGCATCCGCAGGCGGTTATGCATCCAGCCCGTCGCGCGCAGTTGGCGCATTGCCGCATCAACGAGCGGGAAACCGGTGGTGCCCTCGCGCCAGCGTCCGAGATCCGCTGCATCGTTGCGCCACGGCACGTGGTCGGTCTCGGCGCGGAACGGGCGATCGCGGCTCACCGCAGGAAAGGCATGGAGGATGTGGACGTAGAACTCCCGCCAGATGAGTTCGTTGATCCATGTTTGTGCGCCGCGGCTGCCACTGTCCCATTCCCCCGCGTTCGATTGCAGCGCGGCCTGAAGGCAGCGCCGCACGGAAATGACACCTGCCGCCAGATAGGGGGAGAGCCTTGATGTGCCGTCAAGCGCAGGGATATCCCGGTCCGTCTGGTACGCGTGGATGCGCTGCTCGCAGAAATCCTCGAGACGCAGGCGCGCGGCTTCTTCTCCGATCGGCCACCACGCGGGATCGATGTCCGCCTGCGGAGGCATCCAGTCGGGCAGTGCGGGTGCTTCCACAGGAGTGGCCGCCGGCGGCGCGCCTACGCATCCCAGGGGTTCACCACGCACCTGCTCAAGCCAGGCGCGCCGGAACGGGGAGTAGACCTTGAAAGGCGCCGATTCCTTGGTACGAACCGTGCCTGGTCGCAGCAGGCAGTTGTCGTGCAGCAGGCGCCAGCCTACACCGGCCCTTGCGAGTGCAGCCGAGACCCGCTCGTCCCGTGCTACTTCGTGCACGCCGTACTCGGCGTTGGTGACGACGCGCTCCGCGCCTTCCTGTTGCGCGACATCCAGCACTGTGGCGGGAGCGTCGGCGAAGCGGGGGCAGCGGACTATCCGTAGCGCGACACCGCGCACGGCGAGCTCTGCCCGCAGTGCGAGCACATGCTGCCAGACGAATTGCTGCTTTCTCGCCCCCCAGTGATGACGCTGCCATTGGGCATCTGCAATCAGGAACACGCCTGTGACACGTCCCCCTGCGAGGCATGCCGCGTGCAGTGCCGCGTTGTCGTCGCAGCGGAGATCGGAGCGGAACCAGACGAGGGTGCTCATGGTGCTGCCGGCCGCCAGTCGGGCTTGGCCAGCAGGAACTGCGCGGTATTGATGGCGCGCTCCCGGAATCCGCCCTCGCAGTAGGCGAAGTAATAATCCCAGAGGCGCAGGAAGTCTTCGCCGTAACCGAGCGCGCGGATCGCCCCTGCGCGGGCGCCGAAACGCGTGCGCCAGGCCTCCAGTGTGCGGGCGTAGTCCTGCGTGATGTCGAACACGTCGAGCAGCTGCATGTCGGTGTTTGCGCCTACCTGTTTCAGGATCTCTCCGGGGCAGGGCAGGAACCCTCCGGGGAAAATGTAACGCTGTATGAAGTCGACGCTCTCCAGCGCACGCGTGTAGCGCTGGTCGGGAATCAGGATGGACTGTAGCAGCATCAGTCCTGTGGGCTTCAGCAGCTTGCCGCAGGTACCGAAATACACCGGCAGGTAGCGATGGCCCACGGCTTCGATCATCTCGATGGAAACGAGCTTGTCGTAGCTGCCTTCGAGATCGCGGTAGTCGCGCAGCAGCACCGTGATCCGATCCGAGAGGCCTGCGTCCGCGATGCGTTTGACGGCGAAATCGTGCTGCTCGCGGGAGATGGTCGTGGTGGTGACGCGGCAGCCGTAGTGCGTTGCCGCGTGCAGAGCCATGCCGCCCCAGCCTGTGCCGATCTCGAGCAGGTGATCCGACTCCTGCAACCTAAGCTGCCTGCACACGCGTTCGAGCTTGGCTACGGAAGCCTCCTCCAGCGTGGAGTCACTGCCCGGGAAGATCGCCGAGGAGTACATCATCGTGGGGTCGAGGAACTGTTCGAACATCGCGTTGCCGAGGTCGTAGTGGGCCTCGATGTTGCGTCGCGAGCCGTCGCGACTGTTGCGCTTCAACGCATGCAGCGCGCGCAGCACAGTGCGGTCGAGCAGTGACGAGTTGTCGTCCATGCGGTTCAGTACGTCGACGTTGGCCGCCATCACGCGCATCACTTGCAGGAGGTCCGGGCTGCTCCAGTGGCCACGCACCCACGCCTCTGCCGCGCCCACGCTGCCGCTCGAAGCGAGTGCCTGATAGAAGCCCTCGTGATGTACGCGGATGTGGGCTTGAAGCTCGGTTCGGCTGCTGGCGTTGCCCACGCTGTGGCCGCCGTCGGCATCTTCGATCAGCAGGCGTCCGGCTGGCAGGCCGGCGATCCGCGAGAGGATGCGATCGCGGGTCAGCCTGGCCGTCCAGCCGGGGGTGGCGAGGCGCAACTCCGGCGGGAGTTCCTGTGCGGCGGAATTCATCCGGCTGTCTCCTTGTTATCGTTTGTGCGCGTGCCCGGATGGGCGTGGAAGGGGGCGCGCTTCAGGAAAAGTCGTAGCGCTTCCCAATAGATCGCGAGGGCGATTTTCAGCGTCATCAGGGGGAAGCGGAGCAGCAGTAGCCTTGCGAGTTCCGCGCTGCTGATGCTCTCGCGTTTCAGGCTGAGGGTTGCGTCGGATACCTTGGCGCCGTTCATCCGGTTTGCCAGATGGATGCCCAGACGTTCACCCGGCAGGTGGCTGGACCACTCGTAGTGCATGTTCATCGGATTGAAAGGCGAGACGTGGAGTTTCTTGTCGAAGTCCGCCTTGAGGAGCGTCGCACCGCCGGTTGCCGGGAGTACGTAGGCGTGGGTCTCGTCCCAAGGTGTGTTGGTGACTTCTGCTACCACTGCGGCCAGGGTCTCGCCGTCTTCCTCGTAGCAGTAGTAGCAGGCGATGGGGTTCATCAGTTTTCCGAAGTAGCGCAGGTTTGCCAGCAGCATCACGGGGCCGCGTGGCCTGTTGCCTGTTTCGGCCTCTACCAGATCCCGTACGCACTCCCCCAGCGGACGTGCCGGGTCGCCAAGGAAATCCCGGCGTCTGAACCATCCGGGCGCCGGGCGCGTTGCGGACCAGAGCCATGAGCCCCTGAAGCGGGACTCGATGCGTTCCACGTCCAGGAACAGCATGCACAGCCGGTAACGGAAGGCATGCACCACTGGCGTGAAGCGACGATGCCGCACGTGGCCTGCGTAGATGGCATCCGTGCTCACCACTGCACTCCAAGACCCGCTGCCACCCTGCGTGCGCTTGCCACACCGTCCTCGTGAAAGCCGTTGCCCCACCATGCACCGCAGTACCAGGTGCGCTTGCTGCCGTTGACGTCGTCCCAGCGCTGCTGTGCAGCGATTCCCTCGACGGTGAAAACAGGGTGGCTGTAGCGGAAACGACCGAGCACCCGCGATGGATCGATGGCGTCGCTGTCGTTCAGCGTCACGACAAAGGTATGGGGCGATTCGATCCGCTGGAGGATGTTCATGTCGTAGCTCAGCACGGGCAGCTCTCCGCCGCCCTCGCGTATGCGGTAGTTCCAGCTCGACCACGCCAGAGGGCGTTGGGGCAGCAGTCGTTCGTCCGTGTGCAACACCACGTCGTTCATCCGGTACGGGATGGCACCCAGCACCTCTCGCTCTGCGGGTGTGGGGGCCTCGAGCATGGCCAGTGCCTGATCGCTGTGGCAAGCCAGCACCACCTGATCGAAATGTCCGGCCTCGCCGGATTCCGTGAGCAGGCGCACCTGATCATCTGTGCGGCTGATCCGGGTCACGGCCTCACCGCGGCGTATCGACGCGGAAAACGGGCGGGCCAGGGGCTCAAGATAGCTGCGCGATCCTCCGATCAGCGTGCGCCACTGGGGGCGGTCGGTGATGCCCAGAAGACCGTGATTGCGGAAGAAGCGGACGAAGAACTCCACCGGGAACTCATCCATCCCGCGGGTGCCGGATGACCAGATGGCGGCGCCCATCGGTATCAGGTACCAGTTGCGGAACTCTGCCGAGTAGCGGTTCGCTGCCAGGTATTCCCCGAGGCGGGTGCCGGGCCCGATCCTGCCCTGGTCAAGGTCCCGTACGGCGTCTCTGTTGAAGCGCAGTATGTCCTTGAGCATCCGCCAGTAGGCCGGACGGAAGAGGTTGGCGCGCTGGGCGAAGAGGGTGTTCAGGTTCGATCCGGCGTACTCGAGGCGGGCCGTATCGTGGCTCACGCTGAAGCTCATCTCTGTGGGTTGGGAGGCTACGCCGAGTTCTGCCATCAGTCGGATGAAGTGAGGATAGGTGCGGTCGTTGTAGACGATGAACCCCGTGTCGATCGCGTAGTCCCGGCCGTCAAGCCGGACATCGACGGTGGCTGTATGGCCGCCGATACGCTGCTCGGACTCGAACACGACGACCTCGTGGCGACGGGCCAGCAACCACGCAGCGGTCAGCCCCGAGATGCCGGAGCCGACGATGGCGATTCTCACGTGCTGATCTCCCTTGGCTGGCCTGCGCGAGCGCGTCGCGAGTTTACGGGTTTGAGGTGGGCCCGGATCAAGCTCTCGTGCGTGCCGGCCCGATGTCCCTGCGCTGCCGGTCAGGGGTCCATTTTGATCGGCGTTGATCCGGCGCCTCTGCGCGGGCGTAAGAGTCCCCGTCCCGCTCTTTTGAGGAGTAAAGGCCATGAGCGCCAAAGCCAGCGTGTTGCCCTTCGTGCCACGTTCAGGTTTACAGTCGGCTGCCCGGCACCCATCATCACCCGCCATGAATCAGGCAGTGACATTCGATCGCGACACCGACCCTTGGACCATCCGGCTCCAGGCGGTGGCGCTCGAGCGCGATCGCAAGGCCTACGCGGAACTGTTTCGCCATTTCGCCCCTCTGCTCAAGTCTTTTGCGCTGTCCACTTCCGGGATGTCTTCCAACGCCCTCGCCGAGGAGTTGGTGCAGGAAGTGATGCTCAAGATCTGGAACCGTGCATCGACATTCGATTCAGCCAAGGCCAGCGCCACCACCTGGATCTACACCTTGGCCCGCAACTGCCGCATCGACCTGTTGCGGCGCAAGTTCCGCGTCCACGAAGAGGTCGATGTCGACGAACTCTGGGACTTCGGCACTGATCCCGAAGAACTCCACGATGAGCTGTACCAGAAGCGGATCGAGGTGGATATCCGCGAGTCCCTCCGGGCCTTGCCATCGGAGCAGCGCCAGATCATCGCGAAGGTCTACATGGAAGGTAAGTCTCACAGCGAGGCGGCGGAGGAGCTCAACCTCCCCTTGGGGACCGTGAAGTCCCGCATCCGTCTCGCGATGAGCAAACTCAAGGTAATGCTGGAACGATGAACGCCATGACAGCTCCGTGCTTCCACCCCGACCAGTTCATGCTGAGCGATTACGCCGCAGGCTCCCTGCAGGGCGCCGTTGCGCTTCCGCTTGCTGTGCACCTCGAGTACTGCCAGCAGTGCAGGCGAGAGACGCAGCAGCTCGAGGAGGTTGCCGCCTGTCTGTTCGAAAACCTCGACCCGGTGCCGGTCGGCGAGGACACACTCGAGCAGGTCCTGCGCCGTATCGACAGCATTGTTGCCGACGACGTCGCGCCTGCTCAGGGTGCAGTGCCTGCGCCTCTGCATGCGGGTATTCCGCGCGCCCTGCGTTCGCTGGTCCCTGCCGGGCTCGATGCGCTCGATTGGAAGCGCATCGGTTCCCTGCGTTCCTCGCGTCTGCGGTTCGGGGACAGCGAGCGCGAGGTCGCGCTGCAGCATATCTCCGCTGGCGGCAAGGTCCTGGGCCATGGCCACCGCGGAGTGGAAATAACGGTTGTCATCAACGGGAGTTTCTCGGATCAGGATGGTTGCTATCGCAGCGGTGATTTCCTGATGCGTGGCCCTGATGATGTCCACCGCCCGGTGGCCGCTCAAGACGGTGATTGCCTGTGCCTGGCGGTGCTTGACGCCCCTATCCGTCTCGAAGGCTGGGTCGGTCGCTTCCTCAACCCGTTCATGAAGATCCGTCCGCTCTGAAGCACGGTGGTGGAGGCTGCCTTCAGCCGAACACCCCCTGTGCGAACCAGCATCCGCTTGCCCGCTCGCGGAACACCCACAGCAGGCTTCCGTTTGCTTGCTGGCCGATGAAGTAATCCCTGAGCTGGGGTTCCGACCACCAGGCGGTATCGATCCGCTCGGGTCCTGATATCAGTTCTATGGCTCCGTCCCAGATCGGGCGCCCATCGTGCTCCTTGAGCGGGATCGGTTCCTGCAGCAGCCAGCACGGCCGCTGCAACGAGGCGCTGCGCAGTGCTTGCGGGGAGGGTTCATGCACGGTGCTCCACGCCTGCTCGGGCAGGTGCGAGTCCTGGATGTGTAGTCCGTACACGCGCTCGCTTCCCAGTCGCAGGCGCAGGCGGTCGAGGAGCAGGCGTTCTGCCTCCGGATCAATGGCCTGCTCGGTGTCGAAGAGTTGGCCCTCCTGTGCCAGTACTGCGGCGGATTCCACGCAAGCCAGTTCCAGCGAGTCCACGGCATCGGTGAGGCGAACCCGCTCCAAAGCAAGCCGGCTGAGGCCCAGCAGGGCGTCGATGCGGTTTTGCTGGAGGGAGCAGGCGAGTGGAAGCACCTGGCTCTGGTTGCGCGTCGTGCCAAGGCGCCACTCGAGGCGCTGGCAGTAGAGTTGGCGACGATCGAGGAAGCGCCCCATCTCTCCCAGAAGCCGTTGCATCGGGAACAGCAGCATCGAGGTGTCTGCAAGTGGTTCCAGGAAGTGGATCCTCAACACGAAATGTTCTCTGGGGCGGTGAAGCGGACGCGGATCCGGCCGTTCGCCGCAGAGTCTGTCGATATATCCGGTGAGGTCTTTGCCGAAGCGTTTCCCGAGTGCGCTCTTTGGCAATGCGAGCAACTCTCCCAGACGGGAGAAGCCCATCCGCTGCATGGCGAGTTGCTGTTTCCCGGGTGCGCCCAGGAAATGTATCGGCAGCTCGCTGATGACGCTCCTGAATGCTGCAGGATCACCGTCAGTGGCCCAGGGCGATGGAGCAGACGCGCTGCAGGGGAGTGCATGCGCCAGGAGTTCCGCTGCCAGTGGAGTGGGCCCCAAGCCGTTGCGCGTGCGGTGTCCGCGTGCACGGAGTTCGCACTCCGCAGCCTGCAGCAGCGCGGTGAGGCCGCCGAACAGCCGCAGGCTCGCGCCTATCTCGAGCAGAAGGCGGTCAGGAGGTGACACGGACACCTGAGAGCTGAAATTGCACGCCCAGTCAGCGAGCGCGTCGAGGGTTGCCGCTTCATGGGCGGCTTCGCGCGCACGGAGTTTGATCGTGCCGGACAGCGAGAGAGCCGTGCTGCCCGACATGTCCACGCGTACGCCCAGCGCCATGGCAGCTGTGTTGGCGGCGCATACGCGATGCTGCTCGATGATGGCGAGTGCGGCTTCCGGCGTTTCCTGGCCCGCCGTCATGAATATCTCCAGCGGCAGCTGATGGAAATGGATGCAGAGCCAGAGCATGGTCTTCAGTGGAGGATCGGACGTGGCAGCCGTGGTGAGGTTGCAGGGAGGATGCCTGCGGGGAATGCTGCCGATGTCTGATGGTGGGTTGGTTGAGTACTTACGCAGGCAGGCAGCAGCGCCGGCAATACCCGAGGGGCGAGCAGTTGGGGTGGTCGGCTGATCAGCAGTTCTTGTCCGGCACGGCCCCCACGTTGCTTGAGGATCCTGATTGCGAGCCCGCCTGCTTCATGCTCGAGCCGGAGCCGTAAGGCTGCCGGTGAGAGGCCTGGGTCGGATGCAGGATTGCGGAACAGGAATACGGGCCCCTGCATGTTGCGTGCGGCGATCTGCAGCCTGCGCATGCTGGCGTAGTCTGCGCGCGCGCGCTCCTGCTCCAGCCAACCCAGTACGCAGCCGCAGGTGCCGGAGCGCAGGATCTGCTCCAGGCTCCAGAGAAGTTCGCTGCGTCCTGCTGGTTTCAGGATTGTGAGTCGGGACAGCCTGACGTCCAGTGCCTGCAATGCCGGTGCATAGGGAATGTGCGGGGGCGCAACCAGGAAGATGCGTCTGAGCCCGCGTGAGACGTGCGCGAGCGTGGGCGCCAGAAGCTGGATCTCGCCTATGCCGCAGCGCGCGCTCAGCAGTTCGGTAAGCGCCCCGCGCGGCCAGCCGCTCTGGTGGAGCGCGGTATCGAGTGCAGGATGTCCAGTGGGAAGGCTGTGCTGCTGTTCGTTGGCGGCACGCGCGCTGCCTGCCTGCCAGATATCGGGCCTTGCGAGGATGTTGCTTAGAGGGTCGGATGCGTCGCTCATGACTGTAAATATATACAGTACATGAGGGTCTGCATATCCCTTCTCGAGCGTGTTTTACGGATGCCTTGTGCCCCGGATGCAACCTAGAATGGCCACTAAACCACGAGGGGGCCGGGACGTGCGCCAACAGCTGATCACCATGCTCGAGATGCAGGAGCGGATGAACCTGAAGGTGCATCCCGACTGGATACGCCAGCGATTTGCCTGGCATCGGGCCTTGTGGATCGAATGTGGAGAATTGATCGACCACCACGGCTACAAGTGGTGGAAGAAGCAGGAGCCCGATTGGGAGCACGTGAGGCTCGAAGTGGTTGATATCTGGCACTTCGGCATGAGCATGCGCTTCGATGGCCGCAACACGCCGGAACAGATTGCCGATGAGATGCTTGAGGAGTTGCGTCTTGATCCCCCGCCAGCATTGCCCTTGCTGGAAGCAGTCGAAGCCCTGGTGAGTGCCGTGCTTGCCGAGCGCTGTTTTCCGGTCAGCCGTTTCTGGACGGTGATGGCTGCGGCCGGCCTGGACAGCGACAGCCTGTTCACCGCGTATGTCGGCAAGAACGTGCTCAATTTCTTTCGCCAGGACCACGGCTACAAGGACGGCAGTTACCGGAAGCAGTGGGCCGGTAAAGAAGACAACGAGCACCTCGCCGCGCTGATGAAAAACCTTGACAGTACCGATTCTGCGTTCCCGGAGCGGCTTTACGAGGCACTTGCCCAAAGGTATCTGCAGTCACAAGCCCCTTGACCGCCACCTGCTGGTTATGCACATGCCGGTGTGGGCTGCTGGGAAGCGTGTAAAAACGAAACATTTTCGTCATAATGATTTCTTTCCGCTTTAAGTAATCGTTTCAAATCATTGTTTATAAAGGTAAATATGGAATTTGTATATTTTGTGACCAATCCGAGTCCAAGCTAAGAGGTGCGTGGATTGGAGCCTCATACCCATATCTTATCCTCATACTTATCCACAGATTTTGTGGACAACTCTACGGGCTGTTTCCATGGCTGAAGCAGACACCTACCTCTCGGGAACGGCGCTTGCCAGGAGGCTGAGCATCCCCACGCGAGAGTTGTTCCGGATGCTCTCGGAGCACGGCTGGATCGAGCGCCATGGCGAGCACTGGCGTCTCACTGGCAGGGGTGAATTCGAGGGTGGGCGATACCAGAACAGCGAGCGCTTCGGGCCTTACATCGCGTGGCCCGAGACCGTTCTGCAGCACCGCCTGTTCACGGCAGACAATGACCACAGCATGCTCACCTCGGCAATGCTGGGCGAGCGCTTCGGGCTGTCAGCCCGTCAGACCACGCTGCTGCTCCACGAGCTCGGCTGGATGCGTCGGGCCGTCAAGGGGTGGGAGATCACTTCCCGCGGCAAGACGCTCGGGGGCGTTCAGGAAGAGTACCCCGACACGGGTGTGCCGTTCGTGCGCTGGCCAGCGGCGCTCCAGAAGCATCCCGTCTTGTTGCAGAACCTGCGTGTCGTGCAGGCGCTGGAGCATGTCGGCGAGGTTCACGACGTGGACCTCTTTGCCGATCCGGAGGCTGAACTCCGGGTTGATATCGCCGGCGCTCGCGCCCACCGGGCCCTCGATGGGCATGTGCTGCACAGCAAGGCCCACCTGATGATCTGCCACTGGCTGTACATGTCGGGGATAGTCCACGCAGCCGGGCGTCGCCTGCCGGTGGAGGGAGATTACCGCTGTGACTTCTACCTCCCGTCCTTGCAGCTTTACCTCGAGTACTGGGGTGACGAGGGGGCGCCGGGAAAGCTCTCTGCGAAGCTGGCCAAGCGGGCAGTCTATGAGCGAAGCGGCCTCACTCTTCTCGAACTGGACGCCGAGGATTTGCCTCGCCTGGACGAGGTCCTTCCCCGAAAGCTCCTGAAATACGGACTTGCCGTCTACTGAGGTCCGTCGGCGGCAGCAAAGCTGTTCATGGATTCGGCGAGCAGGAAGTCGAAATCGGTGACGCCAGCAGCGTCATGGGTGCTCAGTTGTACCTTCACCCGGTTGTAGACGTTGAACCAGTCCGGATGATGATCGAGTTGCTCGGCGCGCATCGCCGCGCGCGTCATGAAGGCGAAGGCGGCGGAAAAATCCTTGAAGCGGAATTCCCGAACGAGCTTGCCATCGTGGTGTGTCCAGCCCGGCAGCGTCGCGAGGCGTTCGGCAACTGTCTCGTCAGAGAGCTTTGAGGGTCGGGTCATGCCAGGGGGTCTCCCGCAGATTTGTCGAGCACCACTGCGCACTCCATGTGATGCGTGTAGGGGAACTGGTCGAACAACGCCGTCTGTAGCACCCGGTAGTCCTGCCCCAGAGACTGGATATCCCTGCAGAGTGTTATCGGGTTGCAGGACACGTAGACGATCCTGTCGAAGCCCGCAGCCAACGCGCGCGTATCCGGATCCATGCCTGCACGGGGAGGATCGACCAACAACACATCGGGGCGGAAGTCATCCAGATCGAAATCCCGCAGTCTCCGGAACGGTCGCTCGCGTGCCATTGCCGATGCGGCCTCGGCGCTGGAGAGGCGCGCCACGAACGTGTTCTGGATCTTGTTGGCCTCCAGGTTGAAGCGCGCTGCCGCGATGGCACCAGCGCCGATCTCGGTGGCAAGTACGCGGCGGAAACCTCCGGCCACGGCCACCGTGAAGTTGCCGATACCGCAGTAGAGTTCGAGAAGGTCACGCCCGGGGTCGCCTGCGCACGCTCGCTGTGCCCACGCAAGCATGGCGCTGTTCACGGTCGCGTTAGGCTGCGTAAAACTGCCCTCGGGCTGGCGATACTCCAGCGAGATCCCGTTCACCGCCAGGCGCTCGGTAACCCAGTCACGTCCGACCACCAGCCGTTGCCCCCGCGAGCGTCCGACGATGCCTGTGCCAAGCCGAGAAGCGGTTGCAGTGGCCAGGCCCTGCCACTCGGCGTCGAGTTTGCGGTGATACACGAGCGTGATCAGGCTCTCGCCTGCGAGGGTGTCCAGGAACTCAACTTGCCACAGCCTTTGCTTCAGCGCGGGAGTGTTGGCCAGTTCCACGGCAAGTTCCTGCATCAGCGCGTTGATGCGCTTCGATGCCGTGGGGAATTGCGTGAGCCTGAGCGGCTCTTGCGAATCCTTTCCGCCGAACATCAGGTAATGCGTGTGCGCGCCCTCATGCCAGACCCGGAATTCCGCGCGCTGACGGAAGTGGATCGGTGGTGATGGATGCACCTCCGGCTCGGGTGCTCCGAAGGGGCGAAGCATCTGCGCAACCTGCTCCCGCTTGATGGCGAGCTGCGCGGCTGCTGCCTCTTCGCTGTATTCCCGAGGTAGCGGATTCATGCGATTGTCCCCGGCAGTGCAGCCCTGTTCCGCCAGATTCGCAGAGCCTGCGCGCGCGCGCCTTCCATGTCGGTCTCCTGACCAAGCGCGAGCAGGGCCACTGCTGCCGTGCCCAGCACTGCTTCGATGCCATAGGGGCAGTGCGCGGTTTCGTTCCACAGCGCGCGCAGTGCGAGAGCGCAGGGCTGATCGGGTTTGGCGGCACGCTGTGGAAGAGATCGCGCAACTCTGATGTCGATGCCATTGCCCGCGCGCACCAGTGTCAGGGATGTGTCGGCGTCCGCGCGGATTTCGCACTCTCCGCCTTCACCCCTGAATACGGCAATACCCTCGCTGCCTAGCGCAATGGCGCTCTCGACATGCAGTGCCGCGTAGGCCGGATGGTGAAGGCTTCGAAGTCCCGCACGGGCGCGCGCCGGATTCAGATGCCGCACCAATGTGTTCACAGGTGAGCGCAGTCCGAACTCGGCGCGCTTGTCCATCAAGGACTGCAGCGAGGTGGAGATCGTGCCGAGGGCGATGAAACTGAAGCAGCAGTTGTCGAGTTGCTGCGATGCCTGCTCCCAGGACGCGGCAGCGCAAATGCCGAGTTCGCGCAGTGCGTCGACCGCAAAAAGCCGGTCTGCTGCATGCGGGGCGCAACCGTGCATGAGCACACGCATGCCGGCGCCGGCGAGCAAGAGCGCCGAGAGCAGGTACCACGGATGGTGCTGACGCTTGCCGGAATGGCTGGGCCAATCGAGGTCGACACCGAGCAGCGCGTCTGGTGCAAGACAGCGAGCGCGTGCAGCACGCACCATGCCCGTAATCTCTGCGGAGGTTTCTTCTTTTACCCGCAGCAGCATCAGGAATGCGCCGATCTGCGCCTCTGTCGCCACTCCGTCCAGAATCATCCCGAAGGCTTCCTCCGCCTCTGATTCGGTGAGCGAGCGGCGAGAGGTCTTGCCGCGGCCGAGCAGTTTCACGAAGCCCGCGAAATCATGCGCTGAGTGCAGTGCGCCAGCCGTTGTCACAGGCAATGCTCCGGTCTCGGCAAGCCTGCCAGCCGCGCCGCTATCTTTGCGGGGCTACCGGGGAAAAGTGTGAGCAGGTAAACGCTGCGCCCCTTGTCGGTACCCAGTTCCCGGCGCACCAGGCTCACGAAGGCCCGCATCGCTGGAGAATGTCCGTGCTGACGGAAATAGGCGCGCAACGCATGCAATACCTCGAGGTGCCGCTCGTCCAGGGCAATGTCCTCCTGCGACGCAAACGCGCGCGCAATCTCCTCGCTCCACGTTTCGGTGTCGAGCAGGAATCCGTCGGTGTCGAGGGGCGGGAGCGCAGAGGCGGACACCATCTGTGGCTCAGAACCAGCTCACGCTACGCGCATGCGCGCAGGCGAGCGCCACGAAGGCCGAGTAATCGCTCGCGACGAACCGGGCCGGCAATCGCCCGACTCCTCTCGCGCTGCAATCTTCACTGAGCACGTGCAGGGAGATCGCTGCAGGCAGGGACTCAAGCAGCTTCGCCGCGGCACTGCCTTCTGCAGCCGCATGCACGGCTTCACCGAGCACGATGAGGGCGTCGCCCTCACGCAGGGCCCTGCAGCACTCCTCGAGAAGCGTGAGGTTTGCCGGAGAGGACGAGAAGATGTGGAGCGTCACGGTGAGTTACGCCGAGAAAAAAAGTTCGTTGGCGTCGACGAGAGAGGCCACGGCATCCCGGTCCAGCAGCCTGCAGCCCGGCAGCAGTTGTTCCGTCAGGATGCCCCGCACGGCAAGTGACTCGGCATCCGCCAGCAGCGGCTCGATGCCGTAGTCGGGGAGGGCGCCCAGGAGTCGCTCCATGCTCCGTGTTGCCTCTCCGGACTGACCGGCGACGAGATTCCAGACGCCATCCCCCGAGAACAACAAGCTGACCGGCTGATCGAAAGCGCCGAAGGCGAGAGCGATGTCGAGCGCCTCACGCGCGCGAGTTCCCGCGCCGGCCGAGTTCCTGCAGATCACCAGTACGCGCCGTGATGCCTGCATCCTCGCGCCTCACCCACCGAAGGAAACGAGACGGTCGCAGCGCAACGCAGCGTCCACGAGTTGGCCGAGTCCGGCGAGCTCGAATCCCTCTCGCAGGCTGCTGACTGGCAGTCCCTGGCGTGCAGCCTCCCGAGCATCCAACACGCCGCGACGCGTCGCCGAACCAACACAGGCAAGCAACTCCACGCCGTGTTGTCGTGCCAGAGATTGCCATCGCGCAGGCAGGTCGGTTTCGGTGGGCGGCGTCACGAGCATCGCATTGCCATGCGCGGCGCCATCGCCGTGGAAGAAAACGCGCGAGAT
This sequence comes from uncultured Gammaproteobacteria bacterium, assembly GCA_903928015.1. GTDB lineage: Bacteria > Pseudomonadota > Gammaproteobacteria > Pseudomonadales > UBA5518 > UBA5518. The sequence goes on along the minus strand of CAIYPF010000044.1, from coordinate 7,436 downwards.
GGCATGGCCCTCGGCAAGCAAGGTCTCGGCAAATCGCAGTGCGGCAAGGCTGGATGCAACCCCCCCGGGGCCGCCGTGCACGAGCAGTGCGAACAGCACGCCGCTGACTCGCTATGTCGGTCTTGCGAGCCGGGTCTCAGTCATCCCCGCCCATGCCGACCAGTTGCAGCAAAGTGGTGAAGAGGTTGTAGATCATCACGTACAGGGTGACCGTGGCGCTGATGTAGTTCCGCTCGCCGCCGTGGATGATCTGGCTCGTCTGCCAGAGAATCATTCCCGAGGAGAGGAACAGGAACATGCACGTCAGTGCGAGCGCCAGCGCCTGGATGTGCAGGAAGGCATTGGCCAACGCTGCGACGAAAGCGACCAGCATGCCGGTGGTGAGGAATCCGGTGGCAAAGCTGAAATCCTTGCGGGTGACCAGCACATAGGCAGAGAGGCCGAGGAAGATTATCGCTGTACCACCCAGTGCCGTCAGCACGGGCTCGAAACCGGAGATTCCCACGTAGTGATTGAGTACAGGCCCCAGACTGAAGCCCAGCCATCCCGTCAGCGCGAAGACCCATCCGATACCCGCGGCGGAGTTCTTGGTCTTCTCGACCATGACGAGCAATCCGATGTAAGGCAGGAGCATCAGCAAGCCCATGTAGGGCACATTGAGCGCCATCGAGATACCCGCGGTCACCGCGCTGAACATCAAGGTCATCGACAGCAGCATGTAGGTGTTGCGGAGGACGCGCGTGGCGCTGCTGTCTGCGGCAGTGCTGGCTACGGATGTGATCGGGTTCGACATGTGTGAGCTCCGGTGTATGAATCCGGGTGCAGTCTAGCCGCCAGCGCAGTAGAGGCGAAAGCGCTCAGCGCAGCGGCAGGCTGCGACTGCTCTTGAACTCGCGAAGGCTGAAGCTCGATTCCACGTTGCTCACGCCGGGATAGCGCAGGATGTGTTCCATGCAGAGCTCCGAGAAGTGCTCGATGCTGCGCGCGACCACTTTCAGGAGGTAGTCGTAGCCGCCGCTCATCGCATGGCATTCGATGATGTGATCTTCTTCAGCGACTTTTGCGAGGAAGCGTGCGGGATCCGCGTGCTTCTGCTTGTCGAGCGTGACCTGCACGAAAGCCATCACGTCGAGCCCGACTTTCCGGCGGTCAAGGAGGGCCGCGTAACCCCCGATCACGCCCGCGTCCTCGAGCTTCCTGACCCGGCGGAAACACGGCGACTCCGAGATGCCGATTTTCCGCGCGAGATCCACGTTCGAAAGTCGGCCGTCTTGCTGAAGGGTGCGTAGGATGTCGCGCTCGTGGCGATCGAATGCAGGCGGATTCTTGCTCATATCTTTTGAATACCGGTGGATGACGTCTCTCAGCGCGGATATCAGACCAGAAAAAGCAGAAAAGCGCCCGTGCTGGATTCTTATCATCGTGCCGGCAAATCAGCTTTTTCATGTTCCTCCGGAGATCTGATGTCATGAGCGATGTTTCTGACAACCCGATGGGGCTGGACGGTTTCGAATTCATAGAATTCTCTGCACCCGGAAAAGGCATCATCGAGCCTGTATTCGAGGTGTTGGGGTTCAGCAAAGTGGCGGTGCACCGCTCCAAGGACGTGTCGCTGTGGCGGCAGGGGCGCATCAACCTCGTGCTTAACCACGAGGCTCGCAGCCCGGCGGCTTTTTACTCGGAAGAGCACGGCCCTTCTGCCTGCGGCATGGCGTTTCGCGTGCGCGACGCCCACTACGCATATACCCGTGCCATCGGGCTGGGTGCCCAGCCGGTCGAGGTGTCCTGCGGGCCTATGGAGCTCAAACTGCCCGCCATACGCGGTATAGGCGGCGCGATCCTCTACCTGATCGACCGTTACGAAGACGGCGCTTCCATCTACGACATCGATTTTCGCTTCCTGCCTGGCGTCCCGCGCCGGCCAGAGGGTTGCGGGCTGCTTGATATCGACCATCTCACCCACAACGTCTATCGCGGCCGAATGGCCTATTGGGCCCGCTATTACGAGAAACTCTTCAACTTCCGCGAGATCCGCTACTTCGACATCAAGGGCCAGCACACCGGGCTGCAGTCCCGCGCCATGAGCGCGCCCGACGGCAAGATCCGCATCCCGCTCAACGAAGAGCGCAGCGGCAACGGCCAGATAGAAGAATTCCTCATGGCCTACAACGGCGAGGGTATCCAGCACATTGCGTTTTCCTGCGAGAGCCTTCTGGACACGTGGGATCGGCTCGCGTCGGCCGGTGTGCGCTTCATGACACCGCCGCCCGACACCTACTACGAGATGCTGGCGGAACGCCTCCCGGGTCACGGTGAGCCGGTGGCGGAACTACAGCGCAGGGGAATACTGCTCGACGGCTCGACACACACCGGGGATGCGCGGCTACTGCTCCAGATTTTCTCGGAAAACATGGTCGGCCCGATCTTCTTCGAGTTTATCCAGCGCAAGCGAGACGAGGGATTCGGTGAGGGGAATTTCCGCGCGCTGTTCGAGTCGATCGAGCGGGATCAGGTGAGAAGAGGGGTGCTTTAGACAGACAAAAAAAGGGCTCCTCTCGGAGCCCTTTTAGCGTTGGTGGAAGGGGTGGGATTCGAACCCACGGCAGGCTCTCACCTGCGGCGGTTTTCAAGACCGCTGCCTTAAACCGCTCGGCCACCCTTCCGCATCTGCGTTGTCATGAGCCCTGACGATACGAGTCCTCAGGCGCTCTCGGCAATGCCGTCGTCGCCGGCGTCCGCCACCGCTGTCCTGCCGATCCGGGGATCGTTAGCAGCACGAGGCGGGCGCGGTCGCGTGGAGACGGGCAACTCGACCGGCGGGAAGCTCGATGGATCGATAACCAGGGACTCGGTCACGATCTCGAGTTCCGTTACCGGACGCGGGTTGATGCGCGGGTCGTTGGATACGCGGCCTGTAACACGCTCGCGCTTGACGGGGGCCTGAACAACCACAGCAGCCGGAGCTTTCGCAGCAGTGGTGGGCGCCGGAGCAGCGCGCGGCGCTTCGGGCGCTTGTTGTTGTACTCGCGGCTCCTGAGCTACCGGTGCTGCCTGTACAGCCTCTCGTTCGTCATGCTCGTCAGCTTCGTCTGCGGCAATGTCCTCCGATTCAACGCTTGGTGTGGCGAGCCCTGCTTCAGCGTCCGTTTCGTCACCGTCCTCGTCCAACAGTTCGATCTGCTCGGAGTCGGCCTCGTTGCCGGTGGCGTCTGTGCGTTCGCCGCCACGACGACGGCCGCGGCCGCGACGACGGCGTCGACCACTGCGCTCGCCTTCGGCTGCCGGCTCACGCTCGGATTCGCCAAGGGCTGCGGCGGACTCCTCCTCAACCGAAACTGTCAGATCCTGCTCGTCGACCGCAGAGACATCCTGAGCATCCGGACGTCCTGCCGTTGCCTCGCCACGACGGCGGGGGCCCCGGTTGGGTACGCGCGCATCTGAGGGGCGGCGGGAGGGCGCATCCGGGGAGTCGCTGCGGTCGCGCCCGCGGCCACGCTCGCCACCCTCCGGGCGTTCCTCGCGCGGTGCACGATCGGCGTTGCGATCGCCACGACCACCACGATCCCCACGCTCACCTCTTTCTCCTCTCTCACCACGCTCACGGCGCGGCGGACGATCGGCGCGTTCTGCTGAACCTTCCCGCTCCGGACGAGCTTCGCGGGGTGCAGCATCGCCACGCTCGCCGCCCTGCTGGGGGCGGCCGCGTCCACTGCCGCCTCTGCGTCCACGCCGGCCACGTTTGTCCCCATCGTCACGGCGCGCAGGAGAGGCATCGGCATTTTCAGTGACCGGCGTTGCTTCTTGTTTGGCAGGTGCTGTCTCGCCACCGCCGAAGAGCTTGCGAAGCAAAGAGGTGATCAAGCCCGGCTTGCTGGCCTCTGCGACTGCTACGGCAGGAGCTGCAACCGGCGCGGCCTCCAAAGGCTGAGCCGAAGCAGCAGATTTCGGTGCGGGCTTCATTGGCTGAACGCCCTGCACCGCAGCCACTGGCAGTTTGGCCGGGGGGGCCGCCAGCGCTACCGGATCCATGGGCTCCGGCGCGGCAGGTATGAGTGCGAAGCTGTCTTCGTCGCTCTCGAGCAGCGAATTATCGTCGCGGAGTCTCTGCACATCGAAGTGCGGCGTCTCCATGTTGGGGTTCGGGATGATGATCACGCGCAGCCTGTTCCGCTGCTCGATCTCGATGATCGCGCGACGCTTCTCGTTCAGGAGGTAAGACGCGATATCGACGGGCACTGTGGCGCGGATCTGGGCACTGCGGTCCTTGCCTGCTTCTTCCTGTACCAGTCGCAGTACAGAGAGGGCGAGGGACTTGGTGTCGCGGATGCTGCCTTGGCCGCTGCAACGCGGGCAGACCACCGAACTGGTTTCCTCCAGGGAGGGGCGCAGGCGCTGGCGAGACATCTCCATCAGGCCGAAACGCGATATGCGCCCCGTCTGGATGCGCGCACGATCGGGTTCGAGCGCCGTCCGGAGGCGGTTCTCGACCTCCTTCTGGTTGCGTGCGCTGTTCATGTCGATGAAATCGATCACGATCAGGCCGCCCATGTCGCGCAGGCGAAGCTGCCGGGCGATCTCGTCTGCTGCTTCCAGATTGGTCTGGAAGGCCGTTTCTTCGATGTCGCTGCCCTTGGTGGCCCGGGCGGAGTTGATGTCGATCGCGACCATCGCCTCGGTCGGATCGATCACGATGGCGCCGCCGGAGGGAAGTTTGACCTCGCGACCGTAAGCCGTCTCGATCTGGGTCTCGATCTGGTAACGGTTGAAGAGGGGCATCGGGTCCTGGTAGAGCTTGACCCTGCTGCGGTAGTTCGGCATAACCAGATCGATGAACTCGAGAGCCTTCTCGTGGGCCTCATCAGAGTCGATCAAGACCTCATCGATGTCTTGGCGGAGGTAATCCCGGATCGCGCGGATAACGACGTTGCTTTCCTGGTAAATCAGGAAGGGAGCGCGGCGGTCGGCGGTGGATGCGATCGAGCTCCACAGATGCAGGAGGTAGTCGAGGTCCCACTGGAGTTCCTCGGCGCTTCGCCCTACACCCGCTGTGCGGATGATCACGCCCATGCCGTCGGGAAGTTTCAGGGACTCGAGTGCATCCCGAAGCTCCGTGCGCTCGTCGCCTTCGATCCTGCGGCTGATGCCACCGGCTCGCGGGTTGTTCGGCATGAGCACCATGTAGCGGCCAGCGAGGCTGATGAACGTGGTGAGCGCAGCGCCCTTGTTGCCGCGTTCTTCTTTTTCTACCTGCACCACGATTTCCTGGCCTTCGCGGACCAGGTCACGGATCTTGAGGCGGGATTGTCCGTCGTCTGCGCCGCTGGCGAAGTACTCGCGGGCGATCTCTTTGAGTGGCAGGAACCCGTGGCGCTCGGCGCCGAAATCGACGAATGCGGCCTCGAGGCTGGGCTCTACGCGGGTGATGCGGCCTTTATAGATGTTGGATTTGGTGGAGATCCGGTTCCGGTTCTCGATATCGAGGTCGTACAGACGCTGCCCGTCTACGAGGGCTACGCGCAACTCTTCTGCGTGAGTTGCATTGATGAGCATTCTTTTCATGGCTTTCCACTATCCTCCGGATGTTTGCGGAGGACCTTGGCGCCTGCATTGACGGCTCGCTGCGTCCTGTCCGAACGCCGCGCCGTAACGAGCTTTCTCGTTGCCTCGAAGTCTGTCCGACGACATCTCGGTCGCCGCTGGCGTCCCTCCTGCGCGCTTCCCGGTCACTCTGACCTGGGGCGAGTCGCATCTGCTCGGGACGCGTATCAGTCCTTTCCGGACGAGCGGGGAGGGTGCCCATGCAGCCCTTCCCGCGGAAATCTCGACACGCTGTTTGCTGCCGTAAACGCGGTACGCTTGAGGTCCCGTTCACTGCAAAGGCCGCATCGCCGCGATGCTGGTTGTCCTGAGTCTGGCGGCGAGGTGGCCGCTCTGGCTCCGCTTGGTCATCGATCCGCTCTGCCGCCGTAATCAGACGATTCGCACTCTGGCGGGTTGCGTCTTGAGGCTGGCCAAGGATCGGCGCGGAAACAAAAGCAGGCCGGAGTGTAGCAATGTTTCTTAAGTGCTTCAATTGGCTATGAAAACCGATAGACTGCGGGCATGACCCACGAATCTCCCCAATCCCCCGCCGGTGCACGGATCATCGAGGTGTCCCCTGAAGAAGCGGGACAACGGCTCGACAATTTCCTGCTTGCCCGGCTGAAAGGTGCACCTCGATCCCTCGTCTATCGCATCGTGCGCGGTGGTGAGGTTCGGGTTAACAGTGGTCGGGTCAAGCCAGCCAGACGACTTGAAGCAGGGGACAGGGTGCGGGTGCCCCCGGTCAGACTCGCCGAGCGCGATCCCGCCGTGCCGTCCCGCGGCCTCTGCGAAGAACTTGCCGGTCGGATCCTTTTCGAGAACGAAGGAATCCTCGTCATAGACAAGCCCAGCGGCCTTGCTGTCCACGGCGGCAGCGGGTTGAGCCTCGGGCTCATCGAGGCCCTGCGTGCCATGCGTCCGGACTGCAAGTCACTTGAATTGGTCCACCGCCTCGATCGCGATACCTCCGGTTGCGTGATGGTGGCCAAGAAACGGTCGGTGTTACGTCATCTCCATGAGGGGCTTCGCGAGGGCAAGGTCAACAAGCGCTATCTGGCTCTTGTGCGTGGTCGTTGGCCGGCGAGTCGAACCCGGGTCACGGCCGCCTTGGAAAAGAACACCTTGAGTTCTGGTGAACGCATTGTCCGGGCCGATGATGCCGGGAAGCGTGCCGAGACCCTGTTCCGGATTGTCCGATCTTTTGCGGAGGCCACGCTGCTGGAGGCGAGTCCGGTCACCGGCCGTACCCATCAGATTCGCGTTCATGCCCAATTCTCGGGGCATCCAATCGCCGGTGACGACAAGTACGGTGACCGAGAGTTCGACAAGCAGATGCGCTCCCACGGCCTCAGGCGGCTGTTCCTCCACGCCGCTTCCTTAGCGTTCACCCTGCCCTCGGGCGAGTCGGTGGAGGTAAGCGCACCTCTCGATCCTGCCCTCGCCAGCGTGGTGGAGTCCCTCTCGTCGTGACTCGCCCCCGGCTGTTCGTGTTTGACTGGGACGGGACCCTGATCGACTCCGTGTCTCGGATAGTCCTCTGCCTCAGGCTTGCCGCCCGGGACGTGGGCTTGCCACTGCGTAGCGACGCCGAGTACGGCGACGTGATCGGACTCGGATTGCCGCAAGCCATAGCCAATCTCTACCCGGAGGTCGATACGGACGCAGCGCTCGCTTACAGGGATCGTTATGCCGAAAGATTCATCGAGGCCGATTCGGAGCCATCGGGCTTTTTTGATGGGGCGCTGGAGACGTTGCACGTACTCAAAGCGGATGGGCATTTGCTTGCGGTTGCCACTGGCAAGAGTCGCCGCGGTCTCGATCGCGTGATGGGGCGCCACGGACTCTCGGGTTTT
>CAIYPF010000043.1 GCA_903928015.1 uncultured Gammaproteobacteria bacterium | reverse complement strand
GCCAGTGCTTCACCAGGAACTATGGGCAGAACGCTTCTGCTAACCCCAGGGAAGCTGAAACTCGGGGGACTGCTCTGCTCTGATAGCCGCAACACGCGCACGAAACCGTGTGCATCGCCGCCGCCGCCACCGCCCAAGCCCGCCGCCGTGGCGTCGAGCACGGTGTCGATGTCGCGGCCTTCGGAGATGGCTTTGAGGACGTCCTCAGTTGTCTTTTGGGCTACTGCTGAGTCTGTTGGGTCAGCCGGGGCCTGCGGGCTAGCCTCGGGTGCGACAGTTACGGAGCGGTTTTCGGCGACGGCGAGTTCTCCGCCATCGAAGAAGGTGAGTTCCACTCTGGAACCGGCGTCGGTTACGACGATCTCTCCTTCTTTCAGGACATCGCCTTCGTGAAGGGGGCGAAGGTTGCCATCGGCGTCCTTCGCGAACGCTGTGCCGGTGACTGCTGAAACCGTTGCAATGGGCTGGCCGGTTGGCATCGAGAATTTCCCCCGTCCCACGCGTGGCGGAATGCTGACTTGGGAGAAGTCTAGTTGCGCCCGGTTAACTGAGGCACTGTACCAAAGGACGAGAGAGGTCTCGGGGCAGGGCGGTCGGCCCTGAACTATAGTTCGCTCGCTGTTTTGAGCGCTGACCGCGGGAGCCTCGGATGGGTGTCATCAAGAAAGTTTTCTTTCGGGGACAGGTTCTCGCCAAGCCGCGACACCGGAATCTCTTTCTGGACATGGAAGAGAACATCCATATCCATTACAGGGACCTCCGCATCGAACTCGGACGCGCTGAGTTCGAGGAGTTCGCGTCCATCTTCCAGCGCCAGGCAGGCGAACTCGGGGCGATCATCCGGGAGCGTGACTACGAGGACGGCAAGCTGCCGAACGCCAATCAGGATGACGTCCGGATCTGGACGGAGTCGCGCCTCAGGAACGACATCAAGTATCACCCGCGGCGTTTGTCCATCGAGGAGTGCGGCGACGGGTATCACGTGCACTTCCGGAACTACAAACTGCTGCTCGACCAGGAAGAGTTCCGCGAACTCGTGTCCGCATTCGCGTCGATCGATCCGCACGGTGGCTACGCGAGAACCTACCCTGAGGTGCTGGAGCTGCTTGAGGAGAACGAAGTCGACTTCGTGCTCGCCGAAGGCAATCTCCCTGGCGAGGTCCTCTCGCTGGCAGTTGCGGCGTATCACCTTCCCAAGGTCCGGGAGATTTTCCGCTACATAGGTTTCTCTGCCGAACAGGATGGCGCGATCCAGACATTCCGCGGAGATGCGTTGCGGGTGCTTGTGCGTGCAAGCACGGGCTTGGCTGCGGCCGATTTCCGCAGATTCCGTGCGCTCGCTGGTAGCGTGAGGTTGGTTGATTTTCTCGGCAGCTGTTCGGCCTCTGTGGACGGTAACGAGATAAACCGGATCAAGTGTCAGGTACTGGAACTGCATTCGACGGTGTTGCAAGGGGCTGCAGTAAACGTGGAGACCGATCCTGAACTCTGGCTCTATGCGGGGGAGGGGGCTGGTGTGGTGTTTCCCTACAGCAACCACGCACGAGGCGGGCGCTCGGATGCGGACGAACTCTACCGGCGCTGGAGTGCTCTGCTTGCCCGCTTCCAGCTTGGCTTCGTCAAACCGCGCAAGACGCCTTACGAGCCCGATGCGCAATCCCGCTTGGCGACTCTTGTGGATCAGGCGATCCGTCAGGACGTTGCTGCCTTTGCTGCGGTGCAGCGCGTTTATCTGATGGGGTCCGCAATCCGTGGGGAGCTCGGCTGTTACCAGGCGCCCTTTGTCCACGGCAAACTCGTGAAGCTGGGCTCGGACATAGACATCCTGATCGAAATCGATCCGGCGCGTGAGGACCAGTTGCCGCGCAACTGGCGCTTGGTCAACAAGCAGTCCTCGAATTTCTGCGCGGTCTACCATCTGGGTGAGATCCCGCTCGATCCAAGCCGGGCCGGACTTTGCTCGACTCAGCCCGGACTCGATGTCGTGCAGCATCTCCTCGATGCCTATGTGCATTTCCCCTCTTCAGGCCACGTTGAGGAGAAGGACGCCTTCCTCAAGCGATTTGGTGCACGACTCGTCTACGACCGTTCCCGGGATGGAGCGATGTTCGCCAGTGAAGAGATGCAGGGAATTGCCCATTCCCTGCAGTCTGACTACGGTCTTTCGTCGCTTCCTGCCATTGAACGCATGGCGGTCTCGTCTGAAAACCGTCTCTATAAAGTGTCGATGCCCGACGCCACTCTGGTCCTGAAGGTCTTTCTTGCGGCGGGCAATTACAGCCGTGCCCGGATAGAGGAGCATGCCTCTTACGAGAGGGCACTGATCGACGCACTGCTCGCTCGCGGCACGGTGACTGCGGCAGTGCTGCACAGGCCGGACGGTGGATGCTCCCGCGTGGGCGCGTCTCCCGCGCTTCTGTACCGATGGTTGAACGGCGAGTTGCGCAAAAAACCCGAGTACCCCATCACGGAGGTTGCCGGTGCGCTTGCGCGGATGCATACCCTCCAGATCGGGAGTCCACTCGCTATTGCGGAGGACTTCGGCTTCGACGAGGCCTGCATGATCTGGCTGCCGACCTTCGAGCGGTATCTGGCGCTGGAGTGGGAAGACATCGAGATCAAAACTGCGCTCGAGTCGCTCGCTCCCGTGGCGCAATGGCACCATTCAGGGAGCAATCGCGGGCAACTCTTTGCCAACAGTCCTGCAGTGCACTGTCATGGCGATGTGACCCCGAAGAACGTGATGCTGACAGCCGGCGGCGCATGTTTCTTCGATTTCAACAACGCGTTTCACGGCCCCCGCATCGCGGACCTGATCGACGGCGCCTTCGAGTTTTCGCTCGCAGAGCAGTATTTCCATCTTGCTGACTTCAACCGTTTTGATGCCTTTATCGAGTCCTACGCCTGCGTCTCTGCTCTCTCGCCTGCCGAGCGCGGTGACCTTGCACGCTGGACGGAGTTGCTGGGCCTGATCAAGTTCACCAAAGAGTTGCGCGTGCTGCTGCAACGCCCGTCCAACGAGAGTCTCAGGCGCAAGCGCGCATTGGCTGTTGCGGACTGGGTGCTTCAAAGACGTTCGGTGCAGTAAGCACCGGAAGCCGCCGCCGGGGGCCGGGCGCGCGGAGTGCCCTAGACCGCTCCGACGGAGCGCATGAAAAGGGCGAGATGAAGCCTGTCCCTGACGCCAAGTTTCTGGAAGATCGCACTGAGGTGCGCTTTCACGGTGCGTTCCGTGATCGAGAGGATGCGGGCAATTTCCTTGTTGCTGGAGCCGAGTCCAACCTGTTGCGCGACTTCGCGCTCCCGAGCGGACAACGTATCGAGCGCGTGCTGTGAACCGGTATCCACCGTAACGCTCGGCCCCGCGGCGCGGATGATGCGCTGCATGAGGCTAGGCCCGACCCAGAGACCTTCGTTGGCGACGACGGTGCTTACCTGCTGGAGCATGGCGGGACCGGCATATGCGTGGCAGAAACCGACCACTCCGCGCTCCATCAACTCTATGGCCTGGCTATCGGAGGGAGTGTCAGACAGTGCGACGAGTCTGCAGGCGCCAAGGCGGGACAGGCATTCGTCGACGAGACGCCGTGCCTGGTCCGCATCGGACCCCACATGCAACCAGACGACCGAGTCGGGCTGAACGCGCCCCGTGGCAGCAGCGGGGTTCGCATGGACGCCCCCGTCAGGGAAGGCTTTTTCCCAACGGGCGCGCACTTCCGTGTCGGTGGCAATCAGGATGGTATGGGTCATCGCTCGGTGAGGGCGTACTGCCTCGCACGAAGAACGGGCTTCAAGAGGTAGCTTAACACGCTTTTTCGGCCCGTCATGATGTCCACTTCAGCCACCATCCCGGGGATGATCGGGAGGTTTTTTTCGCCGAGCGTGGGGCGGTGTGTTCGCACCTTGACGAGATAAAAGGCGTTGCCGTCCTCGTCTGTAATGGTGTCGGCTCCGATGCTCTCGACCTCTGCATCAAGACCGCCGTAGATCACGAAGTCGTAGGCAGTGAACTTCACCATGGCTTCCTGGCCGGGGCGCAGGAAGGCGATATCGCGCGGCGATATTCTGGCTTCCAGAAGAAGGGTGTCGTCCAGCGGGACGATCTCGATGACGTCCCGCCCGGGCAACACCACGCCGCCTTCTGTGTTCACCAGCAAACGCTTCACGGTGCCGCGAACGGGAGATCGCACCTCTGCCTGTTTTACCCGGTCCTCGAGTCCCGTGCTCCCGGCGGCAAGGCTGTTCAGTTGCGAAGTAGCCTCGCCGAGTTCGCGACGGATGCCATTGCGGAAATCGAGTTCGACCTGTTCGCGCTTGCGTTGCGCCTCCTCTATGCCCGATCGCGTGCGCGTTACCTGCGCACTGGATTGTTCGACTTCTCCGCGCATGCGCGAGACATCGCGCTTCAGGCGGAGTATCTCGACCTCCGAGACGGCGCCTGAGGCGACGAGTGGTTCAGTCTGCTGCAATTCCTGGCGGGCGAGGTCGTGGCTGCGGTTCGCCTGCTGCAGGAAGGCGGTGGCCTCGCGCAGTTCCTGCTCGCGTTGCGTGAGTTGCTGGGTCGCTATCGCGATCTGGCTCTGGAGTTCGTCCCGGCTGCTCTGGTACAGACGGGTCTCTGCTCCCGCAATATCGGGTGCCTCCGCGACCACCTCTGGCGGAACGATGAAGTCCTTTCCTTCGGCGATTGCGGCCAGGCGGGCCGTCTTGGCGAGCAAGGACAGGTACTGCGCGCGGTTCTCCCTGAGGTTCGAAACGAAGCGGGTCGCATCGATGCTGACCATCAGTTGGCCAGCCTCGACAATCGCCCCCTCACGAACGTGTATACGCGACACGATGCCTCCGTCCAGCGACTGGATCACCTGTATCTGGCGGGAGGGAACCACTTTTGCCTCGCCGCGCGTCACCTCGTCGATGTGGGCGAGAGCTGCCCACAGCACCAACAGGAGGAAAACGAGCAGGGTGACGTGGAGGAGTTTCCGCGCCCGCAGAGGCTCCTGCGCGAGGCGCGCGATGGTGGCGTCGGCCGTCCAGCCCGGGGGCAGGTCTCGCGCGGGCTGCATCCACGGATCAAGGAACCAGCCGACAGCGATGCTGCAGCGCGACACCCACCATGCCCAGATGGCACGCATGCGATTCGTGGCTTCAAGCAAATGGTTGCGGTTCACACGCCTTTCCCGATGCGCCCTTGGCGCAAGGCTTCGACCACGGTTGCCTTCGGACCGTCAGCGACGATCTTTCCCCCGTCAATCACGATGATGCGATCCACCATATCGAGCAGCGATGTGCGGTGGGTGACGATGACGACCGTTCGGCCCACGGAGTGTTCCTTCAGCCTGGTTTTGACGGTCTCTTCGCTGGAATGGTCCATCGCTCCGGTGGGTTCGTCCATCAGCAATATCGGCGCATTCGCGATCACCGAGCGGGCGATGGCGATGCCCGCGCGCTGTCCGCCGGAGAGCGACTCGCCGCGCTCGCCCACAGGCATGTCGATTCCCCGCGGGTGCTGGTTCACGAACTCGCTCATGTTCGCCACGTGGATGGCGCGAACGATGTCGGCGTCCTCGACCTGTGGCGCCCCCATGCTCACGTTGTCGCGCAGGGTGCCGTAGAAGAGATTCACATCCTGGGGGACGTAACCGATGCTGCGCCGGAGTTCGGCGGGGTCGAGCTGTCGCACGTCGATTCCGTCTACCAGAACGGCGCCTGCAGCGGGGCGATAGAGTCCGAGCATCAGGCGTAGCAGGGTGCTCTTGCCCGAACCGGTGCGGCCAAGGATCGCGATCTTCTCGCCTGCGCCGATGCGGAAACTGACGCCGCGCAGTGCGTTCATCTCTGTGGTCGGATAGGCGAAGGAGACGTCCCGGAACTCGATTTCTCCCCGGAAGGCCTGACGGCTGAGGAAATGTGCTCCCGCTGGGCGCTCCACGGGGCGCGTCACGATCTGCTCGAGTGCGGCCAGAGCGGTGATTGCGTTGTGGTACTGGGTCATCAGCCCCGCGATCTGGCCCACCGGCGCCATGGCGCGCGAGGCCAGCATCGAGCACGCGATGAGACCACCCATGGAGAGTTGCGCATCGTCGATCAGGTACACACCCAGTATCACGACGGCAAGCGAGGTGAGTTGCTGCGCCAGCATGGCGGTATGCAGCGTGCTCGCGCCAAGCAACCGCAGTTGCGCACCCGTCTGCGCGAGAAACGAGGCCGAGCGTTCCCAGCGCTGTTGCATCAGGCCCTCGGCGCCGAGTGCTTTCACCGTCTCCAGGCCCACAAGGCTCTCGATCAGCGTGGCATTGCGCATCGAGCCGGCCCGGTAGCCAGTTTCGGCGAGTGTGTGCATCTTGCCGCCGAGCGCCGCTGCAAAGCCCGTCGCCACCGCCATCGCGACCACCACCGGGATCACCATGACCGGCGCGATCCAGACAATCACCAGCAGGAAAAGCAGCGCAAACGGCAGATCCACCAGCGTGGTCACCGAGGCGGATGTGATGAAGTCCCTGACGGACTCGAATGAGCGCAGGTTTGCTGCAAATGATCCGGCCGACGGAGGGCGCTCCTCAAGTCGCATCCCGAGGACGCGTTCCATGATCAGCGAGGAGACGCGCAGGTCGACCCGCTTGCTGGCCAGATCGAGAAAGAACGCACGCATGGTGCGAAGGGCAAAATCCGCCAGCAGCACGAGCAGCAAACCGGCTGCGAGCATCCAGAGCGTTTCAACCGCATGGTTTGGCACCACGCGGTCATAGACATTCATGGTGAACACCGGCAACCCGAGCGCCAGCACGTTGATCATCGCTGCGGCGAGCAGCACGTCGCGGTAAAGCGGCAGGTTCTCGATCATCGCCCCCCAGAACCAGTGGCGCTCGCGGCTACGCAGCAATTCGGGAGCACGCGAATCGAACTCGAAACCGGCCTCGAGCAGAGCCGCGGTACCCGAATACCGTTCGGACATTTCCGCGGCACTGCAACGGAATTCACCTGCGCCCGGCTCGAAGACCAGCAGTTCGTCCTGCTCGCGTGCCATCAGGACGCAGGCCCGGACACCCTCGAGGATCAGGATCGCCGGAAGGGCAGGGCCTTCGAGTGAGTCAAGTCGGCATTCGAGGAAACGGCAGCCCAAGGCGGCTCTGGAAGCGGCACGAACGAGCAGTGATGGCGTCAGTCTTCCGGCTTCCAGTGGCAAGCCCGCGGTCAGGCTGTCCCTCGATACCTGACTTCCATGGTGGCGCGCCACAGTGAAGAGGCACTCGAGAAGCGCATCGATGCGCGATGCCTCCGAGGCGGTGGATGTGGGCCCGGTCTCGCCTGCGCGAGGATGTTCTTGTGTGCTCTCGCTCATCGGAGTCCTGTGCAAGGGAACTTGCGGCTTGCGCCCGGTCCTGCGTCACGAGAACAGGCGCCGCAAGTATAGGCCAGACCGACGTTGCCGCCCGAGGCCTCAGGAGTCTTCAAGGCTGTCCTTCGCGGCGGGTTCGTCATCAGTGTCCATGCCATCGCTGCCTGAGGCGGGCGTCTGGCCGCCCTCTGGTCCCTTCTTGGGCTGGATCCCGATGTGGAAAGCCGCGAACCCGGGAAGCACCACTTGGTCCACGGCCATGCCGATCACACGCCCGTCGTAAGGCGAGATGATGTCGGCCCGTACGTTGGTGATGGGGTCTGTGACCGTTCCGAGCAGATCCCCCGATCGCACTCTTTGCCCGAGGTTGACCTTGCCGAAGAGGATGCCTCCTCCATCCGCGCGAACCCAGCGCGAGACGTAGTGCACCGGCGCCGGATTTCCCCAGACTCTCAGTTTCCGATACATCCCGAGCTGATCGATAAGCGCGAAAATCCCTCTCACCCCGTGTTCGACCTCGCTTGCCTGCAGGCGCATCGGTTCTCCCGCCTCAAGCGTGACGGTGGGTATGCCTGCATCCACGGCGGCACGGCGCAGGCTTCCTGATGCTCCACCGCTCTGGATGATCGCCGTTGAGGCGAAACTTGCCGCCACCGCAGACACTTGGGGGTTCGCGATGTCTGCGCGCAGTTGCGGGAGATTGGTGCGATAGAAACTCCCCGTGTGCAGATCCACGAGTACCGTGCAGTGCTTCACGATCTCGTTGAAGAAGGAGTACGCGATCCGCGATGCGGAGCTCCCGTTGGGGTTCCCGGGGAAGTGACGGTTGAGATCGCGGCGGTCGGGGAGATAGCGCGAACTGCGCTTGAAGCCCAGCAGGTTCACGATCGGAACGCCCACCACGGTTCCTTTGAGTTGCGCAGGATCGAGGTCGTAAAGCACCCGCCGGACCATCTCGATGCCGTTCAACTCATCGCCGTGCACCGCTGCCGTGAGGCACAAGACCGGGCCGCTGCTGTTGCCGTGCACCACCAGCACCGGTGTCGGAACGGCGATCCCCGCGAAGGACTCGCCTGGCTGCCAAGCGAGCCGCGAGGCGGTGCCGGGGAGCACCTCGGCACCGAGCATCGAAAAGGGCAGGTTGCTTGCCTGGCCTTGTGCGGCGGGCCCTACCGAGCCGATGTCGCGGAGCGCTGAATCCTGCAGATCTTGAGCGGAAGAGTACGGTAACCCGCCCGCCGTGGCGGCGGTCGCTGTGTGAGTGTCGACGGGCGCGTCGAGGTTGACGCTTCTGGCGCGAGCGGCTGTCGCTTCCTGCGTGGGGGCGGGCTGCTGAACCGGCGTGGTATCGGGCGCCGCATTCTGCGCCTTTGCATCCGAGGGACTGCCGAACGCGCACAACGTCAAAAGAACTGCAAACACCGCCTTCGAAGCGCGGTCTGGTTGCGGGGCGCGGTGGGCAAGCATCCGTGACAGTCCCGCGCCGGGCTCAGGCGCCGGCGCGGCCCGTGTGCGGGCTCAGCCGCACTTCGAATCCCCGCAGCTGAGGCAGGTCATGCAGCCGTCCATCATGACCATTGCCTTGGTCATGCACTTGTTGCACAACTGGGCGCCGGGCGGGTAGCTGCCTTTCTCCTCTACGGGTGCGGCACGCGCGCTTTTCGACTCGATCTGTGCGCGCTTCTCGTCGATCAGCTTGCGCTGGTGCTCGTCGAGTTCCTCGGTGCGCAGCATGCCGATGTCGATCAGGTGTTTCTCGATGCAATCGCCGATCTCGGCGACCAGCGAGGGCATGAAGCGGCCACCTTTCTTGAAGTAGCCGCCCTTCGGATCGAATACGGCCTTGAGCTCCTCGACCAGGAATGTGCAGTCACCACCCTTGCGGAACACGGCAGAGACAACGCGCGTCAGCGCGAGCACCCACTGGAAGTGGTCCATGTTCTTCGAGTTGATGAAGACCTCGTAGGGGCTTCGCTGCTCGTGCGCTGTGCCCTCGTTCAGCACGACGTCATTGATCGTGATGTACAGGGCGTGCTCCGAAAGCGGAGTCTTGATCTTGTAGGTGGATCCGCGGAGCGTCTCGGGGCGCGAGATGTTTTCGCTCATCTTCTCGATGGCGCGCTCGAGTTCCTCGGCAGCCTGCGGCTTTTCGGCCGCGGGCTCCATGACCTTGTAGGCAACAATGCGTTTGGCGATCTTGACGGCCATTGCAGGAGTCCTCTCAGAATTTGCCGTAGTAGCCTTCTTTCATGGCATCGAACAGGTTGGCGGCGGTGTGCATCTCACCGTCGTACTCCACCTCTTCATTGCCCTTCAGATCGACCGTTGTGCCGTCCTCGAGTTTGAACTGGTAGATGGTCTTCTCGAGGTCTTTCTCTTTCACCAGCACGCCCTGGAAGGCTTCCGGGTTGAAGCGGAAGGTCGTGCAGCCTTTCAGGCCCTTCTCGTAGGCGTAGACATAGATGTCCTTGAAGTCATCGAACGCCAGATCGGTAGGTACGTTGATCGTCTTGGAGATCGATGAATCAACCCACTTCTGCGACGCCGCCTGGATGTCGACGTGCTGGCGCGGAAGGATGTCGTCGCTGGTGACGAAGTAGTCGGGCAGTTGCTCGTCCGGGTCGGTGGAGTAAGGAGTAGCACGCGGGTTCACCAGTTCGCGGAAAGCGAGGAGCTCGCAGGAGAGCACGTCGACTTTCTCCTTCGACTTCTTGCCCTCACGGATCACGTTGCGCGAGTACTGGTGCGCGAAGCTGGGCTCGATGCCGTTCGAGGCGTTGTTGGCCAGAGACAGCGAGATCGTGCCCGTGGGCGCGATCGAGGAGTGGTGCGTGAACCTGCAGCCCTCTGCGGCCAGGGCCTGCACTAGCTCTGGCTCGACCTCGGCCACGCGTTGCATGTAACGGCTGTAGCGGGCATGGAGCACGCGGCCCTTCACCCGGTCACCGGGACGGTAGCCGTCACGTGTCATCTCGGGGCGCTTGGCGAGCATTTCGGGCGTGACGATGAACTCGTCTTCCATGATCGGCGCGGGGCCTTTCTCGCGCGCGAGCTCGAGGCCGGCTCGCCAGCCTGTCACGGCGAGTTCGCGCGATACGCGCTCGGCGAATTCGACGCTCTCCGGGCTGCCGTACTTCATGCGCAGCATGGTGAGCGTGGAGCCGAGGCCGAGGAATCCCATGCCGTGGCGGCGTTTGTATTCGATCTCGTGACGCTGCTGCTCCAGCGGCAGACCACTCATCTCCACGACGTTGTCGAGCATGCGGGTGAATACCGCGACCACTTCGCGGAAGGACTGCCAGTCGAAGCGCGCGTCCTCACGGAAAGGCGACTGCACGAAGCGAGTGAGGTTCACCGAACCCAGCAGGCAACTGCCGTAGGGCGGCAGGGGCTGCTCGCCGCAGGGGTTGGTTGCGCGAATGGTTTCGCAGAACCAGTTGTTGTTCAGCTCGTTCACCTTGTCGATCAGGATGAAGCCGGGCTCCGCGAAGTCGTAGGTGGAAATCATGATGACGTTCCAGAGCTTGCGCGCCTTCACCGTCTTGTAGATACGGCAGGCGACGCGGCCCTCGGCGTCCGAGACATAGCCACGCGTGCTCGGGAAGTGCCTCCAGACGATCTCTTCCGGGTTGGAGAAATCGAAGCCGCCGCCCTCGACCTCTTTCGCTGTGATCGGGAAGGACAAGGACCAGTCGCCATCGTCCTTGACGGCTTCCATGAACTCCTCGGTCACGAGCAACGAGAGGTTGAACTGGCGGAGGCGGCCGTTCTCGCGTTTGGCACGGATGAAATCGACGACGTCCGGATGGCTGATGTCGAAGGTGCCCATCTGCGCGCCACGGCGTCCGCCTGCCGAGGACACCGTGAAGCACATCTTGTCGAAGATATCCATGAACGACAGCGGGCCACTGGTGTAGGCGCCAGCGCCCGAGACATAGGCCCCGCGCGGGCGAAGCGTGGAAAACTCGTAGCCGATACCGCAACCGGCCTTCAGGGTGAGGCCTGCCTCGAGGTTCTTCTCGAGGATGCCGAGCATCGAGTCTTCGATGGTGCCGGATACTGTGCAGTTGATGGTGGAGGTGGCGGGCTTGTGTTCCTGTGCGCCGGCGTTCGAGATGATGCGCCCGGCAGGGATTGCGCCGTTGCGCAGCGCCCAGGCGAAGCGCTCGTACCAATGCTCTCGGGTCTCTTCGGACTCGACTTCGGCGAGTGCGCGGGCAACACGGCGGTAGGTGCCGTCGATGCTGTCATCAAGGGGATTGCCGGACTTGTCTTTCAGGCGGTACTTGCGGTCCCAGATGTCTTCCGATGCGGGTTGCAGCGTGGTGCCCGGCTCTGCATTGCGGGGAAACGGCATGATTTTTCGTGCTTCGGTGGACATTTAAGCCTCGCGTGGTTATTTGGCCGTTCGACGACGGGGCTGCGGTGCCGCCCCGGAGCAATAGAGTCCCGCTCCCTCTTATGAGGAAATCTGATGGGGGAGGGAGTCAAAACTCAAGATGCAGTGTAGCCACCGAGTTTCAAAACACAACATGTAGTGGAAAGGTTTTTTTGCCGAGAGGCCCTTGGCAAAGACTTTGCTAAACCCGTTAGGATCGCCAGTCATCCTTGGAGGCCCCGTTTGCATGGGCACTTCACTGCGCGTCCTGACCTACAACGTCCATAAGGGCTACACCAGCGGGAACCGTCGTTTCGTCCTCGACGGCATGCGCAGGCTCATTGCCGGAACGGGCGCAGATCTCGTTTTCCTGCAGGAAATACACGGGCGCAAGACGCCCGGCAAGCGTGAGTCGGGTGCCTGGCCCGAGCAACCGCATTTCGAATACCTCGCCGACTCCGCGTGGCCGCATTACGCCTATGGCCGCAATGCAATTTACCGGGAGGGTGACCACGGGAACGCCATTCTCAGCAAGTTTCCCTTTGTCCACTGGGAGAACATCAACATCGCGATTTTTCCGCGCTCCAGCAGGAGCATCCTGCATGGCGTGATCGAGGTGCCCGGAACCGACCGGCCGCTGCATTTGCTCTGTGTCCACCTTGGTTTGCTGGAGCGCGAGCGGCGCGGTCAGCTGCATATCCTGAGCGAGCGCATCTCGTCGCGGATTCCGTCTGACGAGCCCCTCATCCTCGCGGGCGACTTCAACGACTGGCGGCGGCGGGCGGAGCGGCATCTGCACGACAGCCTCGGTGTGGACGAGTTGTTCACCGAGCTCGAGGGTCGGCACGCCCGCAGCTACCCGATATGGCAACCCCTGTTGGCGATGGACAGGATCTATTACCGGGGCATGGCGCCCCGTGGTTGCGAGGTGCTCGCCAGCGGAGAGTGGCGCAGCCTCTCGGACCATGCGGGCTTGCTTGGGGATTTCAGGCTCTAGGTGCCGTGGAGCTGCCGCCACTGTCCGGCAGCTCTGGCAGGTTCAGTGGAAATCGCGTGATTGCGAGGCGAGACCTCCCATCGCCGCGCTCCGGTCGATGATCTCTCCGGCAACCACATGCACCACGGTATCCCGGTTCTCGAGAATGCCTTTCACCAGCAGGAATTGCCCGGTCAGGAGGGCCTTGCGGAATCGCTCCTGGCGGTCTCGCCAGACCACCACGTTGATGTTGCCTGTTTCGTCTTCCAGTGTGAGGAAGAGCACCCCGCTTGCCGTGCCCGGGCGTTGGCGGCACGTCACCAATCCACCTACCCGGACGAAGCGGCCACTGGGCTGTGTGGCGAGTTCGGAGGCGGGGCGGCAACGTTGAAGTTCACCACGTTCACGCAATACAGCAACGGGATGGCGACCCAGAGTGAGACCGAGCGTGCGGTAGTCCGCGATCATCTCCCGTGACTCCGTCGGTGGCGGTAGCTCCACGCCGTCGTCCGGTTCGTGGTGGGAGAGAAGGGGGCGTGCAGCCTCGATGGAGCGTGCCTGCCAATGCGCCTGGTGCCTGTTGCCCGAGAGGCTTTTCATCGCGCCCGACTCGGCCAGCAGATCCAGTTCTCCGCGATCGAGGCCGGCGCGCGAGGCCAGGTCAGCGATGCTGCGCCAGCGCTGTCCGGTTCGTGCCTCTACGATGCGCAAGGCCGTGGCTGCGCCAAGTCCTTTTATCTGCATCAGCCCAAGCCGTAGTGCGGGTGGCTCATCGCCACTTCGCTCCAGAGAGCTTTCCGCCTGGCTGTGACACACATCCACAGGCAGTACCCGCACGCCGTGCCGGCGCAGGTCCTGCACCAGTTGCGAGGGCGAGTAGAAGCCCATGGGCTGGCTGTTCAGGAGCGCGCAGCAGAATGCCGCCGGATAATGGCGCTTCAACCAGGCAGAGGCATACGCGAGGAGTGCGAAGCTCGCTGCATGCGATTCCGGAAATCCGTAGTCCCCGAAGCCTTTCATCTGGTTGAAGAGGCGCTCGGCGAACTCCTCCGGGTGGCCGCGGGCAAGCATGCCATTCACGACTTTTTCGCGGAACGCCATCAGGGTGCCGTTACGGCTCCAGGCTGCCATGGCCCGGCGCAGTTGATCCGCCTCGCCACCGCTGAATCCGGCGGCAACCATGGCGAGCTTGATGACCTGTTCCTGGAAAATCGGCACACCCAGTGTGCGCTCGAGCACCCCGCGGATCTCCTCGTTCGGGTAGCTCACGGCCTCCAGCCCCTGACGCCGGCGGAGGTAGGGATGCACCATGTCGCCTTGTATGGGCCCCGGGCGCACGATCGCGATCTGGATGACCAGGTCGTAGAAACTGCGTGGCCGAAGCCGCGGCAGCATGGCCATCTGGGCCCGCGACTCGACCTGGAACACGCCCACGCTGTCGCCTTCGCAGAGCATGGCGTAGGTGGCCGGATCTGCGGCTGGAATGCCTGACATCCCGAGCGGGATGCCGTATGTCTCGCGTATCAGGCCGAAGCTGCGGCGTATGGCGCTCAGCATGCCCAGTGCGAGGATGTCGACCTTGAGCATCCCCAGCGCCTCTATGTCGTCCTTGTCCCACTGGATCACGGTGCGATCCGGCATGGCCGCGTTCTCCACCGGAACCAGCGCTGATATGGGCGAGCGCGTGATCACGAAGCCACCGACATGCTGCGAGAGGTGGCGTGGAAAGCCGAGAATGGCCTTCACCAGGCGCAGGAAGTGGCCGGCCATGGTGGTGGATCCGGCGAGTTTTTCGCTGCTGAAACGCTGCTCCAGGTCCCCGGGGCGGTCCCACCACGCGAGCGATGACGCCAGTTCGCCGACGAAGCGTTCGTCGAGCCCCAGCGCCTTGCCAACGTCGCGCACGGCGCTGCGCGGGCGGTAGGTGATCAGACTCGCCGCGAGCGCGGCATGGTCGCGGCCGTATTTGCGGTAGATGTACTGGATGACCTCTTCGCGCCGCTCGTGCTCGAAATCGACGTCGATATCCGGCGGTTCGTTGCGCTCCTTGGAAATGAATCGTTCGAAGAGCATCTCGACCCGGTCCGGATCGACCTCCGTGATGAACAGGCAATAACACACGACGGAATTGGCAGCCGAGCCCCGACCCTGGCAGAGGATGCCCTCTGCGCGGGCGAAGGCGACGATGTCGTGGACCGTGAGGAAGTAGTACTCGTACGCGAGATCGTGGATGAGAGCGAGTTCCTTCCCGATCATCGCCATCACCCGCGTTGTGACGCCACCGGGCCAGCGCCGCGCGGCGCCGGCGAGCACAAGTTCACGCAACCAGTCGGCGGCGCTGCGCCCCTCCGGCACGAGTTCCTCGGGGTACTCGTAGCGCAACTCCTCCAGTGAAAACTGGCAGCGTGCGGCGATCCTGGTGCTCTCGGCCAGCAGTTCAGGTGGATACAGTCGCTCGAGCGTGGTGAGGGGTCGCAGGTGTCGCTCGGCATTGGGCGCGATGCGGCTTCCGAGTTGCTGTACGGGCATGCCGAGGCGTATGGCAGCCAGTACATCGGCGAGCGGCTTGCGGGGGGCCTCGTGCATCTCGACGCCGCCGCAGGCGACCATCGGTATGCCGAGGAAGCGGGCGATCGCATGCAGGCGGAGGTAGCGTTGCTGCTCCCCGGGCCCGCGCAGCAGTTCGATGCCCATCCACAGCCGCCCATCGAAGGTGGCGGCGAGCGTGGATGCCTGCGCCTCCAGTTCGTCCGAGGCGGAGTCTGGCGCTGGCACCCAGATAGCGAGGCAACCGCGGGTGTTGATCGGCAGGTCTTCGTGGCGCAGTGCGTAGGCGCCTTTGGCCGCGCGCCGCCGCCCCAGCGTTATCAGGCCAGAGAGTGCCGCATAGGCTGCCCGGTCGGGGGCGAGCAGGACGAGCAGGATGCCCCCCGGGAGGCGGAACTCGGCGCCCGCGATCAGTTTGAGTCCATGCTCACGGGCCGCCACGTGCGCGCGGACGATGCCGGCGAGGGAGCATTCGTCCGTTATTGCAAGGGCCCGGTAACCGAGTGCGGCGGCACGGGCAACGAGTTCAGCCGGGTGCGAAGCGCCGCGCAGGAAGCTCAGATTGCTGATGCAGTGGAGTTCGGCGTAATCCACGGGAGCCGCCACATACTGTATGGATGATCAGTATAGGGCGGTTCCCTTGTGCCGAGCCATAGCCGTGGCCCGGAAGATATGTCAGTCGTCGAGTCGCCGCGGCAGGTCCATGGTGGGTTCGGCCCCGATGACCAACTCGCCCTTGGCGAGACGGGAATGACGGATCCCGTAGAGGAAATACACAGCGATGCCGCCAGCCAGGTAGATCAGGAAGAACTCCCGGGTTGCTTCGTGCGCCATCAGCGACATCACCAGCAGCAGGCACATCGCCGCGCCAGCAAGCGGGACGAACGGGAACAGCGGTGCGCGGAAGGGGCGCTTGATCTCCGGAGACGAGATGCGCAGGTACAGCACGGTGATGCACACGACTGCAAATGCGCTGAGCGAGCCCACGTTGGTGAGTTTTGCGAGAGAGTCCAGTGACATGAAGCCGGCAAAGCAGGAGGCGGCAAAGCCCACGATCAAGGTGTCGATCCACGGCGTGCGGAACTTTTGGTGCACGACCGAGAAGACCGGCGGCAGCAGCCCATCGCGCGACATCGTGTAGAAGATTCTCGTCTGGCCATAGAGCAGGACCAGCATCACGGACGATATCCCGGCGATGGCGCCGATCTTCACCAGGATCGCAAACCAGGGGATGCCCATCGCGTTCACCGCGAGTGCGATCGGCGCCGGGGTATCGAGTTGCGCGTAGGGCACGATACCGACCAGCACCGCCGAGGTGAGGATGTAGAGAAGCGTGCAGATGAGCAGTGAACCCAGGATGCCGATCGGCATATCGCGCGCGGGGTTCTTCGACTCCGCGCCTGCGGTCGACACAGCCTCGAATCCGAGATACGCGAAGAAGATGGTCGCGGCGGCCGTGATGATCCCCCCGATCCCGTAACGCGAGTTGTTGTCGCCGGTCACAACGTCCAGAAGCGCACGCCCGATATCGCTCCACAGACCGCGCTCGGTGCCGGCGGGAGGCGGCGGAACCTGCTCCGGCACGAAGGGCGTCCAGTTGGCTGTGTCGACGAAGAACGCCCCGACGCAGATGAACGCAACCACCACCGAGAGTTTGATCACGACAACGATGTTGTTCGCCGTGGCCGACTCCTGGATGCCCAGAACCAGAAGCGCGGTCACGCAGCAGATAGCGAAGATCGCCGGGACGTTGGCGATGCCCGTGGCCACGATCTCCGTGCCTTCCCGAACCGGTACGCCGGGAGCTGCGGTGAGCATTGGCGGGATATGTATACCGATGTCATTCAGCAGGCTTACCACGTAACTCGACCAGCCCACCGCGACAGTAGCTGCGGCAAGTCCGTATTCGAGTACCAGCAGCAGCCCCATCACCCAGGCCACGATTTCGCCCATGGACGCATACGAGTAGGAGTATGCAGAGCCCGATACCGGCAGCATCGACGCGAGTTCCGCGTAGCAAAGAGCCACAAACGTGCATAGCAGGCCGGTGATGACGAAGGACAGCACGATCGCGGGCCCCGCGTACTCCGCCGCCGCCCGTCCCGTGAGCACGAAGATACCGGTACCGATCACACAACCGATGCCCAGGGATACGAGGTTCAGCGCGCTCAGGCTGCGCTTGAGGGTGCTGGATGCATGTTCGGCGTGCATCTGCTCAACCGACTTGCGGATGAAAAGGCGTCCCAGTCCTCGTGGAGTCGGCGAGGTAGTGCTCTCGGGCATGGTCTGATCCTGTTGTAGTTGGTGGCTCAGGGCCGGATTTCGATAGGGGTGCCGTCGCTGACTTCGCGCCAGATCTCGTCGATGTGTTCGTTGTTAAGGGCTATGCAGCCCTCGGTCCAGTCCTTGCGTGAGCGAGCTCGACGCAGGGTGCGTTTGAGTGCGGCGTTGTAATGCTCGCCGTGCAGCATGATGTCGCCGCCGGGATCGACGCCCAGACGCTCGGCCTTCAGGCGGTCATCTGCGTTGGGGTAAGAGATGTGGATGGACTTGTAAAAACGGCTGCGGGGGTTGCGCCAATCGAGCGTGTAGGTGCCTTCGGGCGTTTTCAGGTCGCCGGCGCGCTGCTTGGGGCCGGACGGAAATGTCCCAAGCGAGATCGCGTACTCCCGGTATGCCTTGCCGCCGCGCAAGAGGTAGAGCTTGCGATCGGATTTGTCCACGAGCACACGTTCCGCTCCGGGGCGTGAGCGCCCGGCTGGTACGGCATGAGACGTTGCTGCACCGGGAGTCCCGGGGAGAAGGCCCTTCAACCGCAGTAGGTTGTACGCGCGAGCAAGCGCGGAGGGCGGCGGCTCGGCGGCACTGGCAGCCTCGGATACGGGCGCGGGCTTTACCAAGGCAAGTGCCGGTTGTGCAGCGCGCGCAGGCGCTCCGGATTGCTGGCTGGCTGCCACCTGCTCGCTCTGCAGTACGGGCTGAGTGGCAGGGGCGGGCGCCGGAGCCGGCGTCAGAAGGCCGAGCCGGTGGAGTACCTCGTAGGATCGTTCGGGGGTGGAGGGCTGAGCTGTGTCTGCTCCGGCCCGGATGGCACAGAGCGCGAGGATTGCTGCGAGTGCCAGCCCGGGACGCCAATTGTCTTTCGCCACCTGGGCTCCTGATTGAACATCTTCTGTGCAGCGCGGAAAGTATAGCTTCAGGCTGCACATTGGTAGCCCCCCGGACGTCGATGGAGCTGCGTTAGCGGTTGTCAGCGCATGCTGGTCCGTACTACCGTTCGCCGCGCAGCGGATTCCGCAGCTCAAGCCTGTTCTCAGAGGATGCCGGGATGGATCAAGACGCACGCGATTCCGCTGAGGCAGGACTGTCGTCAGCCCCTTCAGGCAATGACGTCGACCGGCGCATGAATCTCGTCATCGCCCACACCCTTGCGAGCCTCACGGCGCTCTCGCTCTGGGCGGCTACCGATGCCTGGCAGGCCGTGACCGGCTTCGCTGCCGCATCGTTTCTCTCTGTGCTCGCTGCAATTCCTGCCGGCGTGGTGTTCGGCACAGTCGTACACGAGTGGGGCCATTTTCTTGGTGCTCGCCTCGCGGGGGCGCGCTACACCATTCCCGATCGCGTCGGCTTGTTCGTCTTCAACTTCGATTTCGGGGCCAACAGTGTCTCGCAGTTTTTCAGCATGAGCTGGGGCGGCCAGATCGCAGGTGCGTTCGCAGTGTTTCTGCTGTGGGCTGCGCTGCCGCTCGACACTGCGGGCCGGTGCATGGTCGTTGCCTCTGCATTCGGGGCATTCATGTTTGCCGGGATGATCGAGTGGCCAGTGCTCAAGCGCACGCGTGAGAGCGGCAACCCGCTTGCCGAACTGTCCCGCATAAATCGCGCAACGCTTTATCGCAGCGGTGGCACAGGACTGATGGCAGCACTGCTCGCCTGGATCCTGCTCGCGCTCTGAGCAGGCGATATCCAATGCCCGGCGCATCCCTGTTGACGCTTCTGGACGACATCGCATCCGTCCTGGACGACGTTGCTGCAATGACGAAGGTTGCGGTGCGCAAGACCGCTGGCGTGCTCGGCGACGACCTCGCCTTGAACGCCCAGCAGATCGACGGCATTCGTGCGGAGCGTGAACTGCCCGTCATCAGTGCGGTGGCGATGGGTTCCTTGCGCAACAAGCTGGTGCTGGTCCCCGGGGCCTTGTTGCTCAGTGCGCTCGCGCCCTGGGCGATCGCGCCTCTGCTCATCATCGGTGGCGCCTATCTGTGTTTCGAGGGCGTGGAGAAACTCGCTCATCGATGGCTGCATTCGGCAGAGGAGGAGGCTGCACGACATGCAGAGACGGTCGCCGTCCTCGATGACCCGCAACAGGACATCGTCGCATTCGAAAAAGAGCGCATCGCCGCTGCAGTGCGAACGGATTTCATCCTTTCAGCCGAGATCATCGTGATTGCTCTTGGCACGGTCCAGTCGATGCCCCTGCAGACCCGCTTCGGCGTGCTCTCGGCCGTGGCTCTGCTGATGACCGTCGGCGTCTACGGCGTTGTCGCGCTGATCGTGAAGATGGACGACGCCGGGATCTGGTTGATTCGCCGCGCGGGGCCTGGCATGGGCGGGGTCTTGCAGCAGGCGCTTGGCGAGACCCTGCTGGCAGTGGCGCCGCGCATGCTCAAGCTGCTTGCAGTTGTCGGGACGCTCGCGATGTTCCTGGTTGGCGGTGGAATCGTGGTGCACGGTATTCCTGTGCTTGCGGCAGCGTCCCACCAGATTGCCGATGCGATTCGGAGCGCGCTTCCCGGGGCAGGCATTCTCGCAGCGGTGTCAGCGCCGCTGTTCGATGGCTTCGTCGGCATTCTGACCGGGCTTGGTGTGCTGTCCGGCGTTCTGGCCGGCTCCCGCATCGTGCGCAGACCAAGGAGTACCCATGCCTGAATCCCCCGCGTCACATCTCGCGCTCGAAGAGGCCAGTGCGCGTTGTGCAGGACTTCTCGATGCCCTGCGCATCGCCGACGCGCCTGCCGAGGTACTCGCTGCGGTGGGTGTGCATCTGGAGGCGGCCAGGGCCTTGCTCTCGGAGCACGCACGCCCCGGCCCGCATTCGCAGTCGGCGCGTGGACTGGACCCCTCCGTGCCGGTGGATCCGCGCGCAATGCAACCCCACGAGCTGATGCCCTGGAGCCCCATCATCGGGCGCCGCAATCCCGTATCTCCACGCCTTGAGTTTCGCGCAGACGGTCAGTGCATCAGGGGAGGCGGGAGCATTCCGGTGCGCTTCGTCGGGGCTCCGCAGACAGTCCATGGCGGGATCGTGGCTGCAGTACTGGACGAGATCATGGGGCTCACCAATTTCCTGAACGGTGCCGGCTCCTTCACGGGGGAAATGACCGTGCGCTTCCATCGCCCCACGCCCATCGAGTGCGAGCTCGAGCTGCTGGGAGAAACGGTCTCCGTGGAGGGTCGCAAGGTGCGCAGTCGCGCCGAGATACGTTGCGGCGGAGAGCTCTGTGCCTCCGCCGAGGCGCTGTTCATCAAGCCACGCTGAGAAGAGGTCCGGATCATGGGAATGCCACAAGGTCTTGGTGTCATCGACCTGATGATGAACATACCGGGTGCGGACAACGCGCATTGGTACGACTTCATGAAGCCGCTGCTGCTCGACCGCGAGAGCCGCGAGCAGTTCAGCATGCCCGCCCAATACATGTTCAAGGACATTCCGCAGGTGGAGGGCAAGGAAGACTACATCGCCTGGACCGTCTCGCAGATGGACCGTTACGGAATCGAGCGGGCGATGCTCGGGATCGACGACAGCAACGAGGTCACGAAGGAAGCCTTGCGGCGTTTCCCGCAGCGGTTTTTCTGCAGCTACGAAGCCAATCCCAACAACGCCATGGACGAAGTGCGCAAGATCCGCCGGCTGCACCGTGACTACGGTATCAAGGCGGTCACTGCGTTTCCGTCGGGGCTCTGTCCGCAGGTCCCGGTGAACGACAAGCGCTGGTACCCGGTCTACGCAGCGCTGATCGATCTGGATATCCCGTTCTGCCCCTGCATGGGCGTGCCCGGGCCGCGGCTCCCCATGGACCCGCAGCGCGTGGAGTTGCTGGACGAGGTGTGCTGGTTTTTTCCCGAGTTGCGCATCGTCACCCGCCACGGTTGCGAGCCCTGGACCGAACTCGCGGTCAAACTCATGCTGAAGTACCCCAACCTTCACTACATGACCAGCGCCTTCGCGCCGCGCTTCTACCCCAAGGACATCATCGATTTCGCCAATACGCGCGGGGCATCCAAGATCCTGTATGCGGGCTACTTTCCCATGGGGCTCTCGCTGGAGCGGATTTTCGGTGACATGCCCGGCGTGCCCCTGCGGGATGAGGTGTGGCCACTGTTCCTGCGCGAAAACGCCATTCGCGTCTTCAAGCTCTGATTCACCCGGAGAAATCCATGCGCTATGCAAGTGTTGCCGAAGGTCGTGCTGCCGAAGGGCTGCGTCTGGTTCTGACGGCCGATGTGCCCGGCCCGTGGGGTGAGGCCGCGAAATACATCCTCGGGTTCAAGGGCCTCTCCTACCTGCCTGTCGCGCAGTTGGGTGGCGGCGAGAACACCGAGATCCAGGAGTGGACCGGGCAGGCCGGCGCTCCCGTAGCCGTCTGGAACGACGAGCAGCCGCGCAGCGAGTCCATCGATATCCTCTATCTCGCCGAACGCCTGGCGCCGGAGCCGCGACTCATTCCCGAAGACGTGGAGCAGCGTGTGCGCATGTTCGGGCTGATCCGCGAGGTCATAGGTCGGCGCGGCATTGGTTGGGAGCGACGGATCATGATGATCGAACCGCTGTTGAGCCAGCCCGAGCCGCCCCCGCACATCCTGCGGCTTGCCGAGCGTTATGGCTGCCGTCCCGGACTTGCCGCCGGGGCGCCGGGGCGAGTGTCCGCGATACTCCGGGAGCTCTCGTCAACGCTGAGAGCGCAGCAAGCGCGCGGGGTTCCGTATTTCATCGGCGATGGCGTGAGCGCGCTGGATCTCTACTGGGCGAGTTTCGCGAACATGCTGAAACCGCTGCCTCCCGAGGTCTGCCCCATGCCGGCGTTCATGCGTGTGCCGTACACGGACATCGGCCCTGTCATTGCTGCGGCTCTCGATCCTCTGCTGATCGAACACCGCGACATGATGTTCAGCGAGCATATCGGGCTGCCGCTGGATTTCCTTTCCGATCCGGTGGCCTGACGGGGGCCTCTCTAGCGGCCAGTCGCCATCTGCCAGATCCACCAGCCAAGCAGCCCGTTCTGCACTGCGAATAGCATGAAACGCAGGTACACCGCCGCCACACTGGTGGAGGCGGCATGCACCAGGCTCTGTGCCATCCGCGCGTACAGCAGAATGGCTGCTCCGCTATCCGTGATGCCCGTTTGCCCGGTGGCGACTGCATACAGCAGCACAACCATGTACAGCGGGATGTTCTCGAAGCAGTTGGCGTGAACCCTGGAGAGCCGTTCTCCGAAACCGGGCAGATCGGCACCGTCGGTACGGAAGCTGTTTGCAGCCTTGCCGATCACGAGTGTGTGGTAGAGGCGAAGGCTCGCGAGCATGAGCAGGCTGAGGATGTACCAGGCTGCGAGTCCGAGTATGGCGAGAGCAGTTGCCGATTGCATGGTGGTTCCTCCGGTGGCGTCGTGGGTCAGGGCCAGATCGCGGCGTTGTGCGCGGGCCCCGGGCTGGCGCCAGCGCGGCGCCCGATCCCCAGGGCGAGGCCGGCAAGCAGGGCGTTGCGCAGCTCGCGCGGATCGATGATCTCGTCATAGGCAAGTGTGTCGCCCGCGGTCCACGCGCCCTCGGACTGGCGCTCGGCCATGTTCTGACGGCCGGCCTCGTCGAAGCCCGCAACCGCTGCGCCTGCCGCCGGGAGTCCTCCCAGGGATATGCCCGGGAACGCAAGAGACAGGGTCTGGCCGTCAAAGGGGTTCATCCCCATCACTGAGCTTCCGAAGCCATAGGCCTTGCGCAGGGTCACGTGAAGTTTGGGAACGCGGAGCCGCGATTGCGCCATGTAGAGCCTGGCTGCCGCCCGAAGTGTGCCTGCCCGCTCGGCCTTGCTGCCGGATAGCACGCCGGGGTTGTCGGCGAGGAAGAGCACGGGCACATGGAAAGCGTCTGCCACCTGCAGGAAACGGGCGGCCTTGTCTGCCGCATCCCGGTCGATGGCCCCTGCAAGAACGGTGGGCTGGTTCGCGACTATGGCGATGCTCTCGCCTCCGAGGCGCCCGAGCGCGGTGATGATCGAGCGACCGAACAGGGGCTGGATCTCGAGAGACTCTCCCTCATCCAGCACCTCACGCAGGACTGCGCGCATGTCATAGGGTCGCTGTGCGTCCCTCGGCACCAGTGAGAGGAGCGAGGAGAGCGGCCGCGGCGCGCTATCGGGGCCAGGGACGGATCGCGGCCACGACCACGCGCTCGACGGCATGAGCGAGAGATAGCGGCGCACCAGCGCGAAAGCCTCGGTCTCGTCTGCGGCAATGTTGTGCGCGACGCCACTCAGCGATGCGTGCATGCGTGCACCGCCAAGTTCTTCCTTGCTCACGACCTCTCCCGTGGCGGCGGCAACCAGCGCAGGCCCCGCGGCAAACAACGTGGATCTTTCGAGCATGACGACGAAATCCGAGAGCAGCGCGGTTACCGCACCGTGGCCGGCTGACGAACCCGTCACCACCGCGACTGTGGGCACCTGTCCCGATAGCGTGGCCATTTCCTGCATGTCGTTGGGGGCGTACGGATAGCGTTGCAGGGCGTTCGACGCGCGTTCGCCGGCACCGTCCAGCAGCATCACCAGCGGTGCGCGCTCCTGGCGTGCGAGCCGGGCGAGGCGCAGTCGTTTGGCAGCCGTAGCAAAGCCGATGGAGCCGCCCTGTACAGTGAAGTCTTCGGCACCCACGACTACCGTGCGGCCGTCGATCCGCGCTATGCCGCCGACCAGAGCATCGGCCGGAGCCGGAGGCAGACCGGCATGGGGGAGGGCGCCGGCGAGCGTTCCTGTTTCCTGAAGGGAGCCCGGATCACACAGTGCCGCGAGTTGCTCGCGCGCATTCAGTCGGCCGCTTGCCCGCAAGCGCCCCAGCCTTTCTTCGCCACCCATGGCGCGGGCGGCCTGGCGGCGTGTCTCGAGTTCCTCGAGCAGCGGGGCCCAGTCTTGCGGCGTGTCGCCCGCGCTCATGCGTGACCGTGGCGCCGCAGGAAGTCGGCACGAATGTCTTTCTTGAGGATCTTCTGCATGACGTTGCGGGGCAACGGCTCGCTCGCGAACTCCACGTACCGCGGCACCTTGAATCCGGCGAGCCGCTCACGGAGCCACGCTCGCACGGTGTCAGCGTCTAGATCTGCGCCCGCTGCGGTCCGAACGATCAGCGCAACCTCTTCACCCATCTGCTCGTCGGGCACACCGAACGCGACCGTCTCGATGACGTCAGGCCGGTTCATCAGGGTGGATTCGATCTCGAGCGGATAGACGTTCTCGCCGCCGCGAATGACCATGTCCTTCGCGCGATCCGACAGGAACAGGTAGCCATCGGAGTCCAGATATCCGATGTCTCCGGTATTGAACCAGCCATCGCGGAATTCCTTGGCGTTGGCGTCAGGACGGTTCCAGTAGCCTTGTATCAGGGTGATGCTCTTCAGCCAGATGTGCCCGGGTACGCCCTGCGGGACTTCCTCTCCTTCTTCATCGAGGAAGCGCAGTTCGATGATGGGTTGCACAAAGCCGGAGCTGCCCATCCGGTGGCCAAAGGCCTGCCCCGTGAAGGAACTGCCGAGAGCGTTGGTTTCGGTCATTCCCCAGCCCGCCCCGGGGAAGGGGTTGCGCACGCGCTCGAACATCAACTTCGCGAGTTTTCCGGGAGTGGCCGCTCCACCGGCGCCCAGGCTCATCAGGCTGGAGGTGTCGTGGCCCGCGAAGTCCGGGGATTCGAGCAGCTCGAGCAACATCGACGGTGCGCCTGTGAACATCGTTACCCGTTCGGTCTCGATGTACTCCAGCGCATTCGCAACATCCCATTTGTACATCATCACGATCCGGCGTCCCGCTCGCAGCGAGAGCATGAACACGGAGTAGAGACCGCTCACATGGAACAACGGGTAGGCAAGCATGACCGTCGGTGCGAAGCCCGACTGCATCATTGCGCCGATCGCCTCGGGGTTGGCCATCGCGGCCGCTGTGCCGGAACACTCGAAGCAGGCGACGGCCTGGCACACTGCAAGATGTGTGGACGCCGCGCCCTTGGGCTTGCCCGTGGTGCCCGAGGTGTAGAGCATCATCGCGAGGTCGTGGGGCGCGATCGAGACGTGTGGCGCAGTTGCGCCAGTGTGGCCGGAGACAAAGCTCTCCAGCGTCAGGCTGTGCTCCGGCATTGCTTCCGGCCCGGATCTGGCGACGATTGCCAGGGAGCCGCGCTCGCCGAGGCGTGGCGCGAGATACTCCAACCGCTGGTGGTCGCAAAAAACAACCCGGGCGCCGGCGTCGTCGAGCGCGTATTCGAGCTCCTCGGTGCGCCCCCAACTGTTCAAGGGCACCGCGACCGCTCCGGCACTGGTGATCCCGATGAAGGCGGCGATCCACTCCGGATAGTTCCGCATGGCGATCGCCACGCGATCACCCTTGGCTACCGCTGCGTCGAGTATCAGGG
This sequence comes from uncultured Gammaproteobacteria bacterium, assembly GCA_903928015.1. GTDB lineage: Bacteria > Pseudomonadota > Gammaproteobacteria > Pseudomonadales > UBA5518 > UBA5518. The sequence continues at coordinate 69,665 of CAIYPF010000043.1, read as the reverse complement.
CATTGGAAATGGCGTCGGCCAGCGCGAAAAGGCGTGTGAAGCTCCAGCGCTCACCCTCGTAGACGAGGAATTCGCGGTCGCCGTGCGCGCGGCCTGCGGCGAAGAGTTCACGGATGTCGGATGCGGCGTTCCGGAAGGCCTTGAATGCACGTCCCTCGAGTTCAACGCTGGCGAGTTCCCATGGACTCCCGCTGGCGGTGATCTGGCGGTACGCATCGTCGAATCGTTGTTTGATAGGGTCCACGAGAGTCTCCGTGCCTGTGCGCCATGGCCCGGATTATAGGAGCACGCGACGCCGGCGTGATGCCGGCGTCGCGTGACAACTCGTCAATGCAACCTCAGAAGCTCTTGGTGAGCTGGAGGCCGTAGGTACGGGGAGTCGTGATGATCCCTTTGACGGCGCCGCCGCTGTTGTCCTGCACCAACACCATGCCGTCGTCGTCGAGCAGGTTGTTGCCGAAGAGAGCGACGCTCCAGCCAGAGGACTCGTTCACGAATCCGACCCGACCGCTCAGCAGCGTGAGGTCATCTGCGTAGAAATAGTTCTCCAGCGAGGTCGAGGACTTGTCGCGGTAGTTCAGGGCTCCGTAGACCTGAAGCTCCCAATCGCCGCCCACCGGCGCGAAGTACTCGCCCCAGACGGTGAAGGTGTTCTCGGGAGCGCGCTGCATGGAGTCATCGCCACTGGGCTGGTCATCGAGAAGGAAGGTGCAGGGATTGCCCGCGGAGAACACCTCTCCAGCCTGTTCCCGGATCTTCTTCTGGTAGCCACCGCAGGTGAGAGGCACCGAGTCGGTGTAGTAGGCATCGAGGTAGGCGTAGGACGCGCCCAGCGTGACGACTTCGCTCACGCGCCAGCTGCCGTCGAGCTCCAGACCCTGCGTGATGGCGCCCGCCGCGTTGATGACGGTTGCTGCGCCCTGGGGCGTGATGGTCGAGACCTGCAGATCGTCGAATTCGGTGCGGAACACCGCCACGTTCACCTGCGCAGCACCGTCCAGGAAGGTGAACTTGCCGCCCAGTTCGAAGGCAAGCGCTTCCTCGCTCTTGAAGCTGTCTGTAGCGCGGCTGTAGACGTTGATGTTCGAACTGTTGAAGCCGCCGGCCTTGAAGCCGGAGGACACGGTCAGATAGAACATCGTGCTGTCGTCGTAGAAGTACTGCAGCTTGGCCGACGGGATCAGCTGGTCCTTGGAAATTTCGTCGGAAGCCATGGGCGTGCCGCCGGGCGCGGCGATAAGGAGGGGAAGGTCCTTGACCTGAAGCCCGCCGCCGATCGGCGTTGCAGCCGTTCCGCCGTAGATGAGTCCGAGAAGCGGCAGACCGACGGGCAGGGTGGGATCCGCTGCCTTCGCGGCTGCAGCGATTTCTGCTCCGGTCGGGAAAGCTCCCCACGGCAGGCCGTTCCCGTTCACGTAATACGTGCCCTTGGCCATGTCCACCTTGTTGGTCTCGTCGGTGTAGCGCACACCGAGAATCATTTGCCACTTCTCGTTGAACTCGTAGGTGCCTTCGAAATAGGCCGACCAGGTCTCGATTTCCTGCTTGAGGTTGCTGGTCTTGCCGTCGGGGGAGCCCGCGGGCGTGAACAGGCGGAAGCTCTCTTGCGTCCCGTTGGCGAAGCCCTGGCCTACCCTGGCGCGGGTGCCCGGTCCGTAGACCGCGTCCAGGAACGCCAGTTGCGGGGAGGTGGATATGCCATTCACGAAATTGGGCAAGACCGACCCGCCCAGGTTCAGGGCCGCGTACTGCCCGTCGCGCGGCAGCGTGCGCATCTTGTAGCTGTCGGCGAAAAGGCCCGCGATGAAGCGGAACGGCTTGTCCGTGGGTGATTCCAGCCGCAGTTCCTGGCTGAGGTACTCGGTGCGCTCGGTCAGGCCGTTGATGGTGAGCGAGTCCACGGGGCTGGCGGTGATGTAGTCACGCGAGCGGGCGTCATACTCGTTGTAGCCGGTGATGGACTTGAGCGAGTAGCCGCTGTCCATGTCCCAGTTCGCGTGCACTGCAAACACATCCGAGACGTAGTAGCCGCCTACGCTGTCGGCGATGTTCTGCTTGCCGACGCCACCGACTTGCTGTTTGTCGTCCTTTTTGAGGTCGATGCCGGGATAGTTGGCCCACACACGGAAGGGATCTGCAACCAGCTGGTCGTAGATGCCGTTGTTGCGGTGGTTCATGTGGTCGTACTTGGCGAAGACGGAGAAGGACTCGCTCGCGTCCCATGCCAGAGAAGCGCGGAAGGCCTCTGTGTCCTGGCCGCCGCCGTCCGGACCTTCACTGTTTTCGAGGTACGCGCCACGGTGCGCAGCCATCCCGGCGATGCGACCGGAGATCGTCGGCGTAAGCGGGCCGGAGACGTAACCCTCGTACTTGTAGGAGTCGATGTTGCCGGTTTCCGCGAGAACACGGCCCTCGAATTCATCGGTGGGCCGAGCGGTGTGCATGCTGATCGCGCCGGCGATGGTGTTCCGGCCGTAGAGCGTGCCTTGCGGGCCGCGCAGCACCTCGATGCGGTCCATGTCGAACAGCGGGTTCCGCGAGAGACGGCTGCGGCCGAAATAGACTTCGTCGATGTAGATGCCCACCGAGCTCTCTACGGTGTCGAGGCCGGGGCTGCCCAGACCGCGGATGGCCACCGAGGAGACACGGCCACCGTCCTGGATCACGAGGCTGGGGGTCTGGTTGCTCAGGCCCTCGAGGGTGTTGATGCCCTTTTTCTCGAGCAGTGCCGCCGTTTCGACGGTCATGGAAATCGGGACGTCCTGGATCTGCTGTTCGCGCTTCTGCGCGGTCACGATGATTTCTTCAAGCGCCAGCTTGTCCTCCGCGTACGCGCCGGCCGCGGCGATGGCAAGAACCAGAGGGGCAAGACGGAAGCGGGCAAGGGACACTGACTGCGTGTGGCGCATGGCTCTTCTCCTGACGGAATGGCGTTATGGTCTTATCGCCTTGTCACCCAAGGCTCACTGATCCTAGCAGGGCCTGAGCGCCACCCGCAATCAACCCGCGCGGGATGCGCGGGCGGTTTTTCGGACCAGCCACTTGCGGGTTTCCTCTGCCAGAACCATTGCCGCACAGCAGGGGAGCACGACGGCAAGTGCCTCGGGCGGGACCGGCCAGGTCGCGAAGATGCGGTTGCCTCCCGGGGTCCAGACAATCAGCCACAGACACAGGGCCTCGAGCACAAGCCCCCCGATGAGCAGCAGCGAAACCCTTCGCCTGCCTGCGTCGAAAGCGGAAACCCGGTCGCTACGGCACATCCACACATTGACCATCTGCATCAGGACGATGGCCGCGAAGCAGGCACTGGTTGCTTGGCGGTAGAGCGGATCCGCACTGTCGAGAGCCTGTCCGGGTGTCCACCCTGCGGGCAGCAGGACCGCGAAATACGCGGCCATCGCTGCCAGCGCCTCGAATGCGCCCAGCCAGAGAAAGGCTCGCAGCAAAAGCGGCACGTCAATCAGGCGCTGGTGGCGCGGGCGAGGCGGGCGCTGCATCAGTTCGCGTCCGGGCGCCTCTGCGCCCAGAGCCAGAGCGGGCAACATGTCGGTGCCCAGATCGACGGCAAGAATCTGCAGGATCGTGAGCGGCAGCGGTATTCCGCTCAGCACGCTGGCGAGATAGGGAACAGCTTCCGGAACGTTCGAGCTCAGGATGTAGGTGAGGAACTTCCGTATGTTTTCGAAGACCGCTCGCCCTTCTTCGATGGCCGCGACTATCGATGCGAAGTTGTCGTCGAGCAGGACCATGTCTGCCGCGGCTTTTGCCACATCGGTTCCGGAGCGGCCCATGGCGATGCCGATCTGTGCCTCGCGAAGGGCCGGTGCGTCATTGACGCCATCGCCCGTAGCGGCAACCACCTCTCCCTTGCGTTTCAGCGCTGCAACGATGCGCCGCTTCTGGTCGGCGCTGATCCGCGCGAACACGATCTCAGGCGTGTCGAGCGCGAGTTGAAGTTCGGCCTCAGGCATGCGCCCGAGTTGGCGACCGTCGATCACGCGTCCTTCGCCGGCTCCGCTGAACAGGCCCGTCAATCTCGCGACCGCATGTGCTGTCCGCGGGTGGTCTCCGGTCACCATGAGCACTCGCACGCCGGCACTCCGGCATGCCGCTATGGCAACCGGAACCTCGGGTCGGACCGGATCTTCGAGGGCGACCAGGCCACAGAGCAACATGTCCGTTTCGTCATCTTCGGACATGCGCGGTCTGTCGTGGGGGCGGCTCGCGAGGGCAAGTACGCGGTGGCCCAGTCGTGCGAGCTCCGCCTCGGCCTCGGTGACTGTCTGGCGCATCGCCGGATCGAGAGGATGCTCTTCGCCGTCGCGATTGATGCTCGAGCACCTTGATAGCAGGGTCTCGAGCGCTCCTTTGCATAACAAGACGTAACCGTCCGCCGCCGCATGCACGGTCGACATGCGGCGCCGCTCGGAGTCAAAGGGGAGTTCGTCGACGCGCGCCCAGACCCCGTCCACGTTGCCGTTCTGCGCTGCCCACGCAACGAGTGCGACTTCCAGAGGATCGCCGTGCCAGTCTCCAGCGCCGTCATTGCCGCTGCTCCGTAGTGAGTGGCAGTGCGCTGCAACCCGCAGCAGAGAACTCATCCCGTCGGACAGGGCGGCGGCCGGTTGCATCCTGCCATCGAGCCAGAGTGCAGCCACCCGCAAACGGTTCTCGGTCAGTGTGCCGGTCTTGTCGGTGCAGATGACGGTTGCCGAGCCGAGCGTCTCGACGGATGGCAAATGCCGTATCAGCGCGTTGCGTGCGGCCATTCTCTGGGCGCCAAGCGCAAGCGCAAGGGTAACGGTGGGCAGCAGACCCTCCGGTACGTTCGCCACGATGATCCCGATGGCGAACACGAAACTCCCCCAGAAACCGATTCCGCCGACGATGCCGAGCACGAAGAACAGCACGCCGAGCACGGAGGCGAAGATCGCGATCCAGCGTGAAAGCCTCACTATCTCCTGCTGGAGGGGGGAGGCGAGCTTCGGTGTGTCGCGGGTGAGGATCGCGATGCGTCCGAACTCCGTGCGGGCGCCCGTTGCGAAGACGAGTGCGCGCGCTTCCCCTGCGACCAGCGATGTGCCCGCAAGAAGGATGTTCCTTGCGTTGAGAAGGCTGTCTTCGCCGGACGGCTGTGCGGTGCGCGATCGCGGCACCGACTCACCCGTGATGGTGGAGGTGTTCACGCGCACACCGAATGCCTCGAGCAGTCGGCAGTCGGCGGGCACCAGATCGCCGCCCGAGAGCAGGATCACGTCGCCGGGCACGAGCGCTGCTGCCGGTATCCGAGCGAGTTCTCCGTCGCGGCTCGCGCTGACATCGGCCGGTAGCAGCCCCTGGAGCGCCTCGAGCGCGTTGCTCGCCCTGCGTTCCTGGGCGAAAGAAAACGTCCCGTTGATCAGTATGACCGCCAGTATCGCAGCACCCAGAACGGCCATTCCCTGGTCGGGATCGAACAGTTCCGCGAGGAAGGCCAGACCGGCGGCCAGCCAGAGCACGAGCGCAAAAAAGTGGGTGAAGTGCGTGGCAAGCAGGAGTGGCCAGCGGGTCTTGCGCGCGGGCTCTATGCGGTTCGGACCGAACTCCACGGCCCGTCGGGTCGCCTCGGTGCTGCCCAGCCCCGCGCTGCTGCTTGCGAGCGCGGATAGCGCGGCGTCGACCTCCAGATGCTGGATCCCGCTCTCCTGCATTTTCCTGTCCGATTCCTGCGACTGCGCGGCGGTGCTGCCGCGTCACCGCAGGTTGCGCTCTCCGGGCCCGGATGGGCGTTGATACCGATCAACTCAGGTGCTCAGCGCCCCCGGCGCCAATGCTGGCGGCCGCTCCGCGCAGCGTGCGATGATCCCGCCAAACAACGACACGAGGGCCTTGCCGTGACCATGAGCATCCAGGAAATCTCCGATCGCCTCGAGATCAACAATCTGCTTGTCGACTACTGCACGGCCATCGATTCCCACAACTGGGACGGACTCGACAACATCTTCACGACCGATGCGTTTATCGATTACACGGCGCTGGGCGGGGCAAAGGGTGACTTCGCCCAGACCAAGGAATACCTCTCGCGGGTGCTGCCGTTCTTTCCGTCCACGCAGCACCTCATCGCCAACAGCCGGGTCTGGATCGACGGCGACACGGCACGTGCCCGAACCATGTGCCACAACCCCATGGTCATGCCCCTCAAGGAAGGGGGCACGCAGGTGGCGTTCTACGGCCTGTGGTATGCCGACAAACTGGTGCGCACGGCGCAAGGCTGGCGTATCTGCGAGCGCGTCGAGGAACCGGGCTACGTGTTCAATGTGCCGCCTGAATTCCAGAGCTTCGATTCCTGAGTAACGGGTCCGCAGATGCAATTCACACTTTCGATCGGCTTCTGTCCCACCGAGTGGTACCTGCCTCTGGCAGTTGCAGCGGAGGAGGCCGGCTTCGACTCGATCGCCGTCCCGGACGGGCTGTTCTACTACGAGACGGTGTCTACGCCGTATCCCTACAGTCCTGACGGCTCGCGCTTCTGGTCGCCCGAGACGGAGTTCCTCGATCCCTTCGTCGTGATCACCGCCATGGCGGCCGTAACAAAGCGCATCCGGTTCTATCCCTCGGTTCTCAAGCTCGCCGTGCGGGAGCCTTTGCTCGTTGCCAAGGAACTCAGCAGTTGCGCGGTGCTTTCGGGTGGCCGGGTCGGGTTGGGCGCTGGCCTCAGCCCCTGGCCGGAGGACTTCGAGGTCCTGCGGCAGGAATGGGCGAATCGTGGCCCCCGCTCTGCGGAGATGATCGAGATCATCCGCGGTCTCATGGCCGGCGGAATGTTCGGCTACGAGGGTCGGTTTTACTCCGTCCCGCGCATGCAGATCGCGCCGGTACCTTCGCAGCCGGTGCCGATCTACCTCGGTGGTCTGGCGGAGCCCGTGCTGCGTCGCGCGGCAAGAATCGCCGATGGCTACATAGGGTGGGAGAATCCCCAGTGTCCGCTCGACGACGTTGCGGGCATGGTCAAGCGTATCAATGGTTACCGCGAGGATTACGGACGCAGCAGTCATGCGTTCGAGTTCAAGTTCATGCCCTCGAGCAACCGCCCGGACGTGCTCGCTCGTCTGCGCGACGCAGGCGTCAGCGATCTGATTGTGATGCCCTGGGTCGAAGAAGCCGGGCTTCAGGCGCCGCTCGCGGCGCGGGTCGATGCCGTGCATCGTTTCGCAGAGACACAGATCCCTGCGCTGCGTCAGGAGCGGGGCTGAGAGATGCGTCGCCCACCTTCGGTCACGCCTGCAGGCATGCACTCGGAGCGAGGGGCTTTTGGCCCTAAGGATTTCTCTTCCGATGCGTTCTGGCAGAAGCTGGCACGCCACGCTGCGACGGCGGGAAGGGAACTGGTCGAGAAGGCACTGTGGCTTTACTACGCGGCGGAGCGTCCCGATGTGCCGCGCTGGGCAAAGCTCACGATGTGGGGTGCTTTGGCCTATTTCGTGATGCCGCTGGATGCTGTGCCCGACATCCTCCCGGGAGTGGGCTATGTGGATGATCTGGGCGCGCTGGCAGCCGCGCTCGCCACGGTAGCCACGCACATCGATGACGCCGTCAAAGCCAGGGCGCGCGAGCGCCTCGAATCCTGGTTCGGACCCTCCCTCAACTGAGTCCTGCGCATGCATCCGTCTTTACACGCCCATAGTTCCCCGGAACGTATCGCGTTTGTGTTCGCGGAGAGCGGCATCTCGGTCAGCTACCGGGAACTCGAAGAGCGCAGCCTGCGTTGCGCGTGGATGTTGCGCGCACTGGGCCTTCGCACCGGCGACGGCATCGCCATCTGCATGGACAACAATCCGCGCTATTTCGAGTTGTGCTGGGCGGCGCAGCGCAGCGGTCTGTATTACACCGCCATCTCCAGCAAGCTCACGGCGCCGGAGGTGGAGTACATCGTCCGGGACGCAGGAGCACGCGTGCTCTTCCTCTCTGTGTCCCAGCGTGCGCTCGCATCCGAACTTGCCTCCGCCCTCGGGGATGTTGCGGAGTTCTTTGCGGTTGACGGACACATCGACGGCTACAGGGACTACGAGGACGCCTGCGACGGCTTCAACGCGGAGCCGCTTCCTGATGCCACTGCAGGTACCGATTTCCTCTACTCATCCGGCACAACTGGCCGCCCCAAGGGCATCCGGGTCGCCTTGAGCGGACAGGCGCCGGATGCTGTGTCACCGCTCACAGGCCTGCTTGCGCAGCTCTACGGTTTCGATCGCGATACCGTTTATCTCTCGCCTGCGCCTCTCTACCACGCTGCACCCCTGCGTTTCAGCATGACGGTTCAGCGCTTCGGCGGCACGGTGGTGGTGATGGAGCGCTTCGACGCATCGGCTGCGCTCGCCTTGATCGAAAAGTACCGTGTCACGCACTCGCAGTGGGTGCCGACCATGTTCGTTCGCATGCTCAAACTGCCCGAGGAGCAGCGGCTCGCACATGATCTCGGCAGCCACTGCTGCGCGATCCATGCGGCTGCCCCATGCCCCAAAGACGTGAAACGCCAGATGATCGCGTGGTGGGGCCCGATCATCCGCGAGTATTACGCCGGTAGCGAAGGCAACGGTCTCTGTGCGATCGCCAGCGCCGAATGGTTGCAGCACGAGGGCTCGGTGGGCCGCCCTGTCTTCGGCGTTCCGCATGTCCTGGACGACGAGGGCCGCGAGCTACCGACGGGGCAGGAGGGAACGATCTACTTCAGTGAGGGCGTGCAGTTCGTCTACCACAACGATCCCGACAAGACCTCTGCATCCCGCAGTGCCCAGGGGTGGACCACGCTGGGAGACATCGGGTATCTCGACGCCGAAGGCTATCTGTACCTCACGGACCGCAAGGCAAACATGATCATTTCCGGCGGAGTGAACATCTACCCGCAGGAAGCCGAGAACCTGCTGGTGATGCATCCGGCGGTGGTCGACGTTGCCGTGTTCGGCGTGCCGGACGAAGAGTTCGGGGAGTCGGTCAAGGCCGTCGTCCAGCCACTCGACATGGCCTCTGCTGGCCCGGATCTCGAGCGTGAACTCATCGCGTGGTGCCGGGAGCGGCTCTCCCACATAAAGTGCCCCCGAAGCATCGATTTCGATGCTGAACTTCCGCGCCATCCCACTGGCAAGCTATACAAACGTCTGCTCCGCGACCGCTACTGGGGCAAACAGGGTTCGCGCATCGTTTGAACGAGGAACATTCCATGCTTTCCGTAGACGCCAGCCTGCTGGTAGACAATCCGCTTGACGCAGGCCCGGCCGCGCGCGCGCTCGAAGAGGCCGGATACGACGGCGCCTACACCTTCGAGGGGCGCCACGATCCTTTCATGCCCTTGCTCGCCGCAGCCGCCACCACCTCACGACTGCAGCTCTCCACCGGCATCGCCGTCGCTCTGGCGCGCAATCCGATGCTGCTTGCCAATCTGGGCTACGACCTGCAACTGGCCTCTGGCGGCCGCTTCGTGCTCGGGCTCGGCTCGCAGATCCGTCCGCATATCGAAAAGCGCTTCAGTGCAACCTGGTCACAGCCTGCCGCCAGGATGCGCGAGATGGTGCTTGCGATCCGCAGCATCTGGGCGTGCTGGCAGGAGCGCAAAGCGCTCGATTTCCGCGGCGAGTTCTACACCCACACCCTGATGACGCCTTTCTTTGATCCCGGGCCGAATCCACATGGTCTGCCCCCGATACATCTCGCCGGTGTCGGGCCCGCGATGACAGAAATGGCAGGCGAGGTTGGCGACGGTTTCCTCGTGCATCCCTTCAACACCCCTGCCTTCGTGGCCGAGGATCTGCTGCCCGCATTGGCAAGGGGCAGGGCGCGGCCCGGAGCACTCGCCACGCCACTCACGGTGTCCTGCCAGGTGATCGTCGCGACCGGTGACAGCGCAACGGAGCGCGCGTCCAGCCTGCAGATGGCGCGGGCCCAGGTTGCCTTTTATGCCTCTACGCCCGCCTACGCGCCGGTGCTTGCCAGACATGGATGGGCTGATGTGCAGCCGCGTCTCAACGTGCTTTCGAAGCAGGGTGAGTGGCAGCAGATGGCGGCGTTGCTGAGCGATGAGTTGCTCGAGTGCGTCGTGGTGCAAGGTGATCCCGAGACAGCGGGCGAAGCGATCAGAGCGCGCTGTGAGGGTTGGTGCACGCGGGTGAGTCCGGTCGTCTACGGTGGAGATGCCTCCGCGGCGTCACGCCTCGTACGCGCCATCAAAGGCGGCTGATCGTGGAACTTCGCCCCCGCGGCGAGGAGCCACGGATGCATCGCATCGCGGCGAACGGGCTTGAACTTGCAGTCTGGGAATGGGGCGGCGAGGGGCCTGCGATCCTGCTTGTGCACGCCACCGGATTTCACGGCCGGTGCTGGGATGCCGTGGCGCGTCGCCTTCCCGGCAGGCGCATCTTCGCGCTGGACCAGGCAAGCCATGGAGCCAGTGCGCGGAGGGTGCCGCCCTACGCGGCGGCAGGATTCGGTGCTGACGTCGCTCGAGTCGCCCAAACGCTTGGATTGCGCGATGCCCTTGGCGTGGGTCACTCCATGGGTGGGCACGCGATGGTGGTTGCGGCTTCGCAGACCCACGGTGTGTTCGGCTCGTTGCTGCTGCTCGATCCCGTGATCGTGGATCCTGAGCCTGCAACTGAGCTGTTTCCCGTGGTGTCGGCTGCAGATCACCCCGTCGCGCGCAGGCGCAACCGCTGGGCATCCGTAGAGCAGATGGTGGAATCCTTTTCCCGCCGGCCGCCTTATTCGCGGTGGGACAGCGAGGTCCTTCTCGACTACTGTCGGCACGGGCTGCGCAGGGATGCTTCGGGGCAATTCGAACTTGCCTGCCCACCGGAGCTCGAGGTCGAGGTCTACATCGGCATTCACATGCGCACGATCTACCGCGATATTGCCGACGTGAAGATACCTGTGGACATCGTTCGTGCACGGGACAGGCGTCCCGACGATGCGCCCTTTGACTTTTCACCCTCGCCCACATGGCGTTCACTGGCGGGGCGGTTCAGTGATGGCCGCGACGAGCATCTGCCCGAAGATACGCACTTCTTTCCCATGGAGGCGCCCGCCTGGACGGCCGGTCGCATTGCCAGCTTTGCCGACGCGCCAAGGAGTTGAGACATGAGCCAGGGATTGCTGCAACATCTTGCGACCGAGCTCGAATCCATCCGTGCGGACGGCCTGCTGAAGGAAGAACGCCTGATCAGCACGCCACAGGACGCCGCCATCCGCGTCGAAGGGAACGAAGGCGGGTTCCTGAACTTCTGCGCCAACAACTATCTCGGGCTCGCCAACCATCCGGCGCTGCGGGCCGCCGCAGTGGAAGGTCTGGAGCACTACGGTTTCGGCATGGCATCGGTGCGCTTCATTTGCGGCACCCAGACCGCTCACCGGGAGCTCGAGCGGCGCATAAGCGCCTTCCTCGGCACCGAGGACACGATTCTCTATTCGTCGTGCTTCGATGCCAACGGCGGTCTCTTCGAGACCATCCTCGGCGAGCAGGACGCTGTGATTTCCGACGCCCTGAACCACGCGAGCATCATTGACGGGATCAGGCTCAGCAAAGCCAGGCGCTACCGTTATGCCAACAACGACATGCATGACCTTGAACGCCAGTTGGAGCGCGCACGCGAAGACGGCGCCCGGCATGTGCTTGTGGCCACCGATGGCGTGTTTTCCATGGATGGCATCGTCGCGCGTCTGGATGCGGTGTGCGATCTCGCTGCGCGTTTCGACGCGGCCGTGATGGTCGATGATTCCCATGCGGTGGGATTCATGGGCGCGAATGGTCGCGGCACGCACGAGCACTGCGGCGTGACAGACCGTGTGGATATCATCACGGGTACGCTCGGTAAGGCGCTGGGTGGGGCCTCAGGTGGCTATACCTCCGGTCGCCGCGAGATCATCGCGCTCCTTCGGCAGCGCAGCCGCCCCTACCTCTTTTCCAATTCTCTCGCGCCGCCCATCGTCGCGGCATCACTGCGTGTGCTCGACATGTTGGAGGAGGGCGCTGATCTTCGCGAACGTCTGCATTCGAACGCCGCGCTCTTCCGCTCGGGAATGGAGGCCGCAGGCTTCCGTCTGGCAGGAGCGGGCCATCCTATCGTGCCGGTGATGACGGGCGACGCGCGGATCGCAGCACAGATGGCCGAGCGTCTGCTCGAACAGGGCATCTATGCCGTCGCGTTTTCATACCCGGTGGTGCCGAAGGGCGAGGCGCGCATCCGCGTGCAGCTCTCTGCGGCGCACACCACGGCCCAGATCCATCAGGCGATCACCGCCTTCACTGCTGCCGGGCGCGCTCTGGGAGTCCTGCCTGCAGTGCAGCGAACAGATCGCTGATGGTCTGCGGATTTATGTACTCGCGCCAATAGCAGACCTTTCCTTCGCGGAAACGCAAGATGCCAAGGTAGGCGTTGCGGTAGGGGATCCCGCTCTCCGTGTGCCTGGAGTCCGATCGGTACTCCGAGATCAGCGTGTCGGGATCGAGCAATTCGTAGACGCTGTCTATCTGGTAATTGAGCCCACCGAAGGGCGCCTGTCCGCCATCGAAAAAAGCACGTATCTCATCACGGCCGCGCATTTCACCCGGCATGTCGGGGATGGGTTTGTATGGCCAGTCGCAGAGCACGTCCTCTGTCATCAAGGCAAAGCCGGCATCCCAGTCCTTGCGCCCCAGGCAGTGCATCATCGCCAGGAAAATCGCCTTGTTTGCGGCGCGCCGGGCCGTGTCGTCCATTTCTGTGCACCCGTGGGTTGATCATGCCTGGAGTCTCAGGCTGGCGCTGCCTGACGGCATCATTCGAACAGGTGATCGGGCTGTGCTGCAGGGGCATCGCCTGCCGGCGCGCATCGTCGTAGGATAGGCCGGCGTGGCCCGCGACGATGGAGCCATGCACATAAGAACAGGCGCATTTACCGGAGGTTGATCATGGGCTCTGCCGCAGCATTGCGCGGGCTGGACGATCTGGTGGCTCTTGCCTACGAAGGCATAGAGGAGGCCGCGTCCTGGAAGACCCTGATGGGCGAGTTGAGCGCACGCTCCGAGTCCCACGATGCCTCGATGGTGATCTCCTCCGCCTCTGCGCCTGGTGCCTACCTTCTGGTCACTGACAACGACGATCCGCACCTCACCGGTAGCGAGCACGTGGATGGTGTGATGTCCGTGAATGTGCTCCTCGATCTTGCGCAACCCCGCGCCAGCACGCCGGAAGAGTTGATGCCGGACGGGGAGTTCTTCCGCACGCAGCTCTATCTCCGGTTCCTCAAGCCGCACAATCTGCGTTATCTGCTGGGGAGGGATGTCGTGCGTGACGAGGTGCTCCGCGTGAAGCTCTCGCTCGAGCGCACGGCCGACCAGGAGCCTTATTCACAGCGCGAGCGCGCGCTGCTCGAGGCCATCGCGCCCCACCTCCAGCGTGCGATCCGGTTGCGCGAGCGCAACGACCACGGCAACCACATGCGCTTTTTCTTCGAGGAGGCCATGGCGAAACTCGCCATCGGCTGTCTGATGCTCGATGCCCGGGGCAGGGTGGTCTCGATCAATGCCTGGGCACGGCGCCTGATCGAACAGAATGATTCGCTTGCGGTGCGCAACGGACGTCTCCGTGCGGTAGACACGGTGGACGGCCGTGCGCTGAACAAGGCCATCGACGCGGCGCTCGCCGCCCGCAACCGTGATGCCACGGGCAGCGCTGGCACCGCGCTGCGGCTTGAATCGGCGCCCGGGATGACCATTCTCGATCTGGTGGTGAAGCCTCTGGCGCGGGATTCCCTGCTGGAGTCGGGTTCGGCACCGGCGGTGGTTGTGTACCTGAACGATTGCCGGCGTCCCGGCATCGAGCTCGATCCCGGAGCCCTTACGGCGATGTACGGACTCACGCACTGCGAGAGCCAGATAGGCGCATTGCTCGCCAAGGGTACCTGCCTGAACGATGTCGCCACGCGCCTGCACGTGAGCATCAACACAGTGAAGACCCATTTGCGCGGGATATACGAGAAACTCGGCACCAACAAGCAGGCGCAGGTCGTGGCGCGACTCAATCACTCGAGCGCGCGGCTCCTCTGAGGCTTCAGCCTGCGAGCAGCTCCATGCTCGGCAGGTCACGCCGCGAATAGGTCTGTTCCATCACCCGGCGGTAGCCGGTGCTGGCGATCAGCCAGACGTCGCCGACCTTGCGGTAGATATCGTCGTAGTAGGCGAACATTTCCTGCTGTTGCAGTGCAGGCTTGTCCAGATAGAAGTGATACATCGCCCAGACGCCGGTGGCTTCCGTCGCCGAGATGAACCCGATCTCGGGCATGGTCACGTGCCAGTAACCCAGCACGTGGGTCTGTGAGGCGTCGTGGGCGCCGCGCAGGAAGGTCATCAGATCGTCGCGGTTGTCGAAGCTGTACTTTCCGTCCGAGTAGGCAGTCTTGACGTCAGGAGTGAGGAGGGTGGCCATCTCGTCCCAGCGCGACTGCGTCATGCAGCGGATGTAGCGATGCTTGAGGCTGCGGATGGCTTCGAGATCCAGCAGGCGGCGCAGGGCGTCGGCGTCAGTCATGGGGCGCTCCCCTCAGGCGGTTATCGGATGTCTGCGGCCAAGTATCCGGTCGGCTCCGGCGCAAGGAATCACCCGTGCGGGTGATCCCGACTATCAGTCTTGTCATGTTGAATCGCAGTGTTCGTGGTGCGGCCAGTCCCATGCTGGGATAGAGTCCGCTCCGTTTCGTGTCTACGCAGCGGGAGCCTCAGATGCAGTTCGGAATTTCGATCGCGTTCAGCCAGACGCCGGATTACGTGCCTATAGCCGTGGCCGCGGAGGAAAACGGCTTCTCCACCATCACGCTGCCGGACCACCTGATCTATCCGCGCGAGCTGTCGGTGCCTTACCCCTACACCGAGGACGGCGTTCCGCGCTTCACCGACAACGACCCCTTCCCCGATCCCTGGCTTGCCTCCGTCGCCATGGCCGCTGCCACGCGCAAGCTCTGGTTCTACACCAGCATCTATGTGCTGCCTGCGCGCAACCCTTTCCATGTGGCCAAGATCATGGGCTCGGCCGCCGAGTTCACGGGTAACCGTGTGAGGCTCGGTGTTGGCATGGGCTGGATGCCCGAAGAGTTCGCGGCTGGCGGTCAGGAATTCGCACGGCGCGGAGCGCGTGCAGACGAGATGATCGATGTGATGAAAAAGCTCTGGACCGGGGACTGGGTAGAGCATCACGGCGAGTTCTACGATTTCGCCCCGCTCAAGATGCGACCTGCGCCGTCGGAATCCATCCCGATCTACGTGGGAGGCTTCTCGACGCCTGCGCTGAAGCGCGCTGCGCGCAACGATGGCTGGATCGCCGATCTGCACACACTCGCCGAACTCGAGGCCCTGATCGCTCGGGTCCGCGGTTATCGCGCCGATGAAGGCCGCAGCGCCGAGGCTTTCGAGATTCTGTCTTTCGGCTGCAGCGACGCCTTCGGGGCCGCCGGTTATCGCGCCATGCGCGACATGGGCGTCACCGTGGTCTCGACCATGCCCTGGCTTTACTACGGCGTGACGCTCCATTCGCCCGTCGAGAAA
This sequence comes from uncultured Gammaproteobacteria bacterium, assembly GCA_903928015.1. Classification (GTDB taxonomy): domain Bacteria; phylum Pseudomonadota; class Gammaproteobacteria; order Pseudomonadales; family UBA5518; genus UBA5518. The sequence goes on along the minus strand of CAIYPF010000043.1, from coordinate 54,124 downwards.
AAGATCGACGGCATCAAGCGCTTTGCCGACGACGTCATCGCCAAGCTCTGATCGCCAGCGAGGCATTCAGCCCGGGCGGCGCGAGAACAGCCCGAGCATGATCGTGGCCGCGATCGAGAAGGCGCCGATCTCGAGCATGAACGCGGTGTCGTAGGAGCCGGTGGCGTCGTAAATGGCTCCGGCCATCGGTGCGGCGAAGAACGTGAACGGAAGCATGAGCAGCGTCGCCAACCCTAGCGCCGGGGCAAAGCCTTCGCGTCCGAAGGTGTTTGCAAGCAGGGCGGTGAAAGCGGGTTGCAGGCCGCCGGAGCACGGGCCTATGCCGACCAGAAGTGCGACGATCACCTCGTAGTGAGGGAAGGTGAGCAGTAGGCTCCAGAGTACGGCGAGCACGGCGCCGATCAGTCCCACCGTAAGGCGTGCCCCGATCCGGTCGGCGATCACGCCGCACAACAAAGCCCCCACCATCGAGGCGGTACCGTTCACGCTGAGAAGGGCTGCGGCCTTGGTGGGTGCAATTCCGCTATCCGTGGCGAAGGGCACCAGGTGGCTGACGATGACGATGCCCCCGGTCGTGATGAGCCCGGCGCTGATCAGGATTCCCCAGAAGAAGCGGTCGCGCAGGAGATGTCCGTAGCCCGTCCCGACAGTCTCGCTCCCGTGTGCACACGCGCCGGCGCTCGCGCCGAGCGGCGCCTGTCCCACATCTTCCGGCCGGTCTGTGACCAGCCACAGCAGGGGCAGAAGCAGGACGATCACTGCTGCTTGCGCGGTCAACGCGAAGCGCCAGTCGTGAGATTCCACCAGCCACGCCGCGACGGGCGGCGCAGCAGCCACCAGTAGCGGCACGTTTATGAGGCCCAGCGCCATTCCCCTGCGCGCGACGAACCAGTTGGCCATCAGGGTGGATGCGGGAATGATCCCGAGCATTGCGCAGCCTGCTCCTCCGAGGATGCTGTAGCCGAGGAGAAAGAGGCTGAAACTCTGTGCCCGGGCCGCGAGCATGAATCCACAGACCATGAGCGCGGCGCCCGTGATCATCACGCTGCGGATACGGAAACGCCTGAACGCCACGCCCAGCGCCGGCCCCGCGACACCCATCAGCAGCAGGATCAGGGCGATCCCGAAAGATGCCATGCCGCGGCTCGCTCCGAGCTCCGCCGCGACGGGCTTGATCAGCACGCCGAAGGTACCGAAGGTCAGGCCGATCGCCAGATTCGACGCGAGGAATCCCAGAGCGATCATCCGCCAGCCGAGAAAGCCGGAAGGGGGCCTGGGCGCCTGCGCAGTGTTGGCCGGGATGTCCATCGATCAGCTCCTGTCGTTATTGTGTGCGGCTGCGGGCCACGTTGCGCAGAGTACACTGCCTGCGTAGTAGCTCGCGCTCATGCAATCGGGTGATGCGGTTGTTCGATAGCGCGCAGACGATCGCCCCGATTCCGTGAAAATCCCAGGAGAATCCCCGCCATGGCCAATCTGCAGGAACTGTCCGACATCCACGATATCCAGCAGGTCCTGCTGCTTTACCCCGTCGCTCTCGATTCGCGCGCGCTCCACTTGCTCGAGCAGGTGTTCCTGCCGGATGCGCGCATCGACATCCCGGGGGTTGGCACGGTGGATCTCGCGGGATACCAGGCCGCATGCACGGCAGGCCTCGGCGCCCTGGATGCCACCCATCACGTCGTGAATGCGCCGTTGCTGCGGCTCGAGGGCGATGTCGCCTATGCGCGCAGTTATCTGGTGGCCCAGCACATCATGAACGCAGCCGCACCGGATGCCTCGCTGCTGATCGGCGCTTGGTACAACGATGAACTGCGTCGCACCCCGGCGGGGTGGCGCATCTCGCGGCGAAGCGGCAACGCCGTCTGGTGGTCTGGTAACGCCGCGATACTCGGCATGACCGGCGCTCCACAGGGTTTTCCGCGTCATGGCGGGCACGAAGCGCCCGACTGGCTCGGCCCGCGCTGAGTCCCCGGGATGCGTGTTGCGGATTTTCTGGGGCCCTCGCACATCGAGTGCCGCAGCGACGCCACCAGACCTGCCCCATCCGCAGGCGAGGTGCTCGTGGCCGTGGAAGCCTGCGGCATCTGCGGCTCTGATCTCCACATGTACCGGAACGGCATTCACAGGGAACTGCTTTCCCGATCCACGCCCGAGGGCTATCAGGTGCCCGGGCACGAGTTCTCGGGGCGGATTGCAGCCCTCGGGGACGGCGTCACGGGCTGGTCAGTGGGTGAGCGCGTGGTCGGCGTGACAGGGCAGGGCGGGGGAATGGCGGAGTTCGTTACGGTACCTGTCAATCCGTTCCAACTTGTGCGCGTGCCGGAGGGACTTGGCTTCGTTGAAGCCGCGACAACCGAACCTCTCGCCGACGCCTTGCAGATGTTGCGCAAGGCAGAGATCACGGCCGACGAGAACGTGGTGGTGTTCGGTGCTGGAATCATCGGGCTAGGCGTGATCCAGTGCATCCGCGCGAAAGGGCTGCGTCCGGCGCACGTGATCGCCATTGATGTTCATCAGACACGTCTTGATGCCGCGCTGGCCGTGGGAGCAACGCACGCGGTGAATGCCCGCGATGAGGATCCGTTCACGCGGATCTCAGCCATCTGTGGCGAAGAGAACGACTATCGCGGCCGCTCGGCGAAGGTGCAGGTCGTGTTCGATTGTGCGGGCTACATCGCACAGATGGCGGGGCCTCCACCGCTGGAAACCGCGCTGAGGCTTGTGGCAACGCGCGGTGCCCGGATCATCTGTTTCGGGGCATTCGAGGAGCGGATGCTGATCGACTTCAACTACGTGATCCACAAGGAGCCGACCATTCTGGGCTCCAACGGCTATGCACCCGAGGAACTGGTCGAGGCACTCGAGTTGATGGTGTCGGGCCGGATTGATCGTTCCTGCCTGGTCTCTCACCGCTTCGCACTTCAGGACGTTGGCGAGGCCTTTGCGATGCAGAGTCGTCCCGAGTCCGTCAAAGTGATGCTCGCCATCGGTGCTCCTGGCTGAAACGACCTGCGTGGCGTTCACCCGATCGAATGACGGCCTTTGCAGCACCCGCTCGCTAAGCTGAGTCCACACTCTGATGGTATTCGGGCATGACCGGACCGGCTGGCACAGGTGCAGCGCATTTCGACTTCGCAGGGCTCAGGGTGCTTGTCACGGGCGGTACGCGGGGCATAGGTGCCGCGATCGCCAGAGCTTTCGGCGCCGCGGGTGCGGAGGTGCTGATCACTGGCAGCGCCGAATCTGCGGATAGCTACGAGGATCTCCCCTCACACGCGCGTTACTTCCAGTTGCGGCTTGCCCATCGGGAGGACATCGCGGCTGTCGCGGCCGCGGCCGGACGTCTGGATATTCTGGTGAACAATGCCGGCGGCACCGGTGGCGCCTTCACGCCCTACGATTTCGATACCGCCGTGGATGTGAACCTCAATGCGGTCTTCCATCTGACACAAGCACTTGGCGGATCACTCGGGGAGAGCCGTCTCCGGGGCGGGGCCGCGGTGGTGAACATCGCCTCCGAGATGTCGCTCTTCGCCAGCCCGCATTTTTTCGGTTACGGAGCTGCGAAAGCCGCTCTTGTCCAACTCACCCGCAGTTTCTGCGTGTCGCTTGCGCCGAGGGGAATCCGGGTCAATGCCGTGCTGCCGGGCTCTGTCCCGACTCCCATGACCAATCCCTTTGCCGAAAACCCCGACGTCCACAAGCTGGTCTGCGACGCGACGCCGCTTGCGCGCTGGGGTGAGGCTCGCGAGATCGCGGACGCGGTGATGTTTCTCGCGAGCCCTGCCGCGAGTTTCATCTCGGGTCACACGCTGGTGGTGGACGGCGGATACTCGATCACGAAATGAATGCGCCACGCGCGCACCCCGGAGGAGCGATGAGAAGATTCGACGGCAAGGTATGTCTCGTGACGGGCGCTGCGGCGGGTATTGGCCGCGCGACTGCGATCAGGCTTTCGGAGGAGGGCGCAACCGTCCTCGCCGCGGACATCAACGAGGCTGGTGTTCGCGAAACCGCTGAACTCCTGCGCTCCCGCGGTGCTCGCTGCGAGTCGTTGCGCTTCGATGCCATGGATGAAGAGTCCTGCCGGAGTCTCGTGGCGGGAACCGTGGAGCACTTCGGGCAACTCGATGTCCTGTGCAACATCGCTGGCGCCTGTCGCGCCGATCACTTCCTTGATCTGAAGCTCTCCGACTGGGAGCGGATGTTCCGCATCAACGTGGGCAGCGTGATGGTGCTGTGCCAGGCCGCCATACCGCACCTGAAGAAAACGCGCGGCAACATCGTGACGATCTCCTCCGCATCGGCCATTGCCGGTGCTGCCTACTGGAGCGCCTACGGCGCATCAAAGGCTGCGGTGGCAAGCCTGATGCGCGCCCTCGCGGTCGAGTTCTCCGGTGATGGCGTGCGGGCGAACGCGATTTGTCCGGGCGGCGTCAACACAGGCCTGGCATCCACCTACAGCATTCCGGACGGTATCGATCCGGCCCTTGTGCAGCGGCTCTTCCCGCTCTGCGAGGCGGCCGAGCCCGGTGAGATCGCCGCTGCCGTCGCGTACATCGCCTCTACCGAGGCGCGCTACGTCAACGGTGTCAGTTTCGGCATCGACGGCGGCCAACTGCTCTAGCCCATTCCATTTCCGCGCGGAGTCCGGACGATGTCCAGTTTCGATCATCTGCTCTCGCCTGGTCGCATCGGCGGCATGACGCTGCGCAACCGCATCTTCATGAGCCCCATGGGGTCGAATACCGCCGATCCGGAGGGCTATTGCGGCGAGCGTCTGCGCAAGTACTACGCGGCGCGAGCAGAGGGCGGAGCGGCGCTGCTCATCATGGGGTCTGTTGCGATCAGCTGGCCCGTGGGCTCGGCGAATTTCCGTCAGGTCGCGATCAGCGACGACCGCTTCATCCCTGGCCTGAAAGCAGTCGCGGACGAGGTGCACGCGCACGGCGCGAGGCTCGCCGTGCAGTTGCAGCACGCTGGCCTGACAGCCATGAACGACATCCGTGACGGTCGTCCGCTGCTGACGCCCTCGGTGCCGGTCATGAAAGACGGTGACATGGGGCCTTACCTCTTCCCTGACGAAGTGGAGCGCATGTCCACGCCCTACAGTTCGCCGGCGGCCAAATTGGGTTACCAGGTCGCGACGGAGGAGGACCTTGCCTGGGTGATTTCCGAATTCGCGATGGCAGCGGACCGGGCCAAGCGCGCCGGTATTGATGCGGTCGAATTGCACGCAGGACACGGCTATCTGATTCACAGCTTCCTCAATCCCTCGGTGAACACCCGCGATGACCGCTGGGGAGGATCGCTGGAGAACCGCGCGCGGCTTCTGGTCGAGGTGATCAAGGCCATCAAGGCGCGTTGCGGTGATGACTATCCCGTGTGGTGTCGCGTCGACGGTATCGAGTTCATGACGGAGGGTGGAATCACGCACGAAGACGCCTGCTCCGCTGCGCAACTTGCGGAGGCCGCCGGCGCCGATGCCATCCACGTCAGTGCTTACGCAGATGCTTCCAAAGGTGAGAGTTTTACGGTTGCGCATGCCGTTCACACGCCCGCAGGTTTCGTACCGTATGCAGCCGGTATCAAGGCGGCTGTCGGCATACCGGTCATCACGGCGGGCCGCATCGAACCCGAACTGGCCGACGATCTCATCCGCCGCGGCAGCATCGATTTCGTGACCATGGCACGCAAACTCCTCGCCGACCCCGAGCTGCCCGCAAAGCTCGCCACAGGGCGCGCTGCTGAGGTCCGCCCGTGCATTTATTGCTACACCTGCATCAGCCAGATTTTTGTAAACGGCACGACCCAGTGCGCCGTCAACGCGCGTACCGGGCGAGAGTGGGAGACGGTTCTGTCACCTGCGCCGCGCAGTAAACGCATCATGATCGCTGGCGGTGGTCCTGCCGGCATGGAAGCCGCGCGTGTAGCGAGTCTGCGCGGGCACAAGGTCATCCTGTGCGAGAAGGCCTCCCGCCTAGGCGGCACAGCGTTTTTCAGCGCGGCCTCCTACGAGCCCAATGGCCGGCTAGTGCGCTATCTGGCGGGACAGATGAGCATCCTTGGCGTCGACGTGCGCCTGGGCACTGAACTCACACCTGAGCTGGTACGTCGCGAGCAGCCCGACGAGCTTGTGGTTGCAGTCGGTGCGTCGCGCACCCGGGCCGCGCTGTCAGGCATCGATCTCCCGCACGTGCTGGACGGCGATGACCTCCGCAGCATGCTGACGGGCGAGGGCGGTAGCGCGGGTGGCAACACCGGCGCAGTGACGCGCGCGCTGATGTGGGCAGGAAAATGCCTCGGCATCCTCGACCGTCCGGACTGGATGCGGGCCCTTTCCCGGATCTGGATGCCGCTCGGGGACAGGATCGTGATGGTCGGTGGTGGCCTCGTTGCCATCGAGCTCGCGGAGTTCCTTGCCGAGCGCGGGCGCAAAGTGACGATTCTCGAGGAAGGGCCTGTGCTGGGCGCCGGACTGAAGCTCGTGCGGCGCTGGCGGAACATCGCAGACTGCAAGCGTCTGGGCGTTCAGATGCTCACTTCCGCCAGGCTTCTTCGCATCGAGAGCGGCTCACTCGTCTATGGCAACGCCGCAGGGCAAGAGCGTCGTATCCCTGCAGACCAGGTGATCCTCACCTCTGGAGCGGGGCCCAACCCCGGCCCGGCCAACCAACTTCGCGCGACCGGCGTGCCGGTCCACGAAATCGGCGATTGCGCAGGCGTTGGGTACATCGATGGCGCGATTCGCGCGGGATTCGATCTGGCCAGTCGGATCTGAGGAACTTCCGGGGGCGCAAGCGCACGCCCTCTGCGGGTATCATGCCGACCCCGCCTCAGGATCGGAGCGCCGTCTGTGAAGGCACTCGCAAAGCTCAAGGCCGAACCCGGCATCTGGATGACGGATGTGCCGGAACCCGTGACCGGTCATAACGACATCAAGGTCCGCATTCGCAAGACCGCCATCTGTGGCACCGACACCCATATCTTCAACTGGGACGCATGGTCGCGCGCCACCATCCGTGTGCCGATGGTGATTGGCCATGAATACGTAGGCGAGGTCGTAGAGGTCGGTCAGGAGGTTGGAGGTTTCAAGGTCGGGGATCGTGTGACCGGTGAGGGGCATATCACCTGTGGCTACTGCCGTAACTGCCGTGCGGGTCGACGCCACCTGTGTCGCAATACGGTCGGGGTGGGAGTGAACCGCCAGGGTTGCTTCGCCGAGTACCTGGTGATTCCCGCGTTCAACGCCTTCAAGCTCCCCGCCGCGGTAAGCGATGATCTCGCGTCGATCTTCGATCCCTTCGGCAATGCGGTGCACACCGCGCTTTCGTTTGATCTCGTTGCCGAGGACGTGCTCATCACCGGCGCCGGTCCCATCGGGATCATGGCGGTGGCCGTTGCCCGACATTGCGGGGCGCGTCATATCGTGATCACCGACGTGAACGAATACAGACTCGCCCTTGCGCGACGCATGGGGGCGACCCTCGCGGTGAACGTCAACGAGCGCAGTCTCGAGGACGTCATGGCGGAGCTCGGCATGACGGAAGGTTTCGATGTGGGTCTTGAGATGTCGGGCGTGCCGAGCGCGTTCCGCGCCATGCTCGACACCATGAATCACGGCGGACACGTTGCTGCGCTGGGGATCCCGCCCGCCGAGATGAGCCTCGACTGGAGCCGGATCATCTTCAAGGGCCTCACGGTCAAGGGCATCTACGGACGCGAGATGTTCGAGACCTGGTACCGGATGGCCGGGCTCATACAGTCGGGCCTGGATCTGGAGCCTGTGATCACGCACCGGTTGCCGCTCTCCGGCTTCCAGGAAGGTTTCGAGACCATGGCCTCCGGTCAGTCCGGGAAGATCATCCTCGATTGGGAGTCAGCCTGATGTCCGCCGACGCAGACCGGCGCACAGAGCGCAGGTTCCCGAGCCCCTTCATCGAACACCTTGGCATACGCTTCGTGTCAGTAGGTAGCGACGCTGCCGAGCTCGAACTGGAGATTCGTCCCGAATTCCTGAACAGCGTTGGCGTAGTCCACGGCGGCGTGTACGCCAGCCTTGCAGATACCGGCCTTGGTGCTGCCATTTATGGCCGCCTGCCTCCAGACCGTTTCGCCGTAACCGCCGAGATGAGCTGCCGCTATCTGCAGGGCGCCCGCGAAGGCACACTGCGTTGCCGCTCCCGGGTGCTGCACCTCGGCCGCACCACGGCGGTCGCGGAATCAGAGGTCTTTCTTGGCGATGCACTGCAATTCAAGGCGAGTGGCACGTTCATGGTGATGGCACGCCCATGAGGATCATCACCTTCAACGCCAACGGCATCCGATCGGCGGCCGACAAGGGGTTCTTCGGCTGGCTGTCGCAGCAGAATGCCGACGTGGTCTGCGTCCAGGAGACCCGCGCCCGGAACGACCAGCTGAATGACGGGCATTTCAGGCCGGAGGGATACCACTGCTCTTACTTCGATGCGGAGCGCCCCGGTTACGCGGGCACCGCCATTTACTCGCGCCGGAAGCCGGATGCGCTGCTGCAGGGCTTGGGCTGGGAGCCCGTCGACAGCGAGGCCCGCTGGTTGCAGGCCGATTACCCCGGTTTGTCGGTGGTCTCGCTGTACATGCCTTCGGGCAGTTCGGGGCCGGAGCGCCAGGCTCGCAAGATCGAGATGATGGACCGCCTCATGCCGCACCTGCGTGCACTGCGTGAGAGCGGGCGGGAGTGGGTGATCTGTGCCGACTGGAACATCTGCCACAAGGAAATCGATCTGCGTAACTGGCGTGGTAACCGCAAGAACTCGGGCTTCCTGCCCGAGGAGCGGGCCTGGCTGGACGAACTCTTCGGCCCGGTCGGCTACGTGGATGCGTTCAGGGTCGTGAACCCTGCGCCTGACCAGTACACATGGTGGTCGAATCGCGGGCGCGCCCGCGAGAACAACGTCGGTTGGCGCCTCGACTACATGGCCGCTACCCCGGGCATTGCCGCGCGCGTCCAGAGCGAATCGGTGTTTCGCGATGTACGGTTCTCGGATCATGCACCGCTCACGATGGATTTCGATTGGCCGCTCTGACGCTCGGCGTCACAATGGGGGCCGATGCCCTGACCCGTTCACTGCAGGAGTAAGCAATGTCTTTCTTTTCCCTAGCTCACGCCCAGGCCGCGGGTGCCCCGCCCGGCTCTGACCCCATGATCTCCTTTGCCTTCATGGCCGGGATTTTCGTCCTGTTCTACTTCATCGCGATCCGTCCGCAGCGCAAGCGCCAGAAGGAGCACGAGCACATGCTCGGAGCGCTGCAAGTGAAAGACGAAGTCGCGACTTCGAGTGGCATCCTTGGCCGCATCACCGCGATCGAGGAGGGTTTCGTGGTGGTCAAGATCGCGGAAAACGTCGAGATCAAGGTGCAGAAGTGGGCCGTCCAGAGCCTGCTTCCCAAGGGCACCCTGAAAGGCGTCGGCGCCGCGGGCGAGAAGAAGTAGCCCATATGCGCGCGCCGCGCAGGATCGCGCTGGCGCGCCTGCCGACGCCGCTGCAGCCGCTCGACCGACTCTCGGAGGAACTGGGTGGTCCGCGCATCTGGGTCAAACGCGACGATCTCAGCGAGTCCGGGGCTGGCGGAAACAAGGTTCGCAAACTCGAGTTCGTGATCGCCGAGGCGATTCATCGGGGCGCAGATACGCTTCTCACCTGTGGCGGTCTTCAGTCCAACCACTGCCGCGCGACGGCGCTGCTCGGTGCAAAGCTGGGGCTTGCGGTCGAGCTGGTGCTGCGCGGGCATTCCGGCGCCTCACCCGAGGGCAACCACTTCCTCGATCTCCTCGCCGGAGCCAGCGTTCACATTTACAGCGCACGGCGCTATCAGGCCGAACTGCCGGCGCTTCTCGATACCCACGCGCAGGCGCTGCGCCGCCGGGGTGCCCGTCCCTTCACGATTCCCACCGGAGCGAGCGACGGATTGGGCGTGTGGGGCTACCTCGAGGCCAGCGAAGAACTGGCGGCGGATTTCCGGGCAGTCGGAATCCGCCCCAGGCATCTGGTGGTGGCCACGGGTTCGGGCGGAACCCAGGCAGGCCTCACTGCCGGCCTGCACCTGCACGTGCCGTCCTGCGAGGTTCACGGCATAGCGGTCTGCGACGATGCGGCCTGGTTCCAGCGCAAAGTGAGGGCTGATCTGGCCGATTGGCAATCCCGCTTCGGCAGTTCGCTCGATCTTGATGCGCTGCGTATCGACACCCTCGACGCCTACATCGGTCCCTGCTACGGACACGCCGACGCCGACACTCTCGCGACCATTCGCAGGGTGGCGCGTACGGAGGGTCTGCTCCTCGATCCCGTGTACACAGGCAAGGCATTCCATGGGCTGTTGCAGGAGCTCGCGGCCGGCCGGATGTGTGATGCCGACGATATCGTTTTCGTTCATACAGGTGGCATTTTCGGCATGTTCCCGCAGCGCCTCGAGATCCTCGGGGTCGCGAACTGAGGCTCGGGTTCTCGCAGCGCCGCAGGAGTGCGACACTACCGCCCGGAAACCCGGAGATCATCCGCCATGGCAACAACCGGCCGCACCGATAGGTCACGGATGCGTGAGGCGCACATCGGGCGGCAACGCATCTCCCTGAGGGGCGTCCACGCGGGGCCTTCAGGCGCGCTGTCCCGCGCAGTGCCGCCGCCATCCCGGCGGCTCCCGGCATGAGCGCCATTGCCGACAACAAACTGGTCATCGCCATCTCCTCGCGCGCGCTCTTCGATCTGGACGCCAGTCACGAGATTTTCGAGCGCGATGGCGTCGACGCCTACCACCGCTATCAGGTTGAGCACGAAGACCAGATTCTCGCCCCGGGCGATGCCTTCCCGCTGGTGCAGAAACTCCTGCGACTGAACGAGCTTCTCTCCGGGGAGCCGCGCGTGGAGGTGATCCTCCTCTCCCGTAACACCGCCGACACCGGACTTCGGGTTTTCAACAGCATCCAGCACCATGGGCTGAAGATATCGCGGGCTGCCTTTTGCGGCGGGCGCAGCCCCTGGCGCTATGTGAGCGCGTTCGGCTGCCATCTCTTCCTGTCCACCGAAGCGGGCGATGTAAGGCAAGCACTCGAGCAGGGCGTTGCAGCCGCTACGTTCCTTCCTTCGGGTGCGGCGGCAGCGAACGACGCGGAATTGCGTTTCGCCTTCGATGGCGACGCGGTCCTGTTTTCGGATGAAGCGGAGCAGGTCTACAAGAGCCAGGGACTTGCTGCCTTTACCCGCAGCGAGCAGAAGTCCGCACGGGAGCCTCTTTCAGGCGGGCCGTTCAAGGCCTTCCTTGCAGCACTCCACGGCCTGCAGCACGAGTTCCCCCACGACGCCTGCCCGATTCGCACAGCGCTCGTCACCGCCCGTGCCGCGCCTGCCCACGAGCGCGTTGTGCGGACGCTCAGGGCCTGGAACATCCGCATAGACGAGTCGCTTTTCCTCGGTGGCATGACCAAGGCCGAGTTCCTCGCTGCCTACGGCGCCGATGTGTTTTTCGACGATCAGAAGGTGCACTGCGAACCCGCGAGCGAACTGGTTCCGACCGGACATGTGCCGCATGGCATCGCCAACCGCTAAGCCCGGGTCCGGCTCTTTGCGGGGCTCGGGTCTTGCCGCTATGCTCCGCGGCCTTCGGCGCAAGCCTTCCCGGTCGTGTTCATGAAGCTCCAGCAACTGCGTTACATCTGGGAAGTTGCCAGGCACGACCTGAACGTCTCGGCGACGGCGCAGGCCCTCTACACCTCGCAGCCTGGCATCAGCAAGCAGATCCGTCTGCTGGAAGACGAACTCGGCGTCGAGATCTTCGAGCGCAGCGGCAAGCACCTGACGCGCGTCACGCCGGCAGGCGAGGCCATTCTCGCGCGTGCCGGTGAGATCCTTCGCACCGCCGAGGCGATTCGCCAGGTGGCGCAGGAATGCCGCAACGACCAGCGTGGCACCCTCGCGATCGCCACTACCCATACCCAGGCCCGGTACGCACTGCCCCCGGTCATCAAGGCCTTCATGGAGCGCTATCCGGAGGTCTCTCTGCATATGCATCAGGGGACACCGGTGCAGATCGCCGAGATGGCCGCGGCAGGCACAGTGGACTTTGCGATCGCCACCGAGGCAATGGACCATTTCGCCGACCTCGTGATGATGCCGTGCTACCGCTGGAACCGCTGCATCGTTGTGCCGCGCGGGCATCCGCTCGCAGCCCTGCGCCGCCTGACGCTGGAAGACGTTGCCCGGCATCCGATCGTCACCTATGTCTTCGGTTTTACCGGGCGTTCGCGCCTTGACGAGGCTTTCCGGGAGAAGGGGCTCACGCCACGGGTGGTCTTCACGGCGACCGACGCGGACGTGATCAAGACCTATGTGCGGCTGGGGCTCGGGATCGGCATCGTCGCCCGCATGGCGGTTGATGACATACAGGACAGCGACCTCGTGGTGCTGGATGCCAGCGGGCTTTTCAAGCCCAGCGTGACGCGGATCGGTTTTCGCAGAGGCACATTCCTGCGCGGTTTCATGTACGAATTCATCGAACTCTTCGCGCCGCACCTGAGCCGCGCGGTGATTGATGCGGCCTGCGAGCGTCACGGGACACCGGCGCTCGCCGAACTCTTTGCCGGAATTGAACTCCCTACCTACTGAACTGCCGCGACGCGGCACTGTTACCGAGGAAGACAATGGAACTTGCCTGCCTGGACCTCGAAGGGGTCCTGATTCCAGAAATCTGGATCGAATTCGCCGATCGCACCGGAATCCCGGAGTTACGCGCCACCACGCGCGATGTTCCGGACTACGACGTCCTGATGAAGCAACGCTTGCGTCTGCTCGACCAGCATGGGCTCCGCCTGCCTGATATCCAGGCCGTAATAGAGACGATGAGCCCCCTGGACGGAGCGGCAGCGTTTCTCGACTGGCTGCGCGAGCGATTCCAGGTGCTCATCCTGTCGGACACCTACTATGAATTTGCCGCGCCACTGATGCGTCAACTGGGCAATCCGACCCTGCTGTGCCATCGCCTGGAAACCGATGCCGACGGGCGCGTCACGAACTACGTGCTCCGCCAGAAGGACCCGAAGCGGCAGGCCGTAAAAGCCCTGAAGTCCCTGAACTTCCGTGTCATTGCGGCGGGGGACTCGTACAACGACACGACGATGCTGGCAGAGGCCGATGCCGGGATTCTCTTCAACGCTCCTGACCGTGTGATCGCTGAATTCCCCCAGTTTCCCTCGGTGGTCGGCTATCCGCTGCTGCAGGAGGCCTTCAGGTCTGCGAGCATCCGGGATCTCTGAGCAAGGCCTCTATCGATCCGGGCTGCAGCTCCTCGAGCAGGGGCTCCACTTTTGTGAGGCTCTCGCGGTATTCGGTGTCGCACGCCGAGTCAGCGACGATGCCGCCGCCACCCCAGGCATGGATTTCCTTGCCGTCCCACACCAGCGAGCGGATCGTGATGCTGGTGTCCATGTTGCCGTCGAAGGAAATGTATCCCACCGAACCGCAATAGATGCTGCGGGCATCGGGCTCGAGTTCATCGATGACCTGCATTGCCCGTATCTTCGGCGCACCGGTGATGGAGCCTCCTGGAAAGCAGTTCCCGAGCAGCCGGACCGGCGTTTCCCCCGGCGCGAGGCTTCCTGTGACGACGCTCACCAGATGGTGGACGTTGGCGTAGCTCTCGAGCGCGCAGAGCTTTTCGACGTGTACGCTTCCCGTTCTGCAGGAGCGTCCGATGTCGTTGCGCATCAGGTCGACGATCATCACGTTCTCGGCACGGTCCTTTGTCGATGCGAGCAGTTTTTCGGCCTGGGCACGATCCGTTGCGGGGTCCGGTCCGCGCCGAAGTGTTCCCTTGATGGGCCGGGTTTCCACCCGGTCGCCGTTGACGCGCAGGAAGCGTTCGGGGGAGAGGCTGAGCACCGCGGCGTCCCCGATCGGCATGTATGCCGAGAAAGGCGAGGCCATGCGCCGCCGAAGACGGAGATAGGCTTCCCAAGGATCTCCCCGGGCTGGAGCGCTCAGGCGCTGGGCAAAGTTCACCTGGTAGACGTCGCCCGCGAGGATGTACTCGCTGATGCGGGAGAAAGCGCGCGAGTAGGTGGCGCGACCCATGTTCGAGCGGAAGGGCGCGGTGGGTGCGAAGGGCTTGGGTGCCAGTTCGGGCGTGGCGAGCGCCGTGAGGATGCCTTTGCGCAGGAGCGGATCAAAGCCTGGCGTGAAGACCGCCGCACTGCGGCGCAGCTCGTGATCCTGCATCAGGGCCCAGCCGTGAATCCCCACGTGCAGGTCGGGGAGTGGGCCGGAGTTGCGGGGCGCGGTGCGCGCGATTCCTGCTCCGAGTCCGTAGCCGAAGTAGCCGATCGCTCCGCCCGCGAAGGGCCATTCCCCCGGGAGTTGTCTGTCGTCGGGGGCGAATTCGGTCAGCAGTTCGCCGAGAATCTCGAAGGGCGAGCCCGAGGCGGCGCGTACATCCCCCGCGCGCCACACCGAACTCAGGTCGGCGCGGGATTCCAGCACTGCCAGAGGGTCGCTGGACATCAGATCGAAGCGCCCCTCCTGACTGAACGGGCGTGCACTGTCGAGCAGCACCGCGCAGGGCCGATGGCGGATCCTGGCGAAGTAGGTGCAGGGATCCTCGAGGTAGGGCAGGGGGACTACGTCCTGCACGCGCAATCGATTCGCCTCCAGCGGTTGAAATTGCCGCTCTAACTGCCTAATCTTGCGGGGTTTTTTGCCGGTCGGCCCAGCGGCTTGCCGGGCACAACGTAGGCCATGTCAACTTGGCCCGCAGTGTGCCAGTTTTCAGGGGCTGCGCGGCCTGCGCGCGGCGTGAAGTTTTTTCTCCTTTGTACAAGGACTGCGGCACGATGAGCGACGAGCGGAGTCCCGCCTACTCCCTGCAGAATCCCTTCCACGACGAACCGGAGCAGGCCTTCACGGTGCCCGGACAGGTCGGCTATCAGCCTGGCCTGTACGAGCAGACCCTGGCCTCGGGGCTCGCGCTGCAGCGACGTCCGCGTCAGGCGGCGGGCGTGGTCAACATCGAGCGCCAGCACCAGAAAGACCGCATGACGGTGTGGGAGCGCATCGCGGTTCTCGCCGACGGCGAGCCCACCGTGCTGTTCCAGAACTGGGGTGAGAACCTCGATGGCGCCTCGCTCGTGACCGCCATCATCAAGGTGAACGGTCGCGACGTGGCGCTCTACGGCCATGACTTCACTGTCCGCGCCGGATCCATGGACGCGACCAACGGTCGCAAACTTGCGCGGCTCTTCGAACTCGCTGCCAAGCGTCGCATACCGCTGGTCGGGCTCAATGACAGTGCCGGCGCATACGTGCCTGCGGGCGTGGGCGGTCTGGACGGCTACGCCGAGGCCTTCACCGCGCTGCGCAAGGTGAGTGGCGTGGTTCCCAGCATCATGTGCATGTTCGGCTTCAATGCCGGGGGCGGATCCTACCTCCCGCGCCAGGGCAGCTTCGTCATCCAGCCGCGCGGCACATTCTTCGGGCTGACCGGGGCGGGCGTCGTGAAGTCCGTCCTCGGGGAGGACGTGACCCCCGACGAACTTGGCGGGCCGGGCGTTCATTCCCAGAGTGGCGTCACCGATTTCGTGGTCGAGGACGAAGTCGGCGCATTGATGAAAGTGCGGGAAATCCTCAACTACATTCCCAACAACAACAGCGAACTGGCGCGGTACCAGCCGACATCCGATCCGGTCGATCGCAAGACCTGGGACGTGGATATCCTGCTGCGCAAGGCCTTCAATTCGCCGACGGGCTTCAACACGCCCTTCGACGTCAGCATCATCATCCAGCAGCTCTGCGATCACGGCGACTTCATGGAGGTGCAGCCGGACCGGGCACGCAACACCATCACGGCCTTTGGTCGTCTCGGTGGTCAGGTGGTCGGATTCGTCGCGAACAACAGCGCCGTCGCCTCCGGGCAGATCGACATCGCGGCGGCCTACAAGAACGCCCGCTTCATCCGGTTCTGCAATGTCTACAACATCCCCGTCGTCTTCATGGAAGACACCACCGGCTTCCTGCCAGGTCGTGAGCAGGAGACCGGCGGTATCGTGCAGGCGGGCCGCGCGATGCTCGACGCGATCATCGATCTTCGCACTCCGCGTTTCCTGCTGATCCTGCGCAACGCCTTTGGCGGCGCCTATGCCTCCTTCAACAATTACCCGACGGGGGCGGACCTCGTGATCGCGCTCCCCACCACTCGCGCGGCGGTGATGGGGCCTGCGGGCGTGGAGTTCGTGTACAAGGACGAACTGCGTGCGGTGCGTTCGGCACGTCAGTCGCGCCTGTCAGAGGCGCTGAAGAGCCTTCGTGCGGCCGGCGCAGCCGATCCCGAGGCCGAGGCAAAGGCTCTGGTCGATGCCTGGGCGAAGGAGCAGGAGGCCGCGCTTGCAGCGCGCTACGAACGTGAGCTCATGAACCCGAACGAGGCTCTCAGCCTCGGTTCGATCTCGCAGATCGTCATGCCCTCGGATCTGCGGAAAGTGCTCGCCGAGAACCTGCTCTTCCATCTGCGTCACTACGAGCCCGGCCCTTTCACGGGCGTGCAGCGCGAATTCCACTGACGCGAACTTCCTTCCGCGGAGAGACACCTGACCGTGCGCAGCAGCAACGAACACTATCTCGGCAACCCGCTCGTACACCGCGATCGCCGCCTCGACAACCAGGCTTCGGCCTGGGTTCGCGGCTTCGCCTGCGTTGACATGCGTCCCCTGATCATCTGCCGCGGGCCGATCCGGCGCGAGGCGATGGATGTCTTCGACGAGATGGGCATCCATGGCTACGGGATCCTGCTCTCAGAGAAGGACTCGATCACCTTTTCCAATGCGCTTGCGCCCGAGTTGCGCACGCTCACCGATCCGCGCCGCGTCCACCGCGTGCCTGACTACACCGGTGCGAGCAGAGAGGAGCGCACGCAGCGCATCCGGCAGATCATCGCCATCGCCCATGACAACGGCTATGACTCGATCTTCGCGGGCTACGGTTTCATGTCCGAGGACGAGGAACTGGTCAAGTCCATCGAGGAGGCCGGCCTGCGCTTCATCGGCCCCTGCAGCCGCACTGTCCGCGGCGCGGGTTTCAAGGATGAGGCCAAGCGCACGGCGCTTGCCGTGGGCGTCAGCGTCACGCCGGGCATAGACAACCTCACTACGCTCACCTTGCTGCGCAAGCACCCTGACGCAGCCGCCCTTCGCGCGCTGGCTGCAGCCCGGGCGCTCGATGTCCCTGCGGGCATTTTCGACGCCGGTGTGGCGCTCGAATCCCAGGTTGATGCGGTGCTGAATGCGGCCTGCCGAAAGGGCGTGGACGTTTATTCGGTTGAGGAGTTGTGCGCCGAACTGCTCATACGCCTGCGCGAACTCTATGCGCGCTACCCGGAAAACAGGATCCGCCTGAAGGCCATCGGCGGTGGCGGCGGCAAAGGGCAGCGCATTCTTGCCTCCCCGTCTTCCTGCGAAGGCGCAACGCTCGAAGAGCGCATCGCGAAAGCCGCAGCTCCGGCTCCCGAAAAAGCCCGCGAGATCCTCGCGGAGGTGAAGTCGACCGGCGTCGGCGACAACAAGAACATCCTGCTCGAACTGAACATCGAGACCACCCGGCACCAGGAAATACAGGTGATCGGGAATGGTGAGTGGTGCACCACGCTCGGTGGTCGGGATTGCTCGCTGCAGATGCACGAGCAGAAACTGCTTGAAGTCTCGGTCACCGAGGAGGAACTCGGGATCGCCATCGCGGCGGCGGAGGCCGCGGGCAACGATGCGCAGGCGAAGGTATTGCGGCAGGACCTGCTGATCCTTCAGCGCATGGAAGAAGAGGCATCACGCTTCGGTGCGGCGGTGGGTCTGGATTCTGTCTCCACCTTCGAGTGCATCGTCGAGCGCGACCACCACTTCTTCATGGAAATGAACACCCGCATCCAGGTTGAGCACCGCGTGACGGAGCTCTGCTATGGCCTGCGCTTCCGCAACCCTGCCGATCCCGACGATGCCTTCGTGGTCGAGTCGCTGGTCGAGGCAATGGTCCTGCTTGCGCGCCATGGCAAGCGGCTGCCGCGGCCGGAGCGGGTGCACCGGCACAACGCCTCGCTCGAGGCTCGTCTGAACGCCACCAACCAGGCTCTTGTACCGCATGCCGGCGGCGTGATCCGTACCTGGTCGAATGCTGTCCCCGGGGAGATCCGCGACGATCAGGGCATCAGCATCCACAACCCCGATACCGATGTGTTCATGTCCTACACCCTCGCCGGTGCCTACGACAGCAACATCGCGTTGCTTCTCACCGTGGGTGACGACCGCCCGGACGTGTATCGCAGACTCGCCGAGATACTCCGCGTGACGCACCTCGCGGGCAAGGATCTGGCCACCAACCTCGAATTCCATTACGGACTGGTCAACTGGTTCCTGGGCGCCAATGTGCAGGCGCGTCCCACCACGCGTTTCATCGTTCCGTACCTGACGGCGGTTGGCCGCTTGCGCCAACGTGCCGCAGCGCTGGACGTGGAACCCGCGCTTGGCGATATCCGTCGCCGGCTGTTGGCCGCCGAGCCCGATGCCGCCCGACGCAGCGCACTTGCGGAGTGCATCGATCGCAAGCAATCCCTGCTTCTGCGCCCCGTCCACAAGCTCTTTGCCGAGCCGCATATGCTTGCGGGCTGGTTGAGCCTCAACCGCTCTGCGTTCACGTCGTCCGGGGAACAGATCCGTTTCGCCGTGAACCCCGTGCAGTTGCTCGCGGACACCTATCACTACCTCAACATGGACTTCCGTGCCGCCACACCGCCGGCCTACATGATCTGGGACCACGATAACGCCGTGCTCCAGCAGGCATTGGCGTTCTACCGTCGAGCGGCTGAACTCACCGGTATTGCCGATTGGATCGAACTCGACGCGGTCCTGCGCGCAGACTCCGCACCGGCCGGAGCGGCGGTCGAGGACTGGAGTTCGGTGCGCGCCGCGCACCTTGGCTATCAGGCCGGAACCTCCGTGCTGCTGGTGCTTCCATACATTGCGATCGCCACCGGCTTTCACGCATTGTCGGTCCGGGACGACCTGTCGATCGACATCCCCGAGGCGCTTCTCGATCCCAAGCACCAGGCCGACATGGCGAAGGTCCTTGTGCCCCCGCCCGAAGCCCGTGCCGACGAGATTCTGGCGGCGAGCGGAGGTATGTTCTATCCGCGGGAGGCGCCAGGTGCGCCTGCTTTTGTCGAAGAAGGCCAGCATTTCAAGGCCGGCGATCCCTTGTACATCGTCGAAGTCATGAAGATGTTCAATCGCGTGTATGCCCCTTTCAGCGGCACCATCGAGAAGGTGCTGCTGCATGGAGAGGGCGTGATCATCAAGAAGGGGCAGCCGCTGTTCAAGGTCGTGCCTGACGAGCAGATCGTCCTTGATACCCCCGAGCAACTGCGTGCGCGCCGAGTGGAGGCCACTGCCGCCTTCCTTAAGAGTCTGGAGGCCTCATGATCACCGCACTCGACCATATCGCCATCGCCGTTCCTGACCTCGAACGCGCCATCCGGCGCTTTCTCGATGACTTCGGTCTTCCCCTCGATGGCACCGAAGACGTGGAGTCCGCGCAGACCAGTACCGCCTTCTTCCCCTTGCCTGCCACGCACATCGAACTGGTCCATCCGCTGCGTGGTCAGGGCCCGATCGCCAAGTATCTCGAGAAGAAAGGCGGCGGCATCCACCACCTCTGTTTTCGCAGCGACGACATCGACGCGGATGTCGAGCGCCTGCGCGCCAAGGGCTACCAGTTCCTGTCGGATTCCCCAGGGCCCGGTGCCCACGGCTGCCGCGTGATTTTCATCCATCCGAAGAGTTGTGACGGCGTACTGATCGAACTCAGCCAGCCTCCCGCCGAACACTGATTCCCGCGCAGCGGGGCTCGCGCCCCGTCATGCCGATGCTTGCCAGGAGATACGCATGAGCACACAGGATTACACCCCGTCGACGGCCGGCCAGGACGACTGGGAAAAAGCCGTACGCAAACAGCTCGGCGGCAGTTCGCCGGACACGCTTGACACGATCACTCCCGAAGGCATCCGGCTGAAGGCGCTCTACACCGCGGCCGACACCGCGGATCTGCCCTTCGCCAATACCATGCCCGGCTTCGAGCCTTTCGTGCGGGGCCCTCAGGCGACGATGTATGTAGGCCGCCCCTGGACCATCCGCCAGTACGCGGGCTTCTCCACCGCAGAGGAGTCCAACGCCTTTTACCGCAAAGCACTCGCCGCTGGCGGGCAGGGCGTGAGCGTCGCCTTCGATCTGGCAACGCACCGTGGCTATGACTCGGACCACCCGCGCGTCGTGGGCGACGTGGGCAAGGCCGGCGTTGCGGTGGACAGCGTCGAGGACATGAAAATCCTCTTCGACGGCATACCGCTCGACCAGGTCTCGGTTTCGATGACCATGAACGGTGCGGTCCTCCCGGTACTTGCCGGATATATCGTTGCGGCCGAAGAACAGGGCGTCTCGCAGGAGCAGCTGTCGGGGACCATCCAGAACGACATCCTGAAGGAGTTCATGGTCCGGAACACCTACATCTACCCGCCCGCGCCTTCGATGCGGATCATCGGCGATATCATTTCCTACACCGCGCGCAACATGCCGCGCTTCAACTCGATATCGATCTCCGGCTACCACATCCAGGAAGCCGGCGCGGATGCGGCGCTGGAACTCGCCTTCACGCTCGCAGACGGCAAGGAATACATCCGGACCGCCATCGCCTCGGGGCTCGGCATCGACGAATTTGCCGGACGCCTGTCGTTCTTCTTCGGCATCGGCATGAACTTCTACATGGAGATCGCCAAGCTGCGTGCGGCGCGATTGCTGTGGGCGCGCATCGTCGACGGCTTCGGCGCGAAGAGTGCGAAGTCCAGAATGCTGCGCACCCACTGCCAGACCTCCGGCTGGTCCCTTACCGAGCAGGACCCTTACAACAACGTGGTGCGCACCACGATAGAAGCGATGGCCGCGGTATTCGGTGGCACGCAGTCGCTTCACACCAACGCGCTCGACGAGGCGATCGCGCTCCCGTCCGGGTTCTCCTCGCGGATCGCCCGGAACACGCAGCTGATCCTCCAGGAGGAGACCGGCATCACGGCGACCATCGACCCCTGGGGTGGCTCGTACATGATGGAGTCGCTCACCCAGGACATCGCGGACCGCGCATGGGAGATCATCTCCGACGTCGAGCAGCAGGGCGGTATGGCACGTGCCATCGAGACCGGGATGCCGAAGCTACGCATCGAGGAGTCCGCCGCACGCAAGCAGGCGAGGATAGATCGCGCCGAAGACGTGATAGTCGGCGTCAACAAATACCCGCCTGCGAAGGAAGAGGTGGTCGATATCCTCGAGATCGACAACGCAGCGGTGCGGGACGCACAGTTGCGGCGTCTTGCTTCTGTCCGTGCTGCTCGCGACGAGGCGGCGGTGCTGGCCGCGCTTGCTGCGCTTACCACCGCAGCGCGTGATGGCTCCGGCAATCTTCTTGCGCTTGCCGTGGACGCAACACGGGCCCGCGCTACCGTCGGTGAGATCTCATCCGCACTCGAAGAGGTCTGGGGCCGGTACAGCGCATCGGCCAACACGGTGTCCGGGGTGTACGGCAGCGCCTACGAGAAGGACGCCGACTGGCAGGCGCTCTGCGCCGAGATCGCCGAGTTCGTCGAACTGCAGGGCCGGCGTCCGCGCATGCTCGTGTGCAAGATGGGTCAGGACGGTCACGACCGCGGCGCCAAGGTCATCGCCAGCGCTTTTGCCGACGTGGGTTTCGACATCGACCTGTCGCCCATGTTCTCCACCCCCGAGGAGGTCGCCCGTCAGGCCAGCGAGAACGATGTGCATGTTGTGGGTGCGTCCAGCCTCGCTGCCGGTCACAAGACCCTGATACCGCAACTGATCGAGGCCTTGCGCGCGCAGGGGGCTGGCGAGATCGTCGTGGTCGCAGGCGGAGTGATTCCCCGTCAGGACTACGCCTTCCTCCACGAGGCGGGGGTGCGCTGCATATTCGGTCCCGGCACGCGCATACCCGCTGCCGCCCGGGAGGTGCTCGACGCCATCCGCGCGAGCACGGGCTGAACGGCGCCGCGATGGATGCAGAGCAGATTCTCGCGGGTAATCGCCGCGCTCTCGCCAAGGCGATAACGCTGGTCGAGAGCACCCGTGCGGAACACCGGCGAGCGGCCGACGCCCTGCTCGACACACTGCTTCCCCACACCGGGCGCAGCATCCGCATCGGCGTGAGCGGCGTGCCCGGCGTAGGCAAGTCCACGTTCATCGAAGCCTTCGGCCTCCACCTGCTGCGGCAGGGCCATCGCCTGGCGGTGCTTGCGGTTGACCCGAGTTCGCCTGTTGCCGGCGGCAGCATCCTCGGTGACAAGACGCGCATGGAGCGACTCTCGCGTGAAGAAGCGGCGTTCATCCGCCCCTCACCCTCGGCAGGCGCTCTCGGGGGCGTGGCGCACCGCACCCGAGAGAGCCTCCTGCTCTGCGAGGCCGCTGGTTTCGACGTGATACTGGTCGAGACAGTCGGAGTGGGGCAGTCGGAGTACGAGGTGGCGGAACTGGTCGATTTCTTCCTCGTGCTCATGCTGCCCAACGCGGGCGATGAGCTCCAGGGCATCAAGCGCGGCATCATGGAACTGGCCGATGCACTGGTCATCAACAAGTCCGATGGCGAGAGCGCGGGTCTCGCGCAACGTACCCGACAGCATTACCAGAACGCCCTTCACCTGCTGAGACACGGGAGTTTCTGGGCGCCGCGCGTGCTCTGCTGTTCGGCGCTCGAGAACCAGGGCATCGATGCGGTCTGGGAAATGATCTGCGAGTACCGCAACGAGGCCGAGGCCTGCGGCGTACTTGCCGCTCGGCGCGCACGACAGAACGGTGCCTGGCTCAAGCGGCTGATCGCCGAGCTCCTCGAGCAGCGCTTCCGCTCCGATCCTCATGTACGCGCGGAGCTTCCGCTGCTCGAGCAGCAGGTCCTGCGGGGTGATCTCACGCCGCGCGCAGCGGCCCGCCGCCTTCTGCCCTGAGGCAGGATTTCAGCGTTTTCGTCCGTGAATGCCTTTTTGCATCATCACGCGCGTTGCGATCTCCTCGACTGACATCCGGGTGGTGTCGAGGAAGGGGATCCGATGCCGCCTGAACAGGCCCTCGACCTGCCGCACCTCGTCCTCGCACTGGCGCAGTGATGCATAACGGCTGTCCGGACGACGCTCGTCGCGAATGGACGCCAGCCGTACCGGATCGATACTCAGCCCGAACAGGCGATCCTGAAAGGGGCCCAGGACGGGCGGCAAGCGCCCGCTGTCCAGATCGTCCTCGGTAATCGGATAGTTTGCCGCGTGTACTCCGAACTGCATTGCGAGGTACACGCAGGAGGGCGTTTTGCCGCTGCGTGAGACGCCCACGAGAATCACGTCGGCCTTGGCGTATTCGCTGCCACTGGCCCCGTCGTCATTGGCCATGGCGTAGTGGATGGCATCGATGCGCTGGTGGTACTGGTGGTGCTGGGTGTGATGGAAGCCACCGACCGTGAAGCTCGAAGGTGTGCCGAGTGCCTGCTCCAGCGGAGACAGGAAGGTTGCGAAAATGTCGAACATGCAGCCGCGCGAGGTACCGAGAATCTGGCGCAGGCTCTGGTCCACCACGGTGTCGAAGATAAGCGGAGCGGCGCCATCGCGCGTGGCGGCCGCGTCAATGCGCTCCACGGCGGCCCGCGCCTTGTCTTGCGTGTCGACATAGGGCATCCGCACATACTCCATCTCCAGCCCTTCGAACTGCGCGAGCAGTGCTTCGCCCAGGGTTTCGGCGGTGATGCCGGTGCCGTCCGACACGAAAAAGGCCGTGCGTTTCAAGGTGGGATTTCCTGATCCGGTGCGGGCGATTCTGACACAGCGCTCGGTTACCATGGCACACGACCAGCACACGGGAGCAGACACGATGGACACTCGGGTACTTGCGCTGGATACGCTCGGAATGGGCGATGTTGGCAGGGTCGGCGGGAAGAACGCGTCCCTGGGAGAGATGATCCGTGGGCTCGCAGCCGCCCACGTGCGGGTGCCGGATGGCTTTGCCACCACTGCAGAGGCCTATCGCGAGTTCCTTGCGCACGACGGGCTGGACGCGCGCATAGCGGCGAGGCTGGAGGGTCTGGATACCGACGACGTGGGCGCGCTCACCGCGGCCGGCGGAGATATCCGCAACTGGATACGGCTCGCGCCCTTTCCCGATGCCCTGCGGGCCGAGATCATCACCGCCTGGCACAGCCTTTCCGCCGGGGCAGACATTGCGGTCGCAGTGCGATCCTCTGCAACGGCAGAAGATCTGCCGGACGCATCCTTCGCCGGACAGCAGGAAACCTTCCTCAACGTGCGTGGCGAAGACGCCGTCATAGACGCGATTCACGAGGTGTTCGCATCGCTCTACAACGACCGGGCGATTGCCTATCGCGTTCACAAGGGCTTCCGCCACGCAGAGGTCGCGCTATCGGCAGGTGTGCAGCGCATGGTGCAGGCCGGTACCGGGGCCAGTGGCGTCATGTTCACGCTGGACACGGAGTCCGGCTTCGACGGCGTTGTGTTCATCACCGCCTCCTGGGGGCTTGGCGAGATGGTCGTCCAGGGGGCCGTGAACCCCGACGAGTTTTACGCGTTCAAGCATGCGATCCGCACCGGCCACGACCCGATCCTGCGCCGTAACCTCGGCGACAAGAAACAGCGCATGGTCTATGCCGCGCAGGGCACGGCAATCGAGCCGGTCCCGGAGGCACTGCAACAGCGCTTCTGCCTGAGCGACGCGGAGGTTGTGGAGCTTGGGCGCATCGCGATCAGCATCGAGGAACACTACGGGAGGCCCATGGATATCGAGTGGGCCCGTGATGGCGATGACGGTCTGCTCTATGTGCTTCAGGCGCGCCCGGAGACCGTGAGGAGCCGCATGGCAGGTGGCACCGTCGAGCGCTACCTCCTGAAGGAACGCGGTGCCGTGCTGTGCGAAGGGCGGGCGATCGGGCATCGCATCGGGGCGGGGACTGTGCGTGTGATCGCGAACGCATCGGGCATGTCCCGCGTGCGCGACGGCGATGTGCTCGTTACCGACATGACGGATCCCGACTGGGAGCCGATCATGAAACGCGCCGCAGCTGTGGTGACCAATCGCGGAGGCCGCACCTGTCACGCAGCGATCATCGCGCGCGAACTCGGCATTCCCGCCGTGGTCGGATGCGGTGACGCTACCGAGCGCCTCCAGGACGGCGTTGCCGTAACCGTGTCCTGCGCCGAGGGCGACACCGGGCACGTATACGCGGGACGCCTCGAGTTCCAGGTCAGCGCGGACGGTGCGGGCGAAATGCCCGAGCTGCCCGTAAAATTGATGATGAACGTGGGCAACCCCGACCGCGCTTTCGATTTCTGCCAGTTGCCCAATGATGGTGTCGGGCTCGCACGGCTCGAATTCATCATCAACCGCATGATCGGCGTTCACCCCAAGGCCCTCCTGGGCTTCGATGCGCTGACGGGCGATTTGCGCCAGGCGGTGGAGCGGCGAATCCATGGCTACGGATCGCCGACGGAGTATTTCGTCTCCAAGCTTGCCGAAGGCATCGGCACCATCGCGGCTGCGTTCCACCCCAAGCCCGTCATCGTGCGTCTGTCTGACTTCAAATCGAACGAGTACGCGCACCTTGTAGGCGGCCAGCAGTACGAACCGGTCGAAGAAAATCCGATGCTCGGGTTCAGAGGCGCATCGCGTTATGTGGATGAGGGGTTCCGTGACTGCTTCGAGCTCGAGTGCCGTGCGCTCCGCTATGTGCGTGAGGAGATGGGTCTCGACAACGTACAGGTGATGGTGCCTTTCGTGCGGACTGTGTCCGAGGCCGCGCGTGTCGTGGAGCTTCTTGCTGCGAACGGCCTGCGCCGTGGCGAGCGCGGATTGAAGCTCATCATGATGTGCGAGATCCCGTCCAACGCACTGCTTGCCGAGCAATTCCTTGCGCACTTCGACGGTTTCTCGATCGGCTCCAACGATCTCACCCAACTCACGCTCGGGCTCGACCGTGATTCCGGTCTGGTGGCTGAGCTTTTCGACGAGCGCGACGCGGCGGTGAAGATGCTGCTTGGCATGGCGATCGGTGCCTGCAACAAGCTAGGACGTTACGTCGGTATCTGTGGGCAAGGCCCTTCTGACCATCCCGACCTGGCGGCCTGGCTGCTGGAGCAGGGGATACAGAGCATCTCGCTCAATCCCGACGTGATCGCCGATACTTGGATGATGCTCGGACGGGTTGCGGCGGAGCGCTGACTGACGCCTCAGGGCAGCAATTCAACGAGAAGTTCATAGCTCCCGCTCGCGCGCTTGCGGGTACTGATGTCCGCGCCTGATGAGAGAGAACTCCGGTTCGATGTGTCCTTCGTGCTGCCAAGCGCGATCCATTCTCCCAGCTGACCGCTGACCGAACTCTGCAGCGTGGTCTTGCGCACCGTGCCGGAGCGCAGATTGTCGTCCCGTACCTCTACGTCTACCGTGACCGTCTCGCCACTCACCCGGGCGGTAACAGCAAAGCCGTTTTCGAGTGATTCCCAGAGGATCTCCGGGCCGAACACCCCTCCGGCGGGCAGCGGTACGAGACTGCCGTCGCGCAGCAGCAAGGGTGTCGCTTCGAGCGTCCGGATTTCCTGCACTTCCTCGCGGGCGCGGGTGCTCGTGACCGACGCGTCGCGGGTGTCGATCCCCGACTCATCCGAGGACGCGCGTCGCAAACTGATGCGCAGATTGCGCAATGGGCGGTCGAGCTCCCGCACCAGGGATTCGACGCGGTCCAGCGTTTCGGGCGCAGCGTTCACCACCAGACTCTGGCGGAACACCGATACCGATTCCCAGGGGCCGAGAAGGGGCTTTACCACGGGAACCAGGGACTCCGGGGCTGCGCTCTGCAACTCGATCACCCGGGTGTCGGCGAGTACAACCGGACTCAGGAACAGCAAACCCGCCATCAGCTGTCGCAGCATCCGCGCTCTCCCCAATGAATGGGCCGTGACCTAGACTCGCGCCAGACTGCCACCGGATTCGACTCATGCCTACCCCCGCGCGCTGCCCCTGGCTCGATATCACCAAGCCCCTGTATGTCCGGTATCACGACGAGGAGTGGGGTGTGCCCGTGCACGACGATCGGCAGATGTTCGAGCATCTTGCGCTGGAGAGCGCACAGGCGGGACTGAGCTGGTACACGGTGCTGTCGAAACGCGAGAACTACCGTCGCGCGTTCGCCGGATTCGAACCCGAACGCATCGCCGGTTTCGACGGTGCTGATGTCGATCGCTTGCTCGCGGACGCCGGCATCATCCGCAATCGGGCGAAGATCGAGGCTGTGATCGGCAACGCGCGGGCGTATCTGGAATTGCAGGCGCGCGAAGGCTCGTTTGCGCGCTTCCTCTGGGGCTTTGTGGATGGCGCTCCCCTGATCGAAGAGCGGCGGGTCCTTCGCGATTACCCCGTGACGACGCCGGTGTCGGATGCGCTTGCAAAGGAGTTGAAGCGGCGCGGTTTCCGCTTCGTCGGGAGCACCAGTTGCTATGCCCACATGCAGGCGACGGGCATGGTGAACGATCACGTGCTCGATTGCTTCAGACGTACCGAGATCATTTCGGCTTGCGGGCACCGCGACGTGCCGATGTCTGCCGGGCCGGGCTGCGGGGCGCGATAGAAGCGCTCGCTGTTGTTTCTTCCGCCATCATTCCGAGCCCGAGTTCGAAGGCCTGCCGGGTAAATGCCAGTAGCCGGGCCCACTGCGCGTCATCGAGGGCCCGCGCAGCATCGTGACGCCGGAAGATGTTTATGAAGTCGCGCTCGCGCTCGAGTTGCAGCGGCAGCCCATCGATGCCGAGTTCATGCAGGACTGCCCACAACCGGGGCTGGTAGCTGCGCATCATGCGCAGCACGAAGGGCAAGGGATCGTTGCGCGCCAGCAACGAGGCGAGCCGCAGTATCAGTTCGACGGAGAGCACTTCACGACCGTTCTCCACGGCCTCCCAGACGCTTTTGTCGCGCAGATCGAGCGCGCTCGCGATTTCCGCAACCGTCAGCCCGGCCACTTGGCGTACATCGCGCAGCGACTCTCCCGCAATGGCCATCACACGCAACTGCTCGGGGGAGCGCGCGAAGCCGCGCACTGCGCTCTCGCGACTGATACCCGCCATCCGCAGCGCCGAATCAGTGATGCCCGAGAGCGCGGTGATCCAGTTGATCGAGGCGGGCTCAGGGGAGGGGGGCGTGCTCGGCGCGTCCCCGCTCTTGCGTCTGCGCGGCGTGGGCTTTGCGCGGGGAGCAGGGGAGGGTTGCGGTTTGCGGGCCAAGGGGCGATCGCTCAGATGGCGCTGCTGTCGGCCGCGAGCGCGGTATCCACATACACCACGAGTGACTGACCTGCGTGGATCAGAGGGCGCCGCTGGTCTATCCGGTTCCAGGTCATGAGTTGGGTGACACCCACCTTGAAGCGGCCGGCGATGCGGTAGAGGGAATCACCGGGACGGACGGTGTAAGCGAGCTTGTGTGTTCCCGGCTTGGCAGCGGACTTCCTGGGCCTGCTCTTGGTCCTGGTTTTCTCTTTGGTGACTGCTGCTGGCGTTGCCGCGGCAATCACCGGTGCTCGAAGGTGAAGAAGTTGACCTGGCTTGAGCACCGCGCCCGTTGCGAGACCGTTCATTGCAGCCAATGCCGCGGGGTCCATGTGCTGCTGTCGGGCAATGCGCCAGAGGTTGTCGCCGGATTTCACGTGGTAGATGCCGCGCCGGTCGAGATCCACCGAGGCGGTGGTCGGGAATGTCTCGGGGGGAAGGATGGCATCGGCCGGAAGTTTGAGATATTCCCCGGCAACGATGCGGTCGCTGGACATACCGTTCAGAGTCCGCAGCGTCTCGGTGCTGGTTTCGTGAAGCCTCGCAATTCCCTTCAATGTGTCGCCGCGCCTCACCCGATACTCGGGCAAGGAAGGCGAGGCGCTGGCGGGCAGTGTGTCGAGGGCCGCGAGAAATTCGTCCTTGCTGTCTGCGGGCACCAGCAAAGTGGTGTTCCCGGTTGGGGAGGTCATGCCACGCTTGAGCGCAGGGTTCAGGCGAAGCAGCTCGCCACCATCGATACCGGCTTCATCGGCCGCTTTCCGAAGGTCGACATGGCTGTCGACCTCTACCTCGGCAACGGCAGGCTTGTCGGGAATCGGCGCAAACGACACGCCATGGTCGTCGGGGTTCTCCAGCACCCGGCTGAGGGCCAGCAGTTTGGGTACATATTCGCAGGCCTGCTGGGAGAGCGGCAGCGACCAGTAGTCGGTGGGCTTGCCCAGACGCCGGTTCCGCTCGATCGCCCGCTCGACGTTCCCCTCGCCCGTGTTGTAGGCGGCCAGCGCCAGATACCAGTCGCCATCGAAGCGTTCGTGCAGTTCCGAGAGGTAATCGAGAGCCGCTTCGGTAGAGGCGACCACATCACGCCGACCGTCGTACCAGCGGTTTTGTTCGAGGCCCATCCGCTTGCCGGTATCCGGGATGATCTGCCACATCCCTGCGGCCTGACTCCTGCTGGTTGCCGCGGGGTTGTACGCGCTCTCGACGACCGGCAGCAATGCGAGTTCGAGGGGCATCTTCCGGCGATCGAGTTCGCCGACCACGTAGCGGAGATAGGGCGAAGCGTTCGTGCCCACCGCGTCGAACAGCCGCTGGCTGCTGTTGAATTGCTCGACCTGCTGGGCGACGCGCCGCTCGTCTACCGAGCCGTCCATCGCGAAGCCTTCACGCACGCGGTCCCAGACATCCCGTGCAGCAGAGTCGTCCCGGTAGGCGAGAGCGCGGGGGTCGAGGAGGGACTCGGGGACACACTGTGTGCCACTGTCGACGCCGGGCTCCTCCCTCGGCCAGTACTGCAATTGCGCGTACAGGTCGGTATCTTCGCTCAGGTACCAGGGCGATTTCTTCCCGCCTGGCCCGGCGCAGCCCACGAGGAGCGCGATCGCGCAGGCGAGCAGCATGAGGGTGCCGTGTCTGGGCACGAGACGCAGGGGGTTCATCAGCGGAAGCCGTCTTTCCAGGCGCGGACCACTCCAAAGACATCGGCGTCGCCCCCAAGTTCCCTGCCGGCGTGGGTTGCAGCGGCCTGTCGCACCGATTCGGTGGCACAGCGGAGGAACGGATTGGTGGCGGCTTCGACGCTCAGAAGGGACGGGACCGTGGGAATGCCCTCCGCGCGCAACGCGCGGTCACGGGCCTCTCTGGCCCTCAGTTCCACGTTTTCAGGCTCGACGGCCAGCGCGAAGCGGAGATTCGACAGCGTGTACTCGTGCGCGGGGCAGACCCGCGTCCCGGTCGGGAGCGAAGACAGCCGTGCGAGAGACGCGTGCATCATTGCCGGGTCGCCTTCGAACACCCGCCCGCATCCGGCTCCAAAGAGCGTGTCACCGCAAAAGAGGATCGGTGCCTGGTTGTCACGCGACGGTATGAAATAGGCAATGTGATCCAGGGTATGGCCCGGCACCCCGAGTACGGCTGCGGTGTGTCCGAGGACCTGGATCGAATCCCCCGGGCTGAGGCGGTGGTCGATATCCGCGAACGGCGAGTTGGCAGGTCCGAAAACGGGGATGCTGCCGAGGCGCGCGCGCAGCGCTGCCACACCGCCCGTATGGTCGAGGTGGTGGTGCGTGATCAGGATGCCGGCAAGACGAAGCCGTTGCGCGGCGAGGAACGCAAGCACAGGTTCGGCATCGCCCGGGTCTACGACGAACGCATCTCCTGCCTCGTCGAAGAGGAGCCAGAGGTAGTTGTCGCTGAACGCGGGCACCGGGTGGATTTGCAGCATACGTGGCACGACGCCGGTTCCAGGCCGGCCATGATATAGTCCGGCCGTCCCGGCAGCCAAGCCCGGGCCAGATTCCAGACATTCTTATCCGGTGGTTCCAGTGACCGAAAACTCCGATTCGGCAGAGCTCATCGCGCGGGAGGAATGGCTCGACACCGGGTTCGGTCGCGAGGTGCTTGCGGCCGAGCGTTCGCTGGCTGCGGATAAACTCCCCGGCCTGTTCGGCTTCCACCTCATGCAGCTCGGGATCAGTCGTCGTGTCAGCCTCTACGACGAGAGCGTTGTCCGGCACAAGTTCCGTATCGCCAGCCAGCCAGGGGGCCTGGATCATGCCGCAGTTGCAGCGGCAGAGAGCCTGCCCTTCGAGGCCGACAGCATTGATGTCGCCTTGCTGCACCATGCCCTCGAGTACAGCC
The DNA here is from genome assembly GCA_903928015.1 of uncultured Gammaproteobacteria bacterium. Taxonomy (GTDB): domain Bacteria; phylum Pseudomonadota; class Gammaproteobacteria; order Pseudomonadales; family UBA5518; genus UBA5518. Next base: position 22,843 of record CAIYPF010000043.1, on the reverse strand, counting down.
CCGATCCGCACCAACTCCTTCGCGAGGCCGCGCGGGTTGTAGTACCGCACGGACACATGGTGGTGATGGGTTTCAACCCCTGGAGCCTCTTCGGCCTGTGCTCGCTGCCAGGACGGCGCTTCGGGCACCCCATATGGAATAGCCGTCTGCTCGGTGTCCGCCGGGTGTGCGACTGGCTGAAACTGCTCGACTTCGCCATCCACGATGTGCAGTACCGTGTTTTTGCACCACCGGTTGACCATGAGGGCACACTGCAGAGGTTCCGCGCGGTGGACAGGGTAGCGGCGAAGTGGCCCTTGCCCGGTGGCGCTGTGTACATGATTCATGCGCGCAAGCAGCAAAGTGTCCTCACGCCCGTGCGGGGCCTGCGCTGGCGCGCCCCGCGCTTCAGCGCGGTGCAGATCGCCACACCCAGCACCCGCAACCGCACACTGCACTGAACCATGACCCACAAAGAAGTCGTGATCTACACCGATGGCGCTTGCCGCGGGAACCCTGGCCCCGGCGGCTGGGGATCCTTGCTCCGCTACGGCGACACGGAGAGGGAGATCTGCGGAGGAGAACTGGCGACAACCAACAATCGCATGGAGCTGATGGCAGCCATTCGTGGCCTCGAAGCGCTGAGACAGCCGTGTGTCGTGCAGCTCTTCACGGATTCGGAGTACGTTCGGCGGGGTATCACCGAATGGATGGCCAAGTGGCGTCTCAATGGCTGGAAAACCGCCGATCGTAAGCCCGTGAAAAACGCCGACCTCTGGCGTGAGCTCGATGCAGAGGCCTCGCGCCACCGCGTAAGTTGGCATTGGGTCAAGGGCCATGCGGGGCACCCGGGCAACGAGCGCGCCGACGCACTTGCCAATCGCGGCCTCGACGATGCTCTGCGCGCCGAAGGGCGTGGAGGAAGGGCATGAGCCGGCAGGTCATTCTCGACACGGAGACCACGGGGCTGGAGGTCTCGCAGGGGCACCGGATCATCGAGATCGGCTGCGTCGAACTTGTTGACCGCAAGCTGACAGGGCGCCATTTCCATCGCTATATCAACCCCCGGCGCGAGGTGGATCCCGGAGCGCTCGAGGTGCACGGGATCAGCAACGAGTTCCTGACGGACAAGCCGGTGTTCGCGCAGGTTGCGGAGGAGTTCCTCGATTTCGTCTCCGGTGCCGAGCTGATCATCCACAACGCCGCTTTCGACATCGGCTTCATCGACTACGAGCTCGGACTGTTCGGGCAGGGCCCGCGACGCATCACCGAACGATGCGGTGTCGTCGACACACTCGCAATGGCACGCGCCCGGCATCCGGGGCAAAAGAACCGGCTCGACGACCTGTGCCGGCGTTATGGCGTCGACAATTCCCAGCGCGAGCTGCACGGTGCGCTTCTCGATGCCGAGATCCTCGCCGACGTTTACCTCCTGATGACGGGCGGCCAGACCGCGCTTGCGCTGGATGGTCAGGGCGAGGCCGGACACGCAGGCGGTGGCGCTGAAATCGAGATTCGTGCGCTGCTAGCCGATCGACCCGCTCTCATGGTGGTGCGAGCGAGCCCGGAGGAGTGGACCCGGCACCGCGAGCGTCTTGCGCAGATTGCCAAGGCGAGCGGGGGCAAATGCGTCTGGCCTGCGGGAGACTGTGGGGCTGAGGGCGCAGTTATACTTTGAGCTTTGGATCGCTGCATGCGTCGTTAAATCGGCGGCGCTAGCGGCGCAAGGGGTGCGAGAACGTGTCTTCACGAGTGAGCCTGAATCCCGGTTCCCTGAATCTGGTGCGTCCGGAGCTCTCCGTTCTCATCAAACAGGCGCAGGGCGAGTTCGATCTGGCGATGCAGCCCGATGCCGTGCGCGGCCTCGAAGCCTGTCGCTCGATACTTGCCCAGGTGGATGGCGTGTTGAGGCTGATCGAGCTCGGCGATGCAGCCAGCCTCGCGAGGGAACTCTTTGACCTGCTCGCAAACCCTCCGGAGCCGGGCTCCCGTGCGGCGCAGGCGGCGGTGCACGTCTTTTTCGTACTTTCCCGTTACCTCGATTATCTCGCGGGTCGACGCCACGCCGTGCCCGAACTTCTGCTCGACGAAATCAACGCAATTCGCATGCTGCAGGCCAAGCCGGCGCTGCATGAATGGCATTTCGCAGCAGCCGAATTCCCGGGGATTGCCCATGCGCCAGGTGGTTCGCGGGCTGATGTTGATCCCGCGACGGTGCGGCGCCTTAGGCATATGTATCAAGTCGGACTTCTTGGCCTGATAAAGGGACGGCAGGACTCCGTAAATCACCATCTGGTGCAGCGTGCAGCCAGCAGGATGCTCCGTATCGCGGGCGGCGGCGAGCAGGCTGATTTCTGGTGGCTTCTCGATGCCTTGCTCGAGGTCGTCGCCCAGGGTGATTTTCCGCTCACGCAATCGCGACTCCGACTCCTCAGTCGTGCGGACCGTCAATTCCGGGACGCGGGTCGGTCGACCGGGCTCGATGAGGAACAGCGTATTGCGTTCCTCCTGCTCCTGTCGAAGTCGAGACATTCTCCCAAGGCGCAGGCCGTGCTGTCCGCGTTTGGTGTCGCGCGGGTATCACCCGGCGACAGGGAACTCGCCGAGGAGCGGCGATTGCTCATGGGCACATCGGTTGCGTCCGTGGATTCCATGGCCCGGGCGCTGCGCGGTGATGTTCACGCGGTCAAGAGCGAACTCGAGCAAGCCGCTGCGGCAGGTTCTCTGGCAGCTTCTGCCGCATCCGGTATTCGCGACACTCTGCGGCGCGTTGCAGGAACGTTGCGCGACGGAGGTCTGGCCGGTACAGCCACCACGCTCGAGGCACAACTCGATCGCATCATAAGTTCGGGCACCGAGTTGAGCCGCGATGAGATCACGTCGATCGCCGACGCGCTGATGGGTGTGGAAGCGACTCTTGCCGGGCTGTCGAGCGCACAGGGTCTCGCCAGGGTGTTGCGTGAACAGATGCGTGGTGGCGGCGGCGAAGGGGTAGGGCGGCAGTTGCTCGACGAAGCCCGCATCACCATGCTGCGCACCGCGCGCGAGGCAGTTGATCTGGTCAAGAACTGCGTGACCGGCTATGTCGACGGCGGTTTCGAACCGGGCGCACTTTCCCCCGCTGCAGATCAACTTGCCGGTGTCAGGGGGGCTTTGCTCATCCTCGACCGTGCCGTTGCCGCAAGCCTCACGGCCGAGACATCCGCTATGGTGTCCGATGTCGCAGCCGTGCGGGTGGTGGTGGCAGCAGAGGCCTTCGCAGAGGCCCTGGCTGATCTCCTTATCTGTCTCGAGTACTACCTGACTGCGCTGGAGCATTCGGAGGATCCTGATCCGCTCATGCTCAAGCTCGGACAGGAGAGTCTTCTTGCGATGCGCTCGAGCGTCAAAGCAGCAGCTTGAGTCGTCAGGCAGCTGTCCTGCTCATCCTCCGGGGGAATGTCCGTGATCGAATGGTTTGCCGAGTACGGCATGTTTCTCGCGCAAGCGCTCACTGTTGTGGCTTCAGTGCTGGTTGTTATCGGGGGCATCGCCGTTGCAAGCCAGCGTATCCGGCCGCAGGAAGGCGGGCAGATCGAAGTGCGACGGCTCGACGAGCGCTACGAGGCGATGCGTGATGCATTGAGGGGCGCGAGCCTCGATCCCAAGGCCTATCGGAAGCTCCTCAAACGTGAGCGCAAGGAGAAGGCGCGCGCTGCAAAGGCATCCGGAGATACTCCCGATCTCCCGCGCGTTTTCGTGCTCGACTTCGAGGGCGATCTGCGCGCCGCGGCCGTCGAGGCGCTCCGCGAAGAGGTTAGCGCGGTGCTGACGCTCGCGGGGACGCAAGACAGCGTGCTTCTGAGGCTGGAGAGCCCCGGCGGACTTGTTCATGGTTATGGCCTTGCGGCGGCGCAGCTTGAACGACTGCGCGCAAGGGGACTGAAACTCGTGGTGTGCGTCGACAAGGTCGCAGCCAGTGGTGGCTACATGATGGCCTGCATGGCCACCGAACTGATTGCAGCGCCCTTCGCGGTTCTCGGCTCCATCGGCGTTCTCGCACAGTTGCCGAACCTCAACCGGCTGCTGCGCAAGCACGATATCGACTACGAGATGCTCACTGCGGGCCAGTACAAGCGCACGCTCACGATCTTCGGTCGCAACACGGAGGAGGGGCGGCGCAAGTTCACGGAAGAACTCGAGGAAACCCATACCCTGTTCAAGGAGCACGTCGGCAAGTGGCGGCCGGCCGTTGATCTGGATGCTGTCGCTACCGGCGAAACCTGGTATGGGAGCCGTGCCGTCTCGCTGGGTCTGATCGATGCCATTGGGACCAGTGACCAATGGCTGCAGGATGCAGCGGATTCCAGGCAGGTTCTTCTGGAGGTGAGTTACACCGAACGAAAGGGCTTGGGAGAGCGCCTCGGCTCACTGATGGAGAGCACAGTGAGCCGGTCTGTCGAGAGGGTCCTGGACCGTTTGCAGTTCCCGGGACCCTGGCAGCGCTGAGACTGCGGATCAGCGACTGCCGGCCGGCGAGAAGGTCTCGAATTCCGGCAGGATGGGGCTGCTTTCCTTTGCGAAAGGCTGCTCGGGTTTCAGCGCCGTGTCCTGCGCGCTGCGCATGAATTCATAACGCTGTTTGGTCAGTTCCGCGATCTGGGCGTCGTCCTTCAGGATCGTCGGACGTATGAACACCATCAGGTTCGTCTTCCCCCGGGTTTTGCCCTTGCTGGAGAACAGTCCGCCGATCAGCGGAATGTCGCCGAGGATCGGGGTCTTGGTGCGTTGCTCGCTCTCCTTGTCCTGCAGCAAGCCCCCGATGACGAGCGTCTGCATGTCCTTGATCAGCGCCTTGGTTTTGATCATGCGCTTGTTCGTGACGATGTCGGAGGTCTCGGCCTGCAACGTGTTCGACGGCGCTATGTCTTCGGCGCTCTGCTTCAGGTCAAGGGTGATGGAGTCCCCTTGGTTGATCTGCGGCTTGATAACCAGATTTATGCCGATGTCCTGCCGCTCGATGGTGGTGAACGGGTTGTCTACGGACGAGGCCTGACTGGTGCTCTGTCCGGTCTTGAATGGAACGTTCTGCCCTACCAGAAGCTCGGCTTCCTCGTTGTCCAGGGCGACAATCGTCGGTGTGGACAGGATGTTTGCCTTGGTGGTGGTGGAAAGTGCACGCATCACAGCCTTGAGATCGCCGTTGTCGATGTAACCCAGAGTAAGACCTCCGCCAGGCGCAAGGGTGACATTGCCCTTCGCATCAAGCCCGGCGCCGGTCTTCAGGTTTGCACCCAGGGTATTCACGGCGATGTTCCCGCCTTCCGACGGAAAGCCTTTGTGTTCGCTGCCGATCCACGAGATGCCGAGGTCTTTCGCGTCGTCGTCGGTGACCTCGACGACCAGCGCTTCCACCAGAACCTGAGCGCGACGGATATCCACCTGCTCCACGATGGAGCGCATCTTGGCGACGATGGCGGGGGGCGCGTTGACGATGAGTGCATTGGTGCTCTTGCTCGCCTCGATGCTCACCTTCGAGCCACCTCCGCTTCCGCCCTGCTGACCGCCTGCGGCCGGACCTGCGTCGCCCTGCAGCGCTTCGGCAACGCCTTTCAGGATTGCAAGCATCTCGTCTGCTTGCACGTACTTCAGGTAAATGACGTCGGTGTTCCCTCCGGCCACTTCCTGATCGAGACTCGCGATGATGTTCCTGACTTGGCCCCGGTTGGCCGGGTCGCCGCCCATGAGAATGGTGTTGGTCCGTGTATCGACGGCCAGATTGACGAACTTGTAACCCTCGCTGCCCTGAATGGCGGGTATGAGTTGTTCCAGGTTCTTCTGCACGTCCTGGGCATTCGCGTGCTGGAGGCGGATCGTCTCGAACTGCAGGTTGCCTGCCTGATCGAGAATTTTCACCAGCTCGTTGATGCGCTGAACATTGGTTGCGCTGGATGCGACGATCAGGCTGTTGGTCTCGGGATAGGCCGTCAGCATGCCTGCCTGCGGGACCAGTGGCCGGAGGTTCGTTGCGAGCTGGCTCGCGGGTACGTTCTTGGCGCGGATCACCGTAATGACGGTTTCACCGCCTACACCGTGAGAGACCTGCGGGCTGCTCGAGTTGGCCATCGCCTGGGGAACGATCTTGATCGCCCCCCCGGATTCCACGGCCGCGAAACCATTGACCTCAAGAGCAGACAGGAACACCTGGTAGGCCTGCTCCGGAGTTACCGGCTCCGCAGACAGCACCGTGACCTTGCCCTGGACGTCCTTGTGGACGATCAGGTTCTTGCCGGTGACGTCCGCGACCCACTGGACCATGGAGCGGATATCGGCGTCGCGCATGTTGAGGACCAGCTTGCCTGCCTCGGCCAGGGCGTTGCCCGTGTGGCAGGCGGCGGCAAGAACGATCCCCAGCGCGGCGAGATGCTGCCGGCTGCGATACATGAATGTGCGGGTTGTGGTGTTCATTTGCGTGTCCGGTTGCGGAGCTCTTCAAGACGCTGACGGATGAGGTTGGCCTTGTCTTCGGGTGCCATATCGCGGGGTATCGGCTGCGGTTGTCCTGGCTCCACCGTGAAAGTCGGTGTGCCTCCCGCCTGATCGGACGGGGAAGGACTCGGGTTCATGGCGACCTCAGCCAGGCGTTCGAACTGGAGGCGCTCGGGACTTCCCCCGCGATCGAGGACCACGTGGTCAGGGCGTACCTCACGGAGTGTCAGGCCCGGCGCCACGCTTTGGCCAACGGCGTACCAGTCGGCCTGACCTGAGCTGTTCTCGATGATTGCGCCACCTCCGCCATCTGCCTCGGCGAAGGCGGCGCGCAGGATGAATCCCGTTGATTCGCGGGCGACAGGAGTGGCGGACGTAGAGTCGGCGACAGCGCTTGCTGCTGCGCCGAAGACGTTGGCGCTGAGGATCACGGGCAGGGGGTCCGGTGCCGCTGCGGCCACCACGGGTGGGTGGGCGTCAAGCGGCAGGCTCGCATCGACCGAGCCGTACCAGCGCAGGGCCTGCCATCCAGAGGCCGACAGCGCAAGAACGGCGACAACAGCCGTGAGCGCATTGGGCGCCGTGATGTTCAGCCTGTCCTCCAAGAATTCACGCATCGATGCCTGCATCTCCGTGGACTCCGTCCATGAATCAACGCTTCCGGCTTTCGCACAGTGGCGAAAAGCCGTCGCCGGGCATGACTTGTGCAAATTGCAAGCCAGCGGCGGTTTTCTGTCTCCGATCCGATGGGGAAGTCCCGTGACGATACGGGTGATGCCCGGTGCTACAGTAGAGACGCAATAAAGAGGCCGGTCTCCTCATGCAAACGATTCCCTATGCATATGCGAAACGTCATGGCGCGCTGCTGCGCATGCCGGACGAGGGTTCTGCGGACAAGCCACGGTTGTTGCACCGGGCCAATGTTCCGGTACAGGCCGTAGCCGAGATCCAGCGCCTTACGGGGGTAGCATTCACCTGCGAGCCTCTGAGTGATGAGGATTTCGACCGCGCGTTATCCGACACCTATGAGCAGAAGAGCGGCGCCGCGCAACGCATGGCAGCCGGCCTGGCCGAGAACGTCGATATCAACAGCCTTCTCGAGAATGTGCACGAGACGGACACCGACCTTCTGGAAGAGAAGGAAGATTCGCCGATCATCCTGCTCATAAACGCGATACTCGCCCAGGCCATCAGGGAAGGGGCATCCGACATACACGTCGAACCCTATGAAAAGCGCCTGGTGGTCCGCTTCAGGGTGGACGGAATGCTTCGGTCGGTGCTCGAACCGCGTCGCGAGCTTGCTCCGTTGCTCATATCGCGCATCAAGGTGATGTCCCGGCTCGATATCGCCGAAAAACGAGTGCCTCAGGACGGGCGGATATCCATCCGCGTCGGCGGGCGCGAAATCGACCTGCGGGTTTCCACCCTTCCGTCTGCGAACGGCGAACGCGTCGTCATGCGTATCCTCGAGAAAAACCAGGCGCGTCTCGACCTCGATCGACTCGGCTTCAACCCCGCGGCATTGAGCGGACTCAAGGGGCTCCTGGAACGCCCTCACGGCATCATCCTTGTCACCGGGCCGACGGGTTCCGGAAAGAGCACCACCCTCTACGGCTGCCTCAATCACCTGAACGATGGCAGCAGCAACATACTCACCGTCGAGGACCCCATCGAATACAACATCGAGGGTCTCGGGCAGACCCAGGTGAACGTCAAGGCAGGCATGACTTTCGCGTCGGGATTGCGAGCCATGCTCCGTCAGGATCCGGATATCGTGATGGTGGGCGAGATACGCGATGCCGAGACTGCAGGAATAGCGGTGCAAGCGAGCCTTACGGGACACCTTGTGCTGTCCACTCTGCATACAAACACCGCTGCTGGCGCAGTCACCCGCCTCGAGGACATGGGGATCGAGCCCTTTCTTCTTGCCTCGAGCATCAACGGGATCATCGCGCAGCGTCTGGTTCGGCTGCTCTGTAACGAGTGCAAGCAACCCCACGTACCGGACGCGGCAGAAATGGAGTTGTTGCAGATCCGCCGCCCGGAGGAGCATCTGCTGTTCCGCCCCAAGGGCTGCTCGGCCTGCAATGACCGCGGCTACAGGGGGCGTATGGGGCTTTACGAGGTTCTGGTGGTTGACGACACCATTCGCTCGTTGATCCACAAGCGAGCACCCGAAGAGGACATCGTTGCCCAGGCGCGCAAGAGCCAGCAATCACTGCGTGCCGACGGCCGGGCGAAGGTTCTGAGCGGAAGGACGACGGTTGAAGAAGTCCTGCGCGTGACGCGGGAGGACTGATCGGGTGGCAGTTTTCAGTTATGCGGTGCTCGACGCCGGTGGCAAGCAGCGCAAGGGCACTCTCGAAGCCGACAACCCGCGCCATGCGCGGCAGATGTTGCGTGATCGTGGACTGGTTCCCCTTGACGTTGCCGCGGTCAACGCCGACAACCGACGAGGCCGCGAGAAGGCTGTTGCATCGCGCGCATCGCTCCCGGTTTCGGATGTCGCGTTGTTCACCCGCCAGCTGGCGACATTGCTGCAGTCCGCGCTACCTATAGCCGACGCCCTGATGGCCATTGCCCAGCAAAGCGAGCGCTCCGAGACAAAAGCGCTGGTCTCCAGTTTGCGATCCCAGGTGCTCGAGGGCCGTTCACTTGCCGCGGCGATGGGTCAATATCCCCGTGCATTCCCGTCGATGTACTGCGCGACCGTTGCGGCCGGAGAGCATACGGGCCGCCTTGATCTCGTGCTCTCCCGACTTGCGGACTACACCGAGGCGAGCCACAAATCACGGCAGAAGGTCCAGCTCGCGCTGATCTATCCGAGCGTCCTGCTCGGGCTTGCAGTGCTGGTGGTGACGGGGCTTCTGACCTACATCGTTCCCGACGTCGTGAAGGTATTCGCCGACCAGGGGCAAGCGCTGCCGCCCCTCACACAGGCCATGCTCGACGCGAGTGACTTCCTCGTGCACTGGGGAGTCTGGGCGCTTGCCGGGATCGTGCTTGCGGTCTTCGCGTTCCGTGCCTTGCTGCGGGACGAGGGGCGACGCGAGTCGGCGGACGCTGTTTTGTTGCGGCTACCGCTCGCCGGCCGGATGAGTCTTGCAGCAAACAGCGCAAGGTTTGCGGGCACCTTGAGCACGCTTGTCTCGAGCGGCGTGCCGCTGGTGGACGCTCTCGATATCGCGGCAGCGGTTCTCACCAACACCTCGCTCAAACGTGTGGTCGGGGAGGCCGCGGGGCAGGTGCGAGAGGGCAGCAGCCTGAAAGCCGCACTGGAACGCAGCGGCAAGTTCCCGCCCATGATGATCTACATGATCGCCAGCGGTGAGCAGAGCGGCGAACTCGAGCGCATGCTTGCGCGCGTCGCCGAGAGCCAGCAATCGGAGCTTGATAACAGGATCGCCACGATGCTCGGGTTGCTGGAGCCCGCTGTTCTGCTCTTCATGGGAGTGGCGGTACTATGCATCGTCGTTGCGATCCTGCAGCCCATCTTCTCCCTCAACCAGTTGATCAAATAGAGGTGCCAATCGTGGAATCCCGAATCCAGCGCAGTCGTGGCTTCACGCTCATCGAGATCATGGTCGTCGTCGTGATCATCAGCGTGCTGATCGGTCTCGTGGCACCGAACATCATGGGGCGCGTCGACCAGGCGAAAGTAACCGCAGGAAAGGCCGATATCGCAACCATGTCGCAGGCTCTGGAGATGTACCGGATCGACAATGGCAGTTACCCCACAACCGAGCAGGGCCTGCAGGCGCTTGTCGAGAAGCCCGGCGGAACACCCGAACCGCGCAACTGGAATCCTTCGGGATACATGAAGAAGAAGACCCTGCCGAAAGATCCCTGGGCCAATGACTACCAGTACGTGCGTTATCCCGACGGTCGCTTCGACATCGTGAGCCTCGGCGCGGACGGCCGCGAAGGCGGCGAGAGTTACGATGCCGACATCACCTCGGGCGAGTGATCACGTCGGGGGGTTCACCCTCGTAGAGATGCTGGTGACGCTGGTCATCATGGCCTTGCTTGCAGGGCTGGCCACCGTGTCGGCTGGAGGCAACGCGCAGCGTGGAGCGCGTGACGAGATGGCTCGCATCCGCGAGCTTCTCGCCTTTGCGCGTGACGAGGCTACGATGCAGGGTGAGGAACTCGGGTTCATTGTCGACGACGAAATTGCATACCGTGTACTGCGCTTCGATCCCGAAGCCATGACGTGGGCAGAGATCACCGAAAAACCTCTGGAGAGGCATGCGCTGCCGGCTGGTTTGAGCCTTGAGCTCAGCCTCCCGGATGCCCCCAACCGAGCCCGCTCACGTTCCGATGACGCCGAGCTGCAACCGGACGTCCTTGTTTCCTCCAGTGGCGAGATCAGCGGTTTCAGGCTTGATATCCGTCTTGCTGACAGCAACGACCCTGTGGCGAGTCTCGGGAGCGACGGCAGTGGCACGCTTCAGGATCTCTGATCCAGCCCGCGGCTTCACCTTGATCGAGGTCCTCGTTGCTCTGGCGATTCTTGCCGTGCTCGCCAGCACTCTTGTCTCGCAGAGTGGCACCTATTCTTCCCAGCTCTTCCGCCTCGAGGACAAAAGCATTGCTCTCTGGGTCGCGCAGAACGCGCTTGACGAGAGCAGGGTGGCGGAACGTCCTCCTTCCGCAAGCAAACCGGTTCAGGTCGAGATGGGCGGACGAACATGGATCGTGAGCCTGAAGTCCCAGGCCACGCCTCGGCCCGGTTTTGCGCGACTTGAAGTCAGCGTCGCACGTGAGGGAGAGGATGACCCGGTTCTGACCCTGACGGGCTTCAGGGCGGATGTTCGATGAAGGGTTGCCAGCGTGGATTCACGCTCCTCGAGGCGTTGGTGGCAATGGCGATTTTCTCCTTCATCGGTGTGGCTGCGTACACGCTCCTCGCGTCCACAGGCCGACTGAAAGAGAGCGGGGACGCAGGCTATGAGGCGCTTGCCGGTGTACAGCTTGCTCTTCGTCAACTTGACGAGGACTTCTCCCAGTTCGCGCCGAGGGCGATTGGCGGCGGTAGTGACGACAGTCCTGCGCTCGATGCAGCGCCGGAGGATGCCGTCGTCGAGTTCACGCGATCGGGTTGGCGGAACCCTGAGGGCATGCCGCGCTCCGGTTTGCAACGCGTTGCCTGGGCACTTGATGACGAGGGGCGTCTGCTGCGTCGCTATCGGCGCTCCATCGACGACAACGACCCTGAGGAGCAGGTCGAGCGAATCTATGTCTCGCAGGTTGAGTCTTTCGAGATCCGCTATCTGGATGAAAAAGGAAAGTGGTTTGAGGAGTGGCCGCCGGAGTCTGCAGTGGAGGCACGCCCCCAGAGCAGCGGCGCCACCGCGCCCGCTGGAACTGCTGCGATTGAGCCAGTTCCCATAGCGGTCGAGGTGCGGCTGTCCCAACTGCGTATCGGAGAGTTGAGCCGTGTCATTCCGCTGCGCTGACGCGCTTTCTCTTCCTCGTCGCCAGGGTGGCGTTGCGCTTATCACCGTCTTGCTGGTGTTTGTCATCGCGACGCTTCTTGCGACGCAGATGCTGCGAACCAGCTACCTGGCACTGAAAAGAACGGGCAACGTCATCGAGTCGACCCAGGCACGCTACTACGCACTCGGCGCCGAGGAACTCGGGCGCCAGTTGCTCTTCAACGACCTCAAGTCGAGCGTGGGCGGGGAGGGTACTGACACCCTCCAGGAGAGCTGGGCCTCCGGGCAGCTCAACTTCGAGGACGCCGAAAACGATGCCACTATCGATGTTCGCATCAGCGATCTTGCAGGTCGCTTCAATGTCAACGGGCTGGTGGACCGCAACGGCAAGGCGCTCCCGGCGGAAAACGCCCGTTTCGGCCGACTTTTGCGCCAACTTGATATTGATCCGCGCGTGGCGCAGGCCGCTTCGGACTGGGTGGATACCGACGGCTCTACGGACCGCGGCGGATCCGAGGCCAACGCTTACGGGCTGCGATTCCTGCCGAACAAAGCGATGGTGGATCCTTCAGAACTGCGGGCTATGCCCGGCATGGACGCCGATGGCTGGAAACGCCTGGCACCACTGGTGAGCGCTTTGCCGACGGGCACGCTACTGAATCTCAACACAGCACCACCCGAAGTCCTGCTCGCCTACGCGGAAAAGGCGACCCCCTCGGAAATGGAACGCTTTGTGCAGCTTCGTCAGGGGCAACCGTTTCGTGACGCCGCAGATCCCCGTGTGGCGACGCTTTTCGGTACTGCAGTTCCTTTGATGGGTGTGCGCAGCAGTTACTTTGCGATGGTGGTCCACGCGGAGTACCGGGGGCGCCACGCGAGATTCGAGACAAGAGTGATGCGCGATCCCCGCAAGGGCAACACGATAATTCTCGGGCGCAGTGACGCCACAGGCATATAGGGACAACCATGGCCGGGAAGAACTGGCTGGCAGTACATCTTGAGCACAAATTGCCCGACGAGAACACCGTCGTGGCATGGGCTTTGATGGACCCTGCGAACAAACTGATCAATCAGGGGCAGGGGCCGCTGGGGCGGGTCCGTGTGCAGGCGGGGCACGCTGCGGAGCGCGCAGAAGTTGTCGTCTTCGTGCCGGGCAGTGCGGTAAACCTTGCTGAAGTCAACATCCCGTCGCGTCAGAGCGCTCATTTGCGCAAGGCGCTTCCCTACATGATCGAAGATCATGTCGCCGGGGATCTTCGACAGACGCATCTCGCCATATCGGCGCAGCGTTTCGGTGACAGTGTGCCCGTCGGCATCGTGGCGCACGCCCAGATGATTGCGTGGTTGGAGGTGCTCCATTCTGCCGGCCTGTCACCGGTTTCAATGATTCCCGAGCATCTTCTCTTGCCGCGAGAACCGGGCTCGATATTTGTCCACGTCCACTGGTCCCGGTCCCATATCAAACTCGGAATCTCGCGCGGCATCGTTGTCGAAAATGAAAATGTCGCGCTGATGCTCGGGCTGGCCCTGAAGCAGCGTGCCATGCCCTGCTCGCGCATAGAGATAAGTGCCTGCGCCGCGAGCCCGGAAGATATTGCCCGGGCAGACCTGCTTGCCTCGGAGGTCGAGCAGAGCCTGCAATTGCCGGTTCGTCGTACCAACTACAGCGAGACGCTGGTCGAACTTCTGGCGCATCAGGCGCGGGGAGGAGACCCCGTGCTGAATCTCTGCCAAGGCGGCTACCGTCCCTCCTCGGGCCGCGGCGATTCGGCACAAGACTGGGGAATGGCCTGGTCAGCCGCTGCCGCCGGTTTTGCGCTGTTTGCCGCGGTGAGCCTCGGCGTTGCGTGGAACCTTGATGCGAAGGCGCGGGACACGTATGACGACTCGGTCAAGCAGTTCAGGCGCATGTTCCCCGACGAACACAAGATCGTGAATCTCCGACGCCAGGCAGAGCGTCGTCTCGCGGCAGGCACCTCCCGCGGTGGCGCGGGAGTGCGCGCTCTGGCAACGCTCGCAGCGGCCATGGCGACCCCCGAACTTGCGGGAGTTGTGGTGAAGAGCCTGCGCTTCGATGCGACGACGGGGAGTCTTGGCGCGGAGGTCAGTTCCCCCGACATGGCCCGCCTCGACAAACTCGGGCAGGTACTTGGTGGGCAGGGCGCAAGCGCACGTGTACTGTCTGCCAGCGAGGAAAATGGCGTCGCCAGCGCCCGCCTCGAATTGAGGAGCGATTGAATGGCCGACATCCATGAATTCCGGGCCCAGATGCGTCGGCAGGCGGAGGATCTGGCCAGCAAAGTGATGGCCTCCGATCCCGGGCAGAGACTGCTTGCCTTGTACGAACAACTCGGTGAGCGCGATCGTCTAGCGCTGCGCATGCTCGGCTGGTTCGGTAGCGCGGTCGTTCTGTATTTCCTGACCATCGCCCCGCTTGTGGCGCATGTCGAATCTGCCGCGCGCCGTCTCGAGGGTGAGCGCAGTCTGCTTGCGTGGCTGCAGTCCCACGAAGCCGAGGCCGGAAGCGGCGCCCCGGCGAGTTCAGCCAGGGACGAACCGCTTGCGACGGTGGTCAACTCCACAGCGGATCAGGAAGGCTTGTCCATCCGTCGATATGAGCCTGCGGGAGACGACGGGGTGCGGTTGTGGATGGAGGCGGTGAGTTTCAACGCCTTGGTGAAATGGCTTTTTGTACTCGAAGGGTCGCACGGTATTCGCGCTTCGGAGTTCACCATAGAGCGGCAGGATGAACCCGGGAAGGTGAGCGTGCGCATCACCCTGCGCGGCTGAGGAGCCTATGTACCAGCAGTACTTCGGTTTGCGGGCGTTGCCTTTCTCGATCGCTCCTGACCCGCACTATCTCTATCTGAGCAACCAGCACCGGGAAGCGCTCGCCCACCTCCTTTACGGCGTCAGCGCCAGCGGTGGTTTCGTGTTGCTCACCGGAGAAGTGGGGACCGGCAAGACGACGGTCTGCCGGTGTCTGCTGCAGCAGCTCCCTGAAGGCACAGAGGTCGCTTTCATCATCAACCCGATGCAGTCTCCCACTGATCTGGTTGCGTCCATCTGTGATGAATTGCGCCTGCCCTCCGCGGATGATCCCGCAAACATCCGCAAGCAGACCGACCGACTCCTTGCTCACCTCATCGATACACACGCGCGCGGTTTTCGCACGGTTGTCCTGATTGACGAGGCACAGAACCTGCCGGTCGAGACGATGGAACAGATCCGGCTGCTCACGAATCTCGAGACAGATGAGACCAAGCTCCTGCAGCTTGTATTGATCGGGCAGCCCGAATTGAACGTCAAGCTCTCGCTCCCGGAGCTGCGTCAGTTCGCACAGCGGATCACCGCCCGTTATCACCTCGGCCCTCTGAGCCTTGCCGAAAGCAGAGGCTACGTGCACCACCGGTTGGCCGTCGCCGGGGTATATGACGAGATCTTCCCGGACTGGTCGCTGCGAAAGATACACAGGGCGAGCGGCGGTGTGCCGAGGTTGATCAACGTGCTGTGTGATCGCGTGCTCTTGGGCGTTTACGCGGAAAGCGCTCGCTCGCTCTCACGCCGCCATCTGCGCCGCGCAATCACCGAGGTGTTGCCGCAACCGGATCGTGGATGGCGTCGTTTTCTTCGTCTCATCCGGGGGCGCTGACGTGTCATACATTCTCGACGCATTGAAGAAATCCGATCGCGAAAGGCCTCGTGAGTCGCAATCCGTACCCGTACACGAGGTCCCCGGGTTTCGTGCCCGGCCACGTCGATCAGGCCGGGCCATGGTTGTGTTGGGCATGATCGTGCTTGTGCTCGCCGCAGCTGCGGCCGGGGCCTGGATCGCGCGTTCTGCGAGTGAGGCGGAGCTCAGGGCTGCAGTTGCAACTGCGCCGCCAATGCCCGTCACCACACCTCGAATCGAAGTGCCCAGCGCTCAATCACCCGCCGCGGGTCCCGTCGCGCCGCCCGCATCTTCGGCCCCGGTTGCCACCGCGGCAAACGATCAAGCCGGGAGCTCTGCCGAAGCGGGGGCGGGCTCTCGAGAGGGCTTGCTGGAGGTATGGCAACTCACGGATGCCGAGCAGAAATACCTGCAGGGGCTGGATGTGAGTTTCCATGTCCACTCCAACGATCCGGCCAAGCGAGCTGTAATCATCAACGGACTTCGCGCGCGTGAAGGCCAGCCTCTCGGCGAGGACCTGCGTCTCGAAGAGATAGTTCCAGACGGGATCATTCTGGAGTTCCAGGGCCAACTGGTGCACCTGGCGAACCCGCAGCCCTACTGAGGCGCCTCGCTGCCCGACGTGGCCTGAGGTAGCGGGGGAAGTGAGGGCGAGGATTCAAGGGCTTTGGAACTCGCCCCGACGCCGGCGGTCGGAGACTGCTGCAACTCTCTTACTCTGTCGTAGCGGTCGCGGGTTTCCTGTTCGGATGTTGCGAAGTCTCCCAGGATCCTCGTGCGTACGAAAACCATCAGGTTTTTCTTCTCGACTGTATCGCTGGTGCTGCGAAACAGTGCGCCCAGAAAGGGGATGTCACCGAGGATCGGTACCTTCCGCTCGGACTTCCGATGCTCGTCCTGCATCAGGCCCCCGAGCACGAGAATGTCATCATCACCGAGCATTACCGATGTGTGGACGCTCCGCTTGTCGGTCACGATGTCCTGTGCCGTCGTGGCGTCGGTAAGTGTCTCGATGGTTTGCTGGATGTCGAGCGTGATCGCATCGCCCTGGTTTACTTGCGGTTTCACCTTCAGTGTGACGCCGATGTCCTGACGCTCAATGGTGGTGAATGGATTCTCGACGGGAGCGCCGGCGCTGGTTGCCTCGCCGGTCTTGAAGGGAACATTGGAGCCAACGAGTATCTCGGCCTCCTGGTTATCCAAGGTGACGATCGACGGCGTCGAGAGAATGTTGGAGTTGCCCGTAGTGTCCAGCGCCTGAAGCACCGCCCTCAGCGAGCCGTTATGGAAATACCCGAGCGTGAGACCGGAGCCGACTTGTTCAAGCACTGAATCAGCCGCCTGAAGCTGTCCCCCTGGAAACCTGCTGATTGCCTGGGTGCCATCGCCGTTGAAAGAAGTCTTCCATTCCACGCCGAGATCCCGCACGAGCTTTGCATCGACCTCGGCGATGATCGCCTCGACGAGCACCTGGGCGCGGCGGATGTCGAGTTTGCGCACCACCTCCATGAGGTCTTCCATACGGTCGGGTGGTGCATTGATCACGAGCGCATTGGTGGACTCGCTTGCCTCGATGGACATCCGCGACTGCCTTGCGGCAGGGTCGCCTTTGTCTTTTTGCTCCAGAATTCCCTTGAGCACAGGCACCATCTCGGAGGCCTTGAGGTAATGCAGGTACACGACCTTTATGCTGCCCTCTGCGACCTGCGGTTGATCCAGCCGTGACAGAAGCTCGCGCGCCTTTGCCCGGATCTCCGGGGAGCCGGCCATCAGGACAGCGTTGGAGCGTTCGTCGGCAACCAGTTGAAGCCCTTCGCTTCCGGTCTTTCCCAGCAGGCCCTGAAGCACTTTGAGCATGTCTGCAGCCGTAGCGTGCTGCAGCTGGACCGCATCGAATTCGAGTGAGCCGCTGTTGTCGAGCTCCCTGACGATGCTGACGATCCGTTTGACACCGCTCGCCACATCTGTGATGAGCAGGGCATTCTGCCCGGGCAATGCGACGATACCGGCTTGCGGCGGCATCATGGGTTTCAGCGTTGCAGCCATCTGTTCCGCGGGCACGAAACCCAGGCGCACGACTTCGTTCACCGGCAGATCAGCTGCGGGTTCACGAAGTGACTCGAGAAACCGGGTGGCACCCGATCGAACATTTGCTGCGGGGACAACCTCGAGGATGTCACCCTGATCGATCGCGGTGTAGCCGTACACGGCGAGCGAGGCCAGCACGACGCGAGTTGCTTCGTCGGCGGTGAGCGGATCGCGGGCCAGGATCGTGACAGTGCCGCGGACCCTGGGATCCACGACCACGCGCTTACCGCTGGTCTCGGCCAGCCACTCCAGCACAGAACCGATGTCGGCATTGCGCATGTTCAGCGTGATGCGCGCCGGATCCTCAGCCATGGCCCCAAGCGCAAAGGCGCAGCCCAGCAGCGCCGCCGCGAGGGGGCGGCGACTGCGGGGGCAGGGTGGCGTAACGGCTGGCTGATATGACACCGGGGACGGCGATTCCTTGTCACGGGCCTCATGGCAAAGCAATATCGATACCATCCGGCTGAAGCTATACCGCCAAGCATAGTTGCTTGCTGGCCACTGCCAAGGGAGACTCAGCGGCAGTGTTCGGCGATCTGCTCGTTCAACTCCCGCACGCGCGCGTGAAGCCGGTTGGCTTGCTCGGCACTGTGTGGTCTGCGCAACTGCTGCCAGACGCGTTCCCGGGAGGCTTCAAGGCGGGAGCAATCGGGAGCGCTCTTGCCCCAAGCGCAGGTGGAGAGGCTCAAGGCAAACGTGAAAGCGAAACAAGCGGTCAACTTCATGGCAGGTCCCTCCTTGGACTCTGGGAGCATCAAAACCCGACCCCGGCGGCTCGGTCAAGTCAGGAAGACGATTCGATGACTGGACGCATTGCAGGCGTTGTACTCGCGGGTGGCAGGGGAAGCCGAATGGGCGTGGAGCCCAAGGTCCTGCTCAGGCTTGACGGCACCAGTCTGGTCGAACGCGCGTTGCGCCGGGCAGCAAGGCAGGTCGATCTGCTATTGCTCAGTTCGAACCTGTCGCCCGCTGAACTCGGCCATCCTGCTTGCCCGGTCCTCGCAGATTCCCTCCCGGGGTTCCGTGGCCCTCTCGCGGGCATTGCAACAGCAATGGAGTTCCTGCTGGCGTCCCACACCGATGTAGGCTGGCTCTGCAGTTTCGCCGCAGATACGCCCTGGTTTCCACGGGACCTTGCTTCGCGGCTCGCTCACGCAAGGGACACGGCCGACAAAGCGGCAATCGCCGTGGCTACTTCAGGAGGACGCCGACATCCTGTGTTCGCGTTGTGGCCCGTTACAGTGCTTCCTCTGTTGAAGGAGACTCTGGCGTCCGGTAGCGATTTGGGAGTTGGCGGATTCCAGTCTCGATTCGGGCTGACCTGCGCAGACTGGCCTGTGGGCGACTTCGACCCCTTCTTCAACCTGAACACCAGGGCTGAGTACGAAGTGGCGGCAGGGCGGTGTATCGGGTTTGGGGACAGTCCTGAGCATATTGGTTAAGCTCGGGCCTCATTGGATTCACGAGGATCTTCTCCATGCGCAAGGCTATTGCCCGGTTCCCCAAGTGGATGGTGTACGTCCTCACGCTTGCAGGCGTTACCGGCTGCGCGCCTGAGGTCGGAAGCGAGAGCTGGTGCAAGAGCATGGAGGAGAAACCCAAGACAGAATGGAGCATCAAGGACGCAGGCAGTTACGCGACGTCTTGCGTGATCACGGTGTCCGCGAAGGTGGGGAGCGAGCAGTGGTGCAAGGATATCGTGCAGAAGCCGAAGGCTGACTGGAGCGCCAACGACGCGAAAAACTACGCCACTCAGTGTCTTCTGCCCTAGGGGCAACACGTTTTTCCCTATGCAATCCGTCCGGAATCAACCCTCAGGAGCAGAGAAGACGATGGGGCCTTTGAAAGGTGTGCGCGTAATCGAGATAGCGGGCATCGGGCCCGGCCCCTTCGCAGCGATGATGCTGGCCGACATGGGGGCCGAGGTTGTCAGGATTGTTCGTGTCGGTTCGACCGGCATGTCGATGGCGGCCCGGCCGGATCTCGATTTTTTCAATCGTAACAAGCGCTGCGTTGCGCTCAACCTGAAGGACCCGCGAGCTACCGAATTGACTCTGCGAATGCTTGAGGGAGCAGACGCTCTTCTTGAGGGCTATCGTCCGGGCGTCATGGAGAAACTGGGGCTCGGTCCCGATGTGTGTCTCGCGCGCAATCCACGGCTCGTCTACGGCCGGATGACGGGTTGGGGGCAGGATGGTCCGCTTGCGCAGGCTGCCGGACACGACATCAATTACGTCGCGCTTTCGGGGGCGCTTCATGCCATCGGGGAGCGTGGCGGCAAACCCGTCGTGCCACTCAACCTTGTTGGGGATTTTGGCGGGGGCGGGATGTTCCTCGCCTACGGAATGGTGTGCGCCTTGCTCGAAGCCTCCCGCTCCGCAACGGGACAGGTGGTAGACGCTGCAATGGTTGATGGTGCATCGACACTGATGGCGATGATGTATGCGGCTTTCCAGTCGGGCTTCTGGAGTAACGACCGCGGCTCGAACATGCTCGACGGAGGCGCTCACTTCTACGGCGTGTACGAAACCTCGGACGGGAAATTCGTATCTATCGGCTCGATCGAGCCCCAGTTCTATTCGCTTCTGCTCGAAAAACTCGGAATCGACCCCGCAGACCTCCCGCATCAGATGGACCCGCGACACTGGCAGTCACTCGGCGAGAGATTTGCCTCCATATTCCGGACCCGCACTCGAGCGCAATGGTGCGAGATGATGGAGGGAACTGACATTTGCTTTGCGCCTGTCCTGGCGTTCGACGAGGTGGCCTCGCATCCGCATCTGGCAGCGCGTGGAAACTTTCTGCACGAAGGCGGCGTCTGGCAGCCGTCACCCGCGCCGCGCTTCAGCAGGACACGCCCAGCGCACCCGACGGTTGCAGCCTCGGTCGGCGCTGACACGGAGGCGGAACTGGCGGCGCTAGGGATTTCTTCCGGGGAGATTGCCGAGTTGCGGACTGCGGGCGTGATCGCCTGAAACGTGCGCTGCCATCAGCCTCGCTTCAGGAACCGTTTCAGTTTCTTGAACATGGAGCCGGCTTTTCCGGCGTCGCGCTGCTCACGCTTGGACTTCACCCAATACATCTGGATGGATCTGCGCTCTGCGCTGCACGGAAGGTATCCGTGAAATGAAGTGGCCGATCGAACGAAGGCAAGCAAATTGCCTTCTTTGGGCTCGCATTCGACGGTGTAATCGGAAAAATCGTGCTCATTGCGTGTGAGGCGCAATTTGCCACCTGTTTGCTCCCACCTCTCGTTGAGGTAAATCAGCACAGTGATCACTTTTGTACGCGAGTCATTGTGCAGGCCGGAGTCGGTTTCATCGACGAACTTGCGCGCAGTGAGTTGCAATGGGTTGTCGGTGAGATCGATGTCGAATTTCCGCGCGAAGACGGCTTTCAATTCAGCCGAAGAGAGTTCCTCGAGGAGGCGGGAAAAGGACGGCCCGTAGCTGAGTTCCTCGGGGGTGAAATTGCCGCGCTCGCGAATGTCAGGATAGTCACGGTTGATCTCGCGCAGGGCATCAGCTCGAACGAAGCCCGGCACATGGATAAAGGTACAGGGATCGATGCCAATGGGCGCAGCCTCAAGCCGGGCGATGTCCAACATCCGCATCGCAGCACCTCAACCCTTGCCGAGAATGCCGCGAATCGAGGCCTGTATGTCCCCGGGCACCAATACCAGTTTGCTGTTCTGCGAAGCCGCGAGCTGTTTGACGGCATCGATATAGCGCTCGCCAAGCAGATACATTACGGGAAGTTCCTTGTCCTGCACGGCAGAGGTCACCATCTCGATGGAGCGCTGGCTCGCCTGTGCGAGCACGATCTGCGCTTCGGCGTCCTGCCGTGAAGCCTCCAGGCGACCCTGCGCCTCGAGAATCGCCGCTGTCTTGCTTCCTTCCGCGCGCGTTACCGTCGCGCGACGCTGCCGCTCTGCGGACGCCTGCTCTTCCATTGCTGCCTGCATGCCGGGGGAGGGGCGAATGTCCTGTATCTCGACCGTCTTCAAGGTGATGCCCCAGTCGGAAATGTCATCGGAAATAGCCTGTTTGAGTCGGGCTTTGATCTGGTCACGGGAACTCAATGCATCATCGAGGTCCATGTCACCGATGATCGAGCGAAGAGATGTCTGCACGAGGTTCTGTATCGCGACGCGGAAGTCTTCAACGCCGTACACGGCCTTGTCAGGCTGCAATATATTTATGTACGCAACCGCATTCACGATCATCACAGCGTTGTCCTTGGTGATGACTTCCTGGGAGGGGATGTCGAGGACGATGTCCTTCGTGGTCACCTTGAACGCAACGACGTCGAAATAGGGGACGATGAGGTTCAGGCCAGGTTTCAACGTGCAATGGTATTTGCCAAAGCGTTGAACCACCCATCCGCTTCCTTGGGGCACCGTCCTGACCCCCTTCACGATAGTGACCAGAACAAGCACGGTTAGTACGAAGACCACGAACAAACTGTCCATTCAGGTTTCTCCTGGGTTGTTTTGCAGGCGCATCAACGCCGCGTAACGATCAACGTATTGCCTGACACGTCTTTCACCGCGACCCGGTCGCCGATGCCTACCGGTTGCTCGCAGATGAACTCCCACTCGTCCGATCCGAGCTTGGGAGTCGTGAACCGCAGCCTTCCGCGCACGCTGTCATGTGGTGCGCGGATCACGTGCGCGGTCTCTCCGACTATCGCTTCGCGTGCCAGACCCGCGTTTGTGCGATCCGGCGCGATACGTTTGAAAAAACGGAACCACGCCCACGTAAAGAAAATGGATGCAGCAAGCCAAACAACCATCTGCCAGAGCAGAGTGATGCCCGGTTCGACCAGCATGAGTACACCGATGATGAGCGCGCCGAGCCCGAACCAGAGCGCCGTGAAGCTCGGTACGAAGATCTCGAAGACGATGAGCAGCATCCCGAAGACCAGCCAGTGCCAATACGCCAGGTCCATCGAGAGCCACCTCCTCAGGTGATGTTGCAAAGCGTTTGGGTGATCACCAGACGCCGGTGTTGGGCATCGATAGCCAGGGCTCTTGCGGGGGCAGGGCCGTACCCTTTTGGAGAAGCTCAATGGAGATGCCATCGGGCGAGCGGATGAACGCCATCCTGCCGTCGCGCGGCGGCCGATTGATGATGACGCCTTTGGAACTCAATTTGGCACACAGGGCATAGACATCGTCTACCTCGTACGCCAGGTG
>CAIYPF010000042.1 GCA_903928015.1 uncultured Gammaproteobacteria bacterium | reverse complement strand
GTTGCTTTCTCGCATTGACGCTGCCGAATCGGATTTGCTGTTTCCCGTGCGCGAGGATCAACTCGCCCGCGGCAACAGCGGCCTGCGAGTGCTGGGTCAGGAGGTTGAACAACTTCTCCTTGTACGCCGTGTCAGCACTTCCGGCGAGATGGAGACCCTTTGTCTCAAGCACCGTGAACCGGACCACACCCAAGCCGTCCCCCTCCAGGCATGCAAGGAAATCTGGGTACACGCGGCCCCGTTGCCATCCTTGCAGCGACCAGTCCTGGCGGACCGCGATACGGTGCCACCACTTCACGGCGTCATCTCCGTCCATGTACCACGCGAGCTTCTCTTCCAGACCGTTGACCTGCTTGCGATAGATGGGCTCGAGGTAGCTCTTCTTGATAGGCGTGCCGTTCTGCCGTGTAAGCACCTGATCGGCGTCGAGCACATCGAGTTCGACCGTCTGTGCGAGCTCCCAGTTCAGACTCGGGTCATTCGAAGAGACCAGGCTGAATGACAGTTCGCCCGCCGACAGCATCCGCCGAAACTCGGTCTCTCCGGCGTCATTGACCTGCTTCTTCAGGTCCTCCTTGATTTCGGCCAACAAGGCCAATCGATTGGCGAAGATGCGCGCCTCGGAAATGCCGCGCCTTCGCAGCGCC
The DNA here is from genome assembly GCA_903928015.1 of uncultured Gammaproteobacteria bacterium. Taxonomy (GTDB): domain Bacteria; phylum Pseudomonadota; class Gammaproteobacteria; order Pseudomonadales; family UBA5518; genus UBA5518. The sequence goes on along the minus strand of CAIYPF010000042.1, from coordinate 6,588 downwards.
TCAATAGCCTGATCGACAATCCGTGCGCCCTGCCAAGGGTTGGGTACAAAATCCAGCAGGATTCGCGCAAGCGCCGCCGTCTCTACCTGCCCCTCTGCCACGGCAATGGTCGTCACCGAGCTTGCTTGCACGGCAGCCGCACCATCGTCACCCACATCGACGCGGGCCTCAGAGCGCTGGATGCCTTTGGCAGAATCCGGGGAAAAGGTGTCCCGCCCCGTAAACACGAACTCATCCCACGGCAAGCGCGGCAGTAGATCGCGCTCATAGTCGAACTCTCGCCATTCCTTGGTCTTGTAGTGCTTCGACAGCACGCGCGGCAAGAAGACCCTCACGCCCTTGAACGCATCACGCCGCTTGAGCGTCACGCGTTTTGAACCAGCCACCACGCCTTTTCCTGCCGCCCGCACACCTGCGGCCAGGTCGCCCAACCCCTCGTCTTCTAGGGCATGGCGCACATTCGCTACCGCTTCCTGCACATTCTGGTCGTGGGTAAAGACGTAGCACTCGTCCAGCGCTGCCACGCCGGTCAGTTTCGCGCCGGGCTGGCGGAGCACGCGCCCGACCATCTGCGTCAGCGCCGTGTCCGCCGTTGTCTTCGACAGGACCACCAGCACGTACGCGAACGGGCAGTCCCACCCTTCACGGAGCGCATCCTTGGTGAGGATGTAGCGCACCGGGCACTTGTCAGAGAGCAGGCCCTTGCCCTCATACGCCGGGTTCTTGTCCACTTCGGCGAGCTCGTCGTTCGACGACGACTTGATCCGGATCTCGTCCATATCTACGCCGAGCTTCTCGATGAGGTGTTCGCGCACGACGTCGGCGTGAATCTCGTGCTTGTCCCGCTGGTCTGCGCCGGTGCGCTCCACACGGATCAGCATGATCGGCCGGATATACCGGTCCTGATTGTTCTGGACCTTTCGGGCGGCCTTGTTGAGTTCGTCCAGCTTCTCTTTCGCGGCGGCCAGGGCGTGCTTCCAGTCGGCCCGCCCCTCATTGATGAGGTTGATGGGGAGCTTGATCATCTCCTCGTCTTTTAGGGCCGTGCCGGTGACATTGACCAGCACGTTGCTGATGTGCTCCTTCGGGTTCGGCGTGGCCGACAGTTCAAGAATGAACCGCGGGTTATGCGACGCGATGAAGTTCAGTGCTGTCGCCGAGTATGCCTTATGTCCCTCATCGATCACAACCAGCGGCTGGATCAGCCGCAGCACGTTGGCGAGGCTCTGCTTTGCCATGACTCCGCCGATGGCGAAGCCCGCCTCGGTCAGATCATTGACCTCCAGATCCGGGTGCTCACGCAGGAGCTCCGCGTTCTCCGTCGCGTCGTCCACATCCGGGAAGAACGACGGGTACCGGCCCGTGTCACGGAACATGATGCGAGCGGCCTTCGACTCCGTCTTCACCGAGCCAGCTTGGAGCATGATGAGCATCACGCACAGGTAGTTGTCCACATCCTGCTTCGTGAACGCGTCATTCTTCTCCAGCATCTTGACGCGCCCGCCCGAGGCGCGTTCGAGCATCTGCCGATACGGGTGCTCGCGGTTGGCAAGGGTGCGCCAGGTCTGCGAGTAGATCGCATCCGACGGCACGACCCACAGCACGAGCCCGGTCTGTGTCTTGAACGCCTCCGTGTTGATCCGATCCACCGCGATGGTGCCGAGTAGCGTCTTGCCGCCGCCCGTGGGGATCTTCAGGCAGACATTCGGAATCGCCCGCTTCCGACCGTCCTCCCGACCGACGTACGGCATGACGGCCTCGGTGCCATCCGGCAGCCTGACCTTGGGCAGCGCGCCGGCGGCTGCCAGATCCTGCCAGGTCTCGCGGCAATAGTCGCTGAGCTTGGCATCTCGACCTTTGCCCCGCTGGAACTCGACATACTCCTCCGACTCCTTCCGCTTCGCTGCGAGCGCGGAGAGATAGCCGCTGAGATGGTCGAGCACATCGATCTGGTAATCCTTGAGTTTCAATCAGTCCCCAAGGATGCGGTGAATGGCGTACGGCAACTGGCAGAAGTCCACGCCGCGCTTGGTGAGGTCGCGCTGGCCCATGAACTTCGCCGCGGCGAAGACAAGCGTCTTCTTACCCGTCCTGTTCGTCGCAACGATATCGTCCACCACCTGCTCGGTCAGCGCGGCGTCGTTGCTCCGCAGCCAGGCCTTGTCGGGTTGATAGAGCAGGTGCACGCGGTGGCTCTCCGTCTCGCCGATGTAGCCGAAGGTCTTGCTGTTCTGCTTAGGCACGTCGGCCAAGGTGCGGCCGGTCGCGGTGTAGAAGACGTACTTGGAGAGGGCGTCGAACGCGGGTAAGCCGTCTGTGAGCAAAGCCTCGATTGACATCTCCGGACCAAGAGTGGCGAAAGTGAACGACCCTCCGAGCCCATCCGTCTTCTGCCTGACGTCTCTTTCGCCGGTTACCACTAGGTCGCCATCGTCGACGGTCGCCTTGACACGGTCGAACCGCTTCCCAGCCATCATTTCGATGCCGCCGACCTTCTCCACCAGGTCTGTAGCCTTCTTAAGTTTGGTCCAGGTGATCGGCTCGCGGTGCAGCTCTTCCCGCTGCGTCCCCTCGAAGGCGTAGCCCTTGATGACGCGGCGCACCCGCTCAGCCGTGAGCGTGTCGGCGTAGTTCTCAGTCTCCACAAGGATGAACTTGCGGTGGCCGCCATCTTTCTTGTTTGCCCTGAGGACAGCGTGTGCGGTGGTCCCGCTGCCGGCGAAGGAGTCGAGGACGATGGAATTTTTGTTGCCAACCAGTTGAATAACGCGCTCGACCAGCTCAACGGGCTTCGGTGTGTCAAAAGAGAGCTTGCTCTCACCAATGATGTCTGACACGGTGGCGGTGGCTTGGCGGGTCGTCCCTACCTCGTCGCCGAACCAGATGCTCTCGGCGACCCGACCGTCCTGCTCTGACAAGTAGATCTTACGGACGATTTTTGTGTCGTTTTCGACAAAGACGATCTCGCCAGTCTTCACCTTTTTCTCGACTGTGTCTTTGGACCAACGCCATCCATTTTCGGGCGGTTGAATCCTCTTGCCAGATGGAGCCGTGAGATCGAACTTCAGGTTTTCGCGAAGGTGCGGGCTCCGGACGTCGCCGCTGCGCCACGGCCCTCGTGGGTCATTGTCGGGATTGGAGTAGTTCACATTGTGCGACTCATTGCGTGGTAGTCGCTCGGTCTCGAACCCCGGCATGCGCGAGTAGCCCACTAAGTAGTTATGGTGTAGCGACAGCAGCTTCGCGTCATTCTTCCCCTGCACGCTGTGCTGCCAGGCGATCGTCCCAATCGCGTTCTCTTCACCGAAGATCCCGTCCATTACGGCTTTCAGGTGGTGCATTTCGTTGTCATCGATCGCCACAAAGATGGCCCCTTCATCGGCAAGCAACTCCCTAAGCAATGCAAGGCGCGGCCACATCATGCAGAGCCATTTGTCGTGGCGTTCGAGGTCTTCCTTATCAACGGGATTGGCTTCCTTCTTGAGCCATTCCTTCATGAGGGGGCTGCGCACGTTGTCGTTGTAGCACCAGCCCTCGTTGCCGGTGTTGTACGGTGGGTCGATGAAGATGCAGTCGACCTTCCCCGCGTACACCGGCAGCAGCGCCTTGAGAGCGTGCAGGTTGTCGCCGTGGATGATGAGGTTGTCATCAAGGCTCGGCTTCTCTCCTTTTGCCGGGAGCGACTTCTTCGCGTCCACCACTAGCTCCCGGAAGGGCACTGACAGGTGGTGCGTGTAAACGAATGACTTGCCTTTGAACTCGAGTGACGGCATGGTTTCAGGGGGAAGGTCACGCCCGCCCCGGATAGAGGATCGTGGGCGACACGGCGGTACTCTACTTACTCGTGGCGGTTGCTGTCAGCCCAAAGCAGCATCTGCCGGGGAGGCGCCGTGATGCCCATGGTTTCACCGACGTCGGCGACTCCGCCAGAGGCGGCGATCTGGGAGATCGCTGCCAAAACGCCCGCGTAGAGAGTTCCGAGACATGAGCCGGAAGTCCGCCACCATCATCCTGTTTGAGCGAGGCCGCTTCACGATGAGTGATAGCTGGACTGACCGGATCGAGCTGAAGCGATCTGCCGGATGCAGATTCGAGGTCACCGGCTCGAAGGACCTTGGCGCGCCGACGCTTGAGCAGCCGGGGAATCTTCCAATCACCCACGTCGATGGCATCGCGTCTCCGCGGGCGCTGTACCGGGCGCTCAACGACGCAGCGATGCTGCTCGACGTCGAGCTCGAGTGGGTTGATGCCATTCCGCTGATCGCCAAGCTCGACTGGATCACGGCAGCGGTGATCGCGAAGAACGCTGGACATGATGTCCCCGAGTTGCCGTCGTTCGAGACCCTCGTTTCGCAAAGATCGCTCACGTCCATCCGCCGCATGGGCAAGGTGACGATCGGCGCGGAGTGGGGCTATGACATGCATGAGCTCACGATGTCGTTTGAGCAGTGGCTCCGAATCCTTGTGGGCGAGAGACATCGTGTCGAGAAGCCCTACCTCTATGAGGGCAAGGAGTACCTTGGAGTCTGGATGTTCGACGGCAAGGGCGGCTTGGTCGTCGGGATTGACTACGAGGGCGTAGGTTGGGGCAGCCACCTTGTAGGTCTTGAGCTCATTGACGGCCCGAGGTTTGAGGACGCCGATCTCGCGAAGTTGGCAGTCCACGCCTCGAGCGCGACGTAGCCAGTCACCAGATCGACACGTGCAGCGGGGGGTACTTGCCGCCTGTTCTGGTACCGGTGACACCGGTGACACCATCCTGAAACAAACTCGATCGCCCCCGCCAGCTCCTCCGTCGGGCCAAGAGCATGCGTTCGCGTCAGGGAGGACCCGTGGCCGCCCAGGACGCCCGCCTGCTGGGCCCCGCGCTTCCCGCCCGGGAGCCCCCACGTTTCCCCGTGTGCCCTCGGCCGCGCCCAGCCCGCCCAGCGCCCGTCCCGCCGCCCCCTCGCTCCGTGGCCCCCGTGCGCTCCCGCTGCGCCGCCCGCACGCCCCGCCTCGTGTGCCGCTTTCTGCGCTGCTTTCGCCTTTAGCCTCGAAACACTCGGGAATCAGCAGGGGGTTCGAATCCCTCTCCGCCCACCGCTGAATGAGCGGCGGTTTTCATCTCCCCGGAACCCGAGCACCACCGCTCGTTGTTCCATAACAGCCCTCCACCCCCATCCCCACCAATCTCCGCGCAATCTCCGCCGCCGCGCGCGCATCCGCCTCGGCGCGGTGCGTCTCCCGGAACGGAATGCCCATCACCTCGCACACCGTCGGCAGCTTGTGATTCCGCGGCGCGAATTCGCGCAGCCCGCGGCGCGCCATGCGCACCGTGCACTCGAATTCCACCTGCATGCGGTCGCCCAGCGCGCGCGTCAGCTGGCTTCGCTCGAACGATGCGTTGTGCGCAAAGACGCGCCGCGGGCGTCCGGTCTTCGCTGCCTGGTACTCGAGCTCGGTGAGGAACCGGTCCCACACCGCGTGGATGGCGGGCTTGCCGCGCACCTCCCGGGGGTGGATGCCGTGCACGCGCGTCGCGAACGGGTCCCAGTCGACGTCGCCCGGGTCCACCAGGCTGGTGACCACGAAGAGCTCCGCGCCCGTGTCCAGGTCGAGACCCACCGCGCTGAATTCGCAGATGGCTCCGTGGAGGTTCGCGGTCTCGATGTCGACGCCGATGATGATCATGGGGAAGGGCGGTTGGCCGCGGGGGCCAGACGATACCGCCGTGAGGTGATGCGATCAGCGCGGTGTTCCGCTGCCCCGGTGACTTCGTGCCGGAACCTTCGCAGCCGTTACCGCTCGGCCACGATCTCCATCACCGTCGGCGCCACCAAGAACGCCCCCGGCTGCTTCGCCGCGGCGTCAGTCTCCGCAAAGAGCTCCTGCGCCCACTGCGGCGTGGCCAGGTCGAGCGCCACCAACCGCGGCGCGTACGTGTGGATGAACCCCGCCGGCCAGTGCCAGAGCGGATCCGCAGGCCGCGCCACGCGCGCGATCGGGCGCAGGGCGGTGACCTTCATGCCGGCCTCGGCCATGAGCGTGGGCAGGCGGCCGGCGATGTTCGCGTTGCCGCCGCCTTCCGCGAAGCTCTTCATCGCATGCTGCACGAACTCGCGCACGCGCGGGCCGTGCGGGTGCAGTGCGTAGGTCTCGTAGTGGATGTACTCGTGAAACACCGCGCGGCCGCCCGGTGCCAGCGCATCGCGCACCGCGCGCACCAGCATGGCGGGGTCGCGCACGAACATGGCCACCCAACGGCACCAGACGGCGTCGAACTGGCCGTGCATGTCCGCGGGGAGCGGGGCGTGCATCAGGTCAAACGTGCGGATGTCGGTGTCCGGCCGGCCGTGCGCCGCCGCGCGTTCCTTCGCCTGGCGCACGAACTCCGGCGAGATCTCGAGGCCCGCCACGCGGCCATGCTCACCCACCTCGGCAAGCAGCGCATCGATGGCAAGCCCCGGCCCGCAGCCCACCTCCAGGACGCGCGAACCACGCGTGATCCCCGCCGCGCGCCACGCGTGCCGCACCTCGTCGATCCACAGCGCATGCTGGCGCGCCAGGCGATCGCGCTCCTCGTCATGGGTGCCGAGAACGTATTCG
>CAIYPF010000041.1 GCA_903928015.1 uncultured Gammaproteobacteria bacterium | reverse complement strand
TGTGTCATCAGGCTTGTGACACAGAGGATGCTGTATATAATCACAGCATCCTATAACGAGGCGTGCGACATGCAGGAACTCACCGTCCGACAGCAGCAGGTCCTTGATCTCATCCGTCGCCACCAGGACGACACCGGCTATCCCCCCACCCGCGCTGACATCGCGCGCGGACTCGGTTTCCGCTCTGCCAACGCCGCCGAAGAACATCTGCGTGCACTTGCCCGCAAGGGCGCCATCGAGATGACCGCCGGCGCGTCACGGGGCATCCGCCTCTGCGAGGAGTCGGGCATTCCGGTGATAGGCCGTGTCGCTGCCGGCAACCCTGTCCTCGCCGCAGAAAACATCGAGCGCCATCTGCAACTGCCCGCACAGCTGTTCGCGCCGCGGGCAGATTACTTCCTGCGGGTGAAGGGCATGAGCATGCGCGATGCGGGCATCCTGGACGGCGATCTGCTCGCTGTGCACCGCAGCTCCGAGGCACGCGAAGGCCAGATAGTGGTGGCGCGCATCGACGACGAGGTAACGGTCAAGCGCCTGCACCGCACCAAAGACCGGCACTTGCTGGAGCTTCTGCCCGAAAATCCGGATTTCGAACCCATCCGCGTGGACCTGCGCCAGCGGGAGTTCTGCGTAGAGGGCATCAGCGTCGGCGTGCTGCGCCTGGGCGCCTGAGACACCTTGGGCGAGAGAGTGAGATGGGGAGAGACGGGGAGAGAGCAGACCCCTAGTGGATAACGGGGCCCGGGCCGGCATCGCCGCGTCCGGCCACGTAATCCACATCTGCCTCGCTGCCCGACTGCTGGGCGGCTGCGCGAATGCCTGCCTCGATCATCGCCCGTGCCACACCAAGGCGTGAGCCGGCCATATATCCGCGTGACTCGGCCGAGAAACGGATACGCACCAGAGGCGCACCCTCCGCGCCGACCCGCTGCAGCACGATGTCACCATTGGCCAGCTCCACGATCTCGAGGAGCGCGGTAGCTGTCGTAGGCTCACTCATCCTTGCTTACCACCCACTTGCCGTCCCGGTGGAAGGCTCTCCAGCCGGTGGGCTTGCCGTCCGCTTCAGTCATGAGGTACTGGCGGCGCATCTTGCGGCTGAAGCGCACCTGCACCGGATTGCCCTGCGGATCCTTCACAGGACCGTCGAGCAGGAAGTGGTACTTCGGATCGAGCTGATCGCGCACCGGAAGCAACTCTTTCAGCAGCGGGGCACGGGTTTCGCGGTTCTTGGGGAAGCGGCTCGCCGCCAGGAAAAGCCCCGAGGCACCGTCGCGCAGCACATAGTGGTCTTCGCAGTTGAGGCAACGCAGTTCAGGCATGGAAATCGGGTCTGACTTGGGCGGAGCCGGTTGTCCGTTGCGCAACAACTTGCGGGTGTTGCGGCAGCCCTCGCCGGTACAGCCGAAGTATTTGCCGAAGCGGCCGGTCTTCAGCTGCATGTCGGCGCCGCATTTGTCGCAGGGGATCAGCGGCCCCTCGTAACCCTTCAGCTTGAAGCGGCCGGTCTCGACCTCGTAACCCGGGCAGCCCGGGTTGTTGCCGCAGACATGGAGCTTGCGTGCGGCATCGACCAGATAGCTGTCCATGGCCGTGTGGCAGAGCGGGCAGCGGTGGCGGGTGCGCAGCAGACGGGATTCCGCCTCCTCGTCCTGCTCGTCGTGGACCACCTCGTCGCCGTGCACGAGATTGAGCGTGCTCTTGCACTGCTCGCCCTTCGGGAGGCCATAACCCGAGCAGCCGAGGAAGACCCCTGTGCTGCCGGTACGGATCTGCATCGGACGGCCGCAGGTGCCACAGGCGATGCCGGTCTCCACCGGCGGGTTGCTGCGCATGCCGCCGGAGGCATCTCCGGCTTCAGGGCGTTTGGCCTCGTCGAGCTTCAGTCTGAAGCCCGCATAAAACTCGTCCAGCACACCGAGCCAGTCGCGCTCTCCGGCAGCCACCTTGTCGAGCGTCTCTTCCATGCCGGCGGTGAAGCCGTAGTCCATCAGCTCGGTGAATTTCTCGGCGAGGCGGTCGGTGACGATGTCGCCCAATTTCTCGGCGTAGAAGCGACGCGCCTCGACCCGGGCATACCCACGATCCTGGATGGTGGAGATGATGGCCGCGTAGGTCGAGGGGCGGCCGATGCCGCGCTTTTCGAGCTCACGGACCAGCGTTGCCTCGGTGTAACGGGCAGGCGCCTTGGTGAAGTGCTGGCTGGGCACGAGTTCCTTCAGGCGCAGCGTCTCACCCACGGCAACATCGGGGAGTTCGGTGTCCTCACCGCTGCGACCCTGTGCCGGCAGCACACGCAGGAATCCGTCGAATTTCTGGATCCGGCCACGGGCACGCAGCGAGTACTTGCCGGCGGTCACATCCACCACGGTGGCGAGATACTCTGCGGGCTTCATCTGGCAGGCGATGAATTGCCGCCAGATGAGGTCGTAAAGACGCACGGCATCGCGCTCCATGCCCTCCATGGCATCGGGTGCGAGATTGACGTCGGAGGGACGGATGGCTTCGTGCGCCTCTTGCGCGCCCTCCTTGCTGGAGTAGGCGACGGGCTTGGCGGGCAGGTAGCGATCGCCAAAGCCGGCAGCGATGTACTCGCGCACGGCCGTCACCGCGTCGGCACTCAGGTTGGTGGAATCCGTACGCATGTACGTGATGAAGCCCGCCTCGTAGAGGCGCTGGGCCATGGTCATGGTCTTCTTGACCCCATAACCGAGCCGCGTGCTCGCTGCCTGCTGCAGCGTGGATGTGATGAAGGGTGCCGAGGGCTTGCTGCGCTGGGGCTTGTCTTCACGCTCCGAGACCACGAACGAGGCCTTGCGAAGCGCGGCGACCGCCACCTCGGTTTGCTCGCTGCTGACGGGCCTGAAGGCCTCTTCGCCGTAGCGGCGCACCTCGAGGCGCAAAGCCTCTGAACCGGGCGTCAGGGTGTCGGCATGGAGTTCCCAGAACTCCTCCGGCACGAAGGCGCGGATCTCGCGCTCACGCTCCACAAGCAGGCGCACGGCCACCGACTGTACCCGCCCCGCGGAGGTGCCGCGAGCGACCTTCTCCCAAAGCAGTGGCGAGAGCATGTAGCCGACAACGCGGTCGAGGAAACGCCGTGCCTGCTGGGCATTGACGCGATCCATGTCGATGTCGCCGGGCTTCTTGAAGGCCGCATCGATGGCGCTCTTGGTGATCTCGTTGAAGACGACGCGACGGTACTTGGCCTCGTCACCGCCGATGGCCTCGCGCAGGTGCCACGCTATGGCCTCTCCCTCGCGGTCAAGGTCGGTCGCGAGGTAGATGGTGTCTGCGCCGGCCGCAGCCTTGCGCAGGTCGGCAACGACCTTTTCCTTGCCGGGGAGGATGTCGTAGCTGGCGCGCCAGCCACGCTCCGGATCCACGCCCATTCTCTTCACCAGCTGCTCGCGGGATTTCTTTTCCTTGTGCTTCGCCTTCTGCGCGGGGCTCAGCTTGCGGGTCGCCGCGGCGCTTTTTGCGCGGTCGGCCGCGGACACGGGCTCAGCGCTGCCACCGGTCGGGAGGTCGCGGATATGGCCCACGCTGGACTTCACCACAAAGCGGCTGCCCAGATACTTGTTGATGGTCTTCGCCTTGGCGGGCGACTCCACGATGACCAGCGACTTGCCCATATGAGGTGCAACTTTCCTTGGATTCGCGAGGGGCGCCATATATACGGACTGCCCAGAGAAGGGTCAAGTACGGGACAGACGCAGTCCGGCGGGGCAGAATCGCGCGCCCGCGCTCAGCCCCCGCGCAGGAGTGCCTGCGCGAGTGCGCGCAAACCGAGGGCGATCCGGTCCACGTCGTCCACGGTGCCGGCCTCGTTCCAGCGGATCTGCAGGCCCTCCGCCACGGCGCGTGTCCGCACCAGAAACGCAGGCAGCCCCGCCATGGCCGAGGCAACACCGGGGGCTGGCGGACCAACTCCCGTCTCCAGTTCCCAACCACCGTCAGGCACCCTGCTGGCCGCAAAACGCAGGCTGCGGGCCTGCGACACATCACCAAGTTCCCACGGAAGCAGATAGTCGACCTCGGTACCTCCGGGCACCCACTGGACCCGAAGCCCGAGAGCCACAGCGCGCTCACGCAATCTGGCCAGTTGCCGTTGCCGCGGCGAGGGCCGCAGTGACAGCGCAGAACCCACCACAAAGGCGATTACGAATGCCGTGAGAAGCAGGAATTTGAGCACGTGCTCTCCGTGGAAGGCCCTATTTGCCCGGCGGGGAGGCGATCCGCTATGGTACCGAGGCATCCGCCACGGATGCCACACACGGAGGAAATACCCATGGCCAGCTACAGGCACCTTCTGCTCGGCGTCGATCTGAGTGCTGAATCGCGTCAGGTCGTGGACCGGGCCGTGGCGATGCGCGACACCTCCGGTGCGCAACTGAGCGTGGTCCATGTGATCGAGCCGCTCAGCTTCGCCTATGGCGGGGACATCCCCATGGATTTTTCCGGCATCCAGGAAGAGATCCACAAGCAGGCCAAGGCGCACATGGCAGCGCTCTGCGACCCCCTGAACATTCCCGAGGCCAATCGCCACCTTGTGGTCGGGCGCCCCGAGACCGAGATCCACCATATCGCCGAAGAGGTCGGAGCCGACCTGATCGTGGTCGGCAGCCACGGTCGTCACGGCCTGTCCCTGCTGATGGGCTCCACGGCCAATGGCGTGCTGCATGGCGCGCGCTGCGATGTGCTGGCAGTGAGGGTCCGTGACGAGAGCTGATCCTGCCGCTGCGGCCTCAACAACCCCCGATCTCTCCCGATGAGCCTGCGTACGGCGCTGCTGCGCCTTTTTTGCCTGCTCCCCTGCCTGCTCGCGGGTGCAGCACTCGCCGAATCGCCCGAACCTTCTGAACGCGCCCGCACCGATTACCGAACTGCATCGGCGGCGCTGTCGCGTGGAGACCTGACCGCCTACCGGAGGCTGGAGCCCGGGCTCCGTGATTACCCTCTTTATCCCTATCTCGAAGTGGCAGAACTGCGCCGGGCACTGGCACCCGCTGACGAACCGCGAGTGTCGGGCTTCCTGAGCCGGCACGAGGGGGAACTGCCGGCCGCGAGACTGCGCGATGCCTGGCTCGATGTGCTCGCCGACACAGGACTCTGGACGAAGTACCTGCGGGATTACCGCGAGGAGAGTGCAAGCGTGGAGGACCGCTGCACGCGGGTCTTCGCGCTGTGGCAGACCGGCACAAGGGTCGAGGCTGCAGCCGCCTCCGGGACGCTGTGGTCGAGCCCCCGCTCGCTGCCGGCCTCCTGCGACAAGGCCCTGTCGCCCTGGCTTGCGCAAGGCAACCCGCGCCCGGCAACGGCCTGGACCAGACTCGAACTCGCGCTGGATGCAGGCGAGATCGGACTCGCGCGCTACCTGCAGCGATTCCTCGACGCGCCGCTCGCATCCGATGCCAGGCTCTACTTCGAGGTGCTGGACTCGCCCTCACGCGTGCGCGAGCAGGCTCGGTTTCGCGCCGGTGACGCGCGGCACTCGCGCATCATTGCCGCGGGCCTCACGCGGCTTGCAAAAGCGGACGCTGAAGCCGCACGCGATACATTCGATGCCTATGCGCGCAAGGGTTTCATCGATGCCGCGGGCCAGCAACGCGCAGCCCCCCGCATCGCCGCAGCGCTTGCGGTGGCTTCACCGCCGGATGCGCTGCACTGGGTGCTCGGCCTGCCGCCCGCAGCCCGCTCGGACGCACTCGCGGACGACGCCCTGCGCTACGCATTGCGCGCATCGGACTGGGATGGCGTCAGCGCCGCCGTGAGTCTGGTGCCGCCTCCGGAAGAGGCCGCACAGCGCTGGGGCTACTGGAAGACCCGCGCGGCGGAAGCGCGGGGCGCGCTGGACACGGCCGCGCTGCGGCAAGACTTCGACGCGTTGCGCGCCACGCGAAGCTATTACGGATTCCTCGCGGCCGAGCGGATCGGCGCGCCCTTCGAGATGCAGCACGTGAGCCCCGCGATCGCGCCCGCCATGCTCGAGGCGGCGGCAGGCAATCCGGGTATCGCGCGGGCACGGGAATTCTTCCTGACCGGCGACATCATCGCCTCGCGACGCGAGTTCGCGTGGACGACTGCACGCATGAACAAGGAAGAGCGGCAGGCCGCAGCACGACTCGCGGACCGCTGGGGATGGCACACCCTCGCGATCAGCACGCTCGCCGCCGCACGGGAGTGGAACGATCTGGGCGTGCGATTCCCCGTGATCTACCGCGAGCACTTCGACTCCGCCGCGCGCAAGCAGCATGTGGACACGACATTTCTTTTCGCGATCGCACGACAGGAAAGCGCTCTCAACCCAGGCGCACGTTCGCCCGTGGGCGCGATGGGACTCATGCAGCTGATGCCGGCCACGGCGCAGCAGACCGCACGCAGTTCGGGCCTGCGTTATCGCGGCAGCGCAGACCTTCTGGACCCCGCGGTCAACGTGCAACTGGGCAGCCACTACATGCGCCTGATGCTCGACGACTTCGGTCAGAACCGGATCCTCGCGGCAGCGGCCTACAACGCAGGGCCGGGGCGCGTGCGGCAATGGGTCGGCAAACTTGCAGCCCCCGTCGATCACGATCTTTTCACCGAGACGATTCCCTTCAAGGAAACCCGCCAGTACGTTCAGAACGTGCTGTCCTTCGCGGTGATTTACGCCTATCTGGGCGGCAGGGAAGCCACGCTGGTGCGCCCGGACGAGCGCCTCATACGAAACAGCGGGGCAAACCGTGACGGCACTCGCTGAGGCAGCCCCCGGAGGCAGCAGCCTGCTGCTGGCACGACAACCGATTTTCGACGCCTCGCTGAACGTCTTTGCCTACGAACTGCTGCACCGCTCGATGGATCCCCGGAGATTCTCGGTCGGGGACGGCGACGTCGCCTCCTCGCAACTGCTGCTGGATGCTTTCGGGCCTGCCGGTATTGCCAATCTCACCGAGGGCAGACCGGCGTTCATCAATTTCACTGAGCACCTGATTCTCAACCCACCTTCGGTGGCGCCCGGGCAGATCATCGTCGAGGTGCTCGAGGACATACCCCCCACGCCGCTGGTTATCGACGGCCTCGCGGCCCTGCGCGAGCGCGGCTTCCGCATTGCCCTGGACGACTTCCGTCACCATGCAGCGATGGAGCCCATGCTGGAACTCGCGGATATCGTGAAACTCGATGTGCTGGCCATGAGCGAGCCGCAACTGCGCGCCGAGGTGAGGAAGCTGCGCAATCATCCGCTGCGCCTGCTCGCCGAAAAGATCGAGTCCTGGGAGATGCACAACCACTGCGTGGATCTGGGCTTCAGCTATTTCCAGGGATTCTTCCTCGCGCACCCGCAGGCCGTGCACGGCGAGAGACCGGGGCCGGACGAATCGGCCCTGCTCGCATCGATGGCAGGGCTGCTTCGAGCCCGCACTCCGGCCGAGTTCGTGTCTGCGCTGGAACAGCCCGATCCGCTACCCGGATTGCGACTTCTGCGCCTCGCCAACGGTCCGGATCGCGAGGGCGAGAGAACGCTGGCGACGCTGGATGATGTGGTCGATACGCTGGGACGACGCACCGCAGGCAGGGCGAGCATCGCAATGCTGGCAGGGGTGACGGGCAAGCCGCGCGAACTCGTGCGGCTCGCGCTGGCCCGCGCGCGTGCCTGCGAATTGCTGGGCAACGCCTGCAGCCCGGGACTCGGCGCAGGCGGCTTCGAGGCGGGACTTTTCTCTTTGCTGGATGCCTTCCTCGACCGCCCCTTGCCCGGATTGCTGCAGAGCGTGGGCGCGCATCCGCAACTGCGCGCCGCGCTGTGCGAGCGTAGCGGGAGCGAGGCGGCGTTGGTCGCTACCGCGATCGCCTTCGAGCAAGCACAGTGGAACACGGCGCCCTGGGAGCATCTCTCCGCGCTGGGCGTGGACAAAGCGGACGCCGAGCGTGCCTATCTGGACAGCCTCGTCTGGGCAGACCAGGGACTGCAAGCCATGTTCAGCCGCTGAAAGCGGCGAGCACTGCAGCCCCGTCGAATGGCCAGCCGATCTCATGCCCGGCGGCTGCGTCGTGGAGCACCGGTATCCTCACGCCGTAGCGCGCTTCCAACTCATCGTCGCCGGCTATGTCCACCCGCTCGATGCTCCAGCCCTGCCGCGCCGCGAGCGGCACCAGCAACTCCTCGGCCAACTCGCAGAGATGGCAGCCGGCCGTGTGGTAGAGCAGGAAGCGCCGCGGCTCAGAGGTCATAGCCGCGTTCGTTGTGGAGCACTACGTCGAGACCTTCGGTCTCCTCCTCGATGCTGACCCGCAGCCCCGTGACGAGCCCGACCAGTTTCAGCAGGATCCATGTGACCACCGCGGTGTAGAGGGCAACCGAGGCCACGCCGCAGGCCTGGGTGGCAAGTTGCGAGGCTATGGAAACGCCCTCGCGCAGACCCTGCCCGCTGAAGATACCAAGCCCGCTGCTGGCAAAAATGCCTGCCGCCAGCGTACCCAGCACGCCGCCCACACCGTGGACCGGGAACACGTCGAGGGAGTCGTCGACCATCCTGACCTGCTTCAGCCAGAGGGTGGCAAAGAAACAGGCAACGCCCGCCGTGCAGCCGATCAGCACCGCTGCGGCCGGACCCACGAAGCCCGAAGCCGGCGTGATGGTGCCAAGGCCCGCGACCATGCCGGTGACCGCGCCCAGCGCACTCGGTTTGCCGTAGCGGATCCACTCGATGCAGAGCCAGGTGAACGCCCCGGCAGCCGCCGAAAGATGCGTCACCAGCATGGCCATGCCCGCGTCGCCGTTGCCGGCGAGCGCACTGCCGGCGTTGAAGCCGAACCAGCCCACCCACAGCATGCCCGCGCCCGTGATGGTCATGGTCATGTTGTGCGGCGGCATGGCCGTATGACCGAAGCCGTGGCGGTTGCCCACCACCAGCGCAGACACCAGCGAGGCAACGCCCGCGGTGACGTGCACGACGGTCCCGCCGGCAAAGTCGAGCAGCCCCATCTGTTGCAGCCAGCCACCACCCCAGACCCAATGCGTCACGGGCGCATAAACGCAGAGAAGCCAGGCGCCGGAGAAGAGCATCACAGCCGAAAAGCGCGCCCGCTCGGCGATGCCGCCGATGATGAGCGCCGGCGTGATGATCGCGAAGGTCATCTGGAACATCACGAAGACCGACTCCGGAATCGTCCCGCTCAGGCTTCCTTCTTCCATACCTGCAAGCAGCACCCGGTCGAAGCCACCGGCAAAGCCATTGCCCGGCGCAAAGGCGATGCTGTAGCCCGCGAGGTACCAGAGCAGCGAGGACACACACGCAATGGAAAAACACTGCATGAGCACGTTCAGCACGTTCTTGCTGCGGACCAGACCACCGTAGAAGAGCGCGAGCCCCGGCAGGGTCATGAACAGAACCAGAGCGGTCGACGTCAGGATCCAGGCCGAATTGCCGGCATCCGGGGCCGGCGTATCTGCGGCCCGGGCGGCCAGCGAGACCAGCATCGGGGGAACGAGCAACAGACGCCGCAGCGCAAGGCGCGGAACAGGAATCATCGATGACCTCCAGATCTCAGGATGCACTTATGGTTTATATGGGTGCATTCAAAGGCGTCTACGCACTCTTGTGGTGCGATTCGGGACGCCTTTACACCTTCCGAGGCCCTTTTGGCACCGGAATGGATTGCGTCCAGCAATATGCGTACCGATATGCAGCAGAACTGCCGGCGACGCTTCAGTCCGGGTACTCGATACCCTCGGGCTTGCCACCCGAGACCAGCGAGCGGGACAGATCGTCGGTGCTCAGCATCCCGGCATTCCAGTTGGCGATGTAGCGCAGGCCGTCCTCCACGCTGTGATCGCGGCCGAAGAGGATCAGCTCCTTGGTGCCGCGCACGGCGAGCGGGGATCGTGCAGCGATGGTGCGGGCGATCTCCAGAACTCCGGCGAGAAGGGACTCCCGGTCCGGGAATATCCGGGTGAGGAGCCCGGACTGCAGGGCCTCGGCAGCGTCCATGCGCCTGCCGGTATAGGCGAGCTCGCGCACGAGCCCGTCGCCGATCAGACGCGGCAGCCGCTGCAGCGTCCCCACGTCCGCAACCATGCCGAGATCTATCTCCTTCACCGAAAACCACGCGTCGGCGCTGCCGTAACGGATGTCGGCACAGCAGACCATGTCGACGCCACCACCGATGCAGGTGTTGTGGATGGCCGCCAGCACGGGCTTGCGACAACGCTCGATGGCCGTGAGATTGCCCTGGAGGCCGAGGATGGTGTCGCGGCGACGCTCGGCACGGCGCCCGGGTTCGAGCCCGGCGTCATCGAGCGAGGCGAAGATCTGCAGATCGATGCCGGCGCAGAAGTGCTTTCCCCGCCCCGATAGCACCACCACCCGGACCGCGGGCTCCGCGCTGCACCAGCGGAAGCACTCCTCCAGCTCGCGCCACATCGCGGCGCTCATGGCATTGGCCTTGTCCGGGCGGTTCAATTCCACCTGCGCGACGTGCGCGTCCAGGGACAGGGCGAGGGTTTCGAAGACGGGAAGCTGCATGGCGGGATGTCCCGGAAAGAATCAATGTGCGGGCCAGACGCGAAAGTGTTCCTGAACGGACGGGTCCGGGCCAGGGCGTGGCACCACGGCGAGCGGCGTGCCCAGATACAGGAAACCCAGCATCTGCTCATCGGGCGCGAGGCCGAGTTCGGCATGGAGTTCGGGAGAGTAGGTGATGGCGCCGCTGCGCCAGATGCCGCCGAAGCCCTCGGCGTGGGCCGCCAGCAGGACACATTGCGCGGCACAGGCCACCGAGAACTGCTGCTCCAGCGCCGGCACCTTGGGGTGCTCGCTGATTCTGGCCACCAGCAGCAGCACCAGGGGCGCACGCAGCGGGTTCGCCCGGACCTTGGCGAGTGCCGCAGGGTCGGTCTGCGGATCACGCGCCTGCATGGCACGTGCAAGAGCCTCCCCGAGGTGCGAACGATCCTCAGCCTCGACCACCAGGAAGCGCCAGGGGCGCAGCCGCGCGTGGTCTGGGGCCCTCAAGGCGGCGCGGAAGATACGTTCACGAACCTCACCCTGCGGGGCTGGTTCGGCGAGCTTGGCGGCTGAAGAACGCCCAAGCAGCGCTTCGAGTGCTTCCATGGTGCAGTCCGCGAACACGATTGCGGCACTGTGCCAACGCAATAGTGTGAATGCAACGACACCCGGCGAAGGACAGCGTCTGAAAACGGGGCTTAGACTGGCCCTACCTTCATGCATCCGGGAGTACAGGCCATGCGCAGATTGCTTCTCGCCTCAGCCGCCCTCGCCCTGCTTCCCTTGGCAGCCGAAGCCAAGGTGACGAGCTATCTCACAGGCTCGGCTGCCGACGCCAGGCCAGCCTCGTTGCACGGACCCGTCCTCAATCTGGGCGGTGGCGGACCGGACGTCGACTCGGCCCTGCAGGCCATGATCGATCTCACGCGTGGCTGCACCGGCGGCAGCTCTCAATGCAGCACCAAGGTCGATGTCGTGATCCTCCGTGCCACCGGCTCCAACGGCTACAACGACTACATCTACGCCATGAACGGCGTCGACTCGGTCGAGACGCTGGTGATAAGCAAACGAACCGATACCACCTCCCCTGCCCTGAACGCCAGCATCCGCGCCGCCGAGGTGGTTTTCTTCGCCGGTGGTGACCAGTGCGACTACGTGACCCTGTTCAAGGGCACGCCGGTGGAAACGGCCGTGGAGTACGTGCTGGAGCAGAAGCATGGCGCGGTCGGCGGCACCAGCGCCGGCATGGCGATCCAGAGCCCCACGGCCTACGACGCCTGCGTGGCGAGCGTCACCTCCGCCGACATCCTCGCCAACCCCTACCACCGCGGCGCCACCTTCACGCACGGATTTTTCGACTGGCCCTTCATGGCGGGCACCATCACGGAGCAGCACCTCGTGACGCGCGACCGGATGGGGCGGCTGATGGGCTTTCTGGCCCGGCAGATCAAGGACGGCTACGGCAGCCCGCAACTCGGTATAGCCGCCGACGAGCAGACCTCGGTCGTGGTGGACGCGAACGGACTGGCGCGGGTCTACGGCAACCCGGGCGCACCGTCCACGGCCTACTTCGTGCTCGCGGACCATGCGCCCGGAAGCGGCGAGAAAGTCGCCGCCAAGCAGCCTCTCAGCTACGCCAACTTCACGTTCTGGAAAGTCCCCGCGGGCGGGACCTTCGATCTTGCGAACCGTCCGGCCTCGCTGGGCTCCTACACCATCTCCGTGAGCAACGGGGTGCTCTCGGCCAACCCTTACTGAGCGCGCTTGAGCTCTGCGCGTCGCTCGGGCGTGACAGTGTTGCCGGTCAGGTAGTACTCGCGCAGCCCGAGCGCCACGTCACGCAGGTTGCCGGTGACACCTCGGCCCATCGCGAGCCGCTCGAGCAGCGTGCCGAACATGCCCCAGCGCAGGCTGTAAGACAGCGTGAGCACCAACCGCGTGCGCGACGCGCCCGCATCTTCCAGCCAATAGCGGAAACTCGCCTCGCGGAAGGGCGCCACCATGCCCTCTTCCCCGCGATGCAGGCGGATATCGAATCCGTGACCCTCGGTCCAGGACGTGACGGTCTCGTCGATCCAGCCGCCTCCGGTCTGGTGCACGCGACGGCTGGCGCCAACGCCCTCCTTCAGCGCGGTGGTGATCTCGGTGCCGGTCAACCCGGGGACGTAGTGGTGCGCCACGCCAAGGTCACGCAGCCGCAGCCACGCGGCATCCAGGGGCAGCGGCATTTCGAGCGAATAACTGTGCGAATGGTCCATGCGGGATGTGCCTCGAGGGGTGGGAGTCAGTGCTGCCTTACTGCCAATCGGCGTAAGGCGATGTCATGGCGAGATCGATGGGCTGCGCGTATCCGGGAACACGCAGCTTGCTGCCGTCCCACGACAGATCGTCTCCCTGCAACACGCCCTGGTCGAAGCGGTAGACCGGTGGCGCTTCGCCTGCGGTGGCGCGGGCATCGTGGTCGGCTGAGGCCGTGCGCACTGCTTCGTTGCGCGCCCGCCACGCGTTCATGGCGGCGGCACCGAAGCGCTTTTCCATCATGTGTCGTGCGACGTGCGGGGCGAGGAGTGTGGCAGTGGCGTTGTTGCCACCGAAGCCCTTGGCATTGACCAGCGCCACATCCAGTTCGGTGGGGTCGCAATCGCGGTGCCGGCGCAGGATGTCGAGGTGGGTGGCGTGCACGTCAGCGGCATTGGCCGGCGCCGTGAGGATGCCTGGCAACCAGCCATGGGCCCAGGTTCCGAGAGTCATCACCACCTGGTCGCCGGCAGCCGCGCCGATCGAGTGGCCGAGGAAGCTCTTGATCGCGCAGACGGGCCAATCGCGGATGCCGAAGATGCGCGCGGTCTCGTCCAGGATGTGGGACTCGGTCACGCGGTTCTGGGGTGTGCCGGTGCCGTGCGCATGCACGAAGGAGCGCTGGCGCAAGCCGTCTTCGCCAACGATGGCACGCGCAAGCGCCGCAGCACGCGCGACAGTGAGGTAATTGCCCACGCCGGGCGCCGAGATCGATTTCTTGAAACCGTCGGCATTGACGAAAACATCCGCCACTGCTGCATGGATGCTTGCTCCCAGTTCGAGCGCGAGCTCCGCGTCCATCAGCACCACGAACTGCGCCGACTCGGCGATGGTGAAACCGCAGTTCTCGGCGAAGGGGCGGCAGGCGCGCCGGTGATCGGGCGTGGTGCCCGCTGCCAAGCCGTCCAGCGCGCGCAGCCCGTCATCGGTGGCGAGCGCGCCCATCGCGGCGTAACCCTCCATCACCTCGGGCGTGATGGGTGCCTCGGCATTGCCGACCACCGCCACCAGCGCACGGCCGGACTGGATGTCGGCGCAGGCAAGGCGCAGGTTGTACAGGAAGGAGGCGCAGGCACCCATGCTGGTGCCGGTGTTGCCCACGCTGCCCAGCACGTAGGCGTTGATGAAATCGGCCGGCATTTCGGCAAAACCGAAGGGGCATTGCTTGGAGCTCACGCGCCGCCCCATGAGCCGCGATGCCACCATGCCGCCATTGCCATTGCCATCGAGCTGGCTCATGCCGCTGCCGGCGTAGACGCTGATGCGCTCCGGGCTCACGCGGGAGAGCACCTGTTCCCACTCGATGCCGAGGGAGCCGAGCGCATCCGAGGCACCGAAGATGGTCATCTGCAGGCCGCGCGGATGGTTGCGGGCCGGATAGAGCGATCCGGGATCGAAGCCCGCGGGCAACTGCCCCGCAGCATGCACATCCGAGCGCCGCTCGGCGGGGAGCAGCACCTCCGCCGGGGCATCAAGACGCACATCCACCGAACGTCCCTCGCTGCCCAGCAGCGTCCAGCCCGCGGGCAGACCCTCACCGATCTGCGCGCCGGAGAGACGCAGTCGCGTCCCCTCCTCGCCGGGCACCGAGCCAAGCGATGCACGGCGGTTCCACGGAATGCGCTCGCTGTCGAAATGCGTGGACTCGATGCGTCGGACCAGGCTGAAGTCGCGCATGCGCGACCTCGCCTCCGCGCTCGTGCTCTCTTCGAGGCCCATCAGCCGGGCAAGGCTGGCCCAGGTATCGCTCGCCTCCAGCGCCGGCAAGGCATCGATCACCAGCCTGCGGAAACCATGGTGAGCAGAGCTGCGACCAGCGGGGGAAACGCCGCCGAAGCCGGTTATGACGGGAAGCCTGCTCATGGGGTACATCTCCGGAAGTCTGGCGCTCAGCGTGTGCCGCAGTGTAGGCGGGGAAAGGCACAGGGTATTGCTACTATTGGCCATCAAGTTGTTTTTTTCAGCCAGGGATCACCCATGCGAGCGATCATCGTGTTTGCCGTCGAGGGCGCGCTGGGCTCGAGCCTTGCGCTGCCCCTGGAAATGCTCCATGCCGCGATGCAACACCGGCGCGCTCGGGATCGCCGGGCTCCGCTTCCCGCCATCCGGGTGGCAGCAGCAAGCCGCGGCCCCGTCAGCATGTCCGGTTCGCTTCGTCTGCAGCCGGACAGCGTCGTCTCCCGCATACACGAGGCAGAACTCGCGATCATCCCCTCGCTCTGGCGCACCCCGCAGCTCACCGTATCGCGCCACGCGGGCATTACCGACTGCATCCGCCGCCTTGCCTCCACCGGCACACGCATCTGCGCGGTCGGCACCGGAAGTTACTTCCCCGCCGCGGCGGGACTGTTGGACGGGCGCCCAGCCACCACCCATTGGTCGTTCTTCGAGGATTTCTCGCGGCGTTACCCGGCAGTGCAGCTGCAGCGCCGGCACCTCATCACGCGGTCCGGGAATTTCTATTGCGCGGGCAGCGTGAACTCCGTGGCGGACCTGATGGTGCACTTCATCCGCGAGCTCTTCGGCGCCGAGGCCGCGCGGCAGGTCGAGGCGCAGTTCTCGCCCGAGATACGACGGCCCTTCGAGGCCGCGAGCTTCGTCGAGGGCGAGGCCGGAGCGCACCCCGACGAATCGGTATGGATTGCCCAGGACTGGATGCTGGCGCACCTGGGCGAAGCGCTGCGCATGCCCGAACTCGCGGCGCGCTGCGGGCTCTCGACACGCAGCCTGAACCGCCGCTTCCGCGCCGCGCTCGGCACCACGCCGCTTGCCTTTCTGCAGCAGGCGCGCGTTGCGGCGGCGCGGGAACTTCTGCGCTCGAGCAACCTGTCAGCGGCCGAGATCGCCGCGCGCTGCGGCTTCGGCGGCGCCAGCCACTTCAGCCGCAGCTTCACTTCGCACACGGGGGCCACGCCCCAGGACTACCGCCACCGCGTGCGGGGCAAACTCTTCAGCGCGGTGGCGGGAAACAGTCCGCGCAGCTGATGCACGGGGTCTGGCCAAAGCCCCGCTGCACGGGGACAATGCGCCCATTTTCCGCAGGAGTATCGCAATGGACGATTCAACGGTAGTCATCGCTGGCGGCGCACGCACGGCCATGGGTGGTCTGAACGGCGCATTCTCTGGCGTGAGCGCGGTAGAGCTCGGCACCGCCGCCATCCGCGCCGCCATCGAACGCAGCGGCTTCGCAGCGAGCGACATCGACGAAGTCATCATGGGCTGCGTGCTGCCTGCAGGCGTGAAACAAGGTCCCGCACGGCAGGCCGCCATCGCCGCCGGCATCCCGAAAACAGCAGGCGCAACCACCATCAACAAACTTTGCGGTTCCGGCATGCAGGCGATCATCTTCGCCCACGACCAGATCCGCGCCGGCACCAACGGCGTGATGATCGCCGGCGGCATGGAAAGCATGAGCAGCGCACCGCACCTGCTGCTGAACTCGCGTACGGGCTATCGCATCGGCCACGTCGAAGCCAAGGACCACATGTTCCACGACGGCCTCGAAGACGCCTACACCGGACGGCTGATGGGCACCTTCGCACAGGAAACGGCGAACGAACTCGGCTTCACGCGCGAACAGATGGACCGCTACGCCGTGCAATCGCTCGAGCGCGCGAACGCGGCCATCACGAGCGGCGCGCTGAAAGACGAGATCGTCGCGGTCACCGTGAAGAGCCGCAAGGGCGAGACGGTGGTCGACACCGACGAGCAACCCCTGAACGCCAACCCAGGCAAGATCCCCACGCTGAAGCCCTCCTTCGCGAAAGACGGCACGATCACCGCGGCCAATTCGAGTTCGATCTCGGACGGCGCCTCCGCGCTGGTGCTCTGCTCGCTTGGCGAGGCGAAGCGCCACGGGGTCGCACCCATGGCCCGCATCGTGGCGCACGCGCGCAATTCGCACGAGCCCGCGCTCTTCACCACCGCGCCCGTTGGCGCCATCCGGAAAGTGCTGGCCAAAGCCGGCTGGAGCAAGGACGACGTGGATCTCTTCGAGATCAACGAGGCCTTCGCCATGGTCACCATGGCGGCCATCGTGCAACTCGGCCTCGACGAGTCGAAGGTGAACGTCTTCGGCGGCGCCTGCGCGCAGGGCCACCCCATCGGCTCCACCGGCAGCCGCATCGTACTCACGCTGGTGCATGCACTGCGCCGCCTCGGCAAGACGCGCGGTGTTGCCGCGCTCTGCATCGGCGGCGGTGAAGCAACGGCACTCGCAGTAGAGCTGCTCTGATGGCCACGCCCCGTACTGATTGGGATCACGAGGTCGACGTACTGGTCGTCGGCTCCGGCAATGGCGGGATGACAGCCGCGGTCTGTGCCCACGAGATGGGCGCAGGCAACGTGCTGTTGATCGAGAAGAACAACATGTACGGGGGCACGAGTGCCATCTCGGGAGGCGGCGTCTGGGTGCCGTGCAACCGTTACGCGCAGGCCGCAGGCGCGCCGGACTCCTACGACGAGGCCCTGGCCTACGTGCGCGCGGCCGTGCCCGAGGCCTCGGTCTCTACCGAGACGATCGAGACTTACCTGCGGGAAGCCCCGCAGATGATCGATTTTCTCCACGAGCGCACCCGCGTGCGCTACCGCACGCTGCCGCAGTACCCCGATTACTACTCGCAGTTCGCGGGCTCCAAAACCGGGCACCGCTCGATGGAGCCCGAGCCCCTCGCCAAATCGGAACTGGGCGACGAGGCGCGGCACCTGATCGACACGCACCACATGATGTGGATGTTCGGCCGCTTCGCGATCACGCAGGAAGAGGCCTGGGATTTCACCGTGCAGATTCCGGGCTGGTGGAAGCGTGCCGCAGCGCTGGTGGCTTCCAGCATCGCGGATCTCCCGTGGTTCCTGCGCTGGGGCCGCTCGCGGCGCATCTGCACCGGCTGCGCCGGCATCGCGCGCCTCAGGCTATCGATGATGGACCGCGACATCCCGCTGTGGCTGCAAACCGCCATGCGTGAACTCATCACCGACGACGCGGGCCGCGTCATCGGCGTAGTGGCAGAGCGCGATGGACGCCTCATCCGCATCGGCGCCAGCAAGGGCGTGGTGCTGGCCGCAGGTGGCTTCGAGCACAACCAGCAGATGCGCGAGCAGTACCTGCCCAAGCCCACCGACCACCGCTGGAGCGGCGGCGTGCACACCAACACCGGTGACGCCATCCGTGAGGGCATGCGCGTGGGCGCCGCCACCAAACTCATGTCGGACGCCTGGTGGTGCACCACGATCACCGTGCCCGGCGAACCGATGCCGCGCTTGAGCATCATGGAGAAGTCCTACCCCGGCTCCTGCGTGGTGAACGCCGCCGGCCGGCGCTTCACCAACGAATCGCAGAACTACATGGCCTACCAGAAGGAACTCTTCGCCCGCCACAGCGACGAGAACCCCTGCGTGCCCAGCTTCCACGTATTCGACGCACGCTTCCGCCGCACCTACATCGTGGGGCCGCTCTACAACAGCCAGATGCGCCCCGACTGGATGGTGCCGCAGCGCTGGTTCGACGAGGGCTTCGTGCACAAGGCGAACACCATCGCCGAGCTCGCCGTGAAAGCGGGCATCGACCCGGCCGGCCTCGAAGACACCATCGCGCGCATGAACGACTTCGCGAAGCGCGGCGAGGATCCGGACTTCGGCCGCGGGGATTCCGAGTACGACCGCTACTACGGCGATCCGCGTGTCTCGCCCAATCCCTGCCTCGCACCCATCGACCAGGCACCCTTCTATGCCATGCCCATCGATCCGGGCGATTTCGGCACGCAGGGCGGTTTGGTCACGGACGTGCACGCACGCGTGCAACGGGGCGATGGTTCATCCATCGAAGGGCTGTATGCGATCGGGAACTGCTCGGCGGCGGTGTTGCCCACCTACCCGGGGCCGGGTTCTACGCTGGGGCCGGCGATGACCTTCGGGTATCTCGCCGCACGGCACATCTCCGGCGCCACCACCGCGTAGGAGCGGGCCATGCCCGCGACTGCCTCCCGTAGGAGCGGGCCATGCCCGCGACTGTCTCCCGCAGGAGCGGGCCACGCCCGCGAATGCCTCCCGTAGGAGCGGGCCATGCCCGCGACTCTTGGCGCAGTGCCACCCGCGCTTCGCGCCACAGGCCCTCCCTGCTCGCTCACGCCTACGCACATCCCTGTGCGTAGGCTGCCTGCATCCGCGGGATCGTTCCCGACGATCCCGCGGATGCAGGCCGCTCACCGGGAGAACCCGCGGCCCGAAGCGCTCGAACTGTTGCTGTAGCGTGGACGGGCGGCGTGCCCGAGAACGTGCAGGTTCCGATGCTGCAGTCGCGCGCATGGCGCGCTCCCACGCCATCGAACCCATGCCCGCGACATCTACCCATGTAGGAGCGGGCCATGCCCGCGACCATCGACTGCCTCAACGAAGCCGACGAAAATCCGGCGCCCGCTTCTCGATAAAGGCGTTGATCGCTTCCTGATTCTCCGGGGAGCCGAAGCAGGCTTTCATCCCCTCCTCCTCCACGCGCAGCGCCTCTGCGAGGCCTGCGCCATGCGCGGCAAGCAAGGTGCGCTTTGTCTGCTGCAGCGCACCCACGGGCCACTGCGCCATCTGATGCGCCTTGGCGAGCGCGTGCGCCTCGAGCGCGGCGTCGGGCAACACGGCAGTCGCAATGCACGTCTCCAGCGCCCGCGCGGCGTCGATCCACTCGGCGGTGAACAGAAGCTCCGCCGCACGACGCGGCCCGATCGCCGCCTGCAACCGATAGCTGCTGGCAAACTCCGGCACCAGCCCCAGGCTCACGAAGGGAAAGCGCATCCGTAGCGACTCGCCCACGTAGAGCACATCGCAGTGCAACAGCAGCGTGGCACCACCGCCTATGGCAATGCCGGCAGCGGCACCGATCAGCGGTTTGTCGAAGGCGCAGACCACACGCGAGCAGCGCGCGAAAGGGTGATCGGCGCCGGCATCGCTGAATTCGTGCAGATCGGTGCCGGACGAGAAATTCCCGCCCGCGCCGCAGAGCAGCACCACCGCCACACGCGGATCGGCAGAGGCCTCTTCCATCGCGTCGGCAAAGGCCGCCCACTGCTCGAGGCTGAAGGCGTTCTTGCGGGCGGGGCGATTCAGCGTGAGCCGGAGTACGCCGTCGTCCAATTCACGCAGCACCGTCTCGCTCATGGGGAAGCCTCAGTCAACGAAGCGCGTGGTGTCGGCGAGCGCGGCACGCGGTACGCGGCAGGCGTTGGCCGGGTGCTCCGTGTCTTCGTAGCCGAAGGAAACACCGAAGATCAGCTTGTGCGAGGGGTCCACGCCCAGTTCCGCACGCACCAGATCCGCGCCCATGCTTAGCGCGGTCTGCGGGCAACTCGCAAGGCCGTGTGCGGAGAGCGCGAGCATCAGCGTCTGCGAGTACATGCCCACATCTGCCGCCTCGCGAATACCGCACCATTCGGGCATGAACAGGAAGGCCACGTGTGGCGCGTCGAAGAAGGTGAAGTTGCGCATGAAGGCCATGCCGCGCGCGGCCTTGTCGTCGCGCGCGATGTTCATCGCGGTGTAGAGACGGTTGGCGGCGTCGTACTGGCGCTCCTTGAAGACTCCGTCGTACTTGCCGAGGTACGGGAAGTCCATCGTCGCCTTGCCCGAGCCGAAGTCCGCGGGGAACTGCACGCGCAGACGCTCGAGCGTGGCACCGCTCGCCACCACCGTGTACCACGGCTGGGTGTTGCAGTTGGAGGGTGCGAGGTTGGCCAGCCCGAAGATGTGCTCGAGCACGGCACGCGGCACCGGATCCTTGCGGAAGGCGCGCACCGAGCGGCGCGCGGCGGCGGCCTCGTCGAACGACAGAACGGAATGCCCTTCGGCAGTAGCAGCAGCAGTCATCGTGTATCTCCTGTGCGAGCCTCAGCGGCCCTTGAATTCGGCGGGGCGCTTTTCCTTGAAGGCGCGCATCCCTTCTTTCGCGTCCTCGGTGGCAAAAACCGGCCAGCCCACTTCGTCGGACTTCAGCATGGCCTCGGCTTCGGGCAGGCACTCCTCGTGCTCGCGAAGCGACTTCATCACGGCACGCACGGCGACGGGGCCGTTGCGGCTGATGGCGGCGGCGATGTCCAGCGCGGTCTCGAGGGTCTTGCCCTTGGGCACCACGCGGTTGATGAGACCCCAGTCGAGCGCTTCCTGCGCCGTCACGTGGCGGCCGGTGAGCAGGATCTCTGCGGCGATGCAGTAAGGAATCTGGCGACGCAGGCGGATGGTGGAACCCGACATCGGGTAGAGGCCGCGTGCCACCTCGGTGACACCGAAGGTGGCGTCTTCCGCGCCCACGCGGATATCCGTGCCCTGCAGGATCTCGGTGCCGCCTGCGAGCGCGTAGCCTTCCACCGCGAGGATCACGGGTTTGAGCGGGCGGTTGTCGCGCAGCAGCGCTTGCCAGTGCAGGTTCGGCACCTCTTTCATCAGTGCCTGGATTTCTTCTGCGTTGTCGCTGCCGCTGGTGCCGGCCTTCAAGTCCATGCCCGCGCAGAAGGTGTCGCCGCGCGCGGTGAGCACGGCGCAGCGCAGCGTCTCGTCGCTGTCCAGCAGCCGCCAGGCGCGGTACATACCCACCAGCATGGGCGGGTTGAAGGCGTTCTTCGCCTCGGGGCGGTTCAGGGTCACGATGAGGACGTGGCCGTCGCGCTCCACGATGCAACTGCTGGTGCTGATATCGAGTGTTTCCATGTGGGTGTTCCCGCTGTGAGGTGGTCGCGCCTCAGGCGCAGTAACTGCCCGAGAGCGCCATTTCGCGCGCCTTCTTGTAGTCGGGTTTGCCGTTCACGCCGCGCGGCACCTCGGGCACAAGGTGGAGTTCACGCGGCACCTTGTAGCCGGCAATGTGCTTGCGGGCTTCTTCCTGCAAGGCATCCAGCGTGGGGCGCGTGGTGCCGCGCGCAGCAACCACGGCCGTGACTTTCTCGCCCCAGCGCTCGTCGGGCGTGGCCACCACCAGCGCGTCGTAAACATCGGCATGTGCTTTGAGCGCTTCCTCGACTTCTTCGGGGAAGATCTTCTCTCCGCCGCTGTTGATGCAGTTGGAACCGCGACCGAACACCGAGATGGACGCATCGGCTTCGAGGCGGGCGCTGTCACCGGTCAGCAACCAGCGCTTGCCGCCGACCATGACGAAGGTGCGGGCGGTTTTTTCGGGGTCACCGTAGTAGCCGATGGGGATATGGCCCGAGCGCGCAAAGATGCCCATTTCGCCGGGCTCCGCAAAGCGCAGTTCCTCTTCGACGATGACGTCCATGAACTCGCTCTTGGGCACGTTGCCCAAGCCCGTGTTGCCGGCCTCGCCCTTGCGCTCGCCGGTGGTCCGGCCCATCTGGCCCGACTCGGAGGAGCCGAAGGAATTCGAGATCATCACGTTCGGGAAGTGACGACGGAAATCGGCCTGTCTGGACTCCGAGAACACGGCGCCGCCAGAACCCACCGTGAAGATCGAGCTGAGGTCCCAGCGCCCGGGATTGGCATCGAGAGCATCGATCAGCGGCATGGCCATCGCGTCACCCACGATCGTCACGGAGTTGACGCGCTCACGTGCGGCGATGTCCCAGACCTGCTCTCCCACCAGCGAACGGTTGGGGTTCAACACCAGCTTGCAGCCGGCCAGAAGCTGGATGCAGGCGAACCACCAGCAGGCCCCGTGCATGAGCGGCGCGAGCGCCATGCCCGAGACCGGATAACCTTCTTTCGCGCGGATGGCGATGTCTTCAGGCGCCTGGATGGCTCCGGCCGGATGGAAGTGCCCGCCGCCGCCCATGGCCGCGTAGAACACATCCTTGTGCGGCCACATCACGCCCTTGGGCTTCCCGGTGGTGCCGCCCGTGTAGAGGATGAAGAGGTCATCGTCGGAGCGCTCGCCGAAATCGCGCGCGGGAGAGCCTGCCGCCATGGCCTCCTCGAACTTCGCGGTCTCAGCAGGGATCGGCACGTCGGAACCGTCTTCCACTGCGATCAGGAGTTTCAGGCCCGGCGCCGCGTGACGCACCTTGTCGATATGCGGCACGAACTCGCGGTGGTGGATGCAGGCCACCATGTCGGCGTTGTTGAAGATGTAGGAGAGTTCTTCGTCGACGTAGCGGTAATTCACGTTCACCGGCACGGCGCGCAGCTTGAAGCAGGCGAGCATGCCTTCGATGTAGGCGTTGCTGTTGTACATGTAGAGCCCGACCTTGTCG
Source organism: uncultured Gammaproteobacteria bacterium (assembly GCA_903928015.1). Taxonomy (GTDB): domain Bacteria; phylum Pseudomonadota; class Gammaproteobacteria; order Pseudomonadales; family UBA5518; genus UBA5518. The sequence continues at coordinate 23,339 of CAIYPF010000041.1, read as the reverse complement.
CCAGCTGCCACGCCCCGATCACGCATGAAGTTGGCGAGCCTGGTGGCGCGCTCTTCCAGCGAGCCGTAGGTCTGGCGCTCATCGCCGCAGGCGATGGCTTCGCGCTCCGGAACGGTGTCCGCAACGATTTCGAAAAGGTCCGCAATATTGAAATGCCGCGCAGTCATGCGTAAGTCTTCCGGGTTGGGAACCGGCCGAGGATACGCGAGCCGCTTCGGGGCCCGCAAATGAACAAGCGGCAATCGGCAAGGCTCAGAGCTGGGCCTGCATGTTTCCTGCGATGCGCTCGGCGATACCCCGCGCGCGCCTCGCAAAAGGACCCGCGAAACCGGCATCCAGAGCCGCCCGGAAATGCCCCAGCCAGCAGTCGAAATCCGCCGGCCGCAGCGCCCTGCTGGCATGGACCGCCCGGTGGATGTTCATGGTGTGCCGGCGATAGCGCTGATCGCCCAGAAGGAGCTTCTCCCAGTAGGCGCAGATGAGCGGGAGGTGGTGGCGGATGTCGATCCCTGCGACCTCGAGGAAGACCGGCGCAATGAGCGGATCCGCGAGCAGGCGGTCATAGAACGCAGTGACGAAGGCGTGGATATGCGCGGGGGTGTCGAGGTCCGGAACCGAGGCAGCCTCGAGGGACTCCGCCTCAGCGCCCTTTCTTGACATGGCTCATCAGCCGCTTGCGCTTGTAGAGCTGGCGCGGCGTGAGCGTGTTGCGCTTGCCCTTGTAGGGATTCTCGCCGGTCACGAACTGCACCCTGAGCGGTGTTCCCACCAGCTTCAGCTGCTTCCTGAACACGTTCTCGAGATAGCGCTTGTAGTGGTCAGGCACGCTCTCGGTCTGGTTGCCGTGAATCACGATCACCGGCGGATTGCTGCCGCCCGGGTGCGCGTATCGGAGCTTGATCCGACGCCCGTTGACCAGCGGCGGCGAGTGCGCGGCCACAGCCTCCTCGAGGATGGTCGTGAGGCGGTTGGTGGGGAGCTTGCGCCGCGATGACGCCCAGGCCCGGTCCACCGCTCCGTAGAGATCCCCCACGTTCGAACCGTGCAGTGCCGAGATGTAATGCACCTCGGCAAATTCGGCGAACACGAGGCGGCGCTCGAGATCCGCCTTCAGGGCGCCCTTCTGCTCCGGCGGCAGTCCGTCCCACTTGTTGCAGACGATGACGAGCGAGCGACCGGCCTCGATAACGTGGCCGAGCAGGTGTACGTCCTGCTCCACGAGCCCGTCGTGGGCGTCGAGCAGGAGGAGTACGACCTCGGCGTCGGCGATCGCCTGCAGGGTCTTCACGATCGAGAATTTCTCGATGACCTCGTGGACGCTGCGCTTGCGCCGGATGCCCGCGGTGTCGATCAGGGTGTAGTGCTTGTCGCGGCGTTCGAAGTCGATGTAGATGCTGTCGCGCGTGGTGCCGGGCTGGTCGTAGACCACGACGCGCTCCTCGCCGAGGATGCGGTTCACCAGCGTGGATTTGCCCACATTGGGGCGCCCCTCCACTGCCACCCTCGCACGCTGCGAGTGGGCGACGGACCCGTCGGCCTCTGCACCGTCAGCAGCGCCCTCTTCCGCGCCCTCAGCGGTCTCTTCGCTCTGATCGGCCTCCTCGGCGTCCGGCTCTACGGGCGCTTCCACCCGGAACGCGGCCTCCAGCGCCTCCAGCAACTGCCCGACGCCGCGCCCCTGCGAGGCGCTGACAGCGTGCAGCGCCGCGGCACCGATGGAGTGGAACTCCGCACTCGCCTGGTGTTCGTCGATGCCGTCGATCTTGTTCACGATCACGCGGAAGGTCTTGCCGCTGGCGCGCAGCCGGTCGACCACGTCGCGGTCGGTGGGCGTGAGGCCTGCGCGACCGTCGACCAGCAACAGCGCGAGGTCGCACTCGGCCAGCGCCATCAGGGACTGGCGGGCCATCTCGCTGTCGATGCCCTCTTCAATGCCGCTGATGCCGCCGGTGTCGATCAGGATGAAGCGGGTGTCACCGGCCTTGAACTCGCCGTACTGGCGGTCGCGGGTGAGGCCCGGGATATCGGCAACCAGCGCGTCACGGCTTCGCGTGAGGCGGTTGAACAGGGTGGACTTGCCTACGTTGGGCCGCCCGACGAGCGCAATGACAGGTATCACTGGCGTTACGGCGGGCTCAGGGCGATCCGACCGAGAAGCAGCTCAACTCGCCGTCGTTTCCGAAGACGTAGAGCCTGTCGCCGTCGGCGATCATGTCTGACCTCACGCCATCGGAGTCCGCACGGGCACGGGCCACGAAATGGCCGTCGACCTGCGAGAGGAAGTGCACATAGCCGTCAAAATCTGCCACTGCCACATAACTCCCGATGGCTGTCGGCGCGCTCAGCTTGCGCCGCGCGAGCTGATCGTTCTGCCAGCGCAACGCTCCGCCGCCCACTTCGAAGGCGCTCACGGTGCCATCGGTACCGGAGACATAGATGTTGCCGAAGCCCTCGGAAATGCTCTCGAAACTGGAGGCGTCGCGCGCCCAGGTGGGGCGGCCGTTAGCGACCTGCAGGCCCCCGAGCTTGCCCTGATAGGTCACGGCATAGATGCTGGAGCCAATGATCAGGGGCTTGCCGTCGATGTCGATGGCCCGCTCGATTTCGGACTGGCCCTGCGGGTTGGCGATGCGACCCTCCCAGAGGATGGTGCCGGAGTCCCCGCGAACCGCGAGGAGACGGCCGTTGGCGAGCCCGACGTAGGCCACGCCTTCTGCCATCAGGGGCGGCGCCGTGCCACGGATCGTGAGCAGCGGCATGCTGCTGTCATGCGTCCAGCGGCGGGTGCCGCTCTGGGTGTCCAGGCCATAGATTTTGCCGTCCAGGGTCTGCACAACCACCGCGTCCCAGTCGGCTGCGGGAGGTGCCAGGACCTCGCTGCTCAGCGTGGATCGCCAGAGTTCCCGGCCGGAGGCGCTGTCCAGCGCGATCACGACACCCTTGGCCGTGCCCACGAGTACAAGATCTCCGCCCACACCCACGCCACCCGACAGTTCGGCGTCGAGGTCGACATCCCAGCGGCGCTTGCCGGTCTGCGCGTCGATGGCCTGCACGCTGCCGTTGGCAGAGGCGGCAAAGATGGCGCCGCCGTAGAGGGCGATCTGCATCCGGTTGTAGAGCTTGCCCTGTCCGTTGCCGATGCCCTTGCTCCAGACCTCACGCACCTTGATCTCGGGGTCGATGTCCACCAAGGGAGCGGGCTCGAGTTCCTTGTCCTCGTCATCGCCGTTCCAGAGGCCTTTCACCCAGGTGCAGGCACCCAGATTGACGAGGAACAGCGCGGCAACCAGTACCCGGAATACGCGGCGCGATGCCTGCGATGTTCTCATGGTGTTTTCTTCTCCTCGGCGGGCGTGGCTGCGATGGGCGCGTTTGAGGCAGCCGCTGCGGGGGCTGCCGGCTGGGTGAGGCGCAACTCCTGGAGCTTGAGCTCCACCAGCCGCACGCCGCCGGAATCCTTGGCGAGCTCGATGGCGCGCTCGTAGGCCGCGATGGCGCCCTGAGCATCACCCTTGGCGCGGAGGATATCACCGCGCAGCTCCTGCCGTTCGATCTCGAAGTCACCACCCGCAGGATCACCGAGCACGGTCTCTGCCTCGTCGGCACGCTTGTCCGCGAAAAGCACACGGGCGAGGCGCAGCCGCGCGAGGCTCCCGAGCTGCGGATCGACGTCACGACCGAGCAGGCCATTGATGCGCTGCTGCAGCTTTCCGGGCGGCGTGTCAGGGTGGCGCTCGACCAGCCCGCGCAGTTCGCGCTCGGCCGCTGCGAGGTCTTTTTTCTCGACGTAGAGCTTCGCGAGCAGCAGGCTCGCGTAATCGCCGTAGCGATTACCTGCCTGGGCGTCGCGCAGTTCCTCTCCGAGGTGCTGCGCGGTGGTGCGTTGCACCTCGTCACCCGAAGCCCGCTCTGCGGCCTGTTGCAGCTGCTGGTAAAGCGCTGCTGCCTCCTCGGCCGAGCGGAGGCTGCGCTGCTGCCACCACTGCGAGCCGAATACGATGGCGAGCGCGAATCCGACGCCGATCAGCGTGGAGGAGCCATTGCGCTCCCACCACTGCTTGATGGCCCTGATCTGGTCTTCCTCGGTATGGTACGGATCCACCTGTAGTCTCCCGACCTGGTTCCTGGTTGCGCTCAGAGCGCGAAGCGTTCGGCCAACATGGCCTGCAACGCATTGATGCCGACGCGCTGCTGGCCAGCGCCCTCGATTCTCAGTTCGCGGACGCTCACCTCGCCCGCCGCCATCTCGTCACTGCCCACGATCAGCGCCAGTGCAGCACCGCTGCGATCGGCGCGTTTCATCTGGCTCTTCATGCTGCCGGCGCCGCAATTGAGCTGCAACCGCAGGCCGGGCAGCGCATCACGCAAACGCTCGCCGAGCGGGAGCACCAGCCGTGACGCCGCTGCATCCGCTACAACCCAGTAGGCGTGGGGGCGGTTGTCTGGCGCGGCAGGGGCGCCGACGGCCTGCATCAAAAGCAGCAGGCGTTCGAGCCCCATCGCGAATCCCACGCCGGGCGTGGCCGGTCCGCCGAGTTCCGAGACCAACCCGTCGTAGCGACCACCCGCACACACGGTGCCCTGTGCACCCAGGCTCTCGGTGACCCACTCGTAGACGGTGCGGCCATAGTAATCGAGGCCGCGCACCAGCGAGGAATTGATGGTGTAGGAAAGACCTGCCGCATCGAGTATCGCGCGCAGTTCCGCGAAGTGCGCTTGCGATTCGGCATCCAGGTGATCGACCAGACGCGGTGCATCGCGAAGCAGCGCCTGCGTGTCGGGGTTCTTGCTGTCGAGTATGCGCAGCGGGTTGCTGCCGAGGCGCCGGCGGCTGTCTTCGTCGAGTTCGGTCTCGCGGGCCGAGAGGTACGCCACCAGGGCACTGCGATACGCAGCGCGGGATTCAGAGGAGCCAAGGGAGTTGATTTCGAGGCGCACGCGATCGGCCACGCCCAATCTGCGCCACAGGCGCGCCGTCATCAGCAGATGCTCTGCCTCGATATCGGGCCCCTCGAGGCCGAAAGTCTCAACGCCAACCTGATGGAACTGGCGCTGACGCCCCATCTGCGGGCGCTCGTATCGGAACATGGGCCCCAGATACCAGAGCCTCTGCGGCACTTGCTGCAGAAGGCCATGCTGCAGAACGGCACGCACGCAGCTGGCGGTGCCCTCGGGGCGCATCGTCATGCCCTCGCCGTTGCGATCGGCAAAGCTGTACATCTCTTTTTCGACGATGTCGGTGACCTCACCGATCGAGCGGGCAAAGAGCTCTGTGGGCTCCAGAATGGGGAGCCGGATTTCCTGGTAGGCGTAGCTGCCGAGGAGTTCGGAAATGCAGCGCTCGAGGTGCTGCCAAGCCGGCGTCTGGGCCGGGAGTATGTCCGGCATGCCGCGGATGGCACGGAGCTCCCGCCTCGTGTCGTGACTGCTGGACATGCGTTTCCTCGAAAGGGTTATGGACCGCCGCGCAATGGCGGCGGAGTAGTTTAGCGAGTGCGGACGACGCGGGCGATCCGGCAGGCAGGGAAAATACGCGATCCGGTGGCGGCTCAGCCCCGGGCGATCAGGCCTTCAGGCTCGGCGGCCTCCTTGCGGGCGAGGGCGTCGCGGATGGTGCGTTCGAGGTCGTCGATCAGGGACCCCGAGGCCACCTTGTGATGCGGCTTACCGTCCACGAAAACCATGTTCGAGGGGCTGCTGCCGGTAACGCCCACGTCCACCTCGCGGGATTCGCCAGGGCCGTTCACGTAGCAACCGATCACGGCCACGTCGAGCGGAGAGCGCACGTCCTCGAGACGGCGCTCGAGTTCGTTCATCGTCGCGATCACGTCGAAGTTCTGCCGCGAGCAACTGGGGCAGGCGACAAAATTGATGCCGCGGCTGCGCAGGCGGAGGCTTTTGAGGAGGTCCCAGCCGACTTTCACTTCCTCGACCGGATCGGCCGCGAGCGAGATGCGAATGGTGTCGCCGATGCCGTCCATCAGCAGCATGCCGAGGCCCACGGCGGATTTCACGGTGCCCGAGCGCAGCCCGCCCGCTTCGGTGATGCCGAGGTGCAGGGGTTGGTCGATCTGCGTGGCGATCTTGCGATAGGCCGCCACAGTCATGAAGATCTCGGAGGCCTTGAGGCTGATCTTGAAATTCTGGAAGTCGTGCTTGTCGAGGAGGTCGATATGCCGCATGGCGGATTCGACCAGTGCATCTGCCGTGGGCTCGCCGTACTTGCGCTGCAGTTCTTTCTCGAGCGAGCCCGCATTCACCCCGATACGAATGGGAATGCCGTGGTCCTTGGCGCAGTCGATCACCGCGCGCACCTTGTCGTCACGGCCGATGTTGCCGGGATTGATGCGCAGGCAGTCTGCACCCGCGGCCGCCGCGGCGAGTGCGATCTTGTAATCGAAGTGGATATCGGAAATCAGCGGCACGGGGGAACGCTGGCGGATGAGCCGGAAGGCCTCCGCCGCCTCCATGCTCGGAACAGAGACACGGACAATGTCCGCGCCGGCGTCTGCCAGAGCCTGCACCTGCCCGACCGTGGCCTCGACGTCGCAGGTCTCGGTGTTGGTCATGCTCTGGACGCTGATCGGCGCGCCCCCTCCCACCGCCACATTCCCGACCATGACCTGGCGGGAAACACGGCGGACGATCGGCGAGGCGTGCATGCGGGGCCCCTCCGGAGCTCAGTTGCCGTCGACGCTGCCGGCCGCAACGGCCGGCAAAGCCGCCGCGAGGCGCTGTTCGCCGCGTGCAGTCTCGACCGTCAGCGGAGCCTGGGTGTTCACGGCCGTCTCCCGCGCCGGCTCCCGGGTCTGGAACAGGAAGAGTCCGCTCAGCGCAAGCAACGCCACCACCATGCCCACCCGGCCAGCGCCGGGACCGCCACCAAGCGGTTCGCGGCGACGAAGGGCCTTGGGCTCGGCACGGACGTTTCCGGTACGCGCGGCATTGGAGTTGAAGCAACCGACGATGTCATCGGCATCCATGCCCAGCAGGCGCGCGTAGTTGCGCAGGTAACCGCGGGCGAAGGTATCGCCGCGGATGCGGTCGTAGCAGTCTTTCTCGAGGGAGCTCACCACCGACTTCAGCAGGTGGAGCTTGTCCGCAACCTGCTCGACGCTCATGCCTGCGGCTTCGCGGGCATTCTTCAGGAGCAGGCCGGGAGAGCGGGGATCGGGTCTGGGCTGTTCTTCTGGAACCATGATCATTTACCTGGCAGGTGGCATGGCTTGGTAGGTCCGGTACTCGTCTGACTCCGGGTAGAGCCCCTTCAACTGCAGGGCGTAGCTCGCCTCGTTGTCACGATCGCCGGTGGCGCGCGCAATGCGGATGCCGAGCAGAAGGCTGCGCGGCGTGGGCTGCGGGCCCGCTGCGCGATACAAGCCGAAAAGCCGCGCGGCCTCGGGATACTGGCCGTGCTGCACGTTGATATCGGCAAGCTCCAGCATGGCTGCAGCCTGGCGGCGGTCCATCTTGATGGCACGGCCGAAGACTTCCTCTGCCTTGGCCGTCTGCCCCTTGCGGAGATAGGCCTTGCCCAGATTGGTGAAGGCGTCTGCGCGCTTCTCGTAGAGGGTGTCTGCAACGACCTGCTCGAGTTGCACGATAGCGTCGTCTATCCGGCCTCGGTCATAGAGGAATGCGGCGTAATTGTTGCGGGCCCGGGAGAATGCCGGGTCGTACTGGATGGCCGTACGGAAGTGCTGGTCTGCCAGTTCGTACTCTCCCGACTGCGCGAAGACACGGGCGAGGGTCTCGTTGACCGGCGCGGAGTGCGGGTCGATCTCGAGAGCACGGCGCAGATGCACGATCGCCTGCTCGGTGTTTCCTTTCTGCAGGTACTGGGTGGCGGCATCCACGCGACGGGCGACTTCTTCCTTGCGATCGGCCTTGAATCCACCCTCGGTTGTGGTAACGCAACCACCGGCGAAGATGGCAAGCAGCGCGAGCGCCGCTACGCGAAAGGCACGCATCATGACCATTACGCGGCTCCTGCCACAGGCGAGCCGGCGCGCGCAGCGCGATGGCGCTCGGAACGGCGGGTACGGTCTTCGACCCTTCCCACCAGTTGGCCGCAGGCCGCGTCGATGTCGTCACCACGGGTGCTGCGCACGGTCACGCGTAAACCCGCCTCGGTGAGGATGTTCCAGAACCGGCTCACCGCATTGCGGCTGGGGCGCCGGTAATCCGAGGCGTCGAAGGGGTTGAACGGGATCAGGTTGATCTTGCAGGGGTAATCCCGCAGCAGTACAGCAAGCTCGCGGGCGTGCTCGGGGCGGTCGTTGACCTCGCTGATCAACGTGTACTCCACCGTGACCACGCGTTTGCTGTCGGTCTGCGCACCCAGATAAGCGCGCGCGGAATCGAGTAACTGGCGGATGGGGTAGCGGCGATTGACCGGCACCAGCTGATCGCGCAGGGCATCGTTGGGCGCGTGAAGGGAGATCGCCAGCGAGACTTCGCTCACCTTTGCCAGCTTGTCGAGCGCCGGCACAACGCCCGCCGTGCTCAGGGTCACGCGACGCTTCGATATACCGTAGGCGAAGTCATCCATCATCAGGTCGGTAGCCGTCACGACATTGTCGAAATTGAGCAGGGGCTCTCCCATGCCCATCATGACGACGTTGGTGATGCGCCGCTGCCCGCCCTTCTTGGGCAGACCGAAGGCGGCTGCCGCGATCCACACCTGACCGATGATCTCTGCAGAAGTGAGATCACGCTGGAAGCCCTGCTTGCCGGTCGAGCAGAAGCTGCAATCGAGCGAGCAGCCCACCTGCGAAGACACGCACAGGGTGCCTCGGCCTTCCTCGGGGATGAACACCGTCTCGACGCAACTGCCACCCTCGACGCGGATCAGCCACTTGCGGGTGCCGTCGGCGGAAATGTGCTCCTCTGCAACCTCGGGCGGACGGATCTCCGCGCAGGCCGAGAGACGCTCGCGCAAGTCGCGGCCGACGTCGGTCATGGCGGAAAAATCGGAGACGCCCTGGTGGTAGATCCACTTCATGAGCTGCAGCGCGCGGTATGGTTTCTCGCCAAGCCCGACCAGAAACTCCTGCAGCCCGGCCCGGCTCATCCCGAGCAAGTTGACGCGCTCCGCAGCTTCCCGCGGGGCGTCGCTCACGATGAGCTGGGCGGCGTCGTTCATGAGGGTCTCAATCGCGCGAGCACAGCTCGGAGGACGCGAAGAAATACGCGATCTCGCGGGCTGCGGACTGGGGCGAATCGGAGCCGTGCACGGCATTGGCGTCGATGGAAGACGCGAAGTCGGCGCGGATGGTGCCGGGGGCGGCATCTTTGGGGTTGGTGGCGCCCATCAGTTCGCGGTTGAGGAGCACCGCGTTCTCGCCTTCGAGCACCTGCACCATCACCGGGCCCGAGGTCATGAAGGCAACCAGCGCCGGGAAGAATCCACGCTCACGGTGTTCTGCATAAAACCCCGAGGCAACGGCCTCGGAGAGGCGCAACATCCTGGAGCCCACGACACGCAGACCTGCCTTCTCGAAGCGGGCATAGATCTCGCCAATGGCGTTCTTCGCGACTGCGTCGGGTTTGATGATGGAAAGGGTGCGCTCGATCGCCATGCAAGGATCTCCGGGAGGGGCCGCCACAGGGGCAGCCTGATGAAAAAGGGCAGGAAGTATAGGCCGCGAGCCGTGGCGGCGAAAAGCGAAAACACGCCCCGGGACCGGGCTTATGGCCTAAACCGTGACGGCCTCGCGCAAACGCGTGAGCGATTGGCGCACCACGGCGATGGCTGTGTCGACGTCCATGACGGTGCTGAAGCGCCCCAGACTGAAGCGCAGGGAGCCGTGGGCCAGTGCATCGGGCAGCCCGATGGCTCGCAGGACGTGCGAGGGTTCGATACTCGCCGAGTTGCACGCCGACCCCGAGGACAGTGCGAGGTCCTTCATGGCCAGCATCAGGGTCTCCCCCTCCACCCCCTCGAAAGCCACGTTCAGGGCACCTGCGATGCAGTGCCCGGCGCTGCCGTTGCGGTGGACGCCTCCGAGTTCACTGATGCCCTCCCAGAGCCGGTCCCGCAGGGCGGCGATCCGGGCCGCATCGTCGGCCATCTCGAGCCGCGCGATACGCGCCGCCTCGCCGAAGCCCACACACTGGTGCGTGGGCAGCGTGCCGGAGCGCATGCCGCGCTCGTGGCCGCCGCCGTGTATCTGGGCCTCCAGCAGCACTTTGGGCTGGCGCCGCACATACAGCGCGCCAATACCCTTGGGTCCGTAGAGCTTGTGGGCAGAGAAGGACATGAGATCGACCGGCAACTCCCGCAGGTCGATGGGCAATTTGCCAAGGCTCTGGGCCGCATCCACGTGAAAGGGCACGCCCCGCTCGCGGCAAACGGCACCGAGGGCGGCGATATCGTTGACCGTTCCAAGCTCGTTGTTCACGTGCATGAGGCTCACGAGGACCGTATCCGGGCGCAGCGCTGCCGCCAGCACTGAAGGGTCAACGCGCCCGTCGGGGCCCGGTGCAAGGAGGCTGAGCGCAAAACCCCGGGCCTCGAGATGGCGGCAGCTGTCCAGCACTGCCTTGTGCTCGGCGAGGCTGCTGACGATATGTCCGCTGCGGGAGCGGACGCGCTCCACCACGCCCTTTATTGCAAGGTTGTCTGCCTCGGTGGCGCCGGAGGTCCAGACAATCTCGCGCGGATCAGCTCCCGCGAGTTCCGCGAGTTCACGCCGCGCGTTCTCCACTGCCTCCTCGGCCTGCCAGCCATAAACATGGGAGCGGGAAGCAGGATTGCCGAACAGCCCCTCCTGCGTGAGGCAGCCGGCCATGAGCGTAGCGACCCTGGGGTCGACAGGCGTGGTGGCGAGATAATCGAGATAGACCGGCAGACGCATGGGCGGCATCAGGCGAGCACGGTGACGGCGATATCGCCGCCCGTTCGCAGCCGGGCATCACGCTCGTGCTGGCGATCCGAAACGCGGCGTACCTCGCTGCGTTCCACCAGTTCGGCAAGCGTGATGGCGCTCAGGAACGAATGGATCTGCTGGCTCAAATCGTCCCACAGGGCATGGGTGATGCAGACCTCTCCCTCTTGCTGACAGCCGCCGCGGCCCTCGCAGGCCGTTGCCTCGTAGAACTCGTCCACGGCATGGATGATCTCGGCAATCTGCAGATCCGCGAGCCCACGGCCCAGCCTGTAGCCGCCGCCCGGCCCACGCACGCTTGCCACCAGGCCACGCCGACGCAGGCGCGCAAACAACTGCTCGAGGTAGGAAAGCGAGATTTCCTGGCGACGCGCTATGTCGCCGAGGGTCACCGGCCCCTCAGCCACGTGCAGGGCGAGGTCGAGCATGGCCGTGACCGCATATCTACCCTTGGTGGTGAGGCGCATCAGCGCATTCCGTCTGCCGTGGCGGGGACAGTATTTGACCGCCGCATCGAGGGGGTCAAGTGCGCGGCCCTCCGCCGCGCGCAGCTTTCTGTATCTCGGTGAGCATCCCTCGAAGGATGTTCAACTCCATCTGGTCGAGGCGCACGCGGTTGAAGAGCCGGCGCAGTCGCGTCATCAACTGCCGTGGCGCGGAAGGCTTGAGGAAACCGATCTCCGTCAGCGCCTGCTCCAGATGCTCGTAGAAACGTTCGACCCCCTCGACAGTAGCGAAGGGCTCGTCCCAATCGCTCTCCGCCGCGGGGGCCGGATCCGGAGCCAGGCAGGCAAGGCGGAGTTCGTAGCAGAGAATCTGTACGGCCGCCGCAAGATTGAGCGAGGAATAGCTGCTGCTGGTGGGTATGTGCACATGCCAGTGGCACATGCGCAGTTCCTCGTTGCTCAGGCCTGAGTCCTCACGTCCGAAGACAAGCGCGATCTGCTCGTCGGGCCTGGACCGCGCGAGAAGCCCTCCCAGCCCTCTGGGGGACACTTGCGGCAACTGGATGCGCCGCTCACGGGCGCTGGTGCCTATTACCAGCGTGCAATCGGCTACCGCCTCGGCAAGGTCGCGCGTCACAACGGCGGTGTCGAGCAAATCAGCGGCCTGCACGGCACGCCAGGTTGCTTCCGGATGCGGGAACACCACCTCGGGGCCGGCGAGGACGAGTCGCGAGAGCCCCATGTTTTTCATCGCGCGTGCCGCACCACCGATGTTTCCGGCGTGTGATGTCCCCACCAGCACGACACGCACGCGGTCGAGCATCGGAAGCTCCGGAGAAGAACTGTTCTGGTCCATCGTGTGGCCTGCGAGCGAAGGGCCCGAGTCTAGCAAAGGCACGCGGGGTGGTCTGCTATACTCCGCGCCCGCTCGCGACCCGACCCTTTTCCGGAGACTCCGCACGATGCACCCAATGGTGAACGTGGCACTTGCCGCAGCGCGAAAAGCAGGCGAGATCATCGTCCGGGCAGCCGATCGCATCGATCTCGTCGAGGTCCGTCGCAAGAGCGGCAGCGACTACGTGACCGAGATCGACATCGCTGCCGAGAAAGAAATCCTGTTCCATCTGCGTAAGGCCTATCCGGACCACGAGTTCCTCGCGGAAGAAGGCACGGCAGGAATGCCGCCGACGGGCAACAGCCCCTACCGCTGGATCATCGATCCGCTCGACGGCACCACGAATTTTTCGCGCGGCATACCCCACTTCGCCGTCTCGATTGCCTGCATGAAGGAAGGGCGCATCGAGCATGCGGTTGTGCTGGACCCCGTGCGCCGCGAGGAATTCACGGCCACGCGCGGGGCTGGCGCGCAATTGAACGGCAAACGTCTGCGTGTCAGCAGCCGCGCCATGAGCAAGGATGCATTGTTCGGCACCGGCATCCCCTTCCGCGAGCCGTCCGACGCCCTCCTGACTCCTTACATGGAAACACTGCGCCAGCTCGCCGAACGCAGCGCGGGCATACGCCGCGCCGGCGTAGCTTCACTCGACCTCGCCTACGTGGCAGCCGGGCGCTTCGAGGGGTTCTGGGAGATCGGCCTGCAAGCCTGGGATATAGCGGCCGGCGCACTGCTGGTGCAGGAAGCCGGAGGCCTGGTGAGCGATTTCGAGGGCGGAAACGACTGGCTGCACAGCGGCGACATCGTGGCTGCCAATCCGAAGTGCCTGAAGCCCATGCTTCAGGTCATCAGGCCCCTGCTTGGCGCTGCAGCCCGCAAGAGTCGGGATCAGGGAGAGTCCTGAGCAGTCCTCTCGTCCTTGACGGGCAGCATCAGATCCGCACGGTCGAGGCCCAGCCACAGCGCGCAGTTCGTCGCCACATAGATGGACGAGTAGGTGCCGACGATAATGCCGATGGTGAGCGTGATCGAAAACCCGCGCAGCGTATCCCCACCGAAGACCAGTAGCGCCAGCACCGCGATCAGGGTGACGCCGGAGGTCATCAAGGTACGACCCAGCGTCTGGTTCAGCGCAGCGTTGCTGATCTCGTAGCGGTCTGTGCGGCGCATCTTGCGGAAGTTCTCGCGCAGACGGTCGTAGACCACGACGGTGTCGTTGATCGAGTACCCGATCAGGGCCAGAACCGCAGCGAGAACCGAGAAATCGACATCCCACTGGAACAGAGCGAAGGCCCCGAGCGTGACGATGGGATCGTGCGCGAGTGCCACTACCGCGCCCACCGCCAGCTTCCACTGGAAGCGGATTGCCACATAGACGCCAACGCCCAGCAACGACAGCAGCAGGCCGAGGCCGCCCAGATCGCGGAGTTCGTCACCCATCTGGGGGCCCACGACTTCCACGCGACGCAACTGAACCTCGCCCCCATCCTTGGCCAAGGCCTTTGCAATGTCCTGACCGATGGTGGCGGTCTCGGCGCTGGGCAGGCGAACCAGCACGTCGTGATCGGACCCGAAGTGCACCGCCTGATGGCGCTCGTAGCCCGCATCGAGGAGGTCCTTGCGAACGTTCTCGAGCACGGCAGCCTGCGGGAAATGCAGCTCCACCAGCGTGCCGCCGGTGAAATCGAGGCCGAAATTGAGCCCCTTGAAGATGATCGCGCCTATGGACACGACGACCAGCAGGGCAGAAAACAGCCCGGCCGGAAGCCGGGCTTTCATGAAATCGACGTCAGGGGCGTTGAAGGCCATGCTGGCTCCGGTCAGATCGATAGCTTGCTGATGCGGCGACGGCCGTAGAAGGCCTCCACAAGCAGGCGCGAGACGCTCACCGCAGTGAACATCGAGGTGAGGATACCGATGGTCAGCACCACCGCGAATCCACGCACGGGGCCCGTGCCGATCGCAAGCAGGATCAGTGCGATCAGCATGGTCGTGAGGTTGGAATCGAGGATGGTGAGCCAGGCGCGGTCATAACCCGCCTGAATCGCGGCATACGGCGAGAGGCCGTTTTCGAGTTCCTCGCGGATGCGCGAGTTGATCAGTACGTTGGCGTCTACCGCCATGCCCACCGTGAGCACGATACCCGCCATACCGGGCAGCGTGAGGGTTGCCGACAGCATCGACATCACCGAGAGCAGCAACGCCACGTTGAAGACCAGCGCCACGTTGGCAAAGATCCCGAAGACGCGGTAGACGGCCAGCATGAAACCCATGACCAGCAGGGAGCCGATCATCATCGAGCGCAGACCGAGCTCGATGTTGTCCTTGCCGAGCGAGGGACCGATAGAGCGTTCCTCGACGAAATCGAGCGGGGCGGCCAGCGCGCCAGCGCGCAGCAGCAGGGCGAGTTCCGAGGATTCAGCGGGGTTGGCGAGGCCTGTGATGCGGAACTGCGTACCCAGTGCTGACTGGATCGTCGCGAGGCTGATGATGCTCTTCTCCTCGTAGGACTCGAGCACCGGCTCCTCGTTGCCATCAGCGTCCTTCTGGAATCCGACCGTACGGTTCTTGCGCTCGATGAAGAGCACGCCCATGCGGCGCTTGATGTTGTTGCGGGTCTCGCGGTTCATCATCGAACCGCCCTGGCTGTCGAGGTTGATGTTCACCTGCGGACGGCCGTTCTCGTCGAAACTGGAGTTGGCGCCCGTCACGCGGTCGCCGGTAATGATCAGGTCCCGTTCGAGCTGGGCGCTGCGCTGACCGTAATCCGGATTGCGGAAATTGAACTCCTCGCGATTGGAGGCAACTTCGTCGGGGCGGGCTTCGAGCCGGAACTCGAGGTTTGCGGCCTTGCCGAGGATCCGCTTGGCCTCTGCGGTGTCCTGGACGCCGGGCAACTCGACCACGATGCGGTTGCGGCCCTGCTTCTGGATAAGCGGCTCGGCAACACCCAGCTCGTTCACGCGGTTGCGAAGCGTCGTGAGGTTCTGGCTCACCGCGTAGTCTTCCATCTCGCGGATCTGGGCCTCGCCGATACCGAAGAGCACGGCTGGCTGACCGTTACGCTCGACGAGCTCCTTCTGGAGCGTCCCCATCGTCTTGCCGATGGCATCGATCGCCTGGCCCCGCACCTCGGGGGTGGCGAAGGAGGCCTCGATGCGGCCATCGGGGGCGCGGCGTACGGTCCCGCGGATGCGCTCCTCGCGCAGGGTTTTCTTGATATCGGATGTGTAGACATCGAGGCGCTTCTGCACGGCGGCCTTGGTGTCGACTTGCAGCAGGAAGTGCACGCCACCGCTCAGATCAAGGCCCAGCTTGAGCGGCGATGCCCCGATGGAAGAAAGCCACGCCGGCGTGGTGGACGCGAGGTTGACTGCCACGACGTAGTCGTCGCCAAGGGCACGACGGACAATCGATTTGGCGCGAAGTTGTTCCTCGACATTGTCCAGACGAAGCAGCGCACTGCGCGCACCGAAATCCGTACCGCGCACGCCGATACCCGCCCCTTTCAGGGCTTGCTCAGCCTGATCGAGGGTGCCACGGCTCACGTCCAGCGAGCTGCTGGCGCCCGAAATCTGGATCGCCGGGTCCGGCGGGTAGAGGTTGGGCAGAGAATAAACGACGGCCGTACCCAGCACGACGGCGACGAGCAGCGTCTTCCAGAGGGGGTAGCGTTTGATCATGCGAATGGATTCGTTCCGTTGCGGGGCACCGCCTCCGATCGGCAAGGCCGGTCGGAGGCGCGCGGCATTATAGACACAGGTCCCTCACCCGCCAATGCACGCGGGGCAGGCTTCATCCGATCCACACCCGGGCGTTCCGGAAGAGGCGCATCCACGGGCTGTCTTCACCCCAGCTGCCGGGATGCCAGCTGTTCTGGACGGTACGGAACACCCTCTCTGCGTGCGGCATCATGATGGTCACGCGCCCGTCCTCACTCGTGACGGCCGCAACGGAGCCCTCGGCACCATTGGGATTCTGCGGGAATCTGCGCGCCACCGCCCCGTGGCCATCGGCAAAGCGCAAGGCCACGCCCTGTCGGGCCTCCAGCGCCGCAAGCTCGGCTGTCGCAAATTCCGCCCTTCCCTCACCGTGGGCCACCACGATGGGCAGGAGCGAACCTTCCATGCCGGCGAGCACCACCGAGGGGCTCTGCTCGATGCGCACCAGCGCCACGCGGGCCTCGTACTGCTCGGAGAGGTTCCTTACGAAGCGCGGCCAGTGGGCAGCGCCGGGAATGATCTCGCGCAGGTTCGACATCATCTGGCAGCCGTTGCACATACCTACCGCGAAGGTGTCGCGCCGCTCGAAGAAGGCCGCGAACTGATCCCGTGCACGCGGACTGAAGAGAACGGTCTTGGCCCAGCCCTCGCCGGCACCGAGCACGTCTCCGTAGGAAAATCCGCCACAGGCTGCAAGCCCGCGGAAGTCCGCAAGGTCCACGGCGCCCGAGAGGACGTCGCTCATGTGTACATCGAAGGCATCGAAGCCCGCGCGCTCGAACGCCGCAGCCATCTCGTATTGCCCGTTGACGCCCTGCTCCCGCAATACGGCCAGCCGCGGGCGCGCGCCACGCGAGATCATCGGCGCCGCCAGATCCTCGGCCGGGTCGAAGGCAAGGCTTGCGGTCAGGCCGGGATCGGCATCGTCGAGCAGTGCCTCGAATTCCTGGTCGGCGCAGGCGGGATTGTCCCGCAGGCGCTGCATGCGGTGACTGAGCTCGGCCCAGGCACGGTGGAGCTCGCGGCGAGCGCGTCGATACACGGGCGCACCACCCGAGCGGATGACGATGTCGCTTCCGCTTGCGGCAGAACCGAGCACATGCAGGGAGCCGGCAAGCCCCTCGCGGGCAAAGGCCGCACGCACGGCATCCAGATCACAGCGCCGCACTTGCAGCACAGCCCCGGCCTCCTCGGCGAAGAGCTGTCCGGTCAGCCCCGATCCCGGCAAGGCCGCCAGATCTATGTCGAGCGCAGCACGACCAGCAAAGGCCATCTCGCACAGCGTGACGAACAGCCCGCCGTCAGAGCGGTCGTGATAGGCGAGCAGGAGTCGCCCGGCGATGCAGGCCTGCACCGCGCGGAAGAAAGCACCGAGCGCGGCGGGATCGATATCGGGCGCTGCGTCACCGATCTGGCCGTAGACCTGCGCGAGCGCGGAACCACCGAGACGGTTGCGCCCCTCGCCCAGATCGATCAGCACCAGGACGTTTTCTGCGTCGGTGCGCAGCTGCGGCGTCACCGCAAGGCGGACATCCGTCACGGGCGCAAAGGCGGAAATGATGAGAGACAGTGGCGCGACAACACTGCGATCTGACTCGCCCTCGCGCCAGCGGGTCTTCATGGACATCGAGTCCTTGCCGACCGGAATCACCAGTCCAAGCGCCGGGCAGAATTCCATGCCGATCGCGTGCACCGCCTCGAAAAGCGCCTGATCTTCGCCGGGGTGGCCGGCGGCGGCCATCCAGTTGGCAGAGAGTTTCACGTCCTGCAGACGGGCTATGGGTGCGCAAGCGATGTTGCTAATCGCCTCGGCCACCGCCATGCGCGCGGAGGCTGCGGCATCTATAAGGGCGAGCGGAGTGCGCTCGCCCATCGCCATGGCCTCGCCCGTACAGGTGTCGAAGCTCGTCGTGGTAATGCCGGCATCCGCGACCGGCACCTGCCACGGGCCCACCATCTGGTCCCGGCTCACCAGTCCGGTAACGCTGCGGTCCCCGATGGTGACAAGAAATCCCTTGCCCGCAACCGCAGGCAGGCGGAGCACACGCTCCACCGCGTCGTCGATGTGGACCTCGCTGGCGTCGAACGGCAGGGCGCGCGGCCGCACGCGATCGAAGGCGCGCTGCATCCGTGGCGGCTTGCCGAACAGCACCGAGAGCGGCAGATCGACAGGAAGACTCGCGTTGCGGGCATCAGCGACCTGGAGTTCCGGCTCGGCGCGCGCCTCCCCGACAACTGCGTAAGGGCAGCGCTCCCGGCGGCAGAGCGCGTCGAAGCGGGGGAGATCCTCGGCCGAGATCGCGAGCACATAGCGCTCCTGCGCCTCGTTGCACCATAGCTCGAGCGGCGAGAGTCCGCTGTCGGCGCTCGGCACAGCATCGAGGGCGATGCGCCCGCCGCAGCCGCCATCCTTGACCAGTTCGGGCAGCGCGTTCGACAGCCCCCCTGCGCCCACGTCGTGGATGAAGCATATGGGGTTGGCCTCGCCCATCTGCCAGCAGCGGTCGATCACCTCCTGGCAGCGGTGTTCGATCTCGGCGTTGTCCCGCTGCACGGATGCAAAATCGAGATCGGCGTCACTGGCGCCCGAGTTCATGGAAGACGCCGCTCCTCCGCCCAGCCCGATCAGCATCGCGGGCCCGCCGAGCACGACCAGCTTCATGCCGGCACGCATCTCGCCCTTCATCACGTGGGATTCGCGGATGTTGCCCAGACCGCCAGCAATCATGATCGGCTTGTGGTAGCCGCGGAGTTCACCGGCGTGCTCCAGTTCGAGGCTGCGGAAATAACCGCAGATCGCCGGGCGGCCGAATTCGTTGTTGAAGGCAGCGCCACCTATCGGGCCCTCGAGCATGATCTGCAGCGCGGAAGCCATGCGCGCGGGTTTGCCGTTGTCATGTTCCCAGGGCTGCTCGAAGCCGGGCACGCGCAGGTTCGACACGCTGAAGCCCACCAAACCGGCCTTGGGGCGCGCCCCCACTCCCACGGCACCCTCGTCGCGGATCTCGCCGCCCGAGCCCGTGGCAGCACCCGGATAGGGCGCGATCGCCGTCGGATGGTTGTGGGTCTCTACCTTCATCAGGATGTGCACGGGCTCCTCGTGGTAGCCGAAGCGCCGCGTGTCAGGATCGGGGAAGAACCTGCCGGCACTGTGCCCGCGGATCACGGCAGCGTTGTCGGAATAGGCGCTCAGCACGTCTTCCGAGGGGCCTTTTTCATGGGTGTTGCGGATCATCCCGAAAAGGCTTTTGGGCTGCGCCTCGCCGTCGATGCTCCAGTCGGCGTTGAAGATCTTGTGACGGCAGTGCTCGCTGTTTGCCTGCGCGAACATCATCAGCTCCACGTCCGTGGGATTGCGACCCAGCGCGGCGAAGCTCTCGCAGAGGTAGTCGATCTCGTCGTCCGCGAGCGCGAACCCGAACTCCCGGTTGGCGCGCTCGAGTTCCCTTCGACCACCGCCCAGGATGTCGATGTGGTTCAGGGGGCGCGGCGGCGCATGCGTGAACAACTGCTCCGCGGCATCGAGGCTGTCGAAGACGCGCTCGACCATGCGGTCGTGCAGTGCGGCAGCGACCGCGCTCCGCAGGACAGCATCGCCCGCGGGCAATCCCTCGATGCGGTAGACGATGCCACGCTCCAGCCGCGTCACGGCATCCAGACCGCAGTTGCGGGCGATGTCGGTTGCCTTGCTGGACCATGGCGAGAGCGTGCCAGGACGCGGCACGACGAGGAAAAACTCTCCCGCGTCACGCTCGGCCTCACGACGCGGGCCGTATTGCAGCAGCATCCCGAGCACTTTCAGGGACTCGTCGCCGAGCGGCGCGGAGAGCTCCGCGAAATGCACGAACTGGGTGTGTACCGCGGAGATACCGGAGTGGAGGTCCTGCAGACGTGCGAGCAGCCGCTGCACGCGGAAGCCGGACAAGGCGGGCGCGCCCGCAAGCGTAAGGACACGGGACGCAAGGGCTGCGGTTGGCGTGGTCATCGTGGGCTTCGGCAAGAGCGGATGGCGCGATTCTATCCGAAGCCACCGCTACGGTCAGGACAGCCCGGAGACTGAATTGCGGCATTCGTGCGTCGGCAAATCAATCGCTTGCGAGCAAGCCTCGGCTCGGTTGCGGCTGGTTCCCACCCCGAAAAACCGCTCGGGCGCCTGCCAACTAGTGCCGGTCTGGGGGGTGCGCCACACCGCAATCGGTGGGTACACTCCGGCCTGCCACGTACAGCAGAAGTGTGAAGGATGCCCCTCACCTCCCCTACTGGAACGCTGGAAGCCAGCCCGTCGATGCGCATCAGGATGTTGCGATTGGCCGTCTCGGGCGTGCTCCTTACCCTGATTCTGGCGTGCCCGCACGCCAGCCTGCGGACGGACACCGGCTTCTCACTTCCGCATGATGCACTCGCTCGCGTTCTCGCGAGCGGCAAGCTCCGCGCCGTGAGCCGCGTGAACCCGGCCACCTTTGTCGTCGACCGTTACGGGCCGGCAGGCATCGAGTACGAACTCGCGCGGGATTTCGCCGCGAGCCTGGGCGTGGAACTCGAAATGATCCCCGTAGCCACCATCGGCGAGGCCTATGCCGCGCTCGATGCCGGCAGCGCAGACATCGCCGCATCCGGCCTCACCGAGCGGCGGCTCTCCGAGCGGCCCTATCTGTACAGCTCTTCCTATCTCGGCGTGAGTCAGCAGGTGGTGTTCCGCAGTGGCACCAGGCGGCCCGGTTCGCTCGCCGATCTGGTGGGCACGCGGGTAATGGTCCTCGCGCAGAGCACCTCGGCCGACGCATTGCGCAGGGCGCAGGCATCGCTTCCCGGCCTCGGCTGGATGGAATCCACGCAGACCGATACCGCGGATCTCCTGCGCCGACTCACCGAGGGTGAAATCGACTACGCCGTCGTGAAATCACACGAGTTCTACATGCACGCGGGCCTGTTCCCCGCGCTGGACGTCGCCTTCGACCTGCCAGAACCCGAGCAACTCGCGTGGGCCGTCTCCGGGAACCCGGGCAACAGCCGGATCTACGCGGCCATGCAGGGTTTCCTTTCTCGAAGCGAGCAGGATGGGGAACTCGATCTCCTGCGCGAGCGCTTCTTCGGCTACCTTCCCGAGATCAACCGCAAGGCCTTGAACGCCTTCGCCGCGCGCGCGGAAAGACAACTCCCCAAACTCGAACCCGTGATGCGTCGCATTGCCGCCGAGGAAGGCATCGACTGGCA
The DNA here is from genome assembly GCA_903928015.1 of uncultured Gammaproteobacteria bacterium. Lineage (GTDB taxonomy): Bacteria > Pseudomonadota > Gammaproteobacteria > Pseudomonadales > UBA5518 > UBA5518. Next base: position 2,173 of record CAIYPF010000041.1, on the reverse strand, counting down.
CCTGCTGGCCGCCATGAGTTACCAGGAGTCCCACTGGAATCCGGTCGCGGTGTCGCGCAAGGGAGCAGCGGGCATGATGATGCTGACACCGGAGGCCGCCTCGGAAGTCGGCGTACACGACCGGCGCAACATGGAGCAAAGCCTGCGCGGCGGCGCGAGGTACTTCCGCAGGTTGATGGATGATCTGGAAGGCGCGATCGCGCCCGTGGACCGCGAGCTTTTCGCGCTTGCCGCCTACAACATGGGCCCGGCACACCTTGCAGACGCACGCCGGCTTGCAGGTTTGCGCGGTGCCAATCCGGACCTCTGGTCCGATGTGGAAGACCAGCTGCCGCTGCTCGGCAAACGGGAATGGCGTGTCCATACCGAGTACGGCTATGCAAGGGGCCTCGAAACAGCGAGTTTCGTGAGCGGGGTGCGTCAGTACCACCGCTTCCTCGAACACCACGAAGATCCTGCCGGGCTCTATGCACTCAGCACGCAGAAAGAAATGCGAGCGGCCTCAGGCTCCTGATCCGCCCGATCGCCTGCCCCTGAAGAATGCCTGCATGAGCCCGGAAGCCTCCTCGGCAAGCGGGCCTTCCTCCCAGCGCAATCGGTGATTGAGGAAGGGCGCGTCCAGAAGCTGCAGATTGCTCACGACGACACCCGCCTTTGGCTCCCGCGCCGCGAATACCAGACGCTCCACGCGTGCATGAACCAGCGCTCCCGCGCACATCGCGCAGGGCTCGATGGTCACATAGAGCGTGGAGCCCGGAAGGCGGTAATTACCCACCGCAGCAGCAGCGGATCGCAGTGCGCGGATCTCGGCGTGGGCGGTGGGATCGTTGCCCGAGAGCGGGTGGTTGGCGCCCTCTCCCAACACCTCTCCGGAGCGCACCAGCACCGCGCCCACAGGCACTTCGCCGGCGCGCGCGGCGGACTCCGCGAGCACAAGCGCACGACGCATCCAGTGGATGTCTTCTTCGAGTGACACCGTATTTCCTGTTCCGGCAAAAAGGCAGGCGCGCCTACGGTAGGCGATGCACGCAAGGCGCGCCAGCCATGCGGCCGGCCCCCTGCACCGGGGGCGATGACCTGACTACAATCCCCCGGCGACAATAACGATCACAGGCGGAGAACCAGCATGAGCGACAAGGCCGCACAACGACTGCTCGAGGGCCGCGCGTGGGACGATTTCTGCGAGCAGATCCGCCGTGCCGGCCACATGGTGAACCGCTTCGGTGATACGGCCAACGAACTCGATCGCACCGAGTGGTACCGATTCATGACCCGCCTGATGCGTAACGGCTTCGAGCGCTTCATGGAAAACTGCGAGCCCGACCGGCCGCGCCTGCGCGATGCGCCCTGGCGCCAGGGCATGAACTTCCAGTCGCCGGATCAGGACCACCTGCTCGCGGAATTCGTCGACGGCAGCCACGACTACCGCATCACCGGCAACCGCGGCTCGATCCCTTACTTCGTGATGGCCTCGTGGACAGCTCGTCAGCCCGTCGACATGGGAGAACGCGACTGGGCAGATGCAGGCACGGCGGCCCTGGCGGAATTCGACCCCGCCATGCTGCGCACCACCGGTTTCCTGCAGAGCGATCTGATCCACTTCGACGATGCAGGAAATTTCGAGGTCATCGTCAGCCGCGAGAAACCGGCCAACGGCAAAGACTGGCTGCCGATCACCGCAGACTGCGTCGGCATCCTCGTACGCACCGTCTATCACCGACGCGAAGAGACCGAAGCGCCGCGAATGCGCATCGAGCGGCTCGATGGCGCGCTCCCGCGCCCGCTGCGCCCTGATGAGGTAAGCGCCTCGCTCGCCAAGAGCGCACAACTGGTACTGGGTTATGCCGAGCTCGTGCGCAGCTGGTGGCAAGACAACCTCGGCAAACGTCCCAACCGCATCCGCTTCAGCCGCGCAGTCTATCTCTCGAACGGCGGTGTGCCCGATCGCCACCACGGCTTCGGCACCTGGGAGCGCAGCGAAGACGAGGCACTCGTGCTGTCTTTCACGCCAACGCCCTGCGATTACTGGATTTTCCAGCTCTGCAACATCTGGCAGGAAAACCTCGACAACTACGAGGACGGCAACGGCTATGTCCAGAAGTATCGCGCCACCTACGAAAAAGACGGCTCGGTGCGCATCATCATCGCCGAACAGGATCCGGGCATCGGCGGC
>CAIYPF010000040.1 GCA_903928015.1 uncultured Gammaproteobacteria bacterium | reverse complement strand
GGGATGATCGGGCGCTTGCTGCAACAGCTGCTGCAGCGCCAGAAAGTCGACCCGACGCTGATGCGTTATCTGGGGAACATCCTCAACGTCGCGCTGAACCTCGCGCTGGTGGTGTCGATACTCGGCTACTGCGGCGTCGAGACCACGAGCTTCGCAGCACTGGTCGCAGGCGTCGGCATCGCCGTTGGCGCGGCCTGGGGCGGACTGCTGTCCAACCTGGCGGCAGGCGCCTTCCTGATCGTGCTGAAGCCCTTCAAGGTCGGTGACTTCATCTGCGCCGGCGGCGTCACGGGTACGGTGAAGGAAATCGGCCTCTTCGCCACCGCCATCGATACGCCGGACAACGTCCACACCATCGTCGGCAACGGCAAGATCTTCGGCGACACGATCCAGAACTTCAGCAGCAACCCCCACCGCCGTGTGGAGCTCAAGTGCCAGCTGGCCGGCAGCGCCGACCATGTCGCCGCCATGGAACTGCTGCGGGCACGGATGGCAGGCATCGCCAACGTGATGGCAACGCCCGCGCCCGAGGTCGAGATCCTCGACTTCAATCTGGTGGGCCCGGTACTTGCGGTGCGCCCCTACTGCCACACCGACAATTACTGGCAGGTGTATTTCGATGGCAACCGCGCCATCCGCGAGTCGCTGGCAGAAGCCGGCTTCCCGGCACCGATGCCGGCGCAGGTTGTCGTCACCCGCCAGGGCTGATCCGGACCCGTCAGTCACTGCGTGCGAGGCATTTCGCCCCGCACGCAGTACTCCGGTGCAAATGATTCGGCATCGAAGGGACTTCCAGACATGAACCCCGCCCGCCTGCCCTTTGCGATCCGCGCCCTGAATGCAGGCCTCGGCGCGCTGGCCAGGATGGGACCGCGGCTGCCTGGCCTCAACCCCGAAGACTTGCTGCGCAGCGCTCGCCGGCAGACCGGCCTTGAGAATTACGGCTCCGATTATTTCCGCGAGCCACTGCGGAGATTGTGCGAATCGCTCGAGCAGGATGCCCGCCTCAGCGCCTTCGGAAGGATCATCGCCCGGCAGGATATCGTGCGGCTGCTGCGCAACCGCCTGATGCTCGAAGAGACCTTCCGTCAGCACCCGCAGATCGCCGATGAGCGGATAGTCGCGCCGGTATTCATTCTCGGTATGCCGCGCAGCGGCACCACGAGCATGCACGAGCTGATGGCCCTCGATCCGCAGTTCCGCGTGCCGCTCAGCTGGGAAACCGCCCACCCCTTCCCGCCCCCCGAAAGCGCGAGCTACGACACGGATCCACGCATCGCCAAAGTGGACCGGGAACTGGCGCAGGTGGACAAACTGCTGCCCGACTTCAGGTACATGCACCCGATGGGGGCCCGGCTGCCGCAGGAATGCGTGGCGCTCTTTGCACACGACTTCGTGTCGATGATCTTCGATGTGCAGTTCCGGCTCACGCAGTACCAGACGTGGCTGATCGAGCAGGACATGACAGAGGTGTTCCGCAATCACCGCCGCTGGCTGCAACTGCTGCAGTGGAAAAAACCCGGCGACACCTGGGTGCTCAAATCGCCGCAGTATCTGTGGAACATCGACGACATGCTGCGCGAATACCCCGACGCCCGCATCGTCCAGACGCATCGCGATCCGGTGAAGGTGGCCATGTCCATCGGCAGCCTCACGGCAACGCTGCGCAGCCTCGGTTCAGAGGCTGTCGATCTGCGCGAAGTGACGCGGCAATACGCCGACCTGCTGGACTACGGCACCCGCAAGACCATGTCGGCGCGGGCTGCCGGCAGGATGGAGGCCTCGCGGGCCACCGACATGCAGTTCGCCGAATTCCGGCAAGACCCTGTCGCCGCCATGCACAAGGTCTACGCACAACTCGGCTTCACGCTGGGCCCGCAAACCGCCGCAGCCATGCAGCGTTTTCTGGATGAAGGTACGGCCACCGAGCGCCACGGCAAGCACCACTACGACATTGCCGCCTCGGGAATCGATCTTGCCGCCGAGCGACTGCGCTTTGCCGGATACCAGCGCGCCTACGCGATACCCGACGAGATCTTCGGCAGCTAGCGCGCCCTCCCCTCGCGCGTATCCGCGTTGCGGTTGACCAGCGACCGCGGCCCATGACATAAGCGCTCGCGGATCAGGCAACTGCTCCGCACATCACACACACAAAAAACACGGGAAAGACAAAATGGTCAAACACATAGGCAAGTGGGCGTTTCTGGTAGGCCTCGTCGCCGCCATCGTGATCGCGGCAATGGCCGGCACCGGAGTTCCTCTCTGGGCGATTCTTCTGCTGGCACTCGATGGCGTCATCGTGGGGATTCTCAACGTCACCGACGACGAGGCCTCTCCGTTTCTGGTAGCCGCGATCGCATTCATGGTCGGATTCATGGTGCTCGCCGAACTGTTCGGTCAGGTGGAGGTCGGCTTCCCCGTGGTTGGCGCGATCTTCACCATGCTGAACGTATTCGTTGCGCCGTCGGCCGTGATCGTTGCCCTCAAGGTGATGTTCGACAAGGCCCGGGACAAGTAAGCCCGGCCGGGTCTCCCGCCACGCGGGCGACCCGGAGAACAGCAACCCCGTCTTGCTCGGCAGGCCGCCGGGCAAGACGGGATACCCGCCTCAGGCCGCGCCCCTCATCCAGCGGAAAAAGATACCCGCACCTCGCCCAGACCGCCGTGCAGCCCCCGGAAATTCCGGCCCGCGATGCCCGCGACGGACGCCACCAAACCACCGGTGAGCACAACCGCACCCGCAGGAACGGCACGCCCGTGCTCCGCCAGACGTTCGGCTAGCCAGGCCAGCGCCAGCAGCGGATCACCCATGACATCCGTGCCGATGCCACGGCCAAGCAACTCGTCACCCGAGTGCAGCTGCACTTCCACCTGGCGCACGTCCATGCCGGATGTCCAGGCCACCGGTTCACCAAGCACGAAGCCGGCCCCCAAACTGTTGTCGGCGATGATGTCGGCCAGGTTCGTCGGGGATACGGCATAGCGTGTGCCGGCAATTTCCAGCGCCGGGATCACGGCATCGAGGTGCGCTGCGACGCTCTCGCGCGTGTGACCGGGCCCTGCAAGCTCACGGCCCAGGCGCAGCGCGATCTCCGCTTCGATGCAAGGCTTCATGAAACGTCGCGGGTCGGCCAGACCTGGGCCCTCGCCCAGACGCTGTGGCGCCGACAGGACGCCGTAGCTGCGCCGATCGACACCCGGTGCGGCACGTACCGTTCCGGCCAGCTTGAAGCCCGCCAGCGGCGCAGCGCGGCGATTGAACGTGGCCCACAGGATCGCGTAGGCAGTCTGCTGATCGAGTGCGGGGATGTCGTCCGTGAGCAGGGCGACCGGTGCGCAGTCGCGTTCGGCCGTCCACAGCAGATCGCTGCAACGCTGTACCAATTCGATGTCAGGATTCATACCGCACCTTTTTTCCGTGAAGGGTGATTGAAGGGATGACGCATGGTCATGCGTTTCCATCCCACGAGAGGTCCTGCCCTGAGACAGGCGCAACAACGGCAGATGTTGTCCATGGCCTGCTCGATACCGGCGTCGACACTATGGGGCTTTCCGCTCACGAGCAAACCGGTCATCCGGCGTCTCCGGGAAGGGATGGGATGGGATGGGCGAGCCAAAGCCGAACCATAGCCCAACTCCTTGCCTGTGGCGGAACACAAGGGCGTTGCAGCCAGCCGCAGGAAATCAATAGAGCGTGACGACCCGGTCATTCACGAAGGTGTAACGCGGATACTTGTACCAGCCGTAGAGCAGGGACTTGCGGGGTTCCTTGTGCACCTTGGTGTCATGGATGGCGAGAACGTCGCCGTCGGGGTGCATCCAGAAGTCGAGGTCATAGAGCTTGTCCGGTTGACCCTCGACAGCGAAATCGGTGCACGCAAAATACGTGGCCGCGTCGATCTTGCGTACCGGGTCGTGGATCTTCACGAAGCGCAGGGAAAGCATCTCTCCGGTGCGGTCGTCGCGCAGGTGGAAGACGCCCCCCTTGTCCACCGTTGCGGCGATATGCGCTTGCATCGCAGCCTTGATGTCCTCGACGTAAAACTTTCGCGACGCAGAATCCGCGTTGTCGGCGCTCTCTGCGGCAAACACTGGCGCCACTGCAAGAAACAGCAGCGCCAGCAGGCCGGAGCGCCCTGACGAGAGTGACATCAACAGCCGC
>CAIYPF010000039.1 GCA_903928015.1 uncultured Gammaproteobacteria bacterium | reverse complement strand
TTCCCCCGTAGGAGCGGGCCACGCCCGCGACCGGTTCCCCCGCAGGAGCGGGCCACGCCCGCGACCATTTCCCCCGTAGGAGCGGGCCATGCCCGCGACGAATTCCCGCAGAAGGACCGGGCCATGCCCGCAACTCTTCCCCGGGGAACTAGCACTGCCCGGCATCCTCGCTGAACTATACTCGCGCCCATCCCCGCCCCGATAGAGATCCCTCCCATCGCACGCCAACGCATACCGCCGCGCCTCGAACCCCTGCTCGAGGACGGCATCGTCGACGAGGTCATCCGGCAACTGAAAAGCGGCAAGGAAGCGGCCGTCTACGTAGTGCGCTGCGGCCAACACATACGCTGCGCCAAGGTCTACAAGGAAGCCGACCAGCGCAGTTTCCGGCAAGCCGTGGAGTACCGCGAAGGTCGAGGCGTGAAAGGCAGCCGCCGTGCCCGCGCCATGGAAAAGGGCTCGCGATTCGGTCGCAAGGAAGTCGAATCCGCCTGGCAGACAGCCGAAGTCCAGGCGCTCTACCGTCTGGCCGATGCGGGCGTGCGCGTGCCCAAGGCGCACGGCTTCTTCGAAGGCGTCCTGCTGATGGACATGGTTGCCGACGAGAACGGCAACGCCGCACCGCGACTCGCCGAACTCGAACTCTCGGAAGAACTCGCCCTCGCCTACCACGACCTCCTGATCGACCAGGTGGTGCGCATGCTGTGCGCGGGGTTGGTGCACGGCGATCTCTCGGAATTCAACATCCTGGTCGGCGCCGATGGGCCTGTGATCATCGACTTGCCGCAGGCGGTGGATGCCGCGGGCAACAACCACGCCGCCCGCATGCTGGAGCGCGACGCCGACAACCTTGCGCTTTATCTGGGCCAATTTGCGCCGGCGCTGCGCGGCAGCGCGTACGGGCGGGAGATCTGGGAGCTCTACGAGGCGGGCAGGCTGAAGCCGGGCGCTCCCTTGAGCGGTCGTGTGGAAGAGATCACCACGCCGGTCGACCTGGACGCGGTGCTCAAGAACATCGAAGACGTGCGCATGGAGGAAGAACGTCGCCGGGAGCGCGCAGCCGCCGGCGACGAGGAGAGCTGAACCGGGCTCAGTGCGTGACGCTTTTGCCCCAGAGCTCTTTCACCCGCGCATCACGTCCACAGCCGTAACGGTAGTAGTTGTAGCGCAGCGGATTCTTCCGGTAGTAGTCCTGGTGGTAGTCCTCGGCCGGATAAAACGGCGTGGCATCGACGATCTCCGTGACGATCGCTTCCTTGAATGTCTTGCTCTTCTCGAGCGCGGCGAGCGACGCCTCTGCCACCGCGCGCTGCTCTGCTCCGCGCACGAAGATCGCCGTACGGTACGGATTACCGACGTCGCAGAACTGCTGGTCCCTGGTGGTCGGGTCGATGCTGCGCCAGAAGAACTCCACCAGCTGCGCGTAGCTCACTTTCTCCGGATCGAAGACCACCTGCACCGATTCCGCGTGCCCCGTGTGCTTGCCAGAGACCTGCTCGTAGCTGGGATTGGCGACGTGCCCGCCGGTGTAACCCGAGGTGGTGGAAATCACGCCCGGCACGGTGTCGAAATCCGATTCCACGCACCAGAAACAGCCGCCCGCGAAAACGGCGGTGTCGGTGGCGGCGCGTGCGCCAGCCGCGGTGAAAACGAGTATCGCGAGGATGAAGCCAAGTGCTGCCGTCTTCATACCGCCACCTCGAAACGCAGTGCCACGCCGTTGTTGCAGTAGCGCAGCCCCGTAGGCGCGGGGCCATCGTCGAAGACATGTCCCTGATGGCCGCCACAGCGGGCGCAGTGGTATTCGGTGCGGGGTATCACAAGGCTCCAGTCGCGCTTGGTGCCGACAGCGCCGGGCAATACATCGAAGAAACTCGGCCAGCCGGTGCCGCTTTCGTATTTCATCGCCGAGTCGAACAGCGGCAGCTCGCAGCCGGCGCAAACGAAAGTGCCACGGCGCTTCTCGTGGTTGAGCGGGCTGCTTTGCGGGGGCTCGGTGGCCTCGTGGCGAAGCACACGGTATTGCTCGGGGCTCAGTCGCTTCTGCCATTCCTCGTCCGGAAGATCCAGTCGCCCGATGACGGAGGTAGCGGGGCCTGCAGCACGACTGCGGGAAGCGAGACCCGCGGCGGCAAGGAGGGTGAAGAGATTTCGGCGCTTCATGTATGGATTCCCTGTGTTATCGCGGCTTGGGCAACGGCCGCAGCTAATGGTTCCGGCATCAGCGCTCCAGCGCAGTGAACAAGAGGAGCGCAATCACGGTGAGGCCGAGACAGATCACGTACCCGCTCACCAGCAGCGAGAGTTTCAGCAGCGTCCAGCCCCTGTCCTGCCCATAGACCCGCCGCATGGAACGGTACAGGTAGTACGGCAGGTAGATCACCAGCGCAGCAGTGCCGGCACCCGCCAGCCACCCGAGCGCCGCACCAACGAGTCCCGGAATCCGCTCGCCCAGCCCGAGCAGCATCACGCAGAGCGCGCCCAGAAAGAACGCTCCGTGGAAGTGCACGAAAAACAGGAGATGCTCGACATAAAAACGCCCGGAGCCTACGTAAAGCAGGTGCATGATCAGCGCCACCAGGGGCAGGAACACGAACATCATGCGGGGAATGTTGTCGAGCATCGCCGTACCGAAACCCCCGGGATCCGACAGCACACGGTGGCAGGCCTGACGCAGGCGCGGCTCCCAGGCCTCGGCAAACGGGCCAACATTGATCCGCAGATCCTTGTCGCACGTTTCCTTCACATCGTCCGCGGATGGGCCGGTCTGCACAGAGATCGGGGCACCAGCCTCCCGCACCGCACCGCCGCTGCCGAAACCCAGGACAACGTCTCCATCAAGCGGTGCGAGCACGAAGAACAGCAGGCTGAGGATCAGGTACATGCGGAACGGCGGCGTGTAGGCCGAGCGCCGGCCCAACAGGTATTCGCGCGTGAGAAAACCCGGCGTGAACGCGAGAGGCCGCAGCGTGCGCCAGAGCCGTGCGTCCCAGTTGAGAAGATCGCCAGCAACGTCACGCAGCAGCCCCCACAGCGAGAGCACCCGCACGCGGGCACGCTGACCGCAGTGCGCACAGTGCTGGCCGCTGAGCACCTCGCCGCAGTTAAGGCAGTTCTCGGTGGGGGCACCACCGGCGAAGTCCTCGCGCAGGCGCAGGATCTCGCGGTCCAGCACGAGCGCCCCGGCAAAACCGGGCGGCGCGCCGGCCTCCGGCCAGTCGGGGCGTGCAGCTGAAAGCGTGGCCGCAACACCCGTGTCCTGCAGGCTGTAATGGACGGCGCGCCGCGCCATCTCGGGCGCCGCATCGGCGTCATCGTGGACGCTGGCCGACAACACGCCAGGCGTCTGCAGCACATCGGCCACGTGATCGCGCAACCAGGTATCGAATCGCGCAACGTCCGCGACGGGCACCTCAAGCCGCAGCACAAGGACTGCACTCGCATTCACGTTGTCGCCTCCTGTTTGTCCTGCCGGAGTTCGGGAAAAATCATTGACCCCGGCGCACCTGGCGCGGCGGGCAGCGCAGCAAAGGCATGACAGTCATCCTCCCGGGGCGCGATACTCTAAACAAGTCCCGGCCCCGGCGCCGAGGGCCGCGCGGACTGCAAAACCGGCGCGTGTCGTCGATGTGTCATGTTGCGGGTATTCGATATTCGCCGCGATCCAGCAACCGAGGTAGCCACCGTGAAAATCACTCTCTCCTGCGTAGCCGGCCTGCTGCTTGCCAGTGCGGCACTCGCCGAATCACCCCTGCCCCCCCC
>CAIYPF010000038.1 GCA_903928015.1 uncultured Gammaproteobacteria bacterium | reverse complement strand
GGGCACGGCCCGCTCCTACGGGGCGCGGGCATGGCCCGCTCCTACAGGGGGAGGTGCTTGCGGATGATGGGGAGTTGGCCGGCAATGGCCTTGTCGGGGAGCGCCGGGAAGAGCTGGTTCAGCAACACGAAAAACCGTTCCTTCGCGCCGAGCTTGCGCTCCCAATCGCTGGAGTGGAGAAACGCCAGGAACTCCCGCGCCACATACTCGGGCAGATCCTCTGCGTTGCCGAGCTCGCGATTCATCGCCGTGACGGCGTCCGCATTGAAGGGCGTGCGCGTGGCGCGTGGCGCGAAATAACGCACCGCGACCCCCGTGTCGGCGAGTTCGCGGCGCAAGGACTGGGAAAAACCGCGCAACCCGAACTTGCCGGCGCAATAGGCGCCAAAACCCGGAAAACCGATGTAGCCGAAGATCGACCCGATGTTGATCACCTGCGCCGCGGACTGCTGCTGCAGTTGCGGCAGCATGGCCCGGGTGAGCAGCATGGGCGAGAGGAGATTGGTCTCGAGGAGCTGACGGATGCGCTCATCCTCCTGCGTGGGGAAGGCATGGAAATCCCCGCAGCCCGCGTTGTTCACCAGCAGGTTCGCACCACCGAGCGCGAGCGCGGCCGCGCGCAACTCCTCGCGGGTTTGCGCGGCGCAGAGATCGCCGCAGACGATGTGCGTGTGTTCCGGCCCGAGCTCCTGACGCAAGGCCTCGAGCTCGCTGCGGTTGCGGCCCGCAAGCAGCAGCCACTCGCTGCGTGGCGAGAGCAGCCGCGCGATGGCGCGACCGATTCCGCCGGTGGCGCCCGTCAGAACGACGCGTGGTTGCTGCAGATCAGGCATGGGAAAGGGTCTCCTGGTGGGCGTCGGGCGTGGGAAGGCTGCGGAATACATCGCCGTAGAGTCGGTAGAAACGCCGTGCGCAATGCAGCACCGCCGCGCGATCATCGGGTTCCTCGAGTCGATCCATCAGGTTCTGGAAAAACCCCACATGCTCGACATCAAGACTGCCATGCGAACGCAGGTAACTGAAGGCCTGCTCGGGCAAACCGAGCGCCGCGCCAATGCCACCGGCAGCCGCTGTCGCAACTGCCACGCTGGTGCCCTCGAGCACCTGCACCATGCCGAAGAAACCGACCGGATTGCAGCGATCGATCTGATGGTAGGCGTAGGCGACCATCATCTCGGTGCTGGCATTGGGCAACGAGGCGCGCACGGCCTCGGCGTCGGCACCGCATGCGGCAATGTCCGAAAGTATCCACTCCTCGTGACCGCTCTCCTCGGCAATGTAATCAGCCGTGGCCTGACGCAACCAGCCGAGACGCGCGGGCAGGCGACTGCCGCAGGCCATCAGCAGCGGCACCGTATGGCGCACGTGGTGATAGGCCTGCGAGAGGAAGGCCACGTACTGGTGCAGCCGGATGCGGCTCTCCAGCGCATCCTGGATGATCGGCGCGGAAAGCAGCAGCGCCCGCTCCGCCGTGGTTGCCTGCTGCAAGTCCTCGAAAAATCCCACTCTGGTATCACTCCCGGTAAAGCGAATTGACGAGCGCGGCATGGCGCTCCGCGATCAGCGCACGGCGCGGCCGTCCGTTCGGCGTGGCGAGGCCATTGGCCGGTGACAGCGGTTCGGGCAGCACGGCGAAGGCACCGATGCGCGCGTAGTCAGGCAGCGCGGCATTGGCCGCAGCAACAGCACGGGCCAGATCATCATCGCCCACATCAGGGCCCGAAGGCGCCAACAGTGCAACCAGATACGGGCGTCCGTCGCCAGTGACCAGCGCCTGCATCACGGCGGGATGTCCGCAGAGCAACGACTCCGGCCATTCGGGACTCACATTGCGCCCGAAACCCGTGATCAGCACGTTCTTGCGGCGGCCGTCGATGAACAGATAACCATCGGCATCGAGGTGCCCCAGATCACCGGTGGAAATCCACTCGTCCGCAAGCGGCTGTTCGCCGAGGTAATGCCCGAAGGCCCCACCCCCGACTTCGATCTCCCCGGCATCGCTGATGCGCAGGCTGCGATGGGCCAGCGCACGGCCCACGCTGCCACGACGATTCGCCGAAGGCGTGTTCAGCGCCACCACGGAGCCGCACTCGGTAAGGCCGTAGCCTTCGAACACGGGAATACCCATCGCTGCCGCCGCATCGAGCAGCGCGGGCGGTGTGCGTGCGCCGCCAACGGCCACGAAACGCAGACTGGCAAGGCGCGGGTCATGCGGCTGCAGCAGTGGAAGAATGGACTGCAGCATTTGCGGAAGGAGGATCAGGCTGTGCGGGCGGTGTCGTGCGATGGCCGCCACGCAGACCGCCGCATCGAAGCCACTGGAACCGCTCAACCCCACTTCCGCGAGCGGCGGGCATATCACCGTGGCACCGCAGAGCAGTCCGGCGTAGACGCCGCCCACGTTCTCGAGCAGCACCGACAGCGGCAACAGGCAGAGGTGGCGCTGCACGCCGATGGCAGAAAGCTCGCGGGCCACGGCGCTGGCAACGCGCCACTGCTGCTCCGCACCGAGGCACACGCCCTTCGGCTCTCCCGTCGTGCCCGAGGTGAAGGTGAGCTTGCTGCCGGGCGCGAGCACTGGACCCTGCGGTGCGGCATCGGCCTCGAAAAGCGTATCGCCCGCACGGCGTCCGAAACCGAGTGCATCTGCGAGGGCTGCATCCGCACAGCAGAGCGCACTCGCGCCACTCTCGCGGATGGCATGCGCGCGCTGCTGCGGCGTGAAGAAACCGGGCAGCGGCACAAGCGTCACGCCGCAAAGCGCCGCCGCGAGATCGAGGGACACCCAGTGCGGGGAGTTGTCGGCAAGCAGCGCGACCGGAGCATGCGGGAAGCGGCGCGCACGCAGCGCCGTGACGAGGTCGGCGACGCGGCGACTGAAGGCCGCGCCATCGCTGGACTCCGCACCGTCGCCGATCACGGCGCGGCCGGAAGGAAGACTAGCGAGCAAGTCGCCGGGCAGCATGTGCGATGTCGGTGAACGCTACCTGCGGATGCGTCTCGTAGTAGTTGCCCCAGCTGCGCCCGCCGTCGGGAAGGCGCGCGGGATCGGCGGGCCCCAGCAACTCCATGGGAATGCCGAGTCTCGCAAAGGAATTGAGCAGCGCCCGCGTACCGGTGAGCACCACCCAGGTGTAGCCGCGGGCATGGAGGTGACGCGTGAGCCCGGAGATGAGCAGCCGGGTGCCGCCGGCATCAAGCGCCGCAAGGTTGCCCGCCTCCACCACTGAATCCCTGGACAAGGGCCGCCCGAGCCGGGCCGCCAGAACCTGCTCGATGGGCTGGTCGAGATAGTGCTCGAGAAAGGCCCGGCGCCCGGCGAGAGGCGTGTAGCCCACCGCGCCTTGCCACTCGCCGTGCAGTCCGCGCCAACCCATGAGCTGCTCGCAGAACTGCGTGGGCGTTGCGCCGTGCGCGCGCCGGAAGCAGTCCGCAACGAAGGCCTCCAGGGCAAGTCGCTCGGGATGGCGGGGATCCAGGCAGTCGAGGCTCAGGTTCTCGGGCAGTTGGACGGCCTCACGGATGTAACTCGGCAGACGCAGGCTGCAGCTCATGCGGCGGTGCCCGGGATCGCAGGACGGCAGGACACAAGAGCAGGCATTGGGGATTCACCGAAGTGTGACGTCCCTGTGACGCAGGGGCCCCTGCGGTTCCTTCGCGGCCTTCGAAGGATTTTCCACCGGGCGGGAACGCCCCCCTCAAAGTGGCATGCCCACGGCCTCGGCGACGTCGGCGTGGTAGCGCTGGAGCAGCATCTCGTTGCGTCCGAAGAGCAGCGGTGCGGGGTCCGGCAGGCTCTGGTAGTTCCGCCACACGCGGCCGACCATCGGCAGATCCTCGCTGCGGTTGATGTCGAGCACCGCCTCGTGCAGCGCAAGGAATCCGCTGTCGGGAATTGCCGCCGCCGAGGCGGGCCTGTAGCTCGAGTAGAGCACCGTGGTCTCGCCGACATGGCGACCGGGGAATGAGCGGTTCAGCGCGATCACGGGCAGGCCGCCGTCGATCGCGTCCGAATACGTGAGGATGGTGTTGGGAAAGAGATAGTGCACGGCGCTGTAGTGCGATGGCGGCCATGTTTCTTCGGGCTGCCCCACCCACTCCTGCATGCGCCGCGCCGGGCTCGCGAAGCGGTGATGGCGGCCGAAGCTGTCGTGGATGGTGATGAAGGGCACGAGTTGGGGCGAGAGCGTGGCCGGATGCGTGGCCGGCACGTGATAACCCTCGCAAGAGACATCCACCACCAGCTTCCAGTTCGCCTCCGTCACCACGGCGTCGGTGCGCACGTGCGCTGCCGCATCGAGGCGGAAGCTCCGGATGAGCGGCGCGATGGGCCCGAGGAAAGCCTCGACGTCCACGGGCTCGCCGGCGGGATCGAGGCGCAGGAACACGAGTCCGTGTTTTTCGGCCACCGGTACACGGCAGAGCGCGGGCGCAGGCCCTTCGCAGGCAAAGGCCGCGTCCTGCGGACGGAACTGCAACTGCCCGTCGGTGCCGAAACGCCAGGCGTGGAAGGGGCAGACCACAGCGCTGCCGATGCGATCGCCCTCCACGAGGCGCGCCCCGCGGTGCGGACACAGGTTGCGGAAGGCATCCAGGCCCCCGTCCTCGCGGCGCAGCACGAAGACGGGCGGGCCGAAGGCTTCGAAATGCAGCACGCAACCCGGCTCTGGCAATTCCGAGGAAAAACCCGCGAGCAGCGGCGTCTGCATGAACAGCCGTTCGCGCTCGGCAAAATGCCGCCGTGTATCGGTGTAGATGCCGGTATCGACGGCAAGAGGACTTGCAGTGAGTTCGCTGCTACGGCTCGCAACGCACGCGAGCATCCGCCGCTGCATGAGCCGCCACTCGAGGGCAAGCCATTGCGGCGAGCCGGGCTCGGCGGCGAGCGCACCGGAATCTGTCATTCCCCTACCCTCCGCAGGACTGCGAGGCCCGCATGCTAACGAACTGCAGGCCCGCAAGGGCCATCGGAACGGATGATGACCGTGCAACACGCCCTGTGCGAACATCGGCCCCGCCCGCTACGGGCCTGGCATCAACAACGACAGCGGGAGCACGCGCATGACCGAGGCAGAATCGAAAATACTGGACGGGCGGGTTTGGGCGGAGTTCTGCGATGCACTGAAGCAGGCCGGAGACGTGGTGCTGCGCCCGGAGGTCCCGCAGGACGTCTACACCCGCGCGATCGGCTTCCGCTGCATGGCACAGCTCCTGCGCGCAGGACTGGAATCCACCCTCGACTATGCCGACCCGCAATTCCCCGCGTTTTTCCGTCTCGCCGACGAGACGAAGAAAATGCTGAACGACAACCCCGACAACATCTACTACAACTGCGTGATCGACGGCCGTTTCGATTACCGCATCCGCGGCAACCGCGGCACCGTGCAGTGGTTCAGCCTGGGCAGCAAGGGCAGCTCCACCGACGTGGGCCGCATGATCGACACGGGCAACATCTACTCCAAGGAAATGCACTTCGCCGAGGACGGCAGCTTCGAGATCCTGGTGAGCAGCACGCAAAAGCCCGGCAACTGGCTGCCCACGCAGACCACCTCAAGGATGATCATCGTGCGCGAGACCTTCGGGCGGCGCAGCGAGGAAATCCCCGCCGATCTCACGATCGAGTGCCTCAACCCCGAGCGCGCCAACAACAATCTGCAGGTCGAAGCGCTGGGCGCCTCGTTGCAGGCCGCGGTGGGCCTCGCGAAGAACATCGGCGAGATGACCATCGCCTGGCAGGGGCGCTACAAGGCCAAGCACACCAACCTGCTGCCCGAAGACGACCAGGCCATCTGCCAGCGTGCCGGCGGCGACCCGAACATCCACTACTACCAGACCTACTGGGAACTCGCGCCCGACGAGGCGCTGCTCATCGAACTGGACGACATCCCCGTCTGCGAGACCTGGAACCTGCAGATTTCCAACCACTGGATGCAGTCTCTCGACTACCGGTTCTTCAAGGTCTGCCTGAACAAGTTCAACGCCCACTACGAAGCAGACGGCCGCGTGAACATCGTGCTCGCGCACGAGGACCCGGGCCCGCACTACCCGAACTGGCTGACCACGCTGGGACACGCCACCGGCGGCATGCTCGGGCGCTACGTGAAATCCGTGAACCCGCCGAAGGCAATGAAGTGCCGGCTGGTGAAATTCGCTGACCTGCGCCACAACAGCCTGTAATCCGCAGGGCCCGGGCATCCTCCCGAGTGATGCCCCGGGTCGGTTGCCGCGCTAGACTCCGCACCGTTCTGACAACTCCAACGGAGACGCTCCATGCCACTGCGCAAACCGGGCCTTGCCCTCGCGCTGCTGCTCGCCGCACAGGCTGATGCCCACGCCGGATTCACGCAGGCCGAGGCCGATGCCGGCCGCGCGGATTACGCGCATTACTGCGCGGATTGCCACCACGGCAGCCTGCGCGGCAGCGCGCACGGCGCGCCGCTCGCGGGGCCCGCCTTCGCCGAAAAGTGGAGCGGCAAGCCAGCCGGCGAACTCGCGGGATTCATCCGCAGCCAGATGTCCACCACCGTACCGGCGGGATCACCGGACTCGCTCTACCTCGGCCTTGTTGCACACATCCTGCACGTGAACGGTGCCGCGCCCGGCACGGAAACGCTCACGGCCTCCACCGCGATGGACGTGAGCGCAGGTCACGCGACTGTCGCTCACACGGCAGCCGCGCCCGCTACACCGGCCACAGCCACGGACGCCGGCGCGAAGGGCGACGGCAAACGCGCCTGGGCAGGTGCAAGCGGCATCGCCGAGGCCGCGAAGAGCGCCGGCAAATGGGTGAACCGCGAGACACCGCCACTCAGCCCCGTCACCGAGTCGATGCTGCAGAACCCACCCGACGGCTCCTGGCTCAGCTGGCGTCGCACGCTGGACGGCCACGGCTACAGCCCGCTCGCACAGGTGAACCGCGGCAACGTGGGCAAGCTGCGCCTCGCCTGGGCCATGACCATGCACGAGGGCAGTAACCAGGCAACGCCACTCGTGCACGAGGGCGTGATGTTCCTCACCCACCCCAACAACCAGATCCAGGCGATCGACGCGGCCACGGGCGATCTCATCTGGGAGTACGCCTACAGTTTCCCGCCCGATGCGCGCACGCTGGGCGGCCCCACGCGCAACATCGCGCTCTACGGCAACCGTCTCTTCCTCGCCACCTACGACGCCGCGATCGTCGCCATCGACATCCACACAGGCAAGGAAGTCTGGCGCACGCAGAAAGCCGACTACACGCAGGGCTACACGCACACTGCAGGCCCGCTGATTGCGGGTGGCGTGGTGGTGAGCGGCATCAACGGCTGCGAGCGCTTCAAGAAGGGCGGCTGCTTCATCACCGGCCATGACCCGGAGACGGGCAAGGAGCTCTGGCGCACCTCCACCATCGCGCTCCCCGGCGACCCCAACAACAAGAGCTGGGGCAAGGTCCCGCCGGAACTGCGTGGCGGCGCAGACAACTGGATCGCCGGCAGCTACGACCCTGCGCTCGGGCTCTTCTACGTGGGCACCTCGCAGGCCAAACCCTGGGTGGCAGCGAGCCGTGGCATGAACCCGCGTGATGCTGCGCTCTACACCAACTCCACGCTCGCGCTGGACCCGAAGACCGGCAAGATGCGCTGGTTCTACCAGCACATCCCGGGCGAAACGCTGGACATGGAAACCGGCTTCGAGCGCGTGCTCGCGGATGTCGACGGCGAGCAGGTGCTGCTTACCGTGGGCAAGGACGGCATTCTCTGGAAGCTCGACCGTCGCAACGGCAAGTTTCTCGGCTTGGCCGAGACGATCTACCAGAACCTCTACAAGAAAGTCGATCACGTGAAGGGCCGCGTCACCTACCGCGACGACATCCTCGACGCGAAGATCGGCGACTCGGTAGCGGCCTGCCCCAGCATCTACGGCGGCCACAACTGGCAGGCCACCTCCTACTACCCCGGCACGCAGTCACTGATCATTCCGCTGCAGCAGCTCTGCATGGAATTCATCGGCCGCAAGGTCGACATGGTGGAAGGCGGCGGCGGCTACGGCGGCGAATCGAAAATGCTGCCCATGCCCGGCACCAACGGGGATTACGGTCGCCTGAGTTCCTGGGACGTGAAGACGCTGAAGCAACGCTGGACGCACACGCAGCACGCGATGTTCCTCACCGGCGTGCTGAGCACCGGCGGCGGGCTTGCCTTCGTGGGTGACCTCGACCGCTACTTCAAGGCCTTCGACGCCGAGACCGGCAAGGAACTCTGGAAAACCCGCCTCGGCGCGCCCCTGCATGGCTACCCGATCACCTACTCGGTGAACGGCAAGCAGTACATCGCCGTGCCCACCGGCATGGGCGTGTTCAAGCTGATGACGGCGCAGCAGATTCCGGACGTGTACCAGCCGAGTGGCGGGAACGAGTTGTATGTGTTCGAGGTGGGAGAGTGAGAGTGCTACTCGGCGTTTGACCCCACCTTCCCGCCGAGTTTCTCCACCACATACACCCCGGCGGCATGCAGCCGCCGGATTTCTTTCTTGTCGATCTTGCCTACGCTGGTCTTGGGCAGTTCGGCGGGGAACGCGAAGTACTCCGGCAACCAGAATCGCGCCACACGCCCCTCGAGAAACGCGCGCAATTCCGCGGCCGTAGCCTGCTGCCCGGGCCGCAACACCACCAGCACGAGCGGGCGCTCTTCCCAGCGCGGATCGGGTACGCCGATCACGGCGGCTTCGAACACTGCCGGGTGCAAGGAGATCTGGTTCTCCAGATCCACGGAGGACACCCACTCGCCGCCGGACTTGATCACGTCCTTGGAACGGTCGGTGACCTGCACATAGCCACGCGTGTCGATGGTGCCCACGTCACCGGTACGCAGCCAGCCGTCATCGGTGAAGGCATCGGTCGATGCACCCTTGTGGTAGCCACCGGTGACCCACGGCCCGCGCAGTTGCAACTCGCCCACGGTGTGGCCGTCTTCCGCCGTCGCATTGCCTTGTTCGTCCACCAGTCGCACCTGCATGCCCGGCACCGGGCGGCCGCTCTTGGCGCGCCACACGGGCTCGTCCTCGGGCGCGGTGTCGCGCGGCGGAATCGACACACAGCACATGGGGCTTGTTTCCGTCATGCCCCAACCCTGCAGCATGGGTACGCCCCAGCGCTCGCGCACGCGGCTGATCAGCGCAGGCGACACGGGCGAGCCGCCGGCGATGATCGCGCGGAAGCTGGACATGTCCACGGGATCCTCGAGATCGGCCTGCAGCAGATCGTTCGCCAGCGTGGGCACCAGCGCGGTGATGGTGGGGCGTGCCTGCCGCACCATCGCGCGGATGTGCGCGGCCTTGAGGTTCGGCCCCGGCATGATGAGATCCGCACCCGAGAACCACGCCGAGAAGGGCAGCCCCCAGGCATTGGCGTGGAACATCGAGGGCAGCAGCAGGATGCGGTCATCCTGCCCGATGCCGAAGGTGTCTCGGCCCAGCGTGGCCAGCGTGTGCAGGAAAATGCTGCGATGGCTGTAGACGATGCCTTTGGGATCACCCGTGGTGCCGGTGGTGTAGCAGACCACCGCGGCATCGCGCTCCTGCAGTTCGGGCCACGCGAAAGCGCCCGCGTGCGCGGCGAGCAGCGCCTCATAGTCCGACACGCCCGTCGATGTCGGCACTTCCACTGCGCCCTCGCCTACCAGGATCACGTGCTTCAGCCCGGGCACCTGCCCAAGATGCGGCGCGAGTTGCGGCAGCAGCGAGGCGTCGGCGATCAGCACGCGGTCATCGGCGTGCGCCATGATCTTCGCCACCTGCTCGGGGAACAGGCGGATGTTCAGCGTGTGCAGCACCGCGCCCATGGCGGGCACGGCAAGGTAGGCCTCGAGGTGCTGGCAGTGGTTCCAGCAGAAGGTCGCGACGCGTTCGCCGCGCGCAACGCCCAGCGCCGAGAGCGCACTTGCCAGCGATTCCGCACGCCGTGCCACGTCTTCGAACAGCGTGATCCCGATGCGTTCGCCATCGAAGCTGCGCACCGCACTCCCGCCGTGCAGACGCGCGCCATGGCGGAAGATCATCTGCGTGGAGAGCGGCAGGTCCATCATCGTCGACTGCATGGGCGTGGCTCCGCGGGGGTTCAACGCAGGCCGGCGATGATCGCCGCTTCCTGCAACATGCTGGGCACATCGTGCTCGAGGCGGCGCGAGTAGTCGCTGTCGACCAGGCCCTTGCGGTTCAGGACCCAGGCGCCCTCGACGATGGACGCAAGGCGCCAGAGCGCGAACACGGTGTAGTAATCGATGTCATCAGAGGCGATGCCGCTCACGCGGGACCAGCGTGCGGCGAGTTCCGCGCGCGAGGGCGACGCAACACCCTGACGCGTCACCTGCTGCACGAAATCGAATCCGGGCGCCTCGACCAGCCGCGGGCCCCAGAAGGCGAGCATCAGCCCGAGGTCCGTGAGCGGATCGCCCACCGTGGCGAGCTCCCAGTCGATGATGCAGGCAAGCGCGGGGCGCGTGCGCTGGAATAGCGTGTTGTCGAGGTGGAAGTCACCGTGCGTCACGGCCACGGGGCGTTGCGCGGGCAGCTTCGCGAGCAGCCAGCGGCCCACTTCCTCCACCAGCGGAAGCTCGCGCACGGATTCCGCCGCGCGCGCCTTCAGCCAGCGCTCGATCTGCTTGGGCACGTAGGCATCGGCACCCGCCGGCGCCTCGATGCCCAGCTCGCGCCAGTCGAGCGCATGCACCGCGCCGATGGCATCCACCAGTTCCTCTCCGAGCGCGCGAAGTGTGCCGGGCTCACGCGGATAGGCTTCGGGCAGTTCGGTGGTGATGGACACGGCATCGATGTGCTCCACCACCAGGAAGGGCTGGCCGATCACGCTGGTGTCATCACAAAATCCGAGCGCCCGCGGCACGCGCGCACGCCCGTGCAGGGCCTGCAACATGCGGTGCTCGCGGCGCACGCCGTTCGCGGCACTCGCCGAGAGCGCGGCATCGGGCGGGCGGCGCAGCACCAGCCGGCCGTCGCGGTAGTCGAGCAACTGCGTGACGTTGGAATTGCCGCCACCGAGCCGCGGCCCGGGCACCACATCCTGCAGCCCGAGGTGCGTGTCGAGCCACGCCGAGAGCGCGCTGTCGGTACTGCTCATAGCGCGGCCATCAATCCGCCATCGGTGGGGATCACGGCGCCGGTCATGTAGGTGGAGCCTGCAACCCACCAGATCACCTCGGCGATCTCTTCCTCTGTGCCGGTGCGGCGCAGCGGGATGTCGGCAACGAGACGCTCACGGGCTCGCTCATCCAGCGCCGAGGTCATTTCGGTGATCACGAGGCCAGGCAGCACCAGATTCACGCGTATCTGCTTGGCCGCGAGTTCTATGGCCAGCACCTTGGTGAGGCCGGCAAGGCCCGCCTTGGAGGCTCCATAGGCGCTGTCGCCGGGGAAACCGCGGAAACCCACCACGGCGCCCACGTTGACGATGGACGCGCCCGCCTGCATGTGCGGCAGCACCGTGCGCGTGCAGTACATCGGACCCGAGAGGTTGGTGGCGAGCACTGCGTCCCAGTCGGCCATGTCCAGGCGTGTGAGCTTGCCGCCGCGGTGCAGGCCAGCGTTGTTCACCAGCACGTCCACGCCGTCCCAGGCCTCGATCACGCGCGCCACGGACGCGTCTACCGATGCGCGGTCGCTGATATCGGTGGGAATGGCCAGGCACTGCGGGCCAAGCTCCGCCGCGAGCGCGGCCTGGTCGATCTTGCGTGCAAACACCGCCACGCGGTCTCCGCGGCTTGCCGCCGCCTTGGCTACCGCAAGCCCAACACCCCGGGACCCGCCCGTCACGATCCAGCGTCTGCTCATGAAAATTCCATCGATGTGGTGACCCGCGGGAGCGGGCGTTCAAATGCGCCGGGGAGGCGCGGATTTCTGTACGCGCAGGCTGCAATCGCATCACGCGCGCGTTGCCTTCCGGCGGCGGCGCCAAGATAATCGCGAGGCTCCGGTCCCGCAAGTGCGCGGGGCCCACACTCTCCAGCAGTCAGGATGTACACACGATGGCATGGGACTTTGAGACCGACCCCGATTTCCAGAAAAAACTCGATTGGATGGACGGCTTCGTCCGCGAAGAGATCGAACCTCTGGACCTCGTCTTCCGCGGCCCCTCCGACCCCTTCGATCCGGCACGCCGCGGCCCGGCCCACGCGATGGCGCCCTTGAAGAAGATCGTTCAGAAAGAAGGCCTCTGGGCCTGCCACCTCGGCCCTGAACTCGGCGGGAAGGGCTACGGACAGGTCAAGCTCGGCCTGATGAACGAGATCCTCGGCCGCAGCCGTTTCGCGCCCACCGTCTTCGGCTCCCAGGCCCCCGACACCGGCAACGCCGAGATCCTCGCGCGCTTCGGCTCGCCGGAACAGAAAAAGCGCTATCTGGAGCCGCTGCTCGCCGGCGAGATCGCCTCCTGCTACTCCATGACGGAGCCGCACGCGGGCGCCGATCCCGCGGAATTCACCTGCCGCGCCGAACTGGTCGGTGACGAATGGGTGATCAACGGGGAGAAGTGGTACGCCTCGCACGCGGACTTCTCGCGCTTCCTGCTGGTGGTTGTCGTGACCGACACCACGGTGCCGATCCA
The DNA here is from genome assembly GCA_903928015.1 of uncultured Gammaproteobacteria bacterium. Taxonomy (GTDB): domain Bacteria; phylum Pseudomonadota; class Gammaproteobacteria; order Pseudomonadales; family UBA5518; genus UBA5518. The sequence goes on along the minus strand of CAIYPF010000038.1, from coordinate 38,995 downwards.
CAAGGGCGCGTCCATCCTGATCGTCGATCGCGACGCGCCGGGGCTCGAGGTCGTGCGCAACGTCTCGTCGACCATCATGGAGGAGATCGGCGAGGGCGTGCACGGGTATCTGCGCTTCACCAACTGCCGCGTACCCAAAGAAAACATCCTCGGCAATCCCGGCCAGGGCTTCGAGGTGGCGCAGTCGCGCCTTGGCGGCGGCCGCATCCACCATGCGATGCGCACCGTGGGGCAGTTGAAGCGCGCGCTCGACATGATGTGCGAGCGGGCACTGAGCCGCCGCACCAAGGGCGAGCTCCTCTCGCAGAAGCAGCTCACGCAGGAGAAGATCGCCGACTCCTACATCCAGATCACGCAGTTCCGCCTGCACGTGCTCTATGCCGCATGGATGATCGACAAGCATCAGGCCTACACGCGTGAAGTGCGCCGCGAGATCGCCGCGGTGAAATCCTGCATGCCCACGGTGCTGCGCGACGTTGTCTATCGCGCGCTGCACCTGCACGGCTCGCTCGGTCTGTCCAACGAGACACCGCTCCTTGCGCTCTGGCAGGTGGTACCCGAGATGGGCATCGTCGACGGCCCCACCGAAGTACACAAATTCGGTGTCGCCAAGGAAGTGCTCCGCGATCGCAAGGGGACAGAAGGACTCTTTCCGAGCTACCACCTGCCCGAACTCATTGCAGCCGCCGAGCGCAAGCTGGCAAGCTCCATCGAGCTTGACGTCGGCAACCTCTGAACAACGCATAACACCGGAGAAGCCCCATGGCAGACGACGCTCTCATCCAGCAATTGCTCGCGCGCATCGACCAGCTGGAAAGCCGCAACGCGATGCGCGATCTCGTGACCGATTACTGCCAGGGCTTCGACAACCTCGACTGGGACAGTTTCCTCGCCATCTGGTGGGATGATTGCGTGTGGAACATCGGCCCGCCCTTCGGCAGCTTCCACGGCCACGCCGGCATCACGACAGCGGTGAAGGACGTGCTCTGGCCTGTCTGGCGTGAGTCGCATCACCTCACCAGCAACCTGCGCGTGCAGTTCGCCGACGCCGACAACGCGCACGGCGTGTGCGACGTCGACTGCATGGGGGCCACGCGTGATGACGTGGTGCAGATGATCAGCGCCACGTACAAGGATCATTTCCAGCGCCGTAACGGCGTGTGGCGCATCCTGCAGCGCGACGTGAAGATCCACTACTTCAACCCGATCCCGGGCGCGCAGATGACGCCGCCCGCGTCGGCCTGAGACAGGAGCACGCACATGGCCTACCTGAACACCGAAGACGCACGTCGCATTTATTTCGAGTACTACCCCGGCAGCAAGGTGCCGGTGATGCTGATCCACGGCTGGGGCATGAGCTGCCGCGTGTGGGACACCACGCTGGTGGCGCTGCAGGCCGCCGGACACGCGGTTGTGAGCTACGACCAGCGCGGCTGCGGATCCTCCGACAAGGACTTCAACGAGGTGAGCATCGCCTCCTCCGCGCGTGACGCCGTGGCGCTGCTCGCGCACCTCGGGATCGAGCGGGCAGTGCTGAACGGCTGGTCGCTCGGTGGCGCCATCGCCGTCGAGGCGGCGGCCACGCTGGGTTCGGGCTGTGCAGGTGTTGTGCTCACCGCGGGCGCATCCCCGCGCTACACGCAGGCCCAGGACTTCACCATGGGCAACCCGCCCGGCAGCACAGCGCAAACCGTGGCGGCGCTGCGCGAAGACCGTGCGAATTTCCTCTACAACCTCACCAAGGCGGTGTGTGCGATCCCGCAGACGCCCGCCATGGAAAACTGGATGTGGTCGATCTTCATGCAGTCCGCTCCTTCGGCCGACGTGGCGCTGGCGGATCTCGACGCACTCGAGCAGCGCGCCATGCTTGCCGCGCTCGATGCACCCGTGCTGTCGATCGTGGGCGGCAAGGACGTCGTTGTGCCACCCGATATCTGCCGCCTGGCCGGCACCATCGCGCGCCATGGCACTGTGGCGGAGTTCGCCGAGAGCGGGCACGCGCCCTTCATCGAGGAGGGGCCGCGCTATCGTCAGGTGCTGCTCGACTTCCTCTCCACCATCGCCTGAGCCTCGGAGCCGCATCATGACCCGTCACGTGAACTTCGGCCTCTGGTACGACTTCCGCAACCCCGCCCCCTGGACGGTGCCTTTCGAGCAGATGTATGCCGACTCGCTCGACCAGATCGCAGAGGCCGAGTCGCTCGGCTTCGATTCGGTGTGGCTCACCGAGCACCACTTCTGCGACGACGGCTACACGCCCTCGCCGCTGGTAATCGCGGCTGCGATCGGCGCACGCACCAAGCGCATGCGCATCGGCACCAACCTGATGATCCTGCCCCTCCACAATCCCGTGCGCATCGCCGAAGACGCCGCCACGCTCTCGCTGCTGACCGGCGGGCGTTTCGATCTGGGCGTGGGCATCGGTTACCGCGCCGACGAGTTCGCGGAATTCGGCCGCGAACTCAAGCACCGCCCGAGTCTCGTGGAGGAATCGATGGCGATCATCCGCAAGGCATGGTCGGGCGAGGCGATCAACTTCGAAGGCAAGCGCTTCAAGGTGGGCGATCTGCGCATCACGCCAGCGCCACAGCACACGCCCAAACTGTACCTGGGCGGCATGGCGGAACCCGCCATCGACCGCGCCTCGCGCATCGCCGACGGATTCCTCTCCACCGGCGGCATCGGACACGACGTCTACTTGAATTGCCTCGAGAAAAACGGCCGCGCAGCAGACAGCGGCACGATCATCGCGGGCCATTGGGCGATCATCTCCGAAGATCCCGAGCGCGAGGCGGCCATCGTTGGTCCGCACGTCCTCTATCAGGCAAACCAGTACATCACCTGGGGCGCCTTTGGCCCGCCCGAGAGCGTGCCCCGCTTCCCCGATGCGCCCACTGCGATTGCGCAGGGCCTCTACGAACTGTGGGACGGCGAGACGGCCGTGACCAAGCTGACCGAACTCCTGCGCGCCTACCCGCAAGTCAAGGACGTGCATTTCTGGGCACAGTTCCCCGGGGAATCGATCGCCTCGGGGCAGCGCCGCATCGAGTACATGGCCAAGCACGTGCTGCCGAAGGTACGCGCCGCCCTGTAGGAGCGGGCCACGGCCCGCGCTTCAGCCCGAAGCCCCTCCCCGCCAGCTGATTCCGCTTCGGCACATCCTTGTGCCGGGACTGCCTGCATCCGCGAGATCCATCACCGCAATCTCGTCACAGGGTGCGGCATCGCGATGGAATCCAGGCACAAAAAAACCCGGCTCCTTGCGGAACCGGGTTTTTCAGCGGCGTTGCGGCGCGAGGCCGCCAAGCCTCACTGCGGAGCGGGCGGGGTCAGTTCCTTCGCCTTGTCGGCAGCGGCGTCTACGGCATCGCCTACAGCAGCAGCGGCGTCACCGGCTGCGGTGGCAGCGGCATCACCAGCGGCGGTAGCGGCGTCGCCAGCAGCAGCGGCAGCATCACCGGCTGCATCAGTGGCTGCGTCGGCGGCACCTTCTACTGCTGCGCCGGCATCGGCAGCGGCGGCATCGACAGCCGGTGCGACTTCAGCGGCAGGAGCAGCTTCGACGGCCGGAGCTTCTACAGCGGCGGGCGCAGCGGGAGCGGCGGCTTCTTCTTTCTTGCCACCGCAGGCTGCAAGGCCGGCAGCCAGAAGTGCCGTGGTCAGGATCGCAGTTACACGTTGCATGAGATAACTCTCCTCTTGTTGGGAAAAGGCAGGCCGAGCATAGCACCCATCGTCACAATGCAGTCAACAAGCTGTGAAGCAGGTCAGCGGGCTCAGGAACCGAAGACCTTGCGCAGCAGGTCGGTGCTGCGCGCCACCGGATCGTGGCGGATGGATTTCTCTTCTTCCGCGAGCTTCAGAAAGAGCCCGTCGAGGGTCTTCCCGGTGATGTACTCATCGACGTCGAGATCATCGCCGAGCATCGACGCGGCAGGGCCTGCCTTCTCGATCATGTTCTTGTAGGCGCGTGTCACGCCCGCCTTGTCGGTGGCACCGCTCACGATAGGCAGCAGCGCGCGGCCAAGCGCGCCGGAGGTCTTGTCGCGGAAATACCGCGTGGCCGAGTCGTCGGGGCCGGAGAGTATCTGGCGCGCATCGCTGAAACTCATGCCGCGGATGGCATCGCCCACAATGGGCGCTGCCTTGGGGATTGCCTGCTCCGCGGCGCGGTTCGCCGTCTGGAGGAACTCGTCCACCGCCTTGCCCTGGCCCAGCATGCGCAGGCTGCTCTCCATCTTGCGCAGACTGCCGGGAAGCGGGATGCGCACGTTCTTGTCGTCGAGAAAACCGCCGCTGCGGGACAGCCCCTTGATCGCGCGCTCCGAGCCCAGCGCGAGCGCCTCTTTCAGACCGCCGCTCATGTCGCTCTGCGACAAAGCCGACTGCGAGCCCTTGCTGCCGGAGGTGCTTCCACCCATCTGCTTCAGCGCGGACTTCCAGTCTTGCGCACCTCCAGACGGCGCGACCGCCAGCAATACGGCGCAGAGGCAGGCACCGGACAGGAATGGACGCATGGGGGCATCTCCGGATGAAGTACCGCTGATGTTGCTCCGCCTTGTGTGCGGGGGGCAAGCCCCCGAATTTGACGGCGCCGGAAAGCGCTCGTTAGGCTTGCGTGTGCTGTTCGCCCTGCCCGCCCGGCTCCGTCGTACGCGTAGCCTGCCCGCGCCTTAACGGAAGCCTCGCAGATGCCCACTCCTGCTCTACCCGCGCCACTACGCATTGCCTGCTGGCTGCTGGTGCCGCTTCTTTGTTCCTGCTCCCCGGAAAAGGAGGCAACGCCCGCCGCAGCCCCCGCGACTCTTGTGGGCACCGCACTCGCCGAGACGCGCGACCTCCCGGTCACGCTGCAATCCACGGGGCGTCTCGAGAGCAGCGCCGCACCGCTGGTGGCAGCCGAGATCGACGGCCGCGTGCTGGAGCTTGCGGTGGACGAAGGCGAGGCCGTGAGCGCCGGCCAGAGGCTCGCCTCGCTGGACGCGACCGCACCCGAACTCGAACTGCGCGCGGCAAGCGCCGAGGCCGCGCGGCTCGTGGCTTTGCTCGCGAACGAGGAACGCCGCAGCGCCCGGCTGCGCGAACTCCACGCAAAAGGCTCGGTCTCCCGCGAGCAGATGGACGATGCCGAGGCGCAACGCCTTGCGCTTGCGGCGCAACGCGACGTCGCGGAGTCGCGCGTGCGGATCGCACGCGACATGCGCGCACGCACCGAGGTCCGCGCGCCGCTCGCCGGACGCATCCAGAAGCGGCTTGTCTCGGCGGGAGACTACGTCAAACGCGGCGAGCCGCTCTTTGCCATCGCCACCAGCGGCGGGCTGCGTGCGTTGCTGCCCTTCCCCGAACAGCAAGCCGCCTTGCTGGCGCCAGGCCAGCCAGTGGATCTCGATTCGCCGCTGCTGCCTGGCCAGACGGCGCACGGCACGGTCACGGAACTGCGTCCCACCGTAGGCGCGGCAAATCGTGCCGTGTGGGCCATCGTGGATCTCTCCGATGCTGCGGGCTGGAGACCGGAGGCAACCGTGCGCGGCCGGGTGCAGGTGGCGATGCATCAGGGCGCGGTGGTGGTGCCCGCACAAAGCGTGGTGCGTCGTCCTGCGGGAACGGTGGCCTACGTGATCGACGGCGGCAAGGCCTCGCAGCGCGTACTCGAGGTGGGAGAGCGCAGCGGTGAGTGGATCGAGATCCTCAAGGGCCTCAGCAGCGGCGAGCGCGTCGCCACCGAGGGCGCGGCCTACCTGAGCGACGGTGCCGCAACGCGCATCGCCGGGCCCGCTCCGTGAACCTGCCGGAACTATCGGTACGCCGGCACGTCCTGGCGTACATGCTTTCCGCGGTGCTGGTGCTCTTCGGCGTGGTGAGTTTCAACCGCATCGGCGTGGACCGTTTTCCGGAAGCCGAATTCCCCATGCTCTCGGTGTTGACGCGCCTGCCCGGCGCCAATCCCGAGATCATCGACGCGAGCATCACCAACACCCTCGAAAAAGCCGTGAACGGCGTGGCAGGCATCGAGCACGTGCAGTCGATCTCCGCCCCCGACATGTCGCTGATCCGCGTGAAGTTCGCGCTCGACAAGGACCTCGACGTCGCCTTCAACGAGGTGCAAGCCAAGATCAACCAGGTGCTGCCGCGCCTGCCCGACGGCACCGACCCGCCGGTGTTGGCCAAGATCGAGGTGGGCGGCTACCCGCTCATGTGGCTCACGCTGAGCGGCGATCGCACGCTGCAGCAACTGAACGTCTACGCCGCCAACACACTGAAGAAGCGCTTCGAGACCGTGCCAGGCGTGGGCGAAGTCCGGATCGGGGGCGAGCGGCGGCGCACCATCCGCGTGGAGGTCGAACTCGACCGCATGGCCGCCTTCGGCATCACGCTGCAGGACGTGCAGGCGGCTTTCCAGCGCGAGCACGTGCGCCTTCCCGGCGGGTTCCTTGTCACGGGATCCTCGGAGGAGTTGCTGAAAGCGGATCTGGAATTCCACGACATCGACGCACTCGCAGGCATGATCCTGGCGCACCGCGACGGCGCACCGATACGGCTGGGAGACGTGGCGCGGGTGGAGGATGGCGTGGCCGATCCACGGCTCGCGGCGCGCTACAACGGCAAGCCCACGGTTGCCATCGGCATCGTGAAGGTGCAGGGCGCCAATTCCGTGAGCATCGTGAACGAGGTGAAGCGCCGCCTTGCCGAGGAGTTGCGGCCATCACTGCCCGCCGGGCTCGCGATCGAGATCGTGCACAACGAGGGAGAACTGATCGAACAGATCGTGGCCTCGCTGGAGGAGCACATCCTGCTCGGCACCGTGCTCACCGCACTGGTAGTGCTGCTGTTCCTGCGCAACCTGCGCTCGACGCTGATCGTGGCCGCGGCGATACCGGTGTCGCTGCTCGCGGCGGTAGCCGCCATCGACTCGCTCGGTTACACCTTCAACACCATGACGCTGCTCGGTCTGCTGCTGCTGATCGGCGTGGTGGTGGACGACGCCATCGTGGTGCTGGAGAGCATCTACCGGCATGCGGAGGAAAGGGGCACGAGCATCCTGCAGGCAACGCTCGAGGGCTCGCAGGAGGTGGTGTTCGCGGTGATCGCGGCCTCCGTAACGCTGGTCTCGATCTTTGCACCGCTGGTCTTCATGGAAGGCATGGTGGCGCGGCTCTTCAAGGCCTTTGCGGTGGTGGTGACGGTGGGCGTGCTGGCCTCGCTGCTGGTTTCGCTCACGCTCACACCCATGCTCTGCTCGAGATTCCTGCGTCCCGGCGAGCGCGAGGGACGTCTGGGGCAGCGCCTCGGCGCGGCGCTTGCGCGGATGGAATCGTCCTACGCGCAACTGCTCGCGTTCGCGCTGCGCATGCGCTGGTCGGTGGTTGCGTTCACGGGCGTGGTGGTGCTCTCCAGCGGCTGGATATTCGGCCATATCGGAAAGGGCTTCTTCCCGGTACAGGACGATGGCTACTTCCTGGTCACCGTGAAGGTGCCGCTCGGTTCATCTATCGACAAGACCGCAGAGCGACTGTCGCAGATCGAGGCGGTGATGGCGCGGCAGCCGGAAATCGATGGCTACTTCAGCACCATCGGCCAGGCCGAGGCCGGCCAGGTGAGCGAGGCCGCGATGATCGTGCACCTGCTGCCGTGGCACGAGCGCAAGGCGAGCCAAGCACAGGTGATAGAGCGGCTGCAGGGGCTCTTCGCCGACATACCCGGCGTACTCGCATTTCCCTCGCCGTCCTCGCCCATCGGCGGCATGCGTGGCGAACCGCTGCACTTCGTGCTGCTGGGCCCGGAACTGGGCGAGGTGGCGAGGCTCGCGCAGACGCTGCGCGCCCGGCTGGTGCAGGAGGGCACGCTGGGCGGACTCGATCTGGACCTGCAGCTCGCGCTGCCGCAACTGGAGCTGGTGGTCGATCGGGAACAGCTCGCGGCAGCGGGCCTCTCCGGCCGGGATGTGGCGGTGACTCTGGGCACGCTCGCCGGCGGCTGGGATATCGCGGATTTCAACGACGAACCCGGCGATGGCGAGCGCTATCACATCCGTCTCAAGGCCGCCGAGGGCCAGCTCACCCGCCCCGAGGATCTGGGCCGTATCTGGTTGCGCACACGCGGCGGGGAGATGATCCGGATGGACAGCGTCGCCACGCTGCGCCCGGTGGTGGGGCCTGCGGTGATCTCGCGCTACGACCTGCAGTACGCGGCCAATTTCTATACCGCGCCGACCAGCGCGGAATCCGAGGCCGGCGCACGCGTGCTGGCGATAGCCGCCGGCATCATGAAGCCCGGCTATCACGTGCAGCTCGCCGGGCGCGCGGAGGAATTCCAGAAGACCGCGGGCTACATGCTGATGACCTTCGTCACGGCGATCGTGCTGGTCTACATGGTGCTTGCGAGCCAGTTCAATTCCTTCGTGCAGCCGCTGATCGTGATGCTCGCGCAGCCTCTGGCGATCGTGGGCGGCGTCTTCGCGCTGTGGGTATTCGGGCACACGATCAACTCTTTCTCGATGATCGGACTGGTGCTGCTCGTGGGCCTGGTGGCCAAAAACTCGATCCTGCTGATCGATCTCACCAACCAGCTCCGCGCCCGCGGTCAGGCGGTGGATGCTGCGCTGCTCGCGGCCTGCCCGGTGCGGATGCGGCCGGTGGTCATGACATCGCTCACGATCATCCTGGCGATGCTGCCCGCCGCCATCGGACTTGGCGCAGGCTCCGACACCAACGGCCCGCTGGCGGTGGCGGTGATCGGGGGCATGGTGAGTTCAACGCTGCTCACGCTCGTCGTGGTGCCTGCGGTCTATTCGCTGGTCGAAGGCCGCCGCAGGAGCCGGTAGCAGATCACGCCCGCGCCTCCTCCGTAGGAGCGGGCCATGCCCGCGAACGGACTCAGTCGAACAACGAACGCGTAGCCTCGAAGTGCGTATCGGCAACCGCTTCCAGACCCGGGCGCGGGCGCAGATACGCGAAGTAGGCGATCCAGCGTTCGGAAGTGCTGGTGTTGCCGAGCCCGCGGTGAAGGAGGCGGTCGTCGAAGAAAAGGACGTCACCCGCTGCCATCGGCTCGGGCAACGGCGCCTCCCGGGAAGGATCGCCCATGATGTCTGCGGGCGTGAGTTCGGCCGCAGTCTGGTAGACCAGATCGTCGTGATCGAGTTCGGGGCGCGCATGGTGATTCGTCAGACGGTGCGTGCCGGCAGCGAGTTGCGTGGGCCCCGCGGCGAGCGGGATGTCCGCGAGGGCGAGCATCACATTCAGCGCGTGCGCGGGGCGGAATTCCGGCCCCTCGTGCGGGGAGTCGATGTGCCACTGCTGCGCCGGAGAACCCGGCCGCGAGAACACGACACCGCAAAAGGCGGGGCGCGCGTCCGGACCGAGCACGCCATGCACCATCTCCATCCACGGCAAGGCCGCGGAGAGCGAGCCGTCCGGGCCGAACAGCGGCACCAGATCCTGTTCGGAAAAGGGCACGTCGAAACGCCCCGGCGAGCGCTGTACGAGCTCGTGGTAACCCTCGCGGCTGCCGATGCCGATGGGCTTGTCGCCAAGGGCCTGCATCACACGCGCAGCACGCTCGCGCATCAACGCGTTTATGGCCGCCAGCAAGGCCGGCGGCACGAGGCCCGGGACACGCAGCGCGCCGTCTGCGAGGAATGCCTTCAGGGCTGCGGGGAAATCGACGCCTTGCGCGGACATGAGAAACTCCTGAGCGCAGCAGCGCATGCGAAGGGGGATTGCGCCCGGGAAGGCGCCCGTCAGGCGCGCTTCACGGCCAGTTCAAGCAGTCCGCGACCATCGGCCACGTGGTAGTCGATGCGCCGCGCGTAGTTGCGCACCAGAAGCAGCGCGAAGTCGTCCTCCGCTGCGCCCGTCTCGAGCACATTTCCCACCCCTGCCGGGCTGTCGACCGTGAGGCTGAGTTCGCCGGTTTTTTCGGCGTAGTCGACCGTGATGCCGATTTCGCCCTTGCCGATGGAAGGCATGTGCAACTGCAGCACTTCCTCGGTAAGCAGGAGCAGGTTGTGCCGGGTGTCATGCGACAGCAGATGCTTCTCGCAGAAGGCCTCGATCTCGGCGTTCATCGCGTAGGGATCGAAATCCGCGGTGGCGATGCGGTGGCCGTAACTGCGCACGCGGTTGATGAAAGCGCGCGTGCGCGGGCGCTGCGGGTTGCCGAAGATCTGCTCCGGCGTGCCTTCCTCGTAAATCAGGCCCTCGTCCATGTAGAACACGCGGTTGGAGACATCGCGGGCGAAGTCCATCTCGTGGGTGACGATGATCATCGTCATGCCCTCGCGTGCAAGGCGCCGGATCACCGACAGCACCTCGCTCACCATCGTGGGATCGAGCGCCGAGGTGGGCTCGTCGAAGAGGATCACCTCCGGCTCCATCGCGAGGCAGCGGGCAATCGCCACGCGCTGCTTCTGGCCGCCCGACAGTTCGTCGGGGAACGCATGTGCACGCGCCGAGAGGCCCACCATGCGGAGCAGATCCAGCGACTTGGCCTCGGCCTCGGCGCGCGACATGCCCTTCAGGCGAATCGGTGCGAGCGTGAGGTTGTCCAGCACGCAGAGATGCGCGAAGAGATTGAACGACTGGAAGACCATGTTCATTTTCTGGCGCAGCCGCGGCACATCTGCGCCCGGCGCGAGCGCATCGATGCCATCGATGCTGATGCTGCCGGCACTCGGCTCCTCGAGCAGGTTCAGACAGCGCAGGAAGGTACTCTTGCCCGTGCCCGAGGGGCCGATCACGGAGATGACCTCGCCGCGCGCAATGTGCGTGCTGATGTCACTCAGCACCGTGACATCGCCATAGCGCTTGGCCAGTTTTTCGACATGTATCACAGCTTCACTCCTCCTGCCCGCCAAGCCAGCGGGTGAGCATCTGTTGCAGCGCGCCGATATCGATCGGCTTGTCGAGGAAGTCGTCCATGCCGGCGGCCAGGCAGTCTTCGCGATCGCTGGGTTGCGCATTGGCGGTCAGTGCTATGACAGGGAGCCGCGACGAAGCAGCCTCTGTCTCGCGGAAGCGCCGCGTCACTTCCAGACCATCGAGCAGCGGAAGATGTACGTCCATGAGCACGGCGCGATAGCTCCGGTTCGCCAGTCGATCGAGCGCCTGTACACCGTCGGCGGCAATCTCGTGGGTATAGCCCATGCGCTTGAGCATGCCGACGATGACGAGCTGGTTGACCGTGTTGTCCTCGACGACAAGAAGGTCCGCGGCGGTCGGGCCGGGCACGGTATCACCGGGCGCCGATATGGCCGCAGCGGACCAGACAGGCGGCACGGGAGGCCCACGCAGGGAGGACGAGGGGACGGGTTCGACATCGACGGCATGCGCGGGCAACTCGAACCAGAAGATGCTGCCCGCACCTGCAAGGCTTTCGAGCCCGATCCGGCCGCCCATCAATTGCACCAGCCGCTCGCTGATGGTGAGCCCGAGCCCGCTGCCACCGTGGCGACGCGAGGTCGACTGATCGGCCTGGGTGAAGGCGTGGAATACGAGAGCGCGCTTTTCCTCGGGGATGCCGATGCCGGTGTCCTTCACCTCGATGCGCAAACGCGGCCCGGCACCCTCCTCGCCCTCGAGCAGCTGTGCGCGCAGTTCGACCGATCCCTGAGAAGTGAACTTGATCGCGTTGCTCAGAAGGTTGTTCAACACCTGGCGCAGGCGCAGGGGGTCGAGGAGGAAGGTGCGCTGCGCCGCAGGATCGATGCGGCTGCCGAGCGTGAGGCCGCGGGAACGGATCACCGGCACATGAAGCCGTGTTATTTCGTCGAGCAGCGTGGGCAGGAATACCGGCAGCAGTTCGATCTCGAGTTTTCCGGCCTCTATCTTCGAGAAATCGAGCACCTCGTTCAGGATGTCGAGGAGCGAACGGGCAGAGCCGTAGATCACGTCGATTTCTGCGCGCAGTTCATCAGCTCGCCGGTCCGATCGCATGAGTTCGAGCATGCCGATGACGCCGTTCATCGGCGTCCTGATCTCGTGGCTCATGCTGGCCAGGAAATCGGATTTCGCCCTGCTCGCCTGGTCGGCACGCACGCGCTCCTCGCGCAGGGTGTCGCGGACGGCCTCGCTCTCGAGGAGTTCGGCACGGGCAATGCGCGCCGCGCGGGCAATCGCAAGACTGCCTGCAGCGAGCAGCGCGAAAATCGCCAGCACCAGAGCACGCTGGAGGGCAACCGCGCGCAGCCACGCGTCGGCCCGGTAATCGACACCTACGAGCATCGGGGCCTTGAGCGCCGTGTTCCAGAGCCACACATAGGCGCTCACCCAATTGCCCCACGCATCGCTGTAGGGAGTGTCGCCGAAGCGTCCGTTGCCGGAAAACGCGGCGCGGATCTCGCCGGATGCGTCCTCGTAGGGAGCGCCGATCGGGGTGCGTTGCTCGCGCTCACCCTCGTAGCGGCCGTCCCCGTTGAAATCGGTCTCGGAATCGACGATGTGCACGATGCGCCCGTCAGGCATCAGCATGAGCACGTAGATGTCTGCTGCCGCGGGATTGCTGGCCAGCCAGCGCTTCTGGATGTCGATGATGCCGAGGTAGGCGGGATCATCAGGGGACGTATCGGGACCGAGTCCCGGCAGGCCGAGCGAGACCATGGACTCGGCATAGGCCGGCGCCACGCCCTGCAGCATGCTGCGGATGCGGCCGCGCTCGGCCTCGCCGTTCAGCCAGGAGCCTGCGAGTCCGGCGACCACAAGTGCGAGCAGAACGGGCAGCGACCAGCGTGGGTGAGGAACCGCACGCACGGCAGGAGGCAGGGAGCGAATCGAGAGCACCGCGAAAAGCGCGACCAGCAGCACGAAGCCGATCTGGTCGAATCCGGAGTGCAGGAGAATCTGGGGCACGGGCAGTCGTCGCTCCGGTTGACCGAGGGCACGATAGCACGGGGCCCTCTGATATGCTCCCGGCGTCACAGGCAGGCACAGATGCGGAGCCGACATGAGGGCTGTTTTCTATCACCATCACGGCGATCCCGGTGTTCTCGCATCGGGCGATCTGCCCGTTCCGCCGCTGCAGGACGACGAAGTCCTGGTGCAGGTGGCAGCCGCCGCCGTGAACCCCATCGACCGCCGGCTGCGCGCGGGGGAATTGCAGGAGTACCTGCCACGCACATTCCCGGTGGTGCCGGGCTTCGATCTCTCGGGACGCATCGTGCGCGTGGGCAGTGCTGTCACTGACTGGCAGGTGGGCGACGAGGTGTTCGGGCTCTCGTTCACCTGGTCGGTGCAGCACGGAACCTACGCCGAATACGCACCCGTCCGTGCGTCTGCCATCGCACGCAAACCCGCCTGGCTGAGCCATGCCCAGGCCGCCTCCTTGCCGCTGGTGACGCTCACCGCCTGGCAGTCGCTTGCGGAATTCGCGCAACTCGGCCCGGGGCAGACCGTGCTCGTGCAGGCGGGCGCCGGCGGCGTGGGCAGCATCGCCATTCCCATCGCCAAGCATCTGGGCGCGCGCGTCTACACCACGGCAAGTGCGGCCAACGCAGACTACGTACGCGCGCTCGGGGCCGACGTGGTGATCGACTACCGCAGCGAGGATTACGCCGCCGTGATCCGCGCGCAGGAACCCGAAGGCGTGGACGTCGTACTGGAGAGCATCCTCACGGATGCAGCGATAGAGACGGCAATGCGGCTGGTGAAGCCCGGCGGCGCGGTGGCATTCATGAACAACGAGCCGCCCGATATCCCCGACCTGCGAGACAAGCCCGTGAAGGCGGAGTTCGTGCACCACCGCGCCGATGGTGCGAGCCTGCAGCAGTTGCTCGGGCTATTCGGGCGTGGCGTGCTGCGCGTGCCGGAGATCCGTGTGATGGACCTCTCGGAGGCAGCGGAGGCACACCGCCTGTCGGAAGCCGGGCATACGCGCGGCAAGATCGTGCTGCGGGTGCAAGACATGCAGGAGGGGGCCATGCCCCCGACAGGCGGGATTGCCTCTACAGCTTCGACTTGAATGTGAGCAGCCGCGCGCAGGACTCGTCGATACGCTCGCGCGGAACACGCCCCTCCTCTACCGCACGCACGAGAATGTCCACCACCTTGCGCGCGATCTGCGGATCGAAGTGCAGGTTGTTGCCAAAGCACAGCAGATCCACACCGGCGCACACCGCGCGCTCCACCGCGTCCTGCAGCCCGTAGTGCGACGCGATCGCACCCATCTGCATGTCGTCACTGACAATCAGCCCCTCGAAACCCAACTGCCCGCGCAGAAGCCCCGTGAGCACCGCCGGAGAAAGCGTGGCGGGATGCGCGCAATCAAGGGTGGCATTGAAGACGTGCGCGCTCATCACCGCATCGCAGGCGGCTGATTCGATCAAGCGCCGGAACGGCAGCAACTCGCGCTCCGACCAGGTGGTTGTCACGTCCACGAAACCCGCGTGCGTGTCACCGGCCGCGCTGCCGTGCCCGGGAAAATGCTTGACGCAGCACATCACGCCGCGCGCGCGGTGGGCTTCGACAAATGCCCGCGCATGCCGCGCCACCGCTTCGGGATCGGCCGAGAAACTGCGTTCGCGCGCACGGATGATCGGGTTGTCCGGGTTCGCGTCCAGGTCCACCACGGGCGCGAGATTGAAGTTGATGCCCGCATCGTCAAGTGTCGCGGCAATGAGCGTCGCCGCCACGCGTGTGCCTTCCACGCCCTCAGCGCCGCCCAGTGCGGCATGCGAGACCGACGCCGGAAATCCGCGGGAGGTCTTCAGCCGGTTCACCTGGCCGCCTTCCTGATCGATGGCCACCAGCAACGGTATGCGCGCAGCCGATCGCAACGCCGCGACAAGCGCGCGCAATTGCTCGGGTGATTCGACGTTGCGCAACGGCAACGAGGGATCCGCCACGTCGCGGTCGAAGAGGATCACGCCGCCCGCACCGAGGCCGCTGATATCGTCCAGCACGGCACTGCACTCGCTCGCGTGGCACCCGCGAAAGCCTACGAGAAGCATCTGCGCCACACGCTCGCGAAGCGTGAGGGAGTCAAGCGAAGGCATCATGGTGTGAACATCCCGCGTACAGCCTGTGTCGGCCGGAACCTTAGACCAAAAGCGCGATGCCGGCACCGGGCTGCGTCGGGCTTTGATCCCCGCATCCGCCGCCGTATGCTCGCCCTTGCATCACACGGGAGACGCACATGCGACAAGGGCGACTGGCACGCCACTCGAACCCCCCACCCTCGACGGCCATACGGCCGGGGATGAGCGGCGGCAGCTACAAGCCCCTGCGAACCCACGAGGTGCGCGAGGTCATCGAGACCGTGTTCCGCGTGCTGGAGGAAATCGGCATGGGAGACCCCATCCCGATCCTGCGGGAACGGGCTCTGGCGCAGGGCTGCAGGCTCGATCCGCAGGGACGCCTGTGTTTCCCGCGGAGCCTGGTGGAAGACGTGATCGCGCGGACACCCAAGCAGATCGTGCTGCACGGCAGGGACCCGCGTCACGACATCGAACTGGGAGGCGACCGCGTCTACACCTTCGGCGGCGGCGAAGCCGTCAACATGCTCGACCCCGGCGCGAGCGAGTACCGCCCCTCACGTCTGGAGGACATTTACGACGCCGCCCGCCTCGTCGACCGGATGGAGCACATCCACGCCTTCTCGCGCCTCGTGGTGGCGACTGAATTCGAGGATCAGCTCGCCTGCGACATCAACACCGCCTACGCGAGCGTTGCGGGCACCACCAAGTGCGTGCAACTGAGCTTCAACGACGCCTCCCACGTGCAGCCGGTGCTCGAGATGATGCACACGATCGCCGGTGGCGAGCGCAAATTCCGCGAGCGCCCCTTCTGCCACGGCGGCGGCTGCGCCGTGCTCTCGCCGCTGCGCTACGGCGAGGACAACTCCGAGGTCTGCGTGGCGTCGGTCGCCTTCGGGGGGCCGATCTGGGTGGTCGTGGCGCCGCAATCGGGCGCAACGGCTCCGGCGGCGCTGGCCGGCGCACTGGTGCAGTGCGTGGCAGAGGCGATCGCTGGATTGTTGCTGGTGGATCTCGTCGCCCCGGGACACCCCGTGATCCTGGGCCCCTGGCCCTTTGTCTCGGATCTGCGCACGGGCAGTTTCACGGGTGGCAACGCCGAGGAAGCCATCGTGAGCGCGGCCGCGGCGCAGGTGATCAATGCACTCGGGCTGGTGAGTTCCGTGGGCGCGGGGATGAGTGACGCCAAGAGCCCGGACGCGCAAGCGGGCTACGAAAAAGGCATCGCAGTAGCGCTGGCCGCGCTCGCCGGTTGCAACAACGTCTCGGAGTCTGCCGGCATGGTCGGGAGCCTGATGGGGCTCTCGCTCGAGGCGCTGGTGATCGACAACGAGATGCTGGGCCAGGTGATGCGTGCAGTGCGCGGTATCGAGGTGAACGAAGAAACCCTTTCCTTCGACGTGATCGCCGATGCCGTGCGTGGCGACGGTCACTTCCTGCGCCAGCAGCAGACCATCGATCTGATGCGCAGCGAGTACCACTACCCGCTGCTGGCCGATCGCAGCACGCCCACCGAATGGGCTGCCGCCGGCTCACCGGACATCCGTGCCCGTGCCCGCGAGGCACTCGGGCGGATCATGGCAAACCACTACCCTCCCTACATCGACCCGGCGGTGGATCGACTGCTGCGGGAGCGTTTTCCCATCCGCCTTGCCGAACGGGACATGCAGCGTGGCAACGGTCGCTGGTAAACCACAGGCAGGCGGACCGAACCGGGCCACGCGTACCGTCGTCGGGGAGCGGATGATCGGCACCGGCATTCAGGTGCCGTCGAATCTCTCCGCGACCGGTGACGCCCGAGCCCTGCCTGTGCTGTACTTCAACCTTCACAACCGCGGCGAGCCGGGCAACCCCCACACCCCACAATGACCCGGCACTTACCGCTACCCGCGATCGTCGCGATCATTTTCTTCAACGTGGCCGGTGGCCCCTACGCGCTCGAAGAAATCCTCTCGGGCGGTGCCGGCCTTGCAATCATGGTGCTGGTGCTGACCCCGCTGCTGTGGAGCGCGCCTGTGGCGCTGGTGTGCGCCGAACTCGGCACCGCGATCCCCGCAGAGGGCGGCTACTACACCTGGGCAAAACGCGCGCTCGGCCCCTTCGGGGGGTACTGCCAGGGCTGGTGGGCGTGGCTCTACACGCTGATCGACATCGGCCTGTATCCGACCATGTTCTGCGAATACCTCGCGTACTTCTGGCCGGAAATCGGCGCCGAGGGTGACCCCACGCTGCGACGGCTGGTGATGCTCACGATGATCTGGGGTTTCGTCCTGCTGAACCTGCGGGGCGCGCGCACGGTCGGGCGCTTGGCCGAGATCTTTGCCACTGCGGTGCTGTTGCCCTTCGGCATTCTCGTGGTGGTGGGCATATACCGGATGCTGACCGAGGGCGTGTCCTTCAGCCCGATCACGCCCTTCGTGGCACCGGGCACAACCCTCTCTGCAGCCCTGTCGGTGGCCGTGCCGATCGCGCTGTGGAATTACCTCGGCTGGGATGCGATATCGACCATCGCCGGTGAAATGAAAGATCCGCGCCGGAACTACCCGAAGGCGCTTGCGATCGCGCTGCTGGTGATAGCGACGAGTTACATCGTTCCGGTGATCGTCGCGCTGTCGCTCGTGGGGACGCCGATCCACGCGGACGGCACGGTGGTGGAGTGGACCACCGGCGCCTGGTCCGTGGCGGCATCCCGGATTGTGGGGCCGTGGCTCGGCGTGGCCATCGCCGCCGGCGGCATGGTCTCGGCCATCGGCCTCTACTCGGCACTGGTGCTGGTCTACAGCCGCGTCCCGTTCGTCATGAGCTTCGACGGCTACCTGCCGCATGGCCTCACCCGCACGAATTCCCGCGGGGCGCCCTACGTCTCGCTGATTGTCTCGGGCATCATCTACTCGGCAGTGGTGATCCACTTCGATGATTTCGAGGCGCTGGCGATCGCCGATGTCACGATGTACGCCGCCATGATGTCGCTCGAATTGCTGTCGTTCCTGGCGCTGCGCTGGCGCGAACCGGAACTGGCGCGGCCGTTCCGCGTCCACGGCGGCTGGCCGGGCGCCATTCTCGTCTGCGCCCTGCCCTGGGCCTGCATCGGACTGGCGGGCTACTACCAGATCCTGGAAGAAGGCGTCTTCGAGGTAGTGGGCAAGGCGGGCCTCATTCTGGCCGCGCCCCTGCTGCTCTACCCGTTCATCGCCGCGCGCCGCCGGCTCCGCCCTGCAACGTCCTGACAGACGCGAACAGCAGCCCGCGGAAATCACCGTCCGTGCGGCGAGGGCCGCTTCCCACCGGGTTCATCTGCGTCATCAGCACCGCCACCAGACCGGTGCGGGGGCTAGCCACCCAGTGCGTATCCAGGATGCCGCCCCAGGCAAAATCTCCATCCATGTTCGCGTAGGGTGCCTGGCGGAAATCGATTTGCGGCGCCACGCCAAGGCCGTAACCGAGGCCTCTTGAGTCATCGCCCCAGTAGCGCTCCTGCGCGTCATCGGCAACCTGGTTGCTGGTCATCAGATCCACCGTGACCGGCGAGAGATACTGCCGCCCGTCCAGAGTGCCGCCGTTGGCGAGCATCTGTGCAAACCGCAGGTAATCACCCGCGGTGGAAATCAGGCCACCCCCACCCGAAATGAACTTCGGCGCGGTGGTGGGCACGCCGATAGGCCCGAAGTCGCCGGGAATCAACTTGCCGTCGCCGTCATGTTTGTAGACCCGCGCCACCAGCGGCTGCGCCTCGGGCGGCACGAAGAAACCCGTGTGCGTCATCTGCAGCGGATCGAAAATGCGCTGCTGCAGGAACTGATCGAAGGGCATCCCGGACACCACCTCGACAAGGCGCCCGAGCACATCGTTCGACACGCTGTAGCGCCAGGCCTCGCCCGGTTGCGTGTAGAGCGGGAGCTTCGCGACATCCTTCACTTTCTTCTCGAGGGTCTCGTCGGCGGAGAGGCTGAGGTTGCCCCAGGCCTCGGCGTTCGGCGAACCCTTGTCGAAGAGCCGGCCGTAGCCGAGCCCCCCTGTGTGTGTAAGCAGATGCCGGATGGTGATGGGACGGCGCGCAGGTTCGGTCTTCGGCTTGCCCTGCGCGTCCAGACCTGCAAAGACCACCGGGTTGGCGAACTCCGGCAGATAGCGCGCCACCGGGTCGTCCAGCTGGAGCTTCGCTTCCTCGTAGAGCATCAGCACGGCCGTGGCGGTCACGGGCTTGGTCATGCTCGCGATGCGGAATCGCGTGTCGATCGTCATGGGGAGCTTCTGCTCGCGGTCACGCATGCCCACCGCAGCCGAGTACGCGAGCTTGCCGTCACGCGCCACCATCATCACGTAGCCCGCAGCGACCTCCTGAGCGGCCTGCGCGCCGAAGTACTGCCCCATGTAGGCGAGCCTCTCGGAAGAGAGCCCCAGTGACTCCGGTCGTGCCTGCGGCAGCGGCGCCTCGGCCGTGGGTGTGCGGGCTTCGAGCAGCGGGCTGGTGGCCAGAAGGCAGGCAAGCAGTGCGACTCGGGCGCGGGGCAGCAAGAGGCTGGGGATCATGGCGGTACCCGGAGAAATGAATGACGATGGGAGGCAAGCGCGAGAGGCTAACCACACGCGCGCACGCGGACAAGATCGGTAACGGGCCTTTATGACGGAGACAATCCGCAAAGGCGCCCGGACCGTACGCACAACTCGACAACAGGAGCAATCATGTGGCGCTTCATCCGGCTTTACCTCTGCGTTCTGTTACTCGCCACTCCGGAGTTCGCCATGGCCGTCTCTGAACCTCCTTTCACGGTGAAGATCAGCGACAAGCCCTTCGAGCTGCGCGAATACCCCGGCTTCATCGTGGCCGAAACCTGGGTAGAGGGGGACTTCGACGCGGCCGGGAGTACAGGTTTCCGCCGCATCGCGAAGTACATCTTCGGCGACAACATCGCGCAGGGCGGCGCCTCATCGAAGATCGCCATGACGGCACCCGTCACCATGGAAGCTGCGAACCGGAAGATCGCCATGACGGCGCCCGTGACCATGGAGGCGCAGGGCCAGCGCTGGCGCATGCACTTCGTGATGCCGGCGGGCTACACGCTGGCCACGCTGCCGAGGCCGAAGGACCCGCTGATCACGCTTCGCGAAGTACCCGCGCACCGCGTGGCAGTCGTGCGCTTCAGCGGCTTCACCACGCAGAAAGGCATGATCGAGCAGACCGCAAAGCTGCAGGCCTGGATGCGCGCGAGAGGGCTCGAGTCGGCCGCCGCCCCGCAGATCGCACGCTACAACGATCCGTTCACGCTGCCGTGGAACCGGCGCAACGAGATGATGCTGCGCGTGGAATGACGCGCGGGCTTGAGCCGCGCGGGGTGCCCCACTAAGGTGTGCGGTCATACCAACACCAGCCGCTCCAAGGAGCCACGATGCGCAACGCCACGCTTCCCATCACCCTGATCCTGATCGGTGCGATCTGGCTGCTGGTGCACTTCAAGCTGTTTCCAGACCGGGACTGGCTGATCGCAGTGGGACTGATCGCAGGCGGAGTGTCGGTACTGGTGTGCGACGGCATCACCAAATCTTCGGTGGTGACCGGCCCGATGATGATGGCCACAGGCGCGGCCTGGTGGCTGCACGACGGTCAGAACCTGACGTGGAGCGTGCTGATGCCCGCACTCCTGATCTGCCTTGGCGTGCTGATGCTGGTGGCACGCATGGACGCGGTTCCGGATCAACGCCCCGCCGACACAGCCGGGAGCTGAGGCCTCAGCGTACGCGGTGCCTGCTGCGCGTGCCCCAGGCCGCTATCGCTTCCTGCACCGCCTGCAACTGCATGGGTTTGGCGATGTAGTCGTTCATGCCGGCGTCGAGGCAGCGCTCCCGATCTCCCTGCATCGCGTCGGCGGTCATGGCGATGATCCACGGGGACGTACTGCTGCCTGCGCCGCGCAGACGGATCTCGCGGGTGGCATCGAGCCCGTCCATCTGGGGCATGTGGATATCCATCAGAACGATGTCGTAGCTCTGGCGCTCCAGTGCCTGCAGCGCGGCAATGCCGTTGCCGGCAAGGTCTGCCGGGTAGCCCATGCGCTCCAGCACTTTCAGCGCGAGCTTCTGGTTGATGGCGTTGTCTTCGACCAGAAGGATGCGGGCGGGGAAACGCTCCGCAGTGCCACGATCGAGTTCTGCAGCTGCAGGCCTCGACGCGACCAGACCCGCCTCGGCGGTCTCGCTACAGGCCGGCGCGCGCACCGTGAACTGGAATGTCGTGCCACGTCCAGGCTCGCTTGTCACGCCGATCTGGCCGCCCATCAACTCCACGAGGCGCTTGCAGATCACCAGACCCAGACCCGTGCCACCGTAGCTGCGGGTCATGGAGGGGTCGACCTGCGAGAAAGGCGCGAACAGCCTGCTGATGCCCGCCTCGGATATGCCGATGCCGGTATCGCTTACGTCGATGCGGAGCATGTCGGGCCCGGCGCTGCCGATGCGCAGCAGCACCTCGCCGGCATCGGTGAATTTGATGGCGTTGTCGAGAAGATTGAGCAGCACCTGCCGCAGGCGCATGGCATCTCCCAGCACGCGCCGCGGCACCGTGGTATCTGACTGGATGCGCAGCCTGAGCCCCTTGGCACCCGCCCGCGCGATCACCATCTCCAGCGCGTCGTCGGCTACACGGCGCGGCTCCAGAGGCACTTGCTCCATGGGCATCTGGCCCGCATCTATGCGGGAGAAATCGAGAATGTCGTTGATGACAGCAAGCAGCGCATCGCCGCTCAGGCGGATGGTCTCGAGGTAGTCGCGCTGCTCGTCGTCGAGATCGGTGCCCTGCATCAGCGCGGCCATGCCGATCACGCCGTTCATGGGCGTGCGCAACTCGTGACTCATCATGGCGAGGAATTCGGAACGGGCTTGCGCCGCCGCCGTGGCCAGTTCGCGCGCGGACTCCGCCTGCCGGCGCCCGGCGATCTCCTGCTCTACCTGCCTGCGCATCAGCACCAGCCCTTTGCGCAACTCCATCTGGGCGATGATCTGGCGGCCGATGATCTGCAAGGCCTCGCGCTGCGCAGGGTCGAGCTCCCGCGGCACGCGGTCGATCGCGCAGATGGCGCCGAGCGCATGGCCGGTGGGCGTGACCAGCGGTGCTCCCGCGTAGAAACGGAGGTGGAAGTCACCGGTTACCAGCGGGTTGTCCGCGAAACGCGGATCCTTGCTGGCATCGGGAACCGTCAGCACGTGCTGCTGATCGAGGATGGCATGTGCACAGAACGAGGACTCGCGCGGCGTGGAGTCCACATCGAGCCCCATACGGGATTTGAACCACTGCCGGTCCTCGTCGACCAGGCTCACAAGCACGATCGGGGTGCCGCAGATTTTTGCCGCCAGACGCGTCAGCTCATCGAAAGCCTCTTCCGGGTCGGTGTCGAGGATCTCGTAGGCCTGAAGTGCGGCGAGGCGCTCTGCTTCATCGGGGGGGAAAGCTGCTGCGGGCATAGGTACTCGGCTGCCGGGTCAACGGGAAACGGGCGGACGCCATCCTGCGAGCCCGGGACGGAGGATGACGGCAAGCGCGCGTGTTGTGCAAGACGGCGGGCTCTGCCTTTCGGGGCGAGGGAAGCTCCGCCGCGACATCGCCTGCGTCAGGTGCTCGAGGGCATCGTCGGCATGCACACGCCGTCAAGTTCCAGGACGTGCGTGAGGCGGCCAAGCGCCATCCACGAGCCGATGCCGAAGGTCATGTCGACGATCTCGGCATCGCTGAAGTGTGCGTGCATCTGCTGCCAGAAGGACTCGTCCTCGTCCATCGACTGCGGCGCGCTGCCCAGTCGATCGGCGTATTCGATCACCAGTTTCTCCCGGGCGCTGAAGCCAGCCCACGCGCGCCAGTTGGCAACCTGCGCGTAGAACTCCTCATCGGGCGCGGGATCACCGCGCTCGCTCACGGCTTTTTCCGGGTTGCCACCCGAGCGCGCGAGGTGACCGGCCAGATCGCGCCCGGCGCGCATGCCGAGGCAGAGCTTGCAGCCGTTGATCTGCGCCGTGCGCATGCGGCCGGCTTCCATCTCGCGGTGCGACAACAGCGAGTTCTCGTAGACCGCGCGGCTGAAGGCACCTGCCGCCGCACCGATCTCGGGGACCATGCCCCACACATAGCTCGAGGGATCGGCGGCGAAGTCGTCGGGGACCTGGACTCTTGGCATGTTATTTCTCCCCCTCGAGGTAGCGCGCCAGTTCCGAGTGGAAATGGCGAAGTCTCTGTTCCTGCTCGCTCCAGAGCTGGTGCTTGAATCCCCGCGAGCGCATGCCCCGCTGGACCACCGGCAACAACTCCGAATCCTGCCCGAGGACCAGTCCGAGGTTTCCGTCCTGCCCCAGCGTGAACACCTCGCACAGGGGCCGCGTACGGCCGCTGGTGTCGGTGCCCTCGGGCAGGCCCATCCAGTCCGGCACCTTGTAATCCGGGTGATCGCAGGGCGCCACCAGCGTCATGGTGTCGTACCAGAAACGCTCGGGATCGGTCTCGTGCGGGAGGAATCGCATGAGGAACACGCCCTCCGGGTGACATCCGATCTGCACGTTCGGGAAGATGCCCGTGGCCCAGCTGTCGGTGAGCTGGCCGTCGACGAATTCCGAGTAGTCCTGGCCCAGCCTTGAAGCACGCTCCCGCTTGGCCTGCTGTATGGCCGGACGCACCTCGCGGGCCCGGCCCTCGAAGGCACCCGGATCGAGGCCCACATCGGCCAGCATCATCCGCAACCCGTCGTTCAGCGTGTCCTGATCGGCGATGCGCGGGGTCATCTCGCCGATGGGCACGATCATCCGGCTCGCGCCGTTGGGGTAGAGATCGCATTGCACGCGCAGATCGGACATCACACCGCGGGTCTCCGGGTGCACGCAGTGCAGGTGATAGGTTTCGTAGAAGGCCTCGACGCCCACTTTCCAGTTGGCGGCCCACTCGGTACGCACGTGCCGCACGACTTTCATCCGGTCGATGCGATAGCGCTCGAGGTAGCCCTTCGGCAGGCCCAGCCACTCCACGAGCGGCGGCGGATCATCGCGCATCGAGACGAAGACGATGCCCGCGTGTTCCTCGCAGGCCACGGCCGTGAGACCAGGCTCGTGGCAGATCACTTCCTCGCGGAAGGTCTCGCGGTCCGTGATCGCGAGCAGCTTGCCCTCGAGGTCGAACTTCCAGCTGTGGAAGGGACAGATGAACCGCGCGCGGCTGCCACGCTCGGCGCGTACCAGGCGGCTGCCGCGGTGCGGGCAGACGTTGTAGTGCGCCTTCAGGCCGTTTGCCGTGCGGGCCACGATGATCGACTCGTTGCCGATATCGAAGAGAAAGTAATCCCCCTCGGCGGGCGCGTCGGAGCTCACGCCGGCGATCAGCCAGGCACGCGGCCAGAGCCGATCCCATTCCTGCTGCATGGCCTCGCGGCTGAAATAGCAGTCCTTGCCACGTACGCCGGTGCCGTTGTCGATGTAAGGCTGCTTTGCCTCCAGCGAATCGGCGGGGGCGAGCGGGTTCACGACGATGCCGGTCTCGTAGTCGAACTTCATGGCGGTCCTTTCCTCTTCCGGGTGGGACGATACGTTTCAGGGCGCGAGGACGGCGACAGCGGTGCCGGGAGCCAGCACCTCGCCGTTCTGGTTGACGATGGCGACGGCGATCGTCACCTCGCCACTGCTGCGATCTACCGCCTGTACCGTGCCAGTGGATCGCAGCGTATCGCCCACAAAGGCAGCGCGACGGTTGGAGTATTCCATGCTGCACAGGCGGCCCTTGCCGCCAAGCCAGTCGGTGACGCACTGGTGCATCCAGTCTCCCAGCTGCGGGCCCGCCATGACCAGTGCGGGGTAGCCCTCGGCCTCGCGGGCGTACGGGTAGTCGAAGTGGATGCGGTGCGAATTCCACAGCACGGCGTTGTACTGGAACAGATGCACGGTGTCGGCGTGAAACTCGCGCACGGGCAGCAGTTGCCCGGGCTCCAGCGTGTCGATGTCGGGTACGGCTGGTGTGCTCATCGCAGGATCCTCGTGGTCTTTTCCGTGACCACCGGCTCGCCGCGCTCGTTCACCACGCGCATGAGGATCTCGTAGAAGATCAGCGGCCCGGATGAGCCGTCTTTCTGGTAGATGGCGCAGAGTTCGCGCGTGGCCTGCAGCACATCACCGGGGTGGATATCGCGGTGGTACTCGATCTTCAGGCCGCCGGCCATGGCGCGTTTCAACGGAAACTCCGGCAGCAGCGGATCGACGGCCACGCCATCGGGGCTCAGCTGCCCGTTGTCGGGCACGGGCCAGAAAAGCGCCAGATAGAACATCGGCGGCGCTTCGTCACCGTCCAGGAAGCGGCGATCGCGCTGCTGCGTGGCGATGGCGTATTTGCGGATGTCCTTGCGCGTCACGAGCTCGAGGCGCGGCGGCGAGGTCTTGCCGATGTTGGCGAGCAGTTCCGGTGAGAGGAGGTTCGACATCTCAGCTTCCGTCGTAGAGCTTGCGCAGTTCGCGCTTGAGGATCTTGCCGGTGGGCGCCTTGGGCAGGCTGTCGACGAAGGACACCGATTTCGGCTTCTGGTAGGAGGCGAGGTGGCGCTTGGCCTCGTCGATGATTTCCTGCTCGGTGGCGCTCATGCCGGGTTTGAGCACGACCACAGCCTTCACGCTCTCGCCCCACTCCGGATCGGGAACGCCGATCACCGCGGATTCGAGCACGGCCGGGTGGCGGTGGATGGCGTTCTCGACCTGCGTGGAATAGATGTTCTCGCCACCCGAGATGATCATGTCCTTGGCGCGATCGACGATGTAGACGTAGCCCTCGGTGTCCCAGTAGGCGACATCACCCGTCCACATCCAGCCGTCGCGGATGGTCTGCGCCGTGAGGTCGGGGCGGCGCCAGTAGCCGAGCATGTTCGCCTCTGAGCGCACGACGATCTCGCCGGTGGTCTTGCCGTCACGCGGCACTGGCCGGCCGTTCGCGTCCAGCAGTTGCACACGCGTGACGAAACCTTCGCGCCCGCAGGAACGCAGCCGCTCGGGGCGATCACCGCGCACGGCGCCCGCGTGGTCTTCCTGAGAGAGGAAGGTCATGGTCATGCCTTCGGTCTGGCCGTAGCCCTGTATCAGCGTGCAGGGGAAGGCCTCGAGGGCGGCGCGCACCACGGAGGCCGGCATGGGGCCCCCGCCGTACTGGATGTTGCGCAGGCTCTTCAGGTTGTAGGAGCCGAAGTTCTCCACCGCCATCATCCAGTTCAGCATCGTGGTGATGCCGAGGAAGGCCGAGACTTTTTCTTCCTGGATGAGTTCCAGCGCCTGGCGCGCCTCGAAGTTCACCAGCACCACGGGGCAGCCGTGGGCCATGTAGTTGATCGCGAGCCCCACCGGGATGTGGAACATCTGGCCCGTGAGCATGTAGACGTCGGTGGGCACCACGCGCTCGGCAACCGTCTGGTTGAGCATCCCCATGTAGAGGCTGTGGTGCGAGTGGAGCGCGCCCTTGGACTCGCCCGTGGTGCCGCCCGTGTAGAGGATCAGCATGGGATCGTGCCCGCCCACGAGGCCGCTCACGGCAGGCTCGTCCTCGCTCGCAGCGGCGAGGAGGGATTCGTAGGAGCCGTCGGCTCCCGCACCGAATTCAAGCCAGTGCGGCAGATCAACCAGACCCTGCAAGGCATTCCGGTCCGCACGGAATTCCGCGGAAGAGGCAAAGACCATCGGCTCGCCGCCGCGCACGATCTTTTCCATCTCGGGCAGCGCGAGCCGCCAGTTCAGGGGCTGCGCGATGAGGCCCACGCGAGCGCAGGCGAACATCAGTTCCAGGTATTCGATGCAGTTCTTGGCGAGGATGGCGACGCGGGCGCCGCGCTCCACGCCCGCAAGTCCGCAGAGCCCGTTGCCGAGACGGCGCACGCGGGTGTCGAGTTCCCCGAAGCTGATGCGCCGTCCGGCCGGAACGTCGATCACGGCGGTGCGCCAGGGAGCCAGCGCCGCCTGCTTCGCAGGAATGAAACCGATGTTCATGCGCGCGACTCAGTACGACAGATCGAGTTCGAGACGACGCTCGGTGATGAGCCAGCGCCCGTCACGGCGCACCAGACGGTCACGGTACAAACCGGCGCAGATCAGGCGGATCACGCCGTTCTCGGTGCCGAAGAGCGTGAGGTTGGAGAATACGCGGCAGGTGGCGTCGCCCGCTTCGTCGAAGAAAATGTTGGACACCACGTGCCGGCGCTTGTCGGTTTGCGCGGCCATCGCGCCACTGAAGAGGCCCATGATGGCCGTGTGTCCCACGAAAGCCGGGATCGGGGGCGCACCCGCGATCTGCAGATGGAAGTCGGCCTCGGGGGCAAAGCAATCGCCCAGCATCTCCAGCGCGTGCTCATCGAGCGCGTAGGCGGCGCGGGACAGCAGTTCGTGGGCTTCGAGTTTCAGTGCGGTGTCCATGATGGTTCCCTTTATCTGATGTTCAGTCTGCAGCGAAGGCGAGCAGCACGTTGCCGGGCATGTGGTTGTAGATGCCGTAGCCGGACATGAGATACATCATGCCGTCCTTGAAGACCGGTGCCGCGCCGCCCCCGAAGGAGCCGCCGCGCGCCGGAACGCCGCCGAGGGCGTCGAAGTCCCGCGCGGAATCGAATTCCCAGATCACCGCTCCCGTGGCGCTGTCGTGGGCGCGCATGCGCCCGTCCATGCTGCCCGCGAAGACCACGCCGGGAATGCCGGCGATGGCCGCGGAGATGCCCGGGTTGCAGAAAGGCCGGCCGGCGCAGACATCCGGCGATGGCTGGTTCCAGCGGATCTCGCCCGTGCGGATATCGAGCGCATAGAGCCCGGGCTTGGCCTCGCCCGGCCAGCGCGGGCCACCGAAGAAGTCCGAGATCGGCGCGAAGAGCGTGTCGCCCTCGACGCTCATGCCGAAGTGCACGCCGCCCTGGATGCCGCCGCGGCCGAGCTTGCGCTGCCAGAGGACTTTGCCGGTGGCGGGATCGAGTGCGTGTACCTCGGCGGATTTCTGGCCTGCGAGCAAAACGTCGCCTGCCAGCACAGTGGCGGCGCCGAAGTCGTAATCGGGGCCGTTCTCGGGCGGGCAGGCGGCACGGTCTGCGGTCTCGCAGCCCATGTTCCAGGCATCCCCTGCCGTGGCCTGCCAGTGCCATAGGATCTTCCCGCTGTCGATGTCCATCGCGAAGATCGCGTCGCTGCGGTCATCCGCCGGCGAGGAGTAGTTCTCTCCCGTGCCGAGGTAGAGACGGCGGCGCTTCACATCGAGCGAGGGCGTGCCCCAGACCGGCGCGCCGGAAGGGGCAATCGTCTTGGTGCCGTTCGGCAGCGAGCCCGACGGCTCGGGGGTTTTCTCGATCACGCGGGAGAGCCAGCGGCGCTTGCCGGTGGCAGCGTCGTAGCCGATAACGCCGCCGCGGAAAGTGCAGCAGGCATAGTCGGGATTCGCGGCAGCGGTGACTTCGAGCGCGGAAAGCGCGAAGAACACGCCATCCTCGAAACGCACGGGCGATGCCGTGATGGTGAGGCTGGGGTGGTCGTCCGGGCGATCGCGCCAGCGCAGCGCACCCGTGCGGGCGTCCAGCGAATAAACGTTGCCGCTCAGGTCACCGAAGTAAAGGCCGGGGGACGCCGACGAATCTCCGCGGGTCCAGCTGTCCAGCACGATCCCGTTGCGCACTTCGGCCGAGGCCTTGAAGATCCAACGGATGCAACCGTTCAGACGGTCGAGCGCATAGACGGTGCCGTCGTGGCTGCCCACGTAGAGCGCTCCGCCGCCCAGCACGGGCTGCGAGCGCGCGCGGATGGCATCGGGAAAGGCGAAGCTCCACTTGAGCTTCAGCGCGGGCACCTTCGCCTTGTCGAGGCCGGCCACGGCGGCCGGATAGAAATGGCTGTTGCCCGGGTCCACGCCCCAGCCGCTGACATCAGGCGTGGCGTCAGCGTCGAAGTTGCTGCTGCCGGCGGGACATGAAAGTGCCGCCGAGAGTGGCGCGGGCTCCCTGTAGGGCGCTCCGGTGAGGAACTCCGCCACAGCGCGGCGGTCGGCCGGCGACAGACCCTTGCCCTGCTCCATCATCACGCCGGATTCCAGCGCCGCAACGATGCGGTGCGGCGCCATCAGGCCGGCAATGGTGCGGTGAGGTGCGCGTGCCGCCTGACCCTCGTGGCACTGCGCGCAGTGCGCAGCGTAGACAGCCTCGCCAGAGACGGCGGGCGCGGCCGCGACAGCGGGCTCGGGGGCAGCAACCGGCGCAGGGGGCGGCGCGGCCGCCTCGCGGGAACAGGCCGCCACCAGAAGCAGGGGCAACAGCAGGCAAAGACGTGTGGACATCGACGTTCTCCAGGTGGCGACCAGTGTGCTCAGAGGCCCGTACGACCCGCTTCGCGGATCATGGGGGCGTACTCCGCAAAGTTCGGCCCGGTGGCCGTGGCGCCCACCGTGATGCCTGCATCCGTGGTGAGCGTGTGGCCATTGGTGTAGCCGGACTCGTCACTCGCCAGCCAGAGAGCGGCATTGGCCACGTCCTCGGCGAGGCCCGGGCGATCGCGCAGCGGCGAGGCGCCGGCCAGAATGCGCTTGGCCTCCTCGATATTGCCGGGGTCACCGGTAAGAACAGCAGCCACCATAGGGGTGGCCATGGAGGCGGCGGCGATGGCGTTCACGCGGATACCGAAACGGCAGAGCTCGGCGCCCACGTTCTTGGTGAGGCCGACCACAGCGTGCTTGGCGGCGGCATAGGCATGCGGTCCGAGGCCGCCCATCAGGCCCGCGGTGCTCGCCATGCTGATGATGCTGCCGGTGCCACGGGGCTTCATCACGCGTGCTGCGTGCTTCATGCCATAGAACACGCCATTCAGCAGGATGTCGATGGTGAGGTTCCACTCGGGGCCGGGCGTGGTGTCGACGGGGCCTACCGCGCCCACGATGCCGGCGTTGTTGAACATGATGTCCAGCTGCCCGAAATGGCTCACGGCCAGATCGACCAGCGCCGCAACCTGCTCTTCTTTGGTGACGTCACAGACCGCGAAGGCAGCCTTGTCGCCGAACTGCGCCGCGAAGGCCTCGCCCGGGCCGCGCTGTATATCGCCGATGACGACGCGCGCGCCTTCCTGGATGAAGCGGCTCACCGATGCCGCACCGATGCCGCTGGCACCGCCCGTGATCACAGCCACTTTGCCTTGCAGACGCATGAGAGAACCCTCTGATAGTTATTCGGGGCCGAATGATAGGCCGGCCCCGCGAGCCCGCGCCAGCACTCCGAAGGCCCCGACTTGTGGCGCACCGGGGCACTGGCCAATATGCCCCGATCGCACCTCCGGACCACCCCCATGCATCCCGACCTGCACGCCAACGAAACGCTGGTGCGAGACTTCCTGGCAGCCGCCGCAGCGGGTGACAGGACCACCATGGCCCGGCTCGCGGCCCCCGACCTCACGGTGATCGAGGCCGAGTCACTGCCGTTCGGCGGCCGGCATGTGGGTCTGGACGCCTTTCACGCACTGGTGCGGCGGGTGTTTGGCGCGCTGCAAGGCACGCAACTCGCGGTGGAGCAGTTCATTCCCGGGGCCGATTGCGTTGTGGTGCTGGCCACGCTCCGGGGCCAGTCACGGCGCGACGGCAGCGAGGTGGAAATGCCCATAGCCGAGCTCTGGCGTATCGATGGCGGCCTGATCCGGGAGATCAGGCCCTACTACTTCGATGCCGCGAGGATGCGCGAGGCCACCCTCCCCTAGGAGCGGGCCATGCCCGCGACCCTTCGCGCAGGAGCGGGCCATGCGCTCGACTGTGCAGGCCCCTCCCTCTGGCCACGCCCGCCGTTTCTGATTAACGTGCGCGATCTCATCCGACGGTGAACCGCGTGCGCCCCTACCTGATCGCCATCGCCCTGCTGCTCGCTCTTGCCGGCGCCATCGGCGGCTACCAGTACCTGCGTTTTGCCGAGCTGGCCAAGATGGACTTCTCCCCGCCGCCGGTAACGGTGGACGCTGCCACCGCAAGCACCGGGGAATGGGCCAGCCACCTCTCGTCCGTGGGCACGCTCAAAGCCGTGCGCGGCGTGAATCTCACAGCCGAGACCAGCGGCCAGATCACCTCCATCAGCCTGGAATCGGGCCAGCGCGTGGAAGCCGGCCAGGTGCTGCTGGTGCTGAACGACGAGGTCGAGCAGGCCGCGCGCAAGCGACAGCTCGCCACACTGGAACTCGCCAGGCTCATCTTCCAGCGAGACCAGCGCCTGATCGGCCAGAAATCCATCTCGCAGTCACAGTTCGACACCACCCGCGCAGATCTTGCCCGGGCCGAGGCTGAACTCACCGAGACCGAGGCGCGCATACGCAACAAGCGCATCCAGGCACCCTTCGGCGGCATGGTGGGCATCCGTCACGTCGATCTGGGCGACTACGTCGAGCCCGGCGATCTGATTGCCTCGCTGCAGGACGGCACCGAACTCGACGTGGATTTCACGCTGCCCGCGCGCTTCGTGCCGGAACTGCACCCGG
The DNA here is from genome assembly GCA_903928015.1 of uncultured Gammaproteobacteria bacterium. Lineage (GTDB taxonomy): Bacteria > Pseudomonadota > Gammaproteobacteria > Pseudomonadales > UBA5518 > UBA5518. The sequence goes on along the minus strand of CAIYPF010000038.1, from coordinate 7,566 downwards.
GCCAGCCGGTCGAGATCCAGGTGGACGCCTTCCCGGGAAAGAGCTTCGTGGCAGCCCTGCAGGCCCTGGACAGCGCCGTCGATGCCGGCACGCGCAACATCCTGCTCCGCGCGCGGCTGCAACAGCACGAGGGGCTTCTGCCCGGGATGTTCGCCACGCTGCGGCTGGATCTGGGCAAGAAAGAAACGGTGGTGCTGGTACCGGAGAGCGCTCTCACCTATTCCTTGCAGGGCGACACCGTCTACGTACTCGAAGACGCACCTGGCGGCGGGCTCACGGCCACCGCGCGCATCGTCAAGCCGGGCGAAACCCGCGAAGGCAGGATTGCCATCCGTAGCGGCCTCGCGGCCGGCGAGCGGGTGGTGGTGTCCGGGCAGAACAAGCTCTTCCGCGGCGTGAAAGTGCTGCTAGCCACCACCAAGGCACCCTGAGCGGCATGCGCTTCACCGACCTCTTCATCCGCCGTCCGGTGCTGGCCGTCGTCACCAGTTGCCTGCTGCTGATGCTGGGGCTTCAGGCAGGAAACCGGCTGCCGCTGCGCCAGTTCCCCGACGTCGAGAAAAGCCTGGTGGTGGTGCAGACGGCCTATCCCGGCGCCAGCGCACGCACCATACAGGGCTTCGTGACCGAGCCCCTGCAGCGGCGCATCGCCGCGGCAAAAGGCGTGGACTACATGACCTCGCGCAGCGACCCCGGCGTCTCGCGCATCGAGGTCCATGCGCGCCTCGGCGAGAACGCCGACGCGCTGATGACATCCATCATCGCCAAGATAAACGAAGCCCGCTTCGAACTCCCCCGCGAGGCAGAAGACCCGGTCGTGACGAACTCGCTCGGCGACGACGCGATGATGTACATCGCCTTCCTCAGCAAGCAGATGTCGCTGGAGCAGATCGCCGACTACGTCACCCGCAGCATCCAGCCGGAACTGAGCACCATCGAGGGCGTGGGCGAGGCCAAGGCCTATGGCCGTCACGGCTTCGCCATGCGCGTCTGGTTGGACCCCGACCGCATGGCCGCACACGCCGTCACCGCAACGGACGTCAATGCGGCAATCCGTACCGGGAACTACATCTCGGCCGCCGGCACGACCCGTGGCCAGACGGTGCGCACCAGCGTGGATGCCGAGACCGATGTGCAAACGCCCGAGGGCTTCAGCGATATCGTCGTGCGCCAGGACGGCGAGCGCCGCGTACGCCTCGGAGACGTGGCCGATCTCACGCTCTCCAGCGAGGACGACGAGTTCCTCGCCTTCTCCAGCGGACGCGCCACCGTGTACATGTCCATCACGCCCGCGCCGGGCGCAAACCCCCTCGAGGTGGCGAAGCGGATCAAGGCCTCCGTGGCGCGCATGCAGGAGCAATTGCCCGCGGACCTCGAGATCCTGATCGACTCCGACTCCTCGATCTTCATCACCGAGGCGCTGCGGCAGGTGGGCATGACACTGCTCGAGGCCACCGCCATCGTGATGCTGGTGATCCTGCTCTTCCTCGGCTCGCTGCGCGTGGTGACGATTCCCCTCGTAGCCATCCCGCTCTCGCTGGTGGGAGTGCTCTTCCTCGTGTGGACGATGGGCTTCTCCATCAACCTGCTCACGCTGCTCGCGATGGTGATCGCGATCGGCCTGGTGGTGGATGACGCGATCGTCGTGGTCGAGAACGTGCACCGCCACATCGAGGGCGGCATGCAGCCGCTCGAGGCCGCGATACAGGGTGCCCGCGAGGTGGCGATGCCGGTGATAGCGATGACGCTGACACTGGCGGCGGTGTACGCGCCCATCGCCTTCATGGGCGGGCTGACCGGCGTTCTTTTCAGCGAATTCGCGCTGACCCTCGCGGGCGCGGTGCTGGTCTCCGGGATCATCGCGCTCACGCTCAGCCCGGTGATGTGCTCGAGGATGCTGCAGGATCACGAGCATCAGGGGGCGCTGGCATCCTGGCTCGATGCCCGTTTCGCCGCGCTGCACGAAAGCTATGGGCGGCTGCTCTCGCGCTGCCTCGCCAATCGCGGCGCGGTGCTGCTCTTCGCGGGCGGCATCCTCGTCAGCCTGCCCCTGCTCTTTGCCTTCGCGCAGCACGAACTCGCACCCGAGGAGGACACGGCAAGCCTCTACGTGATCGGCACCCCGCCCGACCACGTGAGCATCGACTACGTGAACAGCTTCGTTCCAGACATAGTCGCGGTCTGGCGTGCGGTTCCCGAGGTCGTGCGCTCATGGCAGGCAAACGAGGCAACGCAGGTCTTCGGCGGGCTGGAACTGCAGCCCTGGAGCGAGCGCGAGCGCAACCAGCACGACATACAGGCCGAACTGCAGGCGGGCTTCAGGAAGGTGAGCGGTCTGGACATCTTCACCTTCGCCCCACCCTCGTTGCCGGGCTCGGACGCGGGACTGCCGGTGAATTTCGTGATCGCCTCCACCGTGGGATATGCGGAACTCGACCGTGTGGCGGAAGAGGTGCTCGCGAAAGCGCGGACCTCGGGGATCTTCGTTTTCGTCAACAAGAGCCTGCGCTACTCGCGCCCGGAAATGAGCGTGGCCATCGACCGTGATCTGGCGGCGCGCCTGGGCGTGTCCATGGAAGCCATCGGCGAGACGCTGCAAACCATGCTGGGCGGCGTGGAAGTGAACCGCTTCAGCCTCGAAGGTCGCAGCTACAAGGTGATACCGCAGGCGCAGCGCGGCTTCCGTCTGAGCCGCGAGGCGCTGGAGCGCTACTACGTGCGGACCACGGGCGGTGAACTGGTGCCGCTGTCCACGCTGATCCGGCTCGACGCACGGGTAGAGCCCAACTCGCTGTCCCAGTACCAGCAACTGAACAGCGTGACCATCCAGGGAATGATGATGCCGCCGAACAGCCTGGGCACCGGACTCGAGTTCCTCGAGCGCTCGCTGAAAGAGGTGGCCCCGGTGGGCTTCCGCACCGGCAACGAGGGAGAATCCCGGCGCTTCGTGCAGGAGACATCGCGCTTCGGACCGCTGTTCGCGGTGTCGCTCGTGTTCATCTTTCTGGTGCTCTCGGCGCAGTTCAACAGCTTCCGCGATCCGCTCGTGGTACTGGTGGCAGTGCCGCTATCGATGTTCGGCGCCGTGGTGCCGCTCGCGCTCGGCTTCGGCACGCTGAACATCTACACGCAGGTGGGGCTGCTCACGCTGATCGGACTGATCAGCAAGCACGGGATACTGATCGTGGATTTCGCCAACCGGAAACTCGAACAGGGCCTGGACCACCGCCAGGCGGTGCTGGAAGCCGCCGCGTTGCGACTGCGACCCATCCTGATGACAACCTTCGCCACGGTGCTGGGCGTGCTGCCCCTGTTGCTTGCCTCCGGCGCCGGCGCCAACAGCCGCTTCGCGATCGGGCTGGTGATCACCTGCGGGATGCTGGTGGGCACGCTGTTCACGCTCTTCGTGCTGCCCACGCTCTATCTGCCCTTCGGGCGAAAGGCGGCTCCAGCCGCGCCCTGAGGCGCCCGGCTCAGCGCCGTCCCAGACCCTGCGCGTCGAAGTACACGCGCACGTGCTCGATCTTGCCCTCGGCATTGAAGGTCTGGCTCTCGAAGACTTCCATGGTGGCGGGTTCCAGGCCCGGCAGGCGCATGTTCGAGATGAAGTGCAGCATCACGTGCCGCCCGCTCACCACCACCGTGCGCACATCGTGCGCGCACCACCATCCGGCCTCGTCGGCCATCCGCCAGAACGGCATGATCTGCGCCATGCCCTGTAGCGGCGGGGTGCCAACGGGATCCTCGAAAATGGCGTCCTCGGCGAAGAGCGCGGCACGCCCCTCGAGATCACCGTTCAGGTACGTTGCAAGGTAGGCGCGCGCTGAGCGCTCCATGTGCTCGCGATCCGGCACGGCGGGCGGGCAGATCACGCACTCACGCAGCCAATCGTCGAGACGCGTGTAACGGGCAATCATGGCCTTGAAGGCGTTTTCTTCGGACACGAGGGCCTCCCATTGCGGTTGCGGACGGGCACTGCGGCGCGCGGCCCGATATGATCGCCACCGGACGATAACAGCCGCCACGAGGCGGGACAATTCGGCCATCGTCGGCACCATCAGGAGGAAACCGCATGAACCGCTTCACCGACAGGATCGTGATGATCACCGGCGCCGCCTCCGGCATCGGCCGCGCCACCGCGCAGCGTTTTGCCGCAGAAGGCGCGCGGGTGGCCATCAGCGACATGAACGCCGAAGGGCTCGAGGGCACGCTTGCCCTGCTCGACGGCAGCGGCCACCACTCGATGACGCTCGATGTGTCGGACCCGGCAGCCTGCCGTGCGGCGGTGTCCACCGTCGTGGCGCAGTTCGGGCGCCTGGACGTGCTCTGCAACGTGGCCGGCATCGCCTTCCTCAAGCACCTCGCGGATGTGAGCGAGAGCGACTGGCACCGGATGATCGGCGTGAACCTGTCGGGGACATTTTTCCTGTGCCAGGCGGCGATGCCGCACCTCCTGGAGAGCAAGGGAAACATCGTGAACATCGCCTCCACCGCCGGACTCGGTGGGCAGGCCTACAACGCGGCTTATTGCGCCAGCAAAGGTGGCGTGCTTCTGCTCACCAAGGCGCTGGCGGTGGAATTCGCGGCGCGCGGCGTACGTGTGAACGCCGTGTGCCCGGGTGGCGTGAAGACGCCTCTTGCCGCCGGCATCCGCATGCCCGAGGGCGCGGATCCGACCCTCGTGAGCAAGCTCTTCCCCCTGATCGATTCGGCAGACCCGTCCGAAATCGCCGCGGCCGTTGCCTATCTAGCCTCCGACGAGGCGCGCTTCATCACGGGCGAGGGGCTCACGATCGACGGAGGACAGACGGCGAGCTGAGACCATGTCAGCGGTTGCAATCGCGTTGGCGCGGGTGGCAGCATCCGGGCACGTTGCCGCGCAACACCACTTTCCCATGGAACATGAACTGCCGTGAGCCAGCCGCGGGTATCCGTCATCGTCATTGCCTACGACATGCCCCGTCAGGCCCTGAACACGCTCTACAGCCTGAGCGCGGACTATCAGGAGGGTGTGTCGGCCGCGGACTACGAGGTCGTGGTGGTCGAGAACCGCTCGGCGCGGGTGATGGACGCTGCGGCGATCGCCGCGCTGAACGGGAATTTCCGCTACATCCTGCGAGACGAGCCCGGCGTCTCTCCCGCCGCCGCCATCAATGTGGCGGTGAACGCGGCACGTGGTGATTTTCTCTGCCTGATGATCGACGGCGCGCGCCTGGTGACGCCTGGAGTGCTGCGCTATGCGCTGGAAGCCCGCCGGATCTGCGAGGACGCGATGGTGCTCGCACCCGGGTACCACCTCGGGCAGAACGAACAGCAGTTCCATCTGAGCAACGGCTATTCCGAGGAGGCGGAGCAGGCATTGCTCGCCTCCATCGACTGGCAGCGCAACGGCTACCGGCTCTTCGAGATTTCCTGCCTCTCGGGCGCCAATCCGCACGGCTGGTTCCACCCCTTCATGGAGTGCAACTGCCTCTTCCTGCCGCGCAGCGTGTGGAACGGGATCGGCGGCGCGGACGCGCGCTTCGATCTGCCGGGCGGCGGTGCGATCAACCTCGCGCTCTACCGCAAGGCAGCGATGCACCCGCGCACACGGGCCTTCGTGCTGCCGGGCGAGGGTTCCTTCCACCAGTTGCACGGCGGGGTGACGACCTCGGAGACGCCGGAGCGCGAGGCCCTGCTGCAGCGCATCAGCGCGCAACTGAACGAGATTCTCGGCGAGCCCTTCCGCGCGCCCACACTGCAACCGACGCTGCTCGGGCGCGTGCCGCCCGCGGCGTTCCCGTTCCTCGGGCACTCCGTGGAGCGCGGCATCCGTCGCTCGCAGATCGTGAGGAAAAACGGCGAACACATGTACGCCGACGAACTCGCCAAGACACACACCCCGACACCCCGCCAGGCCGACTGACATGACACGCCTATACCTGCCGCCATCGCTCACGAACTTCGAAGAGAAGCACATGGTGTTCAGCACCTGGGTGGACCACATGGCATTCGGTTACGACCTCGTCGCCGCCATACGCCCGCGGATGCTGGTGGAACTGGGCACGCACAAGGGGCTGTCGTTTTTCGCCTTCTGCCAGTCCATGAAGGAACACGGCATCGACGGCGTGTGTTACGGCGTCGACACCTTCGAGGGCGATGCGCACACCGACAAGTACGACGAGACCGTGTTCAACGCCGTGCAGTCACACGCGCGCCAGAACTACCACGGCATCGCCTACCTGATGCGCATGTTCTTCAACGAGGCGCTGGGGCATTTCTCCGACGGGACCGTGGACCTGCTGCACATCGACGGCCTCCACACCTACGAGGCCGTGAGCGAGGACTTCCGTAACTGGTACCCGAAGTTGCGCCCCGGCGGCATCGTGCTGTTCCACGACGTGATGGCGCGCATGAACGACTTCGGCGCCTGGCGCTTCTGGGAAGAGACAGCACCGCAGCACGAGAGCTTCACCTTCCTGCATGGCTTCGGGCTCGGCGTGCTGCGCAAGCCCGGCGGTGACCGCAGCGCCGACCCGGAACTGCTGCATCTGCTGTTCGATGATCCCTCGCCTGAGGCAGCCGCGCGGCTGCGGGCATTTTATGTTCACGCGTGCCGGGCGCTCGAGAATGCGCGGAAGGTGCGGCGGCTCGAAGCCCAGGCACAGGCGCGCGCCGCGGCTCAGGCAGCCAATGCGGCGAAGGCGCCAGGCGGGGCATGAGCGCGGCACCGCTGCTGATCGGGCACAGTCATGTGCATGCGCCGATCGCGGCAGCACGGGAGCAGGGAGTCGAGGTGGAGGGCATTGCCTTCTGGGCCGAGGCCGGCGCTGTCGAAACCTCGGAGCAAGGCCCCCGATTCCGGGCCGATATCGCCATGAAGCTCACCGAAGAGCGATCGGTGTTTTCCTTTGTCGGTGGGAGCTCGCACACCTCGCTAGCGCTGGTGGAGCATCATCGTCGTTTCGACTTCGTTCTGCCGCGGGACCCCGGACTGCCCTTGGACCCGTCGCGGGAGTGCGTGCCCGTGTCAGGGGTGCGGCAGGCTCTGGTGGCGCTGGACGAGAGCTATGCCGCGATACTGGAACTCCTGCTCTCATGCGCGCGGGGGCCCGTGGTACAGGTGGGGCCTCCGCCACCCGTGGCCAGTGCCGATGCCACCCGCGAGAAATATCCCTGGAATCTGCTGCCCGACCGGCCAAGGGCCTTCGCGCCCGCATGGCTGCGCCTGAAAGTGTGGAGGCTGGCGGTGGATCTGATCGATGCGCGCTGCCGCAGCCTCGGGGTGAGATTCCTGCCCTCACCCGCCGCTGCAGCAGACACAGACGGATTCCTCAAACCCGAGTACCGCCAGGACGTAGCACACGCCAACGCCGCCTACGGCGCGCTGTTACTGCGCGAGTGGGGTTTGCTCCAGTGACGGAGAAAGTCTTCGTGATCGGCCACAGCCACGCAACTGCGGTGGTTGAAGCTGCCAGAGCCATTGGCATGCCGGTCGACTTCTGCAATCTGTGGTTCGACACGAAGGCAGTGCTCGCGGGCAACACCGGGCCCCGACTGCATGCCGATATCGCGGCCAGGATCGCG
>CAIYPF010000037.1 GCA_903928015.1 uncultured Gammaproteobacteria bacterium | reverse complement strand
GTTTCGGCATCGGGCCAGCGCGTGTTGCCGAGGCGCTGGCGCAGGTCGGAGATCTCCTGATCGCTGATGCTGATGCTGAAGGGAGTGATGGCGTCTGACATGGCGCGGCTCCTGCTGGTGTTCGAGCCGCGAGCCTACACGAGCCACCCCGGCCGCGGGCAGAGCGAAGGCTGCCTGTATGCCCGTGTTGCGCTACCGTAATCCCGAGCCGTATTCCCGCCGTCCGATAATCGGCTCGCAACTACCGCATGAAGGAGAACACCCATGCCCGCAACTCCCGATGTTCCGGCTGCGAAGGTCGCCATCGTCACCGGTGCAGGCCGCATGCGCAGCATCGGCCGCGAGATCGCGCTGTGTCTCGCGCGGGCCGGCTGCGATGTGCTGGTGACAGGCAGCGGCCGCGCACCGGAGCAGTATCCGGACGAGGAAAAAGCCGTAGGCTGGCGGGACATCGACTCGGTGGCAGACGAGATACGCGCGCTCGGCCGGCGTGCGCTGCCGGTGGTCTGCGATGTGAGCAGCGAAGAGGCCTGCTTCGCACTGGTGGAACGCTGCGTGGCAGAGCTGGGCCGCGTGGACATCCTGGTGAACAACGCCGGTGCCGCGCGTGGCGCGGACCGCCGAAATGTGATCGATCTGGATCCCGACGTGTGGCGCCATGTGATCGATGTGAACCTGCACGGGCCGTTCTATCTCAGCCAGTGCGCAGCACGGCAAATGGTTGCGCAGGGTGCGGGCGGTTCGATCGTGAACATCTCGTCCATCGCCGGAAAGCTGCTGCCCGCGCAGCACGCGGCTTATGCCGCCAGCAAAGCCGGCCTGCAGGCACTCACCGCCGCGATGGCGAGCGAATTGGGCCGCAACGGCATCCGCGTGAACGCCATCTGCCCGGGCATCATCGACACCTCACGACTCGACGACATCCCTCGCGCCGACGGCACCTGGGACCGCCTGTTGAGCCAGTACGTGCCGCTGGGGCGCGCGGGGCGGCCGGAGGAGGTGGCAGCGCTCGCTGCGTTTCTGTGCAGCGAGCAGGGTGCGTGGATCTCGGGACAGTTTTACTCGATTGACGGGGGACAGGCGCCGGGGAGGTGAGCCTCAACCCGGCACCTTGCACATCTCCCCCGGACAACGGTTCACCTCGATCAGCACGTGGTCCAAGCGCGGAATGCCGAGCAGCAGGCGTTTGTAGTCCTGCGGTTCGAGCGGGTCGTGCGACAGCACGGCAAGGCTTGCTGACCAGCTGCGCGGGCCCACGGCCCAGACGTGGAGATCCGTGACCAGACTGTCGGTCTGCGGCTCGATCGCGCGTCTGATGGCCTCGCGCATGGTGTCGTCTGCGGCGCCATCGAGCAGCACCTGACCGCTTTCGCGGATCAAGCCCCAGGCCCAGCGCGCGATCAGCGCTGCGCCGACCAGACCCATCAACGGATCGAGCCAGTTCCAGCCCAGCCAGCGGCCTGCAAGCAATGCGGCGATTGCGAGTACCGAGGTGAGCGCATCCGCCACCACGTGCAGGTAGGCGGCGCGCAGGTTGTGGTCGTGGTGGCCGTCGTCGTGATGTGCTTGCGCATCATCGTGCGCGAGCGTGTGATCGTGATGATGGTCGTGGTCGTGGTCGTGGTCGTGGTCGTGGTCGTGGTCGTGGTCGTGGTCGTGGTGATGCTCATGACCGTGGTGATGATTGTGCCCCTGCGCGCCGTGCAGCAGCACGCCGCTCACCAGATTCACCACCAGCCCCACCACCGCGACAAGGATCGCCTCGTCGAAGTGGATCGCCTGCGGGGACATCACGCGCTGCAGCGATTCCAGTGCCATCACCAGGGCCACCACCGCCAGCGCGATCGCGCTGGCGAAGCCGCCCAGCGTCCCCACCTTTCCGGTGCCGAAGCTGTAGCGGGGATTGTTGGCGTGGGCGCGCGCATAACGGTAAGCGAAGACCGAAATTCCGAAGGCGGCTACGTGCGTTGCCATGTGCCAGCCGTCGGCGAGCAGTGCCATCGAGCCGTAAGTGATGCCGGCGGCAATCTCGACCACCATCATCAGCGCCGTGAGGATCATCACGCTGCGCGTGCTGGCCTCGGCGCGTCCCGAATCGGGATTGAAATCGTGGCTGTGTTCCCACTGGGTGTGTACGTCGCGGCGCATCAATGACTCTCTGCTGGAACTGCAGTCCCACCCTACACGCAGCGCCCTGCCCGCTGAAGGAATGATCGTGGCGTAATTGCGGTTCCGTAATCGCCCGGTGGCGTTACGAGCGCGGATAATCCGGACGAAGCCCCTCCACGCGAGTCTACGCACATGAGCCAGCGCCAGAACCCTGCCGGCGACGCTTTCACGGACGACGATGCCACCATCGGCGCGGCGCTGGAGGCAGCAAGCGTTCCCTGCCTGCTGATGTCGATGATCCATATGAGCGGCGACGCATCGATCCTCGACGGCGATCTGCGCCCGGTGATGTGCTTCCTGAACGAGATGCAGTGCGCGATGTCTCCCGACGCACAGGCCGAGGTGCGCCGCCGCGCGCTCGCGATGCTGCGCGATTACCGCGATCGCGGCTGCACGCTGCCGCCACCACCGGATGCCGCCACGCTGCAGCGCATGATGAGTTTTCTCGTCGCGGGCGACGTGCCCGCGCAGTACGTGCCGATGATGCTCGAGGAAATGGAGCTCGATGGCGTGGATGCGCGCGCGGTGTCCTTCGCGCACATTCCCGAAGCCGCACGTGCGGAATTCCCGGTGGCCGTGATCGGTGCGGGCATGTCGGGGATCCTCGCCGGCATCCGCCTCGGCGAAGCGGGCATCCCCTACGTGATCATCGAGAAAAACGCAGGCGTCGGCGGCACCTGGTACGAGAACCGCTACCCCGGCTGCCGCGTGGACGTGGGCAACCATTTCTATTGCTATTCCTTCGAGCCGAACAACGAATGGACGGAGTTCTTCGCGCGGCAACCCGAGTTGCAGCGCTACTTCGACGCCACCGCACGCAAGTACCGCGTCACGGCGAACGTGCGCTTCGAGACCGAGATGGCGTCAGCTGCCTGGCAGGAAGGGAGCGGCACCTGGAAACTGCAACTGCGCGCCAAAGACGGCAGCGAGCAGACGCTCGAGGTGCGCGCACTGATCAGCAGCGTGGGCCAGCTGAACCGCCCCAAGCTGCCGGACATCGAAGGCATGGCCACCTTCCGCGGCCCCGCCTTCCACTCCGCGCGCTGGGATACGGGCGTGGACATCGCCGGCAAGCGCGTGGCTGTGGTCGGCACGGGTGCTAGCGCCTTCCAGATCGTGCCCGAAATCGCCAAGACCGCCGCGCAGGTGACGGTCTTCCAGCGCTCGAAGCAGTGGATGTTCCCCAACCCCGATTACCACCGCGCGGTCAGTGAAGGCGCGCGCTGGTGCTTCCGCCACCTGCCCTACTACGGTCGCTGGTACCGCTTCCTGCTGTTCTGGCCCGCCACGGACGGCCAGTGGGAAGGTACCTTCATCGATCCCGAGTGGCCCGATAAAGAACGCTCCGCAAACGCCATCAACGACTTCACGCGCGAGTTCTTCACGGGCTGGATCCGCGAGCAGTGCGGCGAAGACGAGGCACTGTTCCAGCGCGTGCTGCCGCAGTATCCGCCGCTCGCCAAACGCACGCTGCAGGACAACGGCTCGTGGCTGCGGACCTTGCGCCAGCCGCACGTGGAGTTGATCGACGAAGCGGTGCTGGGCATGGACGAGACCGGGCTCTCCACGGCATCCGGCCGGCACGTGGACGCAGACGTGGTGGTCTATGCCACCGGCTTCCACGCGAGCCGCTTTCTCTGGCCGATGGACATCCGTGGGCGTGATGGCGTGACGCTGGCCGAGCGCTGGGGCGATGACCCGGAGGCCTATCTGGGCATCACCGTGCCCGGCTTCCCGAATTTCTTCGTGATGTACGGGCCGGGCACCAATCTGGCGGCGAGCGGCAGCCTGATCTTCCACGGCGAATGCCAGGCGCGTTACATCATGGGCTGCTTGCGCGTGCTGCTCGAACAGGGCGCGGCCAGCATGGAGGTGAACCCCGAAGCGAGTGCCTCTTATGCGCACGAGCTCAAGCACATGCTCGCGCGCACGATCTGGTCACACCCCGCGGTGAAAAACAGCTGGTACCGCAACAGCCAGGGCAAGGTGACCGTGCTCTCGCCGTGGAAGCTCCTCGATTACTGGCGCTGGACGCGGGAGCCGAGGGTGGAGGATTACAGGGTGGAGTGAGTGCAGTACGAGCCGCTGCGCGATCGGGTGACGGCGCTTGCCGTATGCCATCAGCGCGAGGCGGGATACGCGAGTCCCGAGGGGTGAGCCTCAGTCCTTTGCTGCACCCCTGCTCCTCTCCCTCACCGCCCTGAACTCCGAATCCTTGCTCCACTCCGGCCAATCACCGGAATCCGCCACCGCCAACCCGGTGCGGAAGAACACGCCCAGATCCTCCAGCGCGCCATCAAGGCGCCAGTCATCGGTCCACTCGTCCTTGGGGCCGTGATAGCGCTGCGCGACGAACTCCTCGTCTTTCTGGCGGCCCCATTCGGCGCCCTTCTCGACGTGATCCACGCCGCGCCCCGCAAAGAGCATGGGCACGCCGACTTTCGCGAGCTCGAACTGGTCCGAGCGGAAGAAGCTGCCGCGCTCGGTGTGCGGGTAGGGCTCAAGGCGGCGGCCTGGCGTGAGCGCGCGCTCCAGATAGCCATCCAGCGCGCTGTTGCCGAGCCCCACCACGGTCATGTCCCGCGTGGGGCCGATGTTGTTCAAGCCATCCATATTGATGCCACCTGCGGTTTTCGCGAGCGGCATCAGCGGATGCGCGGCGTAGTACTGCGAGCCGAGCAACCCTTGCTCCTCCGCAGTCACGGCGAGAAACACCACCGAGCGACGTGGCGCGCGCGGCAGCGCCTTGTACGCCCGCGCGATCTCGATCAGCCCCGAGGTGCCGGACGCATTGTCCATCGCGCCGTTGAAGATCGCGTCCTCGCCGGGCGCAGGGTCAGGCTTGGTGCCGATATGGTCCCAGTGCGCCATGTACAGGAAGGCCTCGTCGGGGCGCTCGCTGCCGGGGATCTTTGCGACCACGTTGTGTGAGCGGATCTCGCGGAAGCGGTTGTCGAAGGCGGCGTTTGCACGCAGCGCCAGGCTGCGCGCCTTGAAGCCCGGCGTGCCGGCCTCGCGCAGCAGTTGGTCGAGATCGGCGCCGGCAGAGGAGAGCACTTCCCGCGCGGCATCGTTCGTGAGCCAGCCCTGGAAGGCCGTGAGCCCTGCGCCACCGTCTGCGCGCGGAAGATGGAAGAGCGGCCCGGACCAGCTGTTCTGCACCGTGCGCCACGGGTAGGTCGCGCCCTCGGTGTCGTGGATGATCAGCGCGCCGATCGCACCCTGCCGCGCGGCCTCGTCGAATTTGTAGTCCCAGCGCCCGTAGTAGGTCATGGCGCGGCCGTTGAAGAGCGTCGCGTCGCCCGAGTGGAAGCCCGGGTCGTTCACGAACATCAGCACCACCTTGCCCTTCACGTCCACGCCGGCGTAGTCGTTCCAGTTGCGCTCGGGTGCGTTCACGCCGTAGCCCACGAAGACCACCTCGGCGTCGGGCACCTCGATGCGCGGCACGGCGCGGCGGGAGTTCATCACCTGGCGTTCGCCGAAGGGCAGTTCGATGCGCCTGTCACCGGCCTGGAACGAGAGCGCTACCGAAGGCCCGGCCTCTACTTCGAGCAGCGGCACTTCCTGCACGAACTCCGTTCCGTTGCCGGGTTCCAGCCCCAGCTCACGGAAGGCTTTCACCAGGTGTGCGACGGTGAGTTCCTCGCCGGGCGAGTTGGGCTTGCGCCCGCCAAAAGCATCCGAGGAGAGGGTGCGGATGTTCTGTTCGAGCGCCGCGGTGTCCATGGCGCGGGCTGCCGCCTCTGTCTGTGCGGCATCAAAGGCCGCCGTTGCGGCTGCACTCGGTGTGGGGCCCTCATGCTTGCTGCATCCGCCAAGGGCAATCAGCGTGGCAAATATCGCGGCTGGCAGGGCATGGCGCATGACGATTTCCGGTGGGGGGTCTGATCCTGAGGGCGAGGGTGCCAGAGCTTTCTGCGGCTGCGCAACATCGGGCATACTCAGGCTCACTTGCCCGCCCAGCCAGGCCCAAGCCACCCCGGAGATTCCCATGCGCACATACCGCCTTGCCGCTGTTTTTGCCCTCGGTAGCCTGCTTGTTGCTTGCTCATCCTCCGGCACGCAAGAGTCCGCGGCGGCGGCGCCACCCGCGCCCGCCCCCGTGGTCGCGCCCGCAGCCCAGGCTGCTCCGGCCGCGGAGGCCCCGGCCGAAGAAGCCGCAAAAGCGGATCGCATGGTCTGCAAGAGCATCGCGCCCACGGGCTCGCGCATCGCGAAGAAGACCTGCCGCACGCAAAGCCAATGGGAAGAGATGGCACGTTCTGGCCGTGAGGCCACAGAAATGGTCAAGCTTCGCGGAGCGCAGTCGGTAGCGCCGGCGAACTGAGCCTCTCAGAGCATCCGGCGCAGCGGCTCGGCGAGCAGCGCGCCGGCCATGCAGCCGAGCATCACCAGTGCGCCCAGCCATGTGAATTGCGCCAGCTCCTGCACCACTCGCAGGAAGGGCAGCACGGGGAACTGCACGGCCACCACTGCAGAAGAGGCGGCGGCCGCGCCGTAGAGAATCCAGTCATAACGCTGCTCGCGCCGCTCTCGCGGAGGAATCGCCTGCATCACGCGCAGGGTGAAGCCCGCGTCGGGCAGGGGTTCCTCGGTCTCGTGCAGAGCGAGTTCCAGCCAGTCTTTTTCATGCATGGGAAAAGCCCTCCTGCCACTGGCCCAACAACTCCTGCAGCCGCTGGCGGCCACGCAGCACGTGCGTCTTCACCGTCCCTACCGGGATGCCCATTATGTCGGCGATCTCCGGGTGCGAGAACCCGCGCTGCAACGAGAAATGCACTGCATCGCGCTGCGCCGGCGAGAGCCGTTGCATGGCCGCATCGAAATCCTCCATGAACTCGCGCCCCTCGTGGTCGTCCTCGTGGAGCGCGTGGTGCTCTTCGACCTCGGTGGTGTCTGGCGCGTTACGGCGGATTTCGCTCAGGAAACTGCGGTAGGCGATACGGAACATCCAGGTGCGGAAGCTGCTCTCGCCGCGGAACTCCCCGATCGAGCGCCAGGCTTTCACGAAGGATTCCTGCGCCAGGTCATCTGCCAGTGCGGCGTCTCCACGCGTGAGGCGGCGCAGCGTCCGGCGCACGTCTGACTGGTGCCGCGACACCAGCATCGCAAACGCGTGACGGCCGTCTCCGGCCGCCGCGCGTCTGGCGAGTTCCTCGTCGCTCTGCGACATGGCGCTGCCCTGACGGGATCCTGCCTCAACCGCCCTGCGTGCGCGGGGCCTCGAGTTTCCAGACCAGCAGTTGCGCCAGGCCTATCGAGAGCGGGATCAGGCCGATCGAGGCCGCACCCACGCCGGCGTTGGCCAGGAACATCCCGCCGATGCCAAGGCCGAGCGCCACGTTCACTGTGCCGCGGGCAAGGCCCGATTTGCCGTTGCTGCCCTTGTCGAGTGCGTCCAGCAGTTCCACCGGCACGTCCTTGCCCTGGGAGATGATGCGGTCGATGGTTTCGTGAACCATCTGGCGCTTGCGCCGGTTGTTGAAACTCACGATCGCCACGATCAGTACCGGGCCGCCGAAGATCACCAGCAGCGCTACCACCGGGGCGAGTTGCTCGAGGAAGCTGTCGTCCTCTTCGTGCACGCGGATTTCGCGGTGTACCTCGGGCGCAGCTTTCATCGCGCGCAGATCATCCATGGCCGCGCGAAGCTCGGCGATATCCCCTTGCTCGGAAGAGCGTACTTCCTCCGGCAGGCCTTCGAGCGCGGTCTCGATGCGACCGATCACCTTGGCCACGACGGCCGCGTGGTTTTCGTCGCCGTCCAGGCTGATTTCGATGCCGTGCGGCTTCTCGTCCTTGCCGCCATCGGCACCGATGCTGAGGCGGAAACTCTTTTTTCCCGTCGCGTCGGGCGTCGGCTCTGCGGTCGGCTCTGCTGCGGCGCTGCTTGCAGCAGCAGGCGCCTGCTGTCCGGCGGATGGGGTCTGGGCGATGGCGAGCAGCGAGCAGCAGCCGATCAGCACGACGGCGGCCACGCTACGCAGTTTCAGGATCCTGTTCATTGCGAGTCCTCCTCAGGACATGGGTTCCTGTATGTACTGACGCGGACATGGGCGCAGCGGATTCAGTGCACCCGGAAAAAGCGTCGGCGGCATGGTCACCTCCTGCGCAAGTGTGCAGGAGCGGGCCATGCCCGCGACGTTCCTGCGCTCTTCAGCTCAGAGCTCCAACGCGGCGAAGACCCGCTCACGCAACCCGGCGCTCTCGTTCACCAGATGGTGGCGCGCACCGGCGATCATGTGCACCGCTGCACGGGGGAATTTCGTGCGGATCTGCGGCAGGTTCCAGCGCCAGTCGACGGTGGTGTCCTGATCGCCCTGTATCACCAGTGGCGCGTGGTCCGTGGGCGCCTCGGCCATGAAATCTCCCACCCAGCGCCGCATCGCACTCACCCACGCTACCTGCAGGCGCTGGCTTTGCAGCGGATCTTCCTGCAGGAAGCTGAGGAACTCCGCGTCCCCGGAGTTCTCCATGAAGCGCCGCGCGATGCTGCGACGGAAATGCCTGAGCGCGCTGTGCATCAATTGCACCTTGCTCCAGTCTGTCGGCCGCACCAGCGGCGCGAGCAGCAGCATCCGACCGAAGGGGCAGGCAGTGCCGAGGCGTTGCTGCCGGAAGGCCCAGCCCATCAGCACGGCACCGCCCGTGCTCTGACCGATGCCGATCAGCGGCCCGGGCAACTGTGGTCCGTAACGCGCGATCACGGCACCCAGCACGTCCACGTAATGCCCGAAGGTCTCGATGCTGGCTTGCGGACCGGATGAGAGTCCGTGCCCCGGCAGATCCCATGCGAGCACCGCATAGCCCTTGCGCAGGCAATGCTCGATCAGCTTTCCGTAAAGCCCGACATGGTCGAAGTAACCATGCAGAAGCAGGCAGGTGCCGCGCGGGCGTGGCGGTAAGTAGTAATGGCAGGCGATATCGAAGCCCGCCGCGGGCAGCCAGCCGAAGTGATGCACAACGCCGGCAATGCGGTTGGCGAAGTCGATACGGTAGAAGGCGAGGTAATCCTGCTCGGCCGTACCGGGTACGGTGAGCCCTGAGAACTCGAGTTCGCGAATCCCCGCGCGCAGGGCCTGCGCATCGAAGCCGGGCAGGACCGCGCGCCCGGCGATGCGGCCGACCATGGGAGGCTCAGTTCACCTTGGCGTTGAGTTCGCCCTTGATGTAGCGCTCGGCCATGGCGTCCAGCGAGAGCACGCGGATGCGCTCGGCCTGACCCTCGCAGCCGAAAGCCTTGTAGCGATCCGCGCAGATCTGCTTCATGGCCTTGACCGTTTCCTTCAGGTATTTGCGCGGGTCGAACTCGGAAGGGTTCTTGGCCAGAAAGCGGCGCACGGCACCGGTGGATGCCAGACGCAGATCGGTGTCGATGTTCACCTTGCGCACGCCGTGGCGTATGCCTTCCTGGATTTCCTCGACGGGCACGCCGTAGGTCTCGGGGATGTGGCCGCCGAACTCGTTGATCACCGCGAGCCAGTCTTGCGGAACCGAGGACGAGCCGTGCATCACGAGATGCGTGTCGGGGATGCGGGCGTGTATCTGGCGGATGCGGTCGATGGCGAGGATGTCGCCGGTGGGCTTGCGCGAGAACTTGTAGGCGCCGTGGCTGGTGCCGATGGCGATGGCGAGCGCGTCGACGCCCGTAGCCTTCACGAACTGCGCCGCCTCTTCCGGATCCGTGAGCATCTGGTCGTGGCTCAGGATGCCTTCGGCGCCAATGCCGTCTTCCTCGCCCGCCTGGCCGCTCTCCAGCGAGCCCAGACAGCCGAGCTCTCCTTCCACCGACACACCACAGGCGTGCGCCATATCAACCACTTTGCGGGTGACCTCGACGTTGTAGGCGTAGTCGGTGGGCGTTTTGCCGTCTTCGCCGAGCGAGCCGTCCATCATCACCGAGCTGAAGCCCATCTGGATCGAGCGCTGGCACACGGCCGGCGAGACGCCGTGGTCCTGGTGCATCACGATGGGGATGTGGGGGAATTCCTCGATGGCGGCAAGGATCATGTGGCGAAGGAAATTGGGGCCGGCGTATTTGCGCGCGCCCGCCGAGGCCTGGACGATCACCGGGCTCGCGGTCTCGTCGGCCGCCTCCATCATCGCGCGCATCTGCTCGAGGTTGTTCACGTTGAAGGCTGGCACGCCGTAGCCGTTTTCGGCGGCGTGGTCCAGAAGCTGGCGCATGCTGATGAGGGCCATCGCGGGTCTCCGTGGAAGTCGGTGGCTTCGCGCGGGCATTTCCCTGCTGCGCGATGCTGTAAATGAGGGTCGAGGGCAGTCTAATCGACGCGTCCCACGCTGTCATCGCGAGGCGGGTGCCGCGGGCACGCAGAGGGTCTACAATCCTGTGACACCGCAGGGAGTAGCAACAATGCGCTCGATCGTACTCACGCTTATCACCGCCATCTTCCTCACGGGTTGTCTGGCGGCCGGCGATACCACCGAAGACAAGCGTCGCAACATCCAGAACATGCGCAAGGAGGTGCTGGCGGATCTCTATCGGGTCCATCCGGAAGCACAGGAAGAGATCCGCAGCGCGCCCGGCTATGCGGTGTTCTCGAACTGGAACGCGTACCTGATTTTCGCGTCGGTGGGTCAGGGTTATGGCGTGGTGGTCGACAACGTGAGCGGCGCCAACACCTACATGGGCATGGGCGCTCTGGGCGGGGGCATCGGCGCGGGCGTCAAGGACTACCGTGCGGTCTACATTTTCCGCCAGCGCCACATCATGGAGCGCTTCATCGACCAGGGCGTCAATATCGGCGGCAACGCCGATGCCGCGGCCAAGGCCAGCACCCAGGGCAAGGCCTATGGCGGCGAACTGCTGATGGACGGCATCAAGGTCTATCAGCTGACCGAATCGGGCATCGCACTGCAGGCCACGATCCAGGGCACGAAGTTCTACAAGGACTCCGACCTCAACTGACCCCGCTTCCCCCGGGGCTTACCAGTGAACGCCGCTGAAGACCTGGGCGAAGAGTTTGCGGGCCAGGTCGGTGGCGCTTCTCGGCAGTGCGTCGCGCTCGCGCTCGGCTTCTTCGTCGGTGAGCCCGCGCGCTGCGGCTGAATCCGGGAACAGCCTGTAGGCCTGGTTCAGCACCATCTCGCTCACGCGCGGCGCCACGGCCTGAGCCACGGCGCCTGCCAGACCAAGACCCGTCGCGACCCGCTTGGGTTTGTCCACGATCGCCTTCATGACCAGATCCGAGGCCTGGTCGGGCGAGAGCGTGGGGAATGCGTCGTAGAGCCGCGTGGGCGCGATCATCGGCGTGCGCACCAGTGGCATGTTCACGGTGGTGAAGCGCACGTTGCGGTCAGCGAATTCCGCGGCTGCGCACCACGAGAAGGCATCCAGCGCAGCCTTCGAAGCCACATAGGCCGAAAAGCGGGGCGGGCTCGCCAGCACCCCGATCGAGGAAATGTTCACGATGTGGCCGCTGCGCCGCTCGAGCATCAGTGGCGCGAAGCCGAGGATCAGCCGCAGCGCCCCGAAATAATTGAGCTGCATCGTGCGCTCGAAGTCGTGGAAGCGGTCGAAGGAATACTGCACCGAGCGCCGGATCGAGCGCCCCGCGTTGTTGATGAGGATGTCGACGTGCCCGTGCTCCCGTAGCACCGTCTGCACGAAGCGGTCGCAGTCGGCCATGTCCGCCAGATCGCAGGGATAGGCGAAGCCCTTGCCTCCGCGCTCGCGGATCTCGGCAAGTGCGTCGTCGAGTTTCTCCGGCGTGCGTGCGGCGAGCACCACGATCGCGCCTGCGTCCGCGAGTTTGTAGGCGCAGTCGAGACCGATGCCGGAGCTCGCGCCCGTTACCACCGCGACCTTGCCCTGCACTTCCTGCTTGAGTTGTTTGGCCAGATTGCCGCCTATCATCCGGCCGAGCGCTCGGGTCCATTCCGGGCTGCCCTGGCGCGAGGATGGCGCGCCTTGGGCGAGGTGCTCTTCCCAGTACTGCCAAAGCACCGCCGCGTAGTCCTCGAAGCGCGGGCACTCGATGCCCGCAGGCTCCAGCAGCGCACGGGTGCGAGTGGAATCGAAGCGTGTCGGGTAGCCCACGAACTCCAGCGTCTCGGCCGGAATGCCGTACTGCGCGAGCACGCTGCCGAGCGCCTTGCGCAGCGGCGCAGCCTTGCCCAGCCGCTCCACCGGAACCTGTGCCATCAGGCTTTCGAGCATTCCGCCCCGCATCACCGCGAGCGAGGGTCCGTGCGCGGCGGCGAGCAGCACGCGCGCCATGTCGCCCACCGAGATGCCGTCGGGATCCGTGAGGAAGAACGCCTTGCGGTCCTGTCCGCGCAGGTGCATGAGGTGGTCCATGGCCTGGACTACGTAGTCCACAGGCACGATGTTCAGGCTGCCGCCTTCGACCACCAGCGCGCGCAGCCAGGCCGGGAGGGATTTGCTGATCGCGCGTATCGCCGGGAAGAAGTAATAGGGGCCGTCGATCTTGTCCATCTCGCCGGTCTGCGAATCGCCCACCACGATGCCCGGGCGGTAAATGCGCCAGGCCAGGGTCTTCTCGCGGCGTACCAGCGCTTCGGCGTCGTGCTTGCTGCGGTAGTAGGGATTGTCGAGGCCGGTGGCCTCTTCGAACATGTCCTCGGTGAAGCTGCCCCGGTAGAGCCCCGCCGCGGCAATCGAGCTCACGTGGTGGAAGCAGCGCGCCTTCAGCGCTCGCGCACAGGCGAGCGCGTTGCGCGTGCCGCCCACGTTGGCTTCAAGCTGTGCCTCGGCGTCTGCGGTCAGGTCGTAGATGGCGGCCAGATGCACGAAGTGGCTGATCTTGCCTGCCAGTGCCGCCGTCTGCGCGCGGCCTATGCCTAGCCTTTGCCGTGCCAGATCACCCGTCACGGCGATGAGCTGGGTCTCGTCCACACCCCAGATCGCGCGCAGCTGCTCCACCTTGCCAAGTGATTGCTCGCGCACCAGCAGATACACGCGCCCGCCGCGGTCGAGCAGCCGCGGAACCAGGAAGCGGCCGATGAAGCCCGTACCGCCGGTGACGAAATAGCTGTTTGCCATGGGTGTCTTTCCGGCGGCTCAGCCGTTCAGGATGTAGGCGTTGAGGCCTGCCTGCCGCAGCAGGTAGACGGCAAGCTCGCTGCGCTTGCCACCCTCGGGTGTGACCAGATAGGTCTTGTTGCGGTCGAATTCGCGCAGCCGTTTGCGCAACACCACCACGGGCATGTTCATCGCGCCCTCGATGTGCGCCTGACGGTACTCCGCAGGGAAACGCACATCGAAGATCTCGTAGCCGATGCCGGCGCTGGAGAGGAAGGTCCGCGCCTTTTCGAGGTCGATGGTCTGGATCAGCGAGGCCTTGAAGATCGCATCGAACTGCGCACGCGTCAGCCGCCCGAGCACGCCGTCCGTGACCATGCGTACCGTGGCATTGCGCACGGTATCGGCCACCAGCGCTTCCTCGCCGAAATAGTCTCCGGGCACGAGGTCGAAGGTCTGGCCCTTGTAAGGCCCCGCCTCCTCTGTGAACACCCGTGCCTCGCCCTGCTGGAGGATGTAGAAGTGATTGCCGCCAGTGCCGGCCTTGACGACGTCCTGCCCGGCGGTGAATGGCACGCGCTCGAGTTCGATGAAGCAGCGCTGGATGTTGGTGGCCGAGAGGTGCGACATCAGCGGCGCTGCGAGCAGGCGCCCCATCCAGTCCTCGGAATACTCGTCGTCGAAGCGAGCCGCCTCGAGCTGTTCTTCTGTGTTCTCGACCATCACCACGTCGAAGCTGCCACCGTCGTCCTCGACGGTCAGCAACTCCTCCATGGCCTCGCGTTTGAGTACCAGCACCTTGCAGTCTGCCGTGGCGCGCACCGAAGAGCCGCCGCGCGCCTGGTCCTCGAGCGCGAAGCGCGACTGGCTGCTGCTGGCGGCGATCAGCTTGCGGTTCTCGAAGGATTCGCGGGCCTCGACTTCGCCTTCGAGGAGCAGGTAGCTCACGTCGGGCGGCGGCGATTTGCGGAACAGGAACTGGCCCTTGGCGAGCGACATGACCGTGGCGCCTTGCAGCACCTTGCCCACGTCTTTGTCGGCCATCAGCGTGAGTGGATGGAAGCGTTGCAGCGCCTCCAGCGTGAGTTCGATGCCGTCTATCCGGGCCATGGTTCAGTCCTTTCAGGAAGCAGCGCGCTGCTGCAGCACCTCGACGGCGGGGAGCACTCGTCCCTCGACGTACTCGAGGAAGGCGCCGCCGCCCGTGGAGACATAGGAAATCCGCTCTTGCACCCCGAAGGCCTCGAGCGCCGCGAGCGTGTCGCCGCCGCCGGCGAGCGAGAAGCCCGCGCTGTCGGCCACGGCATTGGCTACTGCGCGCGTGCCGCCTGCGAATTGCGGGATCTCGAAGACGCCTACGGGCCCGTTCCAGAGGATGGTGCCGGCAGAGGCGATGATCGCGGCGAAGCGCGCGGCGGTACGCGGCCCGATGTCGAGGATCATGTCCTCCGGGCCCACGTCGGACACATTGACCGTACGGGCTTCCGCGTCCTCGGCGAAGCGGTCCGAGACCACCACGTCCTCGGGCATCGGGATCGAGGTCTTTTGCATCAGTGCGCGGGCGGTCTCGATCAGGTCGGCTTCGGCGAGGGACTTGCCGATCGGGTACCCGGCTGCGGCGAGGAAGGTGTTGGCGATGCCGCCTCCCACGATCAGTTGGTCAACCTTGCCCGACAGCTGTTCGAGCACCGAGAGTTTGGTCGAGACCTTGGAGCCTCCCACGATCGCGAGCAGGGGGCGTGCCGGGTGTTGCAGCGCGCGTCCGAGTGCGTCCAGTTCGGCGGCGAGCAGTGGTCCTGCGCAGGCCACGGGCGCGAAGCGCGCCACGCCGTGCGTCGAGGCCTCGGCGCGGTGGGCGGTGGCGAAGGCGTCCATCACGTAGATGTCGCAGAGTGCGGCCATGCGGCGCGAGAGTGATTCGTCGTCGTCTTTTTCGCCCTTCAGGAAGCGCACGTTCTCGCAGAGCACGATTCCGCCTTCAGCCACCTCCACGCCGTCCAGCCAATCGCGCACCAGGGGCACGGGCCGGCCGAGGAGCTCAGTGAGGCGCTTGGCCACCGGCTCAAGCGTGAAGGGGGCGTTGTCAGCCTCGGGGGCGCCGGCCTTGGGCCGGCCGAGGTGCGACATCACCATCAGTCTTGCGCCGCGATCGAGCGCCATGCGCAGCGTGGGCAAGGTGGCGAGCAGGCGCGCATCGCTGGTGACGCGGCCATCCTTCACCGGCACGTTCAGGTCTTCGCGGATCAGCACCCGCTTGCCGCGCAGATCCAGATCGCTCATCAAGATCACTGACATGCTCCGTCTCCTTGTGTTGGTTTCCTTGCTGAATCACGCGTCGGCGGAGTCAGAGGCAGCCCAATATAGCGCGACATCCAGCATCCGGTTTGCGTAGCCCCACTCATTGTCGAACCAGATCAAGACCTTCAGCAGCCGCTTGCCGCCGAGCCTCGTTTGCGAGGCGTCCACCACGCCCGAGCGCGGGTCGTGGATGAAGTCGCAGGAGGCGAGCGGCTCCGAGGTGTAGCCGAGGATTCCGGCGAGTGCGCCCTCGGCGTACTCCTTCAGCACGGCGTTCACCTCGGCCACGCTGGTGTTGCGGCCGAGCACCACCGAGAGATCGATGGCCGAGACGTTCAGTGTGGGCACCCGCATGGCTTGCGCCTCGAAGCGACCGGCCAGTGCGGGCAGCACCCGCCCGATGCCGGCCGCGAGCCCGGTGTCCACCGGGATGATCGACTGCAGTGCCGCACGGGTCTTGCGCAAATCGGTGTTGTGATAGGCGTCGAGCACGGGCTGGTCGCTCATGGCCGAGTGGATGGTGGTGATCACACCGGTCTCGACGCCGAAGGCCCGCTCCAGCACATCGATCACCGGCACGATGCAGTTGGTGGTACAGGAGGCGGCCGAGACCACAGTGTGGGAGGGCCCCAGGCCGTGGTGGTTTATGCCGTACACCACCGTGGCGTCCACATCCTGGTCTGCCGGTTGCGAGAACAGCACCCGCTTTGCGCCACGCCGCAGGTGCTCGATCGCGCGACTGCGTGAGCTGAAGCTGCCGGTGCATTCGAAGACCAGCTCAGCGCCCACGCTCTCCCAATCCAGATCCTCGAGAGCGCAGTGATGACTTACACGCAGCGGTCGACCGTCGATCCGGAGTTCGCCCGGGCTGCTTTCGATCCAGCCCGGGAAGCGTCCATGGGTGGAGTCGTAGCGGGTGAGGTAGGCCATGGTCTCGAGGTTGGCGATCTCGTTGATCGCCACGATCTCGAGCCGCTCTTTGAGCGCGCGCTCCTCGGCCGCGCGCAGCAGGCAGCGGCCGATGCGGCCATAACCGTTGATGGCGGCACGCATCTCAGGCGGCACTCGCGGGGGTGCGGGCTGGCATCGGCTTTCCTCGAAGGGCGTATGGAGCGGCCGGAAAGTATGGTTGCCGAGCCCTTGGCCGGCGCGGAACCACGCCTCCCACGCTTCGGTAATCCTTGGCTGAAATCTATATCGAATAGTTTTGATATAGGGAAATCCGGCTGCTAGAGTGCCGGCCATGTCGCTAGCTCTTGCCGCCGCCGGCCCCGTCGAGGCCCTGGATGCCCTCGCCCGCCTCTACAAGGCCGGCGGGGATCCGCTGCGTCTGGAGATTCTCTGCGCCCTCCGGCAAGACTCCTACGGTGTCCTCGAGCTCTGCCGCATCCTTGGCGTTCGCCAGCCCGCCCTGAGCCATCACCTCAAAGTGCTTGCCGATGCCGGCTTGGTAGGCCGCCGCCGTGAGGGCACCTCGATTTTCTACCACCGCAGCGCTGCCGCGGCGCTCGAGCCCGCCGCCCGTGCCTTGCTGGACGCCGCCGACGCCGCGCCACTGCGTGAGCAGACGCTGGCGGGCATCGCCCGGGTGCGGTTCGAGCGGGCGGAGAACTCCCGCGCCTTCTTTGCCGCCAATGCGTCGAAATTCCGTGAGCAGCAGGAGCTCATCGCCCCGCCCTCGCAATATCAGCTGGCGGTGACCGAACTCCTCGACGCGTTGGAGCCTGCCCGCACCGCGCTCGAACTGGGGCCGGGACAAGGCTGGCTCCTGCCCGATCTCTCCTCGCGCGCCGCACGCGTTCTCGCCATCGACAACTCCCCCGAGATGCTCGAGCAGGCGCGCACCACCTGCGAGGCCCAGTCCCTCGGCAACGTCGAGTTGCGCCTGGCAGATGGCAACGCGCTTGGCGATCTAGCGAGCAGCGTGGACCTTGCGGTGTGCAACATGGTGCTGCACCACACGGCCTCCCCTGCCGCAGTGCTTGCACAGCTCGCCCACACTCTGGTGCCCGGCGGGTCCCTGCTTCTCACCGATCTCTGCGCGCACGACCAGGCCTGGGCGCGCGAGGCCTGCGGCGATCTCTGGCTGGGTTTCGCGCCCGGGGATCTCGCGGGCTGGGCCGCGCTTGCCGGGCTCGTCGAGCGTCACAACCTTTATCTGGCGCTGCGCAACGGTTTCCGTGTGCAGCTCCGTGTCTTCCAGAAACTCCAGGAAAAGGAGCACCCATGAGCGAGTATTCCATCTTCACTTCCGAGTCCGTCTCCGAGGGCCACCCCGACAAGATGGCCGACCAGATCTCCGACGCGGTGCTCGACGCCATCATCAAGGACGACCCGCACGCCCGCGTGGCGGTCGAAACCCTGGTGAAGACCGGCATGGCGATCGTGGCCGGCGAGGTGACCACCAACACCTACGTCGAACTTGAGGACATCATCCGCAAGGTCATCGTCGAGATCGGCTACGACAGCTCCGCGCTCGGCTTCGACGGCCGCTCCTGCGCAGTACTGAACGCGATCGGCAAGCAGTCCGGGGACATCGCGCAGGGCGTGGACTCCTCCGAGAACAAGGAGCAGGGCGCTGGCGACCAGGGCCTGATGTTCGGCTACGCGAGCAACGAAACCGACGTGCTCATGCCCGCGCCCATCACCTACGCCCACCGTCTGGTGGAGCGCCAGGCGCAACTGCGCAAGGACCGCACGCTGCCCTGGCTGCGCCCCGACGCAAAGAGCCAGGTGACGCTGCGCTATGAAAACGGCCGCCCCGTGGCGGTCGATGCCGTCGTGCTCTCCACGCAGCACGATGATGACGTTTCCAACGAGACGATCCACGAGGCCGTGATCGAAATGATCATCCGCCACGTACTGCCGGCCGAGTGGCTGCACAGCGGCACCAAGTTCCATGTGAACCCCACCGGGCGCTTCGTGATTGGTGGCCCGATGGGCGATTGCGGCCTCACCGGCCGCAAGATCATTGTCGACAGCTACGGCGGCATGGCGCGCCACGGCGGCGGGGCGTTCTCGGGCAAGGATCCGTCCAAGGTGGACCGCTCGGCAGCGTACGCGGCGCGTTACGTCGCCAAGAACATCGTGGCCGCGGGCATCGCGGATCGCTGCGAGATCCAGGTCTCCTACGCGATCGGTGTGGCGGAACCCACCTCGATCTCGGTGAACACCTTCGACACGGGCAAGCTGCCCGAGCACGAGGTGATCGCGCTGATCCGCGAGCATTTCGATCTGCGCCCGCGCGGCATCATCGAGATGCTCGACCTGAAGCGCCCGATCTACCGCCCCACGGCCTCCTACGGCCACTTCGGGCGCCCGGGATTCAGCTGGGAACGCACCGACCGTGCCGCAGCGCTCGCGAAAGCGCTCTGAACAGACACTGACGCAACACAGACCACGAACGCTTCAACATTGACGGAGAACTTCACATGACCACTCCAGCCCGTATCGACGTGCTCTTCACCGACTACAAGGTCGCCGACATCACTTTGGCCGACTGGGGCCGCAAGGAAATCCAGATCGCCGAGAGCGAGATGCCTGCGCTGATGGCGCTGCGTGCACGCTACCGTGACCAGAAGCCGCTGGCCGGGGCCCGGATCCTCGGCTGCCTGCACATGACCATCCAGACCGCCGTACTGATCGAGACGCTCTCCGAACTCGGCGCGGAACTGCGTTGGTCCTCGTGCAACATTTTCTCGACGCAGGATCACGCAGCCGCGGCCATCGCCGCGCGTGGCATCGCCGTCTACGCCTGGAAGGGCGAGACCGAAGAGGAATACGAATGGTGCATCGAGCAGACGATCCTGAAGGACGGCAAGCCCTGGCCCGTCAACATGATCCTCGACGACGGCGGTGACCTGACCCAGATCCTCCACCAGCGCTTCCCCGAGTTGCTCGATGCCGTGCACGGCATCACCGAGGAAACCACCACCGGTGTGCTGCGCCTGCAGGAAATGATGAAGCACGGCACGCTCAAGGTGCCGGCGGTGAACGTGAACGACTCCGTCACCAAGTCCAAGAACGACAACAAGTACGGCTGCCGCCACAGCCTGAACGACGCCATCAAGCGCGGCACCGACCACCTGCTCTCGGGCAAGCGCGCGCTGGTGATCGGCTACGGTGACGTGGGCAAGGGCTCGGCGCAGTCGCTGCGCCAGGAAGGCATGATCGTGCGCGTCTCCGAGGTAGACCCGATCTGCGCCATGCAGGCCTGCATGGACGGCTTCGAGCTGGTCTCGCCCTACACCGACGGCAACAACGACGGCACTGCGGCCTGCGTCAACCGCGATCTGCTCGCGCAGATGGATCTGATCGTCACCGCCACGGGCAACATGGACGTCTGCGATCGCCACATGCTGACCGCGCTGAAAAGCGGCTGCGTGGTGTGCAACATCGGTCACTTCGATCACGAGATCGACACGGCGTTCATGCGCCGTACCTGGGAGTGGGACGAGGTGAAGCCGCAGGTGCACCGCATCTTCCGCGACCGCGCCAGCAACGATCACCTGATCCTGCTCTCCGAGGGCCGTCTGGTGAACCTCGGCAATGCCACCGGTCACCCCTCGCGCGTGATGGACGGCTCCTTCGCCAACCAGGTGCTGGCCCAGATCTACCTCTACGAGCGCCGCTTCGCGGACTTGCTGGCGGATCTCAAAGCCGGCGCCATCGGCATCGAAGTGCTGCCCAAGCACCTCGACGAGGAAGTGGCGCGGCACATGGTGGCCGGATTCGGCGGCGTGCTCACGCGGCTTCGCCCCGAGCAGGCCGACTACATCAAGGTGCCGGTGGACGGCCCGTTCAAGAGCGACCAGTACCGCTACTGATCGGTCTGCGCGCCTCCCATGCGCGATATCCGCGTGTTCGTGGAACTCCCGCTCGCCGAAGGGCGGGAGTTCGTCGCGCCCGAGGCGCTCGCGCATTACGCGAAGAACGTGCTGCGACTGGGGCAGGGAGATGCGCTGCGCGTCTTCGACGGCAGTGGGCCCGAGTTCTCTGCCGCTGTCGCGTCTGTATCCAAGAAAGAACTGCGCATCCTGACGGGTGCGCCACTTCCCTCAACCCCCGAATCCCCGCTCGCGGTGCATCTTGGTCTCGGGCTCTCGCGCGGAGAGCGCATGGACTATGCGCTGCAGAAGGCCACGGAGCTCGGTGTCGCCTCGGTGACGCCATTGCTGCTGTCGCGCTGCAATGCGCGGCTGTCGGAGGAGCGCAGCGAATCGCGGATGCGCCACTGGCGGCAGGTGATCGTGAGCGCCTGCGAGCAGAGCGGCAGATCGCGATTGCCTGAGCTGGGAGCTACCTCCGGACTCGAAGCGTGGCTGGGTGAGCGGGCTACGCTACCCGGGCTCGTGCTGCACACACGTGATGCCTTGCCACTGGATTCGCTGGAGCCTGCGCCTGGCGGCCTGCGCGTGCTGATCGGCCCGGAGGGCGGGCTGGACGACATGGAATTCGCGGCCGCACGCGCGGCGGGTTTCCGGCCGTGGTCGCTGGGCCCACGCGTGCTGCGTGCCGAGACCGCGCCGGTGGCGGCACTCGCCATCCTGCAGCACCGCTGGGGAGATCTCTGACGGGGGTGTTGCCGAGGGTCGGGGCATGGCCCCCCCCCTGCGGCGCCATGCGCGCGATCGGTCAGCCGGGCTCGGTGTTCAGACCGAACAGACTCTTCTCGATGTAATCGAGGTCCGGGATAGCCGCTGCCTGCCCGTGCACACGCACCTTCATGCGCTCGGCCGTGCCCGGCGCCACGCCGTCGAGCTGCTGGATGTCGTCGGGTGTGAGCCGGAGCAGGTTCGGTACGCCGCGCGTCAGCAGTGCGTAGTGCCTCTGCCCTGACTGCGCGTCCAGCGTCGCGATGATCACAATCCGGCTGCCGCTGTCCTGCTCCGTGAGGGACTGGCCGTTCAGTGCCTCGAAGGACAACACGGGCACCGCGTCCTGATGCCACTTCACGTGGCCGAGCAACCACTCGGGCGCGCCCTCGGGCGGTGTCAGCTCGCGGCGCTTGATGATCTCGGCCACCACCGCCGTCGGCACCACCAGCAACTGCCCGGTCACGGGCAGCAGCAGCGCGCTGAGATCGAGTGCGGAGCTGTCGGTGTCCATGCCGCTAGCCTCCGGTGCGTTGCCGTGTGCGGCCGAGCAGTCTGCCGATGTGCTCCAGCAGCACGCTCTCCTGGTAAGGTTTGCCGAGGTACATGTTCGCCCCCAGCGCGAGCGCGCGTTCGCGGTGTTTGTCGCCCGTGCGCGAGGTGATCATGATCACCGGCAGCTTGCGCAGCGCCTCGCTGAGCCGGAGTTTGCTCAGCACCTCGAAGCCGTCCATGTGCGGCATTTCTATGTCGAGAAGCATGATGTCGGGCACATGCTCCTGCAGCATCACCATGGCCTCTGCGCCATCTTTCGCGGTGATCACCCGCATGCCCTCGCGCTCGAGGAATCGGGTGGTCACCTTGCGCACCGTTACCGAGTCGTCCACCACCATCACCAGCGGCGGACGTTCGGCCTGCGGGGCTGCCTCGGGGCGTGCGAGGTCCACGTTGCGCTGCGTGCCGCGCGCGGTGTCGGCGCGCAGCATCGCGGGGATGTCGAGGATCACCACCACGCTGCCGTCGCCGAGCACGGTGGCACCGCTCAGGCCGGGCACGGCGCCGAACTGCGGGCCGAGGTTCTTCACCACGATCTCGCGGGCGCCGACGAGTCTGTCGACCTCTACAGCAAGGGCCTGTCCGCCGCCGCGCACCAGCACCACGGGCACGTTGTCTTCCAGGTTGCCGAGGTCCACCTGCTCGCCGGGATACAACAGTTCCCCCAGGTGCCGCACCGCGTATTGCTGCCCGGCGTAAGAGAGCAGCTCCGCATCGGGCCCGGTGTAGCGGGCCAATTCGCGCGCGGGCATGCGCACCACGCCCTCGACGGTGTTCAGCGGCAGCGCGTAGCTCTCGGTGCCGACGTTCACCATCAGCGAGCGGCTCACCGACACGGTGAAGGGCAGGCGGATCACGAAGCGGCTGCCCTTGCCAGGCGTGCTGTGGATCTCGAGCGAGCCGCCCATCTGGCGGATCTCGCTGCTCACCACGTCCATGCCGACGCCGCGACCCGAGATCTGGGTGATTTTCTCTGCGGTGCTGAAGCCCGAGTGCAGGATGAACTGCGTGATTTCGTGGTCGCCCAGCGGTGCATCGGCTGCCATCAGGCCGCTTTCGATGGCCTTGCGCCGCACCGCAGCGATGTTGACGCCAGCGCCGTCGTCGGAGAGCGCGAGCAGCACGTCGCCGCCCTCGCGCGAGACATCGATCCGGATGCTGCCGGTCTCCGGCTTGCCCGCCGCCAGACGTTGCGCGCGGCCCTCGATCCCGTGGTCCACGGCGTTGCGCAGCATGTGCTCCAGCGGCGCGACGATGCGCTCGAGGATGCCGCGATCGAGCTCGCCTTCCATCTTGCCGAGCTCGAGTTCCACGCTCTTGTCGAGCTCTGCCGCTACCTGCCGCACCACGCGCCTGATCCGCGGCAGGATGCTGGCGAAAGGCACCATGCGCGAACGCATCAGGCCTTCCTGCAGCTGGCTGTTGATGCGCGACTGCTGGATCAGCACGGTTTCGAGATCGCGCGTCTTTTCCGAGAGGGTGCGCTTGATGTCGAGGATGTCTGAGGCGCTCTCCACCAGCGAGCGCGAGAGCTGCTGGAGTTGCGAATAGCGGTCCATTTCCAGCGGATCGAAGCCCTCGTTCCCTGCCGTTTCGGCCCGCTCCCGGCGGAAGAGGATTTGTGCCTCGGTGGCCATGTCGAGCCGGCGCACCTGGCTCTGCAGACGTTCGATGGTGGACTGCATGTCACCGAAGAGCTGGCCGAGCTCGCTCACCTGCTCTTCGACGCGCCCGCGCGAGATGCTCGTCTCGCCTGCGAGGTTGACCAGATCCTCCAGCAGTTGCGAGGAGACGCGGACCACTTCGTCGCGTGGCTTGCTCGCCGCTGCTGCCTGTGGCGCCTTCTGGGGCACCTGAGGCTGCACGGTCTGTACGGGTTCCGGCACTGCGGGCAATTCGCCAGTACCTGGCGGCTCCACCGGCGCGAGTTGCAGGTCCGCGGGCGCCTCTGCGGGCGCGACTGCTTCCGGCTGTCCGGGCTGCGGGCGTTCGCGCACGAGGTCCATGACGTGCGCGAGTT
Source organism: uncultured Gammaproteobacteria bacterium (assembly GCA_903928015.1). Lineage (GTDB taxonomy): Bacteria > Pseudomonadota > Gammaproteobacteria > Pseudomonadales > UBA5518 > UBA5518. The sequence goes on along the minus strand of CAIYPF010000037.1, from coordinate 3,266 downwards.
GCTCGTGGAATTCCGCCACGCGCTGGAAGAAGGTATCCGGCAGGTCTGCGAGGCTGCCCCCTTCCGCGATCAGCATCGACTCGAAGTCGTGCGCGAGATCGCCCAGCACCGAGATGCCGGCCATGCGCGCGCCGCCTTTCAGTGTGTGGAGGTCCCGCTGCAGCTTGTCGAAGAGTCCGCGGTTGCCCCGCTCTGCGCGCCATGCAGCGATGCCGCTGTCCACCGAGGCCATCAGCTCCCCGGCCTCCTCGAGGAAGATGCCGAGCAGTTCTTCGTCCGTGTTCGCGAGATCCTCCGCGATGCGCTCGCGCATCGGCAGGGCAGCGATGGGCTCCGGTGCTACCGTGACGCGTTCTGTTGCGGGCTCTTCCTGCTCTTCCTGCTCTTCGGGCAGAGGCTCTGCCTCGAGCTCAGCCACAGGCTCGGCCTCGGGCTCCAGCTCAGGCACGAGCTCAGGCACGAGCTCAGGCATGGCCTCAGGCTCGGGCTCAGGCAAGGCCTCAGGCTCAAGCTCAGCCACGGCCTCAAGCTCAATCTCAGCCACGGCCTCAAGCTCTGGCTCGGCCTCAAGCTCAAGCTCAGCCACGGCCTCAAGCTCTGGCTCGGCCTCAAGCTCAAGCTCAGGCAAGGCCTCCGGCTCTGGTTCCGGCACAGGCTCTGCCTCAAGCTCGGCAACAGGCTCTGCCTCGGGCTCCGGCTCAGGCATGTGCACAGGCATGGCCTCAGCCTCGGGCTCAGGCACGGCCTCAAGCTCAAGCTCAGCCACAGGCTCGGCCTCGGGCTCCAGCTCAGGCACGGCCTCAAGCTCCAGCTCAGCCACAGGCTCTGCCTCTGGCTCCAGCTCGGGCATGTGCACAGGCTCGGTCTCGGTCTCGGCTTCAAGCTCAAGCACGGCCTCAAGCTCAGCAGGTTCAGCCTCGGGCTCAAGCTCAGGCACGGCCTCAAGCTCAGCAAGCTCAGGCTCGGGCACAACCTCGGCCACAGGCTCCACCGCGGGCTCTGGCGCTGTTTCCGGAACAGCCTCGTGTTCCGCCGTCGTTTCGGAGTCTGCCAGCGGTGCGGCGATCGCGTCTGCGTCCGTCGTAACGGCTGCCGGTCCCTCGCGCACCAGGTCCATCACCTGCAGCAGCTGCTCGTGATAATCCAGGACCCGCTGGAAGAAGGCGTCGTCGAAACTGCCGAACTGCACACCCTGATTGATCAGGAATGTCTCGATGTTGTGGCTCAATTCGCCCAGATGTCTCAGCCCCGCCATGCGGGCGCCGCCCTTCAGGGTGTGCAGGTCGCGCTGCAGGCGCTCGAAAGGCTCGCGGTTGTTGCGGTCGTGGCGCCAGTCGTCGATGCCTTGGTCGATGGAGACCAGCAAATCCGCCGCCTCCTCGAGGAAGATTCCCAGCACTTCCGGATCAACCTGCTGCAGCTCGCGCGCGATGCGTGCGCGCAGCGGTTCGGTTTCCATGCTGGCGGGCGCCGCCTCGGCAACGGGCAGCTCCTGTTGTGGCCTTGCAGCGAGCACGGCCAGCGCGTCCATGAGTGGCGCGTCCACTTGGGGTTGCTGGCCGGCAGCAAGGCGATCGAGCGCGTCGAGGAAGGCCTCGATGCCGGACTCCAGCAGGTCCAGATCGCCTGCCACCGCACTGTCTGCGCGCTCGGCCGCCGCGAGCAGCACACCGGAGAGGGCGGCCACGCTCGCCACCTCCAGCTGCTCGCCGCGCTGGCGGATGTTGCGCAACTCGGCCACCAATGCCTCGTGGCTGGCGCGGGGCTCCTGCCCTGCCCGCCAGGCATCGAGCAGATTGCGGGAGTGGAAGAGGCGCTCGAGCGCCTCTTCGAGGAAACGGGCGAGGCGCGCCTCGGCCTGCGATACGGGCTCCGGGGCTTCTGCCTCTGCGTTCAGTGCGAGAGCCTCGTCCCGCAGGGCTGCAGTGCGCGCGAGCAATCCGCTGCCGGGGAGCATGCTGCAGGCGATGTAGCTCTCGAGCAGCGAGCAGAGCCGCAAGAGAATCGTGCGCTCGGCCTCGTCCAGATCGCGCGCGGCAGCGCTGGCCGATCGGACCGTGGCGTCGATGGAGTCGAGCAGCCCGCCCAGCTCTTCCAGGCCTGCCGCGTGTGATCCGCCACGCAATGTGTGGATGCTGCGAAGCAGGTGGTCGTCCGGGGTGGTAGCGGGGTCGGCCCGCAGCCAGCTTGCCAGCGCATCGAGGTGTTCCCTCGCCTCTTCGGCGAAGATCTCGCGTACGCCCAACGTGGTGTCGTCCAGCGTTGCTGCTGCGATTTCCTCCGGCTCGAGCTCCGGCAGCCAGTCTTCGATGGAGAGCTCGGGCTGTTCCTCCGGCTCGGGTTCGGGCTCGGGAAGCCATTCCTCTCGCGAGGGCAGCGAGAGCTCCGGTTCTGGTTCCGGAGCAAGCTCGATCTGTTCGATCTGTTCGATCTGTTCGATCTGTTCGATCTGTTCGATCTCTTCGGGCAGTTCGGGCGGGAGTTCCAGCTCCTGCTCCGCAAGCCCTGCCGTGAAGTCGGGCTCTTCGTCGGGAAGGGTTTCGAGCACGAACGCTGCAGCGGGTTCGGGCTCCGGCTCGATGAACTCCTCCTGGGGGAGTTCTGCGCTGAGTTCCTGAAGAGGCTCCAGATCCGCCACTGCGCCGGCATCTGCGACAGCCTCGGATGCCGGAACGTCCTCGGTAGCTTCCAGCAACCAGGCCTCGGCCTCCTGCAGTGCCTCCGGCTCCAGGGTCTGCAATTCTTCAAGCGCGAGCGTTTCGTCGAACTCTTCCGCCGGCTCTTCGTACGACGGTTCGAGTTGCTCTTCGACGGGCTCTGCAACGGATTCCACGACAGGCTCGACCGGAGCTGTTACCGGGAGCGCCTCGCCGCGAGCGAGCCCGAAGGCCGTTTCGCGCAGTTGCCCTGCAGCGTCGGCATCGGGTGCGCGTCGTGTTGCGAAGGCGTCGATCAGCGAGGGCAGCAAGGCTTCCGTGCGCTCCACGATGTCGAGCACTGCGGGGCCGGCCTCGACCAGACGTTCAAGCACGCGGTTGAGCAGGTTCTCGATGGACCAGGCGAGCTCCGCGATAACCGAGGCGCCGACCATCCGACCACTGCCTTTCAGCGTGTGGAAGGCGCGGCGCAGTTCGTTCAGCGCGGGGCCTGGCGCTGGCACGGCGCGCCAGAGGGGCAGTTGCGAGGCGATGGTCTGCAGGACTTCGTTGGCCTCCTCGACGAAGATCTCGAGGATTTCCGGATCCAGGTCCTCGCCTTCGATCGCG
>CAIYPF010000036.1 GCA_903928015.1 uncultured Gammaproteobacteria bacterium | reverse complement strand
TCTCCTGGCCAATGACACCGATGCCGATGGCAACACATTGAGCGTCACCGCCAACACGGCACCGGCCAACGGCACCGTGACTCGCACCGGCGGCTCCGCGACCTATACCCCGGCGGCGGGCTTCTCCGGCACCGATACCTTCAGCTACACGCTGAGCGATGGCAAAGGCGGCTCGGACAGCGGCTCCGTCAGCATCGCCGTGGCACCGAAACCCAATACACCGCCGGTCGCTGGCGCAGACAGCGCCAGCACCACCTCGCCCAATGCCGTCACGGTGAATCTCCTGGCGAATGACGCGGATGCCGATGCCGATGCGCTCACCGTCACCGCCAACACGGCACCGGCCAACGGCACCGTGACTCGTACCGGCGGTTCCGCCACCTACACACCGGCGGCAGGCTTCTCTGGCAGCAATTCCTTCACTTACACCATCAGCGACGGAAAGGGCGGCACGGCAACAGCGTCCGTAACCGTCAGTGTGGCGCAGGCCCCTGCACCCGCCGTGGTAACGGGTTCGGCGGTGCTTAACTGGAGTATTCCCACTACGCGAGCCGACAGCAGCCCGCTCACGATGGCCGAAATCGCAGGCTACGAAATCTATGTGCTATCGGAATCCACGGGCCAGAGTTCGGTGATTAACGTGCCTAGCGGTGCGACGAGCACCTACACCGTCAGCGGCCTCGCGGCCGACACCTACTACTTCTCGATGGCCGCCAAAGATACGGCCGGCAACCTGAGTGCGCTCTCGGCCGTGGTATCCAAAACGATCGCGCCCAAGTAACGACGCGAGTTCGCCGCAACAATCCCCCGGCAGAGTCTGCCGGGACTCTTATTTGATGCTGCAAACTGTGGGAAACTTCCGCACATGAGCAGCGACAAGACCACGGGCAAGAAAGCCCACTCTCCCTCTTTTGAGGGAGAGCGCTCGTCCATGCTCAAAAAACTTGCGCTACTGGGCATGGACTGCCTCAGTCCGCGCATGGATGCCATGTTCGCCTCCTGCGACGACTTCTTCTTCGACCTCGCAAGCCGCGCGAAGAACAACAAGGACCAGAATCTCTACTTCGAGTCGCTGCGCGAGATTCGCGCGAAAAAGTCTTCGGTCACGGCCGATTTTTCGCGGCGATTGGGCGAGAGCTTCGAGGCGATCGCGCACGGCGCCCGCACCGCAAACATGTCGGACAAACCGTCCGCACGTACCCCGGAATCCCTGCAGCTCGTCGGCAACGAGGAACTCGAGAAAGACGTTGTCATAATCGACATGGTCTCGAAGGCGAGGCTCGAGTGGCAGGAAGAGCTGTTCCAGCTGAAGGAGCGATTCCAGTCGATCGCCGAGCGAGTGCTCGACGACCGTGACGTGCCGCTTGATCCGGAACGCATCGCCCGCGCCTTCATCGACGCCTGCAACCTTATCCAGGCCGACATCAAGATCCTCAAACTTCTGTACAAGCAGTTTGACCGGCACGTCATGCGGAAGCTGGACGATCTCTACACCCTCTCCAACCAGTTCATGGTGGATGGCGAGGTACTGCCTGACCTGAAACCGCTCTCGAGCCAGGGCCAGAAGCGAAACCCGCCGGCACCGGCTGAAAAACCTGCAGCCTCTGCGATAACGGCTCAAGGTTTTGGCCTTGAGGGTTTGCCCGACAGTGAGCCGCAGATGCGCGAACTTGCGCAATTGCTGGTACGCCTGCGCAACGTCGGGATCAGGGTTCCCGACGTGCCCGTGGCAGGTAGTGCGGCATTTTCCGGCACGCCCATAAGCCGCCAGGAACTGGTCACCCTGATTTCGGAAGTGCAGTCCCAGGGGCGAGCCGAGACGGAAACGGGCACGGAACAACGGCCGCTGGATATCAGACAGGCGATCAGTGCCATCGTCGAGAGCAGGGGCAACCTGACGGTCGGCCAGGCCGACGAAGACATCATCAACGTGATCGCGATGTTCTTCGATCTGGTGCTCGACGATCGCAACCTGCCGGCAGAGATCAAAGCGCTGGTAGGCAGATTGCAGCTGCCGATCCTGCGGGTAGCCCTCAAAGACCGCAGCTTCTTCACGGACCGCAAGCACCCTGCCCGTCAGTTGATCAACGAGATCGCCCGCACCAGCATGGGATGGGATACCTCCGACAAGGATTCCCAGGACGAACTCTTCGTCCGCCTCACGGCTCTGGTCGACGAAATCATCCTTGCATCTTCCGAGGACCCCGGCGTCTTCGACCGGAGCCTCTCGACACTGCTTGCGTTCATCGAGCGCAGCGAACAGCGCGCCGCGAAGGCTGTGCGCCGCACCAGCGAGCGCGCCTTGGCGGACGCACGCACCACCAAGGCCAGGGAAATGGCGCGACAGGTGCTGCACGAGCGCCTCGAGTCAAAGCAGTTGCCTGCAGAGGTCACCGCCTTCCTGGTCGAGGACTGGCTGCAGGTCCTGCAGCTGGTGTACCTCAAAAATGGCAAGGACGGCGTCGAGTGGAGCACGGCCGTGCAAGTGGCCGACGACCTGCTCTGGTCGGTTGATTCACATAACGATGACAAATCGCGAAAGCGCCTCGAGCGTTTGCTGCCAAGTCTCTATGACCGTATTGCGGTAGGACTTGACCAGACACAGAGCACACAGGAAGACGCTCGCGCCCGCATCGATGTCATCCGCCGTGTGCATCGCGCACTCGCCGGACTTTCGCCTGAGCTCATTGCTCCGGTCGCGCCCCTCAGCCCGGAGCAACGCCGGCGCATAACGCCGCTGCCCGCGCCCGACGACAAAGCCTGGCGCGAAATGACCGCTGTGGAGCGCCAACGAGTTCAGCACGAAGCCCTGATGTTCGAGTACCTGAAACGCGCAGACGAGGTGGCTGTTGGCACCTGGTTCGAGTACGACGATCTCCGGCACTCCACCACCCGACGCTGCAAACTGGCGACTCGCATCGAGGAAACGCAGTCTCTTGTGTTCGTAAACCGGATGGGCGTCCAGGTTTACGACAAGCCCCGCAAGGCCTTTGCCTACGATATGCAGATGGGGCACGCCCGCCCGGTGGAGGACGCGCCGCTCTTCGACCGTACGGTTGATCGCATCGCCTCCAACCTGCGCAAACTCACCGGCGAGTAGCAAGAGGCCGCGCCGTGCAGAACGCTGCACTGCTGCTCTACCTTGCGGGAAGCGCGGGCTTCCTGATCCTGGCCTGCATAACTCTCCAGCAACGTCATCGCGTTTTCGATCCCGTATCCGGAGTGACTGCAGCACTCGCTCTGTCGGCGTGGCAGGCGGTGCTCGCGTGGAATGCCTTGAGCCCGCTGCCGGGTCTTTTGCTGCTCGCTGCAGAGGCAGTGAGGACAGTAGCCCTGCTCGTGTATCTGGCGCGCTCCTTGCGGATCGCGTCAGGGCACTGGCCGGCGGCAGCTGCATCAACGGTTGCGGGCGCCTTGTCGCTCGGTGTGCCGTTTATCCTGGTGCTGCTGCCCGCACTGAACGGTGACGCGGGGCTGGACTTCACAGCGCTCCGGGGCTGGGGCGGTGTGTTCGTCTCGGTGGGCATACTGATCGCGCTCGAGCAGGTGTTCCGCAATGCCGCCGAATCACTGAGCCTGCTCCGCTATGCCTGCGTGGCGCTCGGCGTGACCGCCATCTTCGACCTCTACATGTTTTCCGACACGCTCATCTTCGAGCGCGAGTACATCGACTCCGACCTCTGGGCAGCGCGCGGCGGAGTCAACGCCGTCTGCGCCGTGTTCCTCAGCGTGGCCATCAGCCGCAGTCGCATGGCCAAAGCCATCTCCTTCTCGCGCAGCGTGGTGTTCTACACCGCAAGCCTGACCGCCGCGGGACTCTTTCTCCTCACCGTGTCGATCATCGGTTACTCGATGCGCAGCGTGGGCGGCTCCTGGGGCACCGTGCTGCAGTTGATGCTCTTCTTCTCGGCATTGCTGTTGATTGTCACGTCGGCACTCTCGCAGCGGTTCAGGGACAGTCTGCGGGTGTACATCTCCAAGAACTTCTTCGCCCTGCGCTACGACTACCGGCAGGAGTGGCTGCACCTCATCAAGGAGATGAGCGCCAAGGGCGACGGTGAGGAGCTCTACGTGCGGGCCATCCGGCTCATGGCAGACCTGTACAAATGTCCCGGCGGCGTGCTCTGGCTGCTTCAGGACAAGGAGTTCGTGCCGGTGGCGCCCTGCCGCATGAAGCTGCCGGAAAACGCTGTCGAGCCACCGGACTCCGGATTCTGCCGCAAGCTCGCCACCGACTGGATCTTCGAGCTCGATGTGAGCCCTCCCACCAACACCGAACTGCCGTCACTGCCGGAGTGGATTGACCGGGTACCGGATCTGGGCGTGATCGTGCCACTGCTGGTCGACGATGAACTCGTTGGCTTCGTGGGAATGCAGCGCTCGCTGGGTTTCTCCGCGCTGGACTGGGAGGACCTGACGATCCTCAAAACGGCAGCACGGCAGATCGCGAGCTACATCGCACGCCATCAGGCCGGTGAGCAACTCGCGAGCGCAAGGCAGTTCGAGACCTACAACCAGCTCACCGCTTTCGTCATGCACGATCTGAAGAACCTCATCGCCCAGCAGGAGCTGGTGGTGAAGAATGCGGCCAAGCACAAGGGCAACCCCGCGTTCGTCGAGGATGCCATCGACACCATCGAGAACTCCGTTGCGCGCATGAGCACCCTGCTTGGCAAGCTGCAGCAGCGCAGCAGCCCCGAACGCCGCCCGGTGGCCATGCAGGAGGTGCTGCTGGAAGCGATCCGCAAGTGTCAGCCGCTGGCTCCCAAGCCTTCGTTGCACGTCGAGGACGAGGGGCTGCGGGTCGTGAGCGACCGTGATCAGCTGATCATGATCCTGAGCCACCTGATCAAGAATGCCCAGGAGGCAACACCGCCTGAGGGTTCAGTGGACGTGCGGCTCAAGCGTGCCGGCGAAAATGTGCAACTGGAGATACAGGACAACGGCACGGGCATGGACGAGGAGTTCATCCGCAGCCGCCTGTTCAAACCCTTCGAGAGCACCAAAACGGGCAAAGGGATGGGCATAGGCGCCTATCAGGCGCGGGAATTCGTACGGAACCTCGGAGGCGAAGTCCGGGTCACCAGCGCACCCGGCACCGGAACTACTTTCAGCCTGACCATACCGCTGGCAACGATGCCCGCGGAACCTTCAGTGAGCGTGGCCAGATGAGTGATGCAGAACAGAACCGCCGCCTTCTGATCGTCGAAGACGATGAGGGCATGCAACGCCAGTTGCGCTGGCATTTCGAGGGTTGGGAGGTACTTCAGGCCCGAGACCGCGAGAGTGCGTTGGCCGAGGTCCGGCGATCGGAACCCGCGGTAGTGCTGCAGGACCTCGGGCTTCCCCCGGACGCGGAGGGTGTGAGCGAGGGCTTCCGTTGTGTTCAGGAGATTCTTGCCCTTCGCCCGCACACCAGGATCATTGTCGTCACCGGCCATCACGAAACGCAGAACGCCATGCGGGCCATTTCGATGGGCGCCTGCGACTTCTACGAAAAGCCCGTGGATACCGACGTGCTCGATCTCATCGTGCAGCGGGCCTTTCATATCTACCAACTGGAAGAACAGAACCGCCGGCTGCGCTCGACTGCCCGCTCTCCGCTGGACGGCGTGATCGCAGCAGATACCCGGATGCTCGCGGTCTGCCGCATGGTCGAGAAGGTGGCGCCTACCAGCGTGACCTGCCTTCTGCTCGGCGAGAGCGGCACCGGCAAGGAAGTGCTCGCGAGAGCCATCCACGAACTGAGCCCCCGGGCAGACCAGCCCTTCGTGGCCATCAATTGCGCGGCCGTTCCCGAAACCCTGATGGAGAGCGAGCTATTCGGTTACGAGAAAGGCGCCTTCACGGGCGCCAACAAGCGCACCCTCGGCAAAGTGGAAACCGCCAACGGCGGCACCCTGTTCCTGGACGAGATCGGGGACATGCCACTCACGCTGCAGGCCAAGATGCTGCGCTTCCTGCAGCAGCGCGTGGTGGACCGCGTAGGCGGCCGGGAGGAAGTCCCCGTGGATGTGCGCGTGGTATGCGCCACCAACAAGAACCTGCAGCAGATGGTGAGCGAGGGCAGCTTCCGCGAGGATCTCTTTTACCGGATCAGCGAGATCGTGGTTGATATCCCCCCCCTGCGCGAACGTCACGGAGACAAGGTGTTGCTGGCGAGGCACCTGCTTTCGCAATTCGCCAAAGAACACAACCCGCGCGTGGCAGCACTGGGAAGCGACGCGGCGGAGGCCATCGAAGCCTATGCCTGGCCGGGAAACATCCGTGAGATGCAGAACCGCATCAAACGCGCGGTGATCATGGCGGACAACAAGCACCTCAGCCGGGAAGATCTCGGTCTGCCTCTCAATGCAGACGCCTCTCCCATCGCGCTCAACCTTCGCGAGGTGCGCCAGGCGGCAGAGTCCTCAGCCATTGTCCGCGCACTGTCGCTGACCGACGGGAACCTTTCGAATGCTGCCAAGCTACTGGGCGTGACGCGGCCGACCCTGTACGACCTGATGGGGAGGTATGGGATGGTGGTGCAGGGGGAGTAGGCGTCTGCTCCCGGCTGGGCTCAAAAAAGACACCCGAAAAAAAGGGCGCCCGAAGGCGCCCTTTTCAGGTCAAGGCAAGCTGACCGATCAGGCCTTCTTGTTGCGACGAACCGCGCCAAGACCAGCCAGGCCCAGACCCAGAAGGCCAAGGGTGCCGGGGACCGGCACTTCAGACACGTCGAGACGGCCTACATAGCCCTCAACGCCTTGGTCTACGTGGATGCCAAGACCATACGTAACGAGACCACCCAAGTCGGCATAGCCGTCAACCACTGCAACTGAACTCCAGTTGATGCCGTCGGTCGTGATCCAGACGATGTCGGAACCGTAATCGACGTGGTTGCCCCACAGAGAGAAACCATCTACACGCATGCCGTTGTCAGAGTCTGTGCGGCCGAACACCAGCCACTCGTTCTTGCTGTCTTTCATGTTGTCGTCGTTGTCGGGGTTGCACTCATTCACCGTGCCGCTGAAATCATCCCCGCTGGCGGAGTCGCCAACCCTGCTTTTGCGATAAACGCTGCCGCAAACACCCAGACCGGATTTGCTGCCGGTATCCAAGTAGGCGTAGCTATCATCCGCGGTGTAATAGTCGTAAGAACCCTGCAAACCGAGGGCAACCAGATCGATGCCGCCAGAGCTGAACGAGAGAGGCTGGCCGCCGCGCTCATTGGTTTCTGCATCGAAGTCGAAGGTGGCTGCGGAAGCCAAGCCGCTCACGCCAAGGCCAAGCGCAACGCTTGCTGCAATCAGTAGTTTTTTCATCTCG
>CAIYPF010000035.1 GCA_903928015.1 uncultured Gammaproteobacteria bacterium | reverse complement strand
ATGTGTCGGTGTGTGTGTGTGTGTCTATGTACGTACGTGCTTGTGTGTGCGCGCGCGTGTGTGTGTGTGTAATGTTATATATATATGTATGTGTGTATGTGTGTGTGCATGTATGTATGTATGTGTGTATATGTATATGTACGTATATATACACATATGCGTGTACCCCAGTCACGCGCGCACACAGACATGAACACGCACGCAAAAGCACGCCCACACACGCACACAGGAGGTCGACGACGAGGACGACGACAAGAGCGACGCCGGCTTATCCGACGAAGACGACGACGAGAGCGACGACGGCTTCTCCGACGACGAACACGAGGGTGGCCGGAACCGAGGTGCAAATGCCCAGGCTAGTCTCCTGCCAGTGTCTCCGCCCAGCGTCCAACCAGCACGTGCCCAACCGAGCCCAGCACGCGGCACCGGCGCGCAGTGTGTACCGGCCGTCACAGTGTGTACCGGCCGTCACTCCACTGCCGGATGCCGCAGGTCCCGTCCGCGGTGCCGACCGGCGCGCAGGGCACGCGCGTCCTCGCCCGCATTCGTTCGTGAGCGACTTGGTCCAGGCGGCCACGGGCTACTTGGCCACTCACGGCGCCGCCGTGATCGACGCCCTTGTGGGTCGGCACCTCGTAGACATCGGGAAGGCCGAAACCGACGCCGCAAGGGTCCAGAGGACTCAAGGCCTGCTGATCGCGGTGCTAGCGGTGCTGTCTGAGACGGATCCAACGGCGGCGTTTGCCGCCGCATGCCACGCGCACCTGTCGTGCCTCCACGAGTCCGCCATCGTGCCGTTGGTAGGAGGTGATCGGACCTTGCTGTGCCTCGTGCTCCAGCGCGTCGAAAAGGACGGCGAGCACGTCAACGCCACGGCTGGCCCCGCCGGCTGGTCGACCGAGGTTGCCCGTTCCATGCGCGCAGGCGTCCGGGCCGCGAATGAGGCCGCGGATGTTGTGTGTCTCGACGTGGGCTTAGGCTACAGCACGGCAATTGACATCCTCGGGCTCGGCGGCAGGGTCACCTACAGAGTTTGTGCGGCCGAGAGGGATGTCAGCATCGCCTTGTCTGGCCTCGTCGTCGCCATTGCGTCGTCGCTAGGCAAGCGTGTGGTCTGCTGCGTCCACACCCTCGGCTACGATGTGGTGCTCCGCTTGAAGCTGCCGATCATGCAGAAGGAGGCCACGGCTGCCCTGCAGCCCAGCGTGCGACGGCTGCTCCGCCCCGGCACCGACGTGCCGCGGCCAACGCCCAAGACCGGCGACCTCGTGGCTGAGGGCACACTGCACACCTCCACCGCCGGCGTCGGGCGAGGACGCGGCAAGGCAGCGGCTCCGGCCTGGCTGCTGGTGACCTTAGTTGCCGCTGCGAACAATGCGGGCAAAGGCAGCCATTTGGAGGCGGCTCTAGAGCGGGCCGTGAAGGCGGCGGCCGCCCAGCTGCAGCACGCTCCGGCGCACATCGCGCGTGTCACGCGTGTGGTGCTGAGCCAGGAGGCGCTGAACATTGTGCGTTCCAACCCGACTAGCGCCAGCGAGCGCATCGGGGGGCTGGTCGCCGCTGCGCTTCTGCGGGACGTTGCCGGAGCGGACGAACTCTGCAAACGTCTCAAGTCAATGCTCCCGCGCTGCCTCGTCCCCGCGGTCGCCCCGCTGCCGGCCGATCTGCCCGCGCCGCTCGGCGGCTTCGAGATCGAGTTCGAGCGCCTAGGAAGTGTTGACGCTTTCCTGGAGGCCATCCGCGACGCCGGCGGAGCGCCGAGGGAACCGCCGCCCGTCACCCTCCCGCCGGATGCGCAGGTGGCGCGGCTGCTTGCCGACCTCAAGGACAAGGGGGCCACCATGCGGCCGCTCTACGGGACCGAGGTGTGGGTCTATTTGATCGTGGTGCGCGACGAGGCTGGCGAGGTCGTCTGCATCTACATCGGCTCGACCAATAATCTGTGGCGGCGCTTCGCCCGCGACCGCACCTATGCGCTGCAGGACCCGACCGGCAAGAGCGTTGGGGATGCAGCGACACGGGCCATCCGCAACTGCCGCGATACCGGGATGCGGTGCACCGTCGCCGTTACGACTGTCTCGTTCGTGGTCCCGGAGGGCGAAATCCCAGTGCTCGGCGGCGGCAAGGGGCTCATGCTGTATGT
>CAIYPF010000034.1 GCA_903928015.1 uncultured Gammaproteobacteria bacterium | reverse complement strand
GGCTCAGTACAGCATCCTCCCCCCATCCACCGCCAACACCTGCCCCGTCACATAACCCGCCTCCAAGCCCAGATACCGCACCGCTCGCGCGATATCCGAGGGCTCGCCGATGCGCTTCAGCGCCGTCTGCGCGAGCAGTGCCTCGGCCTTCGAGCCACCGAGCTCCGGGTTCTCTTCCGCGGGCCAGAGGATCGCGCCGGGTGCCACGCCATTCACGCGCACATCGGGGCCCAGTTCCTGCGCCAGCGCGCGCGTCATCATGCCCACACCGGCTTTTGCCATGGTGTAGACAGCGTGCTGCGCCAGCGGCAGCTCGGCGTACACGTCCACGATGTTCACGATCGCGCCATGCTGCGCTCGCAGCGCCGGCACCAGCGCCTGGCTGAGGAAAAACGGCCCCTTCAGGTTCGAGGCGAAGAGGCTGTCCCACTGCGCCTCGCTCACCGTGCCCACCGGCGTGGGAAAGAAGCCCGAGGCGTTGTTCACCAGCAGGTCGATCCGGCCCCAGTGCGCGGTGGCGGCTGCGGCGAGCGCCGCCACTTCCCTCAGCTGCCCCAGATCTGCTTGCAGCACCGCAGCGCTGTCGTGGCGTGCGGCGTTCAGTTGAGCTGCCAGTGCCTCGGCGTCTGCGCGGGAGCTCCGGCAGTGCAGCAGCACATTGCAGCCCGCCGCGTGGAGTTCCCGTGCGATGGCCGCGCCGATGCGCTGCGCCGCGCCCGTCACCAGGGCCACCCGTACCTCGCTCATGTGTTTTCTTCCGGTTCGCGCAGCGCGGTGGCCACGGCGCTGCAGCGGCGCTGGTGCAGGTCAGCGCCCACGGCGGGGCCGGTGAGTCCGCGGGCAAGGCTCTCTGCGGCGGTCACGGCGCTCGCCGCAGACAACGCCCGCTGCACGCGCTCTACCTGCGGATAGGGACGCTCATCCAGCCCCGCGCGGCCGCGGGCATCGGCCTCGCAGGCCTGCAGGAAAAGCGAGAAACGCTCCGGCTGCCGGAAGGCATCTGCCTCTTCCAGCAGCCGCACCAGCGCGGGTGCCCGCATCTCCAGCGCCACGTGGCAGCGCGTGTGCAGTTGCGCTGTCATCACGGCGAGTTCGCGCCATTTCTGCGGGGCGCGCAGACGTTCGCACATCGCTTTTGCGGCGCGTGCGCCCAGACCCTCGTGGCCGATGTGCGCGGGCCAGTTGTCGGAAGGGGTGAGCGCCTTGCCCAGATCGTGCAGCAGCACCGCAAAACGCGCGATGTCGGGGAGCCCCAGGCGCGCGCTCATCGCGAGCGCGAGCAGCAGGTGCGCGCCGGTGTCGATCTCGGGGTGGTGACGCTCGGGCTGCGGCACGCCGAAGAGTGCGTCCACCTCGGGCAGCAGCGCGGCGAGTGCGCCGCAGTCACGCAGCACCTGCACGAACACCTCCGGGTTGGCGGTATCCAGCCCCAGCGCGATTTCCGCGAACACACGCTCGGCCGCCAGATACGACAGTTCGCCGCTTGCGGAGATCCCGCGCATCAGCTCCATCGTTTGCGGCGCCACGGCAAAGCCACGTGAGTGCAGACGTGCTGCGAATCGCGCCACGCGCAGCACGCGCAGCGGATCTTCGCTGAACGCGGGCGATACGTGCCGCAATACGCCTGCGCGCAGATCCGCGAGGCCGCCGTGCGGGTCTATGAGCGAGCCGTCGGGGTGTTGCGCCATCGCGTTGATGCTGAGATCGCGCCGCAGGAGATCGTCTTCCAGGCTCACGCTCTGCGCGGTGTCGAACGCAAAGCCGCCGTAGCCATGACCTTGCTTGCGCTCGCGTCGTGCGAGGGCGTATTGCTCGCCGGTGCGCGGGTGCAGGAAAACCGGAAAATCGTGGCCCACGCGCTTGTAGCCCAGCGCAAGGAGTTCGGCGTCGCTCGCGCCCACCACCACCCAGTCGCGCTCGCGGGGCTCGAGGCCCAGAAGGGTGTCGCGCACCGCGCCGCCTACCAGATAGATGTCCATCAGCAGGCGCAGTGGACGAGCGCGCCGTCGTCGAGGCGCATGGCGCGCAGCCGCGCACCCCACACGCAGCCGGTGTCGAGTGCGTGCACGTTTCCGGTGTCGGCCTTGCCTTCCAGCGCCGCCCAGTGTCCGAAGACGATCGGCGTGCCGGCAGCCGCACGGTCAGGGTGCGAGAACCACGGCGCGAAGCCCGTGTTGGCGCTCTCGGGGCCGCCCTTGTTGTCGATGTCGAGGCGGCCTTCGGCGGTGCAGAAGCGCATGCGCGTGAGGCAATTCGTGATCACGCGCAGCCGCTCGAAGCCTTCCAGTTCTTCGCTCCAGATGTCCGGGTGGTCGCCGTACATATGGCCCAGGAATTCCGCGCACTGCGGGCCGCGCAGAGCTGTTTCCACTTCTGCGGCGCGCGCGAGTGTGTCGTCCACGCTCCACGGCGGTGGCACGCCTGCATGCACCATCAGGTGTGGCAGGCCGCGCTCGCGGTAGGCGAGCGGGCGGTGGCGCAGCCAGTGGAGAATCTCTTCGCGGTCGGCGGCCTCGAGGATCTCGAGGAGGGTGTCCTTGCGGGAGGCCTTGCGCACGCCCGCAGCCACCGCGAGAAGATGCAGGTCGTGGTTGCCGAGCACTGTCACCGCGCGCTCGCCCAAGCCCATCACGTAGCGCAGCACGCCCAGCGAATCCGGTCCGCGGTTCACCAGGTCGCCTACGAACCACAGACGGTCCTGCGCGGGATCGAAGCGGCAACTCTCGAGCAGTGACTGCAGTGGCGCGTTGCAGCCCTGCACATCACCGATTGCCCAGGTGGCCATCAGTCTTCGCCCTCGGCCTCGGGCACTGCGCCCGCTGCGTGCGCGGCATCCGAAAGGCGCACGAATTCCGACACGGAGAGTGTTTCGGGGCGGCGCTGCGGGTCGATGCCGAGCGAGGAGATGCCCGCGCTGTCGAGCAAACCCGACAGCGCATTGCGCAGCGTTTTGCGTCGTTGCGTGAAGGCCTGCCGCACCAGCAGCGCGAGCATGTGCGCCGACTGCGCCACGCCGTGGTCGAAGTGCCCGGGCACCAGTCGCACCACGGCCGAGTGCACCTTGGGAGCCGGGAAGAAGGCCCCCGGCGGCACCTCCAGAACAGGATCCACGCGGCACTGGTACTGCACCATCACCGTGAGCCTGCCGTAGTCCGCGGTGCCCGGGGACGCGGCCATGCGGTCCACCACTTCGCGTTGCAGCATGAAGTGCATGTCGCGGATCGAAGCCGACTGCGCAAGCAGATGGAAGATCAGCGGCGTGGAGATGTTGTAGGGCAGGTTGCCCACCACGCGCAGCGCCCCGGGCTCGGCTGGGATCGAGGAGAAATCGAAATGCAGGGCGTCTTTCTCGTGGAGTTGCAGCGCGGGCCCGGTGCGTGCGCGCCAGAGAGCGGCGAGGTCGCGGTCGATCTCCACGAGATGCAGGGATGCACCGCTTGCGATCAGGCCTTCGGTGAGCGCGCCGCGGCCGGGGCCGATCTCGGCCACTGTCTCGCCGGGGCGTGCGTGCACGGCCCGCAGGATGTCGGCGATCACGCGCTGGTCGGTGAGGAAGTTCTGCCCGAAGCGCTTGCGCGGGCGGTGGTCGCCGTGGTCCATCAGGCCTGCATCCCGCGTGCGGTGTCGATGGCGAAGCGCAGGCTTCCGGTGTGCGCGCCGCCCTTGCCGGCGAGATCGAGCGCGGTGCCGTGATCCACCGAGGTGCGCACGATGGGCAACCCCAGCGTGATGTTCACGGCCTGTCCGAAACCTGCGTATTTGAGCACTGGAAGTCCTTGGTCGTGGTACATCGCGAGTACGGCATCCGCGTGCGCGAGGTGCTTTGGCGTGAACAGCGTATCGGCCGGCAGAGGGCCTTCGAGCAGCATCCCGCGTGCGCGCAGTCGCTCGAGGCAGGGCGTGATGATCTCGATCTCCTCGCGGCCCATGTGCCCGCCTTCCCCTGCGTGAGGGTTGAGACCTGCCACGAGGATGCGCGGCTCGGCAACGCCGAAACGCTCGACGAGCGCCGTGTGCAGGATGACGAGCGTCTCTTCGAGAGATTGACGGGTGATGTGTGCGGGCACTTCCGCCAGTGGCAGGTGTGTGGTGGCGAGCGCCACGCGCAGCCCTGGCGTGGCCAGCATCATCACAACCCGCGGCGTGCCGGTGGCCTCGGCAAGGAGTTCCGTGTGCCCCGAGAAGGGCACGCCTGCGTCATTGATGATGCCTTTGTGCACCGGGCCCGTGACCATTCCCGCGAAGCGGCCTTCCATGCAACCCGCAACGGCCACGCGCAGCGTCTCGAGCACATAAGCCGCGTTGCGCGCATCGAGCCTGCCCGCTTCTGCCGGCGCAGCGAGTGCTACCGGCAGCACGCGCAGCGCGCCGGGCGGTGAAGGCAGGGGATCGGGCGGGAGGATCTCGAGCGCCAGCCCGAGCACTGTCGCGCGTGCGGCGAGCATCTCCGGGTCTGCGATGGCGATCAGCGGCTGCGCGAAGCCTTCCTGTGCCAGTGCGACCAGCAGGTCTGGCCCCACGCCCGCCGGTTCGCCGGGCGTGAGGACCAGGGGGAGGGGTTCAGATCTTGATCTCGACGAAGGCTTCATCGCGGATCTTCTGAAGCCACACGGCGAGTTCGTCTTCGTATTTCTGGCCGAAGAGGATGTTGCGCGCCTGGTTGCGGCGCATCTCGTCGCTCAGATCCTGGGTGCGGCGATCCTCGACCTGCAGGATGTGCCAGCCGAAGTTGCTCTCGAAGGGCGCGCTCACCTCGCCGTTGGCGGTCTGCGCCATGACCTTCTCGAATTCCGGCACCATCTGGCCCGGATTCACCCAGCCGAGTTCGCCGCCCTCGGACTGTGAGCCCAGATCTTCGGAGAATTCCTTGGCCAGCTTGCCGAAGTCCTCGCCCGCAAGCACGCGCTCGCGGAGCTTGGCGGCGAGTTCGCGGGTCTGATCCGGGGTGCGGATCTCGGAGGGCTTGAGCAGGATATGGCGGGCCTTGGTCTGCTGCATGATCTGGCCCGAGCCGCCGCGCTTCTCGAGGAGCTTGACCAGGTGGAGCCCGCTCGGGCTGCGCACCGGCTCGGACACGGCGTGTACCTCGAGCTTGGGCACGGCCTCGGCGAAGATCCCGGGCAGATCCGCCGCAGGCCGCCAGCCCAGATCGCCACCGGTAAAGGGGTACTGGCTCTTGTCGGGGTTGCGGATGAAGCGCTCGAAGGTGTCGCCTTCCAGCAAGCCCTCGCGCAGCCGCGCCACGTAGGTCTTGGCCTTCTGTTCGTCGTCGAGCGTGGCGTTCTCGGGCAAGGGAAGCAGCAGGTGGGCGATGTGGTAGACCGCAGACGTGCGCTTCTGGCCTTCCTCGGAGGCGAGGAAGTCGGACACCTCCTGCTCGGTCACTTGCACCCGCGAGCGCACGTTGCCCTGCTGCACGCGCTGGAGCGTCATTTCCTGGCGCACCTGGTTGCGCAGCGCGGCGTAGGACTCGCCCTGCGATTCCAGCGAGGTCTTGAACTGCTCGAGCGTGAGGCCGTTCTGCGCGGCCATGGTGCCGATGGCCTCGTTCAGCTGCGCATCGCTGATCTGCACGCCGGCACGCTCTGCCATCTGCAGCTGGATGCGCTCGAGGATGAGGCGGTCGAGTACCTGCCGCGCGAGCACTTCCTGAGGTGGCATCTGGACCTTCTGCCGCTCGAGGTTCTGCGTGACCTGTTTGAGGCGCGACTGGTACTCGGAGGCGAGCACGATGTCGTCGTCGACCACTGCCACCACCGCCTCCATGGGCACGGTCTGGGCGCGCAGGGGTGCGGCGAAGCAGGAGAGCGCGCAGAGCAGCGCCGCCACGAGCGTGGCGCCGGTGCGGCGGTGATCAGAACGCAAGGCCGGGATCGCGGTCGAGTTGGCCATAACCGAAGATGCTCTTCTGCAACAGTTGATCGATGTTCTTGCCGAGGGAGCCAAGGCCCCGCAGCACGAATTCCATGTAGACGCCGTAGTCACGGCCCTGATTCCAGTCGACGCCTTCCTGGTAGACCACGCGCAGCGACCAGCAGCAGGAGCTGTACTCGATGCCCGTGGTTTCCTCGAGGCTGGTGTCGTTCGTGAGATCGTACTGGTAGCGCGCAAGCAGCTTCCAGTTCTGTCCCAGCGGCAGCGTGGTGGAAAAATCCACCTGGTCGATGTCCTCGATGCTCACGAAACCGCGCGGGTCTATGAGCGGCTGGTCGCGGCGGTAGCGGTAGCCGAGGTTGACGATCGTCTCGGCCTGGGGCGTCCAGTGCACCATCATGCCGCCCTCGTCGATCTGCGCGTCGCGCTGATCCCAGAGCGTCGAGGCGGTGACCGAGAGCTTGTCGCCGGGCTGTGCCTGCACCTCTGCCGCTATGGCGGAGTCGGATTCCTCCTGCACCGCAGCCACGGTGTTGGCGATGGTCACGTAGCGGTCTTCGAAGTAGCGCAGCTGGCCGATGCTCGCGCTGAGTACCTCGTGGCCGTTCGACTGGTCGATGAGGCGCGAGGTGACGCTGAACGAGGCCTGGTTGGCATCGGCGATGCGGTCGTGGCCGGCGAATCGCGTGGTGCGGAAGAGCTGGCTGAAGCTGAACGTGAGGTCTTGCGAGTCGAAGTTGGGGATGTCGGAGTGGTCCTGCCGGTCGACCCACAGATAAAAGGCGCGTGGCTCGAGCGTCTGCTGGAACTGCGTGCCGAAGAGCTCGGTCTCGCGCTCGAGGAAGTAGCCTGCGTCGAGGCTCACCATCGGTGCGGACACCGAGGGCGAATCATTGCCCGGCGCGCTGAAGGGCGCATCGAGGTTGTAGCTGATCGACTGGTAGCCCACCGTGGGACGCACGAAGCCCGCAGCCCATTCCATCGGGAAACTGGCGGTGGGCTCCATGTAGAGCCGTTGGCCCGTGAGCCTCGCGGCATCCTTGTGCTCGAACACCGTGTACTCGGCATAGACGGCGTAATCGGGCTTGAAGGCCTCGCCCGAGGCCGCGCGCGCCAATTCGAGGCGCGGGAGCATCTTGTAGGGCTCGTCCAGCGCGGGATCGAGCAGCTGGTACTCCTGGGCGCGCGCCGTCATGGTCCAGTTGCCGTCCGGGCTCCACGAGGCCCAGCCCGACTGCGAGAGGTGGGTGGCGCGTTTTACTTCGAGGCCGGTGGAGCCGAGGTTGCGGAGATAGTCCTCGTCGCTCACTTCGGTGTAGTCGATGTGCGTGCTCACGGTGCCTCGGAAGAGCCCCGACTGCTGCAGGCTGGCGAGCCAGCGGTTGCCTTCGTAGACGTTGTCGTCGGGGAGCATGGCGCCGCTCGCCACCCAGTTGCTCCAGCCGTTCATGTAACGGAACTCGCCGCCCGCCATCGGGCCGCGGTCGTTCATGTAGCGAGGCACGATGGTGGCGTCGTAATTGGGCGCGAGGTTGAGGTAGTAGGGCGTGGCGACGTCCAGGCCGTTCTGTGAGGAATTCGTGAACACGGGCCACAGGAAGCCGCTCATGCGCCGGTCGTCGATCGGGAAGCGCAGGTACGGTGTGTACAGCACCGGCACGTCTTTCACGCGCAGTGTTGCGTTGCGCGCCGTGCCTTGGCCGCTCTCGCGGTCGAGGTGGATGCTCGAGGCGCCGATGGCCCAGTCATCGGCGCCGGGCTCGCACTGTGTGTAACTCGCGCCCTCGAGGTCGATGCTGCTGTCTGCGTTACGCAGCACCCGCTCGGCCTCGCCGCGCGAGTGCTCGCGGTGCATGACGAAGCGCGTCTTGTCGAGCTGGCCCGAGTTCTCGGTGGTGCGCAGTTCGGCGGATTCGCCGCGTATCAGCAGCCCGGGCTCCCGGTACTGCACGTTGCCCTCGATCTCTATGCGCTCTTCGTCGCGGAAGAAGGTGGCTTTGTCGGCGCGCAGCCGGCGCTCGTCCTGGCGCACCGTGACGTTGCCCGTGAAGCGGGCGATATCGGGTTTGCGCTGCAGTTCTGACTCGTCTGCCGAGGCCTGCACGGTGCCGAACACCGCCGATGCCGCAGGAAGCTGTTCGAGCGCAGGCTCTACATAGGTGCCTGCGCAGTGTGCCGGCAATGCTGCCTGCTGCTCTGGCGAGAGGCGGTCGCGTGGCGCCCAGTCCATGGTCTGGGCGAGTTGGTAGGCGGCCTCTGGTGCGGGTGCAGGCGGAACATCCGCGTGCAGCGGGGCGAGGCGCCCGGCTCGCGCATACACGCCCTGTGGCACGGCCACACTCTTGCAGTCCCAACCCCCGCTGGCGGCCGCGTGGCACTGCCACTGCTGGTCGTCTTCCAGCGCCGACGCAGGCAGCGTCGCACCGGCCAGCGCGACGGCGATGCTACGGGTGAGAAAGGCACGCCGGTTCTGCATGCGCGGAAAGGGCCGTCTCTGGCAAGGAAGGTGGTGTCTCGGGCCGGGGCGGGCGTGGATAATGCCCCCCGTCTCCGGGCGCGGCCGCATTATACCCACAGGCCGTCCCGGCGGGCGCTCCCCGACAGCGGAGATTCGGCAATACATGGACAGCCTTCTTGATTGGTGTACGCGGCACGCGAGGCCGCTCGAGGGTCATGCGCTCGCGCTGACGATGGTCTCGGGCGATGCGAGCTTTCGCCGCTATTACAGGCTGAGCGGCTGCAGTCCCTCCCTGGTTGCCGTCCACGCCCCGCCCGACAAGGAGCGCAACCTCGAGTTCACGCGCATTGCCGGGCTGCTGCGCGGTGCCGGTGTGCACGCGCCGCAGGTGCTGGCGTTCGAGCCGGTGCAGGGCTTCCTTCTGCTGGAGGATCTGGGCGACAGCCTGCTCCGCGCGAGCCTGGACGAGGGCTCGGTGGAGCGCCTCTATGGGCTGGCCATGCACACGCTGCTCGGCATACAGCGCGCGCCGGTTGCGGCCGAAGACTGGGAATTGCCGCCGTATTCGGATGCGCTTCTCAGGCAGGAAATGGGCCTTTTCCCCGACTGGTTCCTGCAGCGTCTGCTCGGCATCGACCCCACTGGCGAGGAGTCGGCGCTGATCTCGCGCACGTTTGACACCCTCGCCGCGAGCGCGCTCGCGCAGCCCCGGGTTCTGGTTCACCGCGACTACCACTCCCGCAACCTGATGCTGCTCGAGGACGACACGCTGGGCGTGATCGATTTCCAGGACGCGGTGCAGGGTCCCGTCACCTACGACCTCGTGTCGCTGCTGCGCGATTGCTACGTGAGCTGGCCGCCAGCACAGGTGCGCCACTGGGCGAGCGCCTACTCGGAGCAAGCTGCGGCGGCGGGCGTGATGCCGGCCGTGCCGCAGGAACAGTTCCTGCGCTGGTTCGACCTGATGGGCCTGCAGAGGCACATCAAGGTGCTCGGGATCTTTGCGCGGTTGTGGCTTCGCGACGGCAAGCCCGGTTACCTCCGCGATCTGCCGCTCGTGATCCGCTACACCCTCGATGTTGCCTCTGCCCACCCCGAAACCGCGGACTTTGCCGTCTGGTTCCGCGCACGTGTGCTGCCGGAGGCTGCCCGTCACGCGTGGTACGGCACCGCATGAGGGCCATGCTGCTCGCCGCGGGGCTCGGCACGCGCCTGCGCCCGCTCACGCTCGCCACGCCCAAGCCACTGCTGCCCGTGGGCGGCAAGCCGATGCTGGTGTGGCACATCGAGCGGCTGGTCGCGGCCGGCGTGCACGAGATGGTCATCAACGTCTCGTGGCTGGGCGAGCAGATCGAGGCTGCTCTCGGTGACGGCTCCGCTCTTGGCGCGAGCATCTGCTATAGCCGCGAGCCGGGCGCCCCGCTCGATACGGGCGGTGGCATTCGCCGTGCGCTGTCGTTGCTGGGAGACGATCCCTTCGTGGTCGTTTCCGGCGATATCTGGTGCGATTTTCCGCTCACCGAATTGCTCCGCACCGGGTTGCCGGAGGAAGCCGATGCGCGACTGGTGGTCGTGCCCAATCCGCCCCAGCACCCCGAGGGAGATTTCCGTCTGCAGGAAGATGCGCGCCTCGCGCGGGGCGTGCAGACGGGCATGCCCTGTACCTATTCCGGTATCGGATTGCTCTCGCCGCGCCTGCTCGCTGGCTGGGACGACGAGGTCTTCGCACTGCGCGATCCCTTCCGTGCTGCTGCCGGGCGCGGCGCACTGCATGGGCTCTGCTGGCAGGGCGATTGGGAAGACGTCGGGACACCCGAACGCTACGCGGCGCTGAATCGCCGGCTTGGCGCCGGAGACTGAAAGCTCAGGAATGCATCGGGCCCAGCGAGGCGGGTGATTTCTTCTGCGCAGGCGCGGACTTCGCGGGCGGGGCCGGCGGCAGCTTGAGCAGCCAGCCGCGTATACGCTTGGCCAGCACCGAGGGCTGCCCCTCTTCGGTTTGGTAGCCGCCGGGCAAGGTGAGCTGCCGGTAACTGGCCACTCTGGATGCATTGGCCAGCGTGCGGCGCTCGCGGCCGATATCGGCACGCTCCTCCGCATCCAGCACCTCGAGCACCGGCGTGGCGAAGTCCTCGGGCCAGCGCGCATCGGCGCCCGGCAATTCCACCGGATCTATCAAAACCACGGCCACCACCTCGGGCGCGCCCGCAGCCATGAAATTCGTCACCAAGGCCGCGGCGGCGCCTTCGGCCACCAAGGTTACGGGACCCTCTTTGGCCGCCTCGGCGACGGCAGCAGCGATGCGCGGCTGGTTGGCGGTGATCCAGTCCTGCATCTGCGCCGTGATGCGGGCATCGAGCCCGGGTGCGGCTGCGGGCTCGGGGAAATCCGCTTCCTGCTGTGCGGCGGGTTTGGCTTCTGCGGGCTCGGCCGGCGCGGTGCTGCCGGCGTCGGGACTTTGGGTGGTTGCGGCGGGTGCTGCGGCGTCAGGCGTATCGCTGACCGACTGCACACGCGGCGGCCGCAGCAGGCTTATCAGCCAGGTGGACCAGCCATGCGCGGGCAAATCCCTGCGCAGCGCAGTGAGACCGTCGGAGGTGGGCGGCAGGCCACCGTCACCGGGGATCAGCACCAGTGCGCCCTTTGGAGGGCCGCCCGTGATGGCGTTGACGAAGACATCGAAATCCGCGCCATCGGCCTGCAGCATGCGGTGTTCTGCAGGCAGCGCCTCGGCAAGGCGATCGAGATCCGAAGGGATGGTTGCCGGCGCGGTGTCGGCGGGGGCCTCGGGCGCAGGCGCTGCGCCGGGCTCCGCGGGGGGCGGTGCGGCCGGAGGGTCCGCTGCCTGCATCATGGCGGAAAAACACAATGCCAGCAGGGCCGCAGTTGCGCGGCCCCGTAGCCCTGTCAGGTGTGACTTGCTTGCGATCATGCCGGGAGTATAGCCGCGGTGCGGTCGCGCCAGACTCGTCGCAGCCACTACAATCGCGGCTGTCCCGAATGACTCACAGGATCGCCCCATGTCCGGTTATCTGATCGCGCCTTCGATCCTCTCCGCCGACTTCGCACGGCTCGGTGACGAGGTGAACGCCGTGCTGCGCGCCGGCGCCGACGTGATCCACTTCGACGTCATGGACAACCACTACGTACCCAATCTCACCATCGGGCCGATGGTCTGCCGCGCGCTGCGCCATCACGGCGTCACCGCGCCCATCGACGTCCACCTCATGGTCACTCCGGTCGATGAACTCGCGATCGCTTTCGCCGACGCGGGAGCCAGCTGGATCAGCTTCCACCCCGAGGCGAGCACCCACGTGGACCGCACGCTCTCGCTTATCCGTGAGCGCGGCTGCAAGGCGGGGCTGGTCTTCAATCCCGCCACCAGCCTCGAGGCGGCGCGCTATGTGATGGACAAGCTCGACTTCATGCTGCTGATGTCGGTGAACCCGGGTTTCGGCGGGCAGAAGTTCATTCCCTCGACATTGCCGAAGCTCCGCGAGGCGCGGAGGATGATCGACGAGAGCGGCCTGCCCATCCGCCTCGAGATCGACGGCGGCGTGGGCACGGGCAACATCCGCGCGATTGCAGAAGCCGGCGCCGACACGTTCGTGGCAGGTTCGGCGATCTACGGCGCGCCTGATTACGCCGAGGTGATATCGGCCATGCGCGAGCAGCTCGCGATAGCCGTGAAATCCCCGTGAGATCCCGCCCGCCCTTCGAGCGCAGGGACGTCGCCGCGTGACGACGCCAACTCTCGCGACACTGGCCGCAGAGGGCTACACGCGGGTGCCTCTGGTGCGCCGCTTGCTCGCCGACCTCGACACCCCGCTCGGCGCCTATCTGCGATTTGCCGGAGCAGGCAGCTTCCTGCTCGAATCAGTGCAGGGCGGCGAGAAATGGGGCCGTTACTCGATCATCGGCCTGCCCTGTGCGCGCCGCATCGAGGCCCGCGGCCACACGGTGCGCGTGCTGCTCGCGGGCGAAGAGACAGAGCGTCACGAGGGCATCGACCCTCTCGCCTTCGTCGATGACTACGTGCACCGCGAACGGGTCTACACGCACCCGTCGCTCGGCATGTTCGCCGGCGGACTGGTGGGTTTCTTCGGCTACGACTGCGCGCGATACGTCGAGCGCCGGCTCGCTGCAGGCGCGCCGCCTGACCGGCTGGGAACGCCCGACATCCTGCTGCTGGCCTGCGAGGAATTCCTGATCTTCGACAATCTCGCCGGCGCGATCCTGCTGGTGTGCATGGTCGATCCCCGCGAGGCTGGCGCCGAGGCCGCAGGCATGGCGCGCCTCGATGTCATGCAGCGACGACTCGAAGAGCCCGCGCCGCGCCAGGGCAGCATCGATCTGGCCGCTGCCGCCTCTGACAGTCCGCGTGCCCGCGCCGTGGAGGCGTCCTTCGTGTCCGAATTCGGGCGCGAGCGCTTCCTCGATGCTGTGCGTGGCATCCGCGAGTACATCCTCGCCGGCGACGTGATGCAGGTGGTGCCCTCGCAGCGCCTGAGCGCGCCCTTCGCCGGAGATCCTGTCGATCTCTACCGCGCGCTCCGGCACCTCAACCCCTCGCCTTATCTTTTCTTCCTTGATCTGGGCGAGTTCCAGATCGTGGGCTCTTCTCCCGAGATCCTCGTGCGGCTTGCCGGCGGCGAGGTGACCGTGCGGCCCATCGCCGGTACCCGCCGGCGCGGCGCCACGCCGGAGGAAGACGCCGCGCTCGAGGCGGAACTGCTCGCCGACCCGAAGGAGATCGCTGAGCACCTGATGCTGATCGATCTCGGCCGGAACGACGTGGGCCGTGTTGCCGAGACGGGCAGCGTGCGCGTCACCGAGAAGATGATCGTGGAGCGCTACTCGCACGTGATGCATATCGTCTCGAACGTGACGGGGCAGTTGCGGGCGGGTCTCGGACCCATGGACGTGCTGCGCGCCACGCTGCCGGCGGGCACGCTCTCCGGGGCGCCCAAGATCCGGGCGATGGAAATCATCGATTCCATCGAGCCTTCGCGGCGCGGGATCTATGGCGGCGCGGTGGGTTATGTGTCGTGGCAGGGCGAGATGGACACTGCCATCGCCATCCGCACCGCGGTCATCAAGGACGGCCTGCTGCACGTGCAGGCCGGTGCGGGAGTGGTGGCGGATTCGGTGCCCGAACTCGAGTGGGAAGAAACCCTCAGCAAGGCCCGGGCAATGATGCGCGCAGCCGCCATGAGCGGCGGCTGAGCCCAGTCAGGGGACGGGTTTTTCGGGCTCGCCGTAGATGCCCACCCAGGGCTTGCCATCGGCGCCGATGGTGCCGCGGTACATGCCTTCGGTATTGAACTTCATCGCGTAGTTGCCCTTGGCATCCATCACGATCATCCCGCCGTCACCCGCGATGGCGGCGATCTCTTCCAGCGTGTGCGTGGCAGCTGCGGCCGGTGTCTCGCCGGCGTACATGACGCGCGCAGCCACCTGGTGTGCGGCCGCGCTGCGGATGAACATCTCGCCGGTCCCGGTGGCCGAGACAGCAACCGAGCGGTTGTCGGCCCAGGTGCCGGCCCCGATGATCGGCGAATCACCCACACGGCCCCAGCGCTTGTTGGTCATGCCGCCGGTCGATGTGCCTGCCGCCAGGTTGCCTTTGGCGTCCAGCGCCACTGCGCCCACCGTGCCGCGTTTTTCGTCTTTGGGCTGCGCCGGGCCGTCGTGGTCGAGCAGGATTTTCTGTTCCTTGATCGCATTCTGGAGTTGCTTCCAGCGCATCTCGGTGCGGAAGTAGGACGGGTCCACCAGCTCCAGCCCGGCTTCTTTGGCGAAGGCCTCGGCGCCGGCACCCATCAGCATCACGTGGGGCGAGCGCTGCATCACGGCGCGAGCTGCGAGAATGGGATTGCGGATGGTGGTGACGGCTGCCACCGCCCCGGCCGCGCGGTTGCTGCCGTCCATGATCGAGGAATCGAGTTCGTTGCGGCCCTCGTGCGTGAAGACCGCTCCCTTGCCCGCGTTGAAGAGCGGCGAGTCCTCCATCACGGTGATGGCCGCTACCACTGCGTCTACGGGCGGGCCGCCACGCAGCAGCACGGCGTGACCCGCGCGCAGCGCCTGAGCGAGCGCGGCGTTGTATTGCTGCTCGAGTTCGGGCGTGATCTTGCTGCGATCGATGGTGCCCGCTCCGCCGTGGATCACGAGCCGGATGGGTGTGTCGGCGAAGGCCGTGGCCTGCATCAGGAAGAGCGCTACGACACAGAACAATGCGCGCATGGGTATGTCTCCGGCATGGTGTGTCGGGTGTCGGGTTCAGGCGGCGCCAGAGGCAGCAAGATAACGCAGGGGCGGACGCAGTCCGAGTTCCTCGCGCAGTGCGGCGAGCGGTTCGCCCAGTCGTTCTTCCCACCGGACTTCCGGCAGCCAGGCTGCGGCTCGCGCGATGTCGCGCCCTTCGTTCACCAGCGCATCCACGTCGATCTGCGGCATGCCGCGGCGGTATTCGCGCCGCCCCATGAACACGATGAAGGAGATGCCGCGGTTGTAGGTCTGGGTGGTCATGAAGGAGAGCAGGCAGAGCTCGCCGAGCTCGTCGCGGCCGTAGCCGGTGAGAACGTGCTGGATGTCGTGGAAATCCCTCAGGCGGTCGGCGAGCCAGAGTTCCTCGGGATCGAGGTAGCTGGTGGCGGCGTCGCGTGGCGCCTCTTCACTTGCCTGCACCAGGCCGTCGGCGCTCAGGTTGCCGGCGAGGACGAAGTCGAGATAGGCGCGGCCGAGGCTTCCCTCGGGCATGGCGGCCAGCGAGGTGCGATCCGAGAGACTCGCGATTATCGAGGGCTTGGCGTGGAGCAGCGATCGGCCAGCCTCGGATGAGGCCATCCGCATCACCGCCTGGCGCAGGCTGCCGCCCTTGAGGGCCTCGATCACCTTGAAGACCTCGCCCGTTGACTGCGGGTCCTCCAGCAGCGCCCGTACGGCGCGCAGAGCCACCAGCGGACGCATGCGGTTCGCGGGGTGGAAAGGGCTGCGCCAGGGGCGGCTGTAGGCGTGGGTCTGCACGTGAGGGATCTCCGAGCTTCGCGGACCGGTGGCCGATGCATACGCTCGGGCCGGATTCTCGGGCCAACGGAGGCCTCCTGTCACCCCTGCCTGCTGCGCTGCTCCCGGGATGTATACTCCGGCGCGGAAGGCCTTTCCGGTCCGGCCTTCGGAACATCCGTACCCGACGAGGTTTTCCCAGCGCATGCGCGTGCTCTTCGTGCACCAGAATTTCCCCGGGCAGTTCAAGCACCTCGCGCCCTGGCTGGTAGCCCAGGGACACGAGGTGGTCGGGATGGGCGATGCCGCCAACCTTGGCGCGCGCACGGCCGGCTTCGGCTTCCCCGTGATTGCCTACAAGGGACGCGGGGCCGCGGGCGAAGGCACGCACCATTACCTGCGATCCTTCGAGGGCGCGGTGAGGCGCGGCCAGGACGCCACGCGCGTCTTCATCGATCTGCGCAGCAAGGGCTTCGTGCCTGATGTGGTGATAGGTCACCCGGCATGGGGCGAGATGCTCTTCCTGCGTGACGTCTTCCCCGACGCGCGCATCGTGTCCTACTTCGAGTTTTTCTATCGCGCCGTGGGCGCGGACGTAGGCTTCGATCCGGAGTTTCCCTCCACCATCGACACCACCTTCAAGCTCCGCATCCGCAACAGCACGCAGTTGCACGCACTTTCCGAGGCGGACGCCGGCATCAGCCCCATCGCCTGGCAGAGATCCACCTATCCCGAGCGCGAAAAGCCCCGCATCCGCGTGATCCACGAGGGCCTCGACCTGCAAACGGTCGCGCCGGATCCTGCTGCGCGCTTCCGGCTGCCCGATGGCCGGGTGCTCTCCCGCGAGCAGCAGGTCGTGACCTTCGTCAGCCGCCAGCTCGAGCCCTATCGCGGCTTCCACGTCTTCATGCGCGCACTGCCCGAATTGCAGCGCCGCTTGCCCGGCGCGCAGTTCGTGCTGGTCGGTGCCGACGGCGTGAGCTACGGCGCGGCGCCGCCCAAACCCCACGCCTGCTACCGCGAGATGCTGCTCGCCGAGGTGGGCGCGCAGCTCGACATGAGCCGCACGCATTTCGTGGGGCGCATTCCCTATGGCGATTACCTGAAGCTGCTGCAGCTGAGCAGGCTCCACATCTACTTCAGTTATCCCTTCGTGCTGTCGTGGTCGATGCTGGAGGCGATGGCCTGCGGTGCGCCGGTGCTGGGTTCTTCCACGCCGCCCGTGCAGGAGATGATCCAGGACGGCGAGAACGGCTACCTCTTCGATTTCTTCGATCGCGGGCAACTGGTGGAGCAGGCCGTGCGCATCCTCGAGGCCGATGTCACGCCGGTGGTGCGCGCCGCGCGGGAGATGATCGAAGGCAGGTTCTCGTTCCGGGAGCACAGCCTGCCGGCGTACCTCGGGATGCTGCGCGAGCTCTTGCCCGGGAGCGTCTAGAGCTTGTCGAGGCCCACGGAGCCGTCCCAATCCGGCGCGGGCTCCTGCCTTTCGCAGTCGCCGATGCGCTCTTCCATCATCAGCGCCATCCGGTCTTCCGGCGCGATACCGCGCAGTTCCTGCAGCGCGGCTCTCGCCTTCGCCCAGTCCCTCCCGAGATAAGCCTGCCAGGCCTGTTCCGTGAGCGTCACGAGAGAGGCGTCGCTGCACGGCGTGAAAACGTTCACGGCCTGAGCTTTCCCTTTCACGCGTATCCGGTCGACCTGCCGCATCGGGAAGGCAGGGCGCGCCTGCTGCGCGATTGTCTCGGCCACGAGTATCGGAGTGTCATAGGCCTTGTTGGCACCTTCCAGACGGGAGGCGAGATTCACGGTGTCGCCGAGCGCGGTGTAGTCGAACCGCAGGTCCGAGCCCATGTTGCCCACGATGGCGGGGCCCGCATTGATCCCGATGCGCAGCGCGAGCCCCTCCGCGCCCAGCTCCGCGAAGCGTGGCTGCAAGTCGCTCATGGCCTGCTGCATTTCCAGCGCCGACTGCAGGGCGTGCCGCGCGTGCTCTGCGTCGTCGAGCGGCGCGCCCCAGAAAGCCATCACGGCGTCGCCGATGAATTTGTCCACTGTTCCGCCATTGCGCATGATCACCTGCGTCATGGCGTTCAGGTAGGTGTTCACCACCAGCGCGACGGCGTCGGGTTCGAGTTTCTCCGACAGGCTGGTGAACCCCGCGAGGTCGGTGAACAGCACGCTGATTTCGCGTCTTTCGCCACCGAGACGCAATTTCTCGGGGTGCGCGATCATCTCTTGCACCACGTCGCCCGAGACATACATCGCGAAGGCGTTACGTATGCGGCCAGCGCGGCGTCGCTCCGTGAGAAAGGAGCCGGTGCCCGTACCCAGGCAGGCAGCGGCCATGCCCGTCACGGGCGCTGCGCAGGCAATCCATATGTGGCGAAGTGCGCCGCCATCCGCGCTGCAATCCTCGCTGAAAAGCCCCGCGAAGCTGCCCGTGTCGCAGATGCCCCGGCCGAACAGCAGGAAGGCGGCGCCCAGGGTTGCGCCGATGCAGGCGAACACCAGCAGGCTGCTGCGCAGCGGATGCCACCACACCAGCCAGGGCAGCGTAAGCAGCATGGCGACGCTCAGGACGATGAGGTTCTGCATCCTGCCCGCCGGCTCGAGCATCGCGTTCAGCAGTGCGTCTTCCATCTGCGTGGCGTGGATCTCCACGCCCGATGACAGCATCCCCGTGGTGAGGGTGAAGGGCGTGGGAAAGGAATCCGCTTGCGCCAGGTTGATGTCGGCGCTGGCCCCGGCGTCACGGCCCACCAGCACCACCGCGCCCGAGAGCGCCTCCTGTACATCAGGATCTTCGTTGATCACCTGATAGTACGAGACGACGGGAAAGGTATTGCGCGGGCCGAGGTAGCGGATCATCGCGCCATCCGGCACCCCGGGCTCCGTGAGCCCGGCATCGGGCATCACTTCCACGAGCTTGCGGATCGCCACGCGCCAGAACGCGTCTTCCCCCAGAGCCATGTGCCGCGGCACCTGGTCACCGGCCAGTTCCATGTCCGTGAGGCCCACGCTCGCGCCCGCCTCGGTGAAGATCGGGATGGGGTCCATGCGCATGAAGATCCGCGTGGCGGCGGTCTCGTGATACTCGTACTTGGAAGCGAGCACCACATTGCCCGCGTTGGCGATGGCCTCGGCGAGGCGCTGGTCCTCTTCAGGCGTCGAGGGTTCGGAGAACTGCACGTCGAAGGCCACGACTGCGGCGCCCGCGGCGTTCAGTTTTTCTATGAGTTGGGCATGCAGGCTCCGCGGGAAAGGCCAGCCCTGGTTCAGTTGCGTCGAGGAGGCCTCGTCTATGCCGACGATGGTGATCGGCATCT
Organism: uncultured Gammaproteobacteria bacterium; assembly: GCA_903928015.1. GTDB lineage: Bacteria > Pseudomonadota > Gammaproteobacteria > Pseudomonadales > UBA5518 > UBA5518. The sequence continues at coordinate 69,561 of CAIYPF010000034.1, read as the reverse complement.
CGGTCCTGAAGGGAGCGGTGTAGATGCTGAGGAGGTCGAAGACCTTCGACTCCAGTACCTGCCAGAGCGGCAGCCAGAGCAGCGCGCAACCGAGCGCCCAGCCCGCCAGCGTGCAGGCGAGCCCGAGGCGCAGTGCCTCCCGTTCGGGTCGTGGAATGCGGGGCATCCGGGTGGCCACCCCGAGCTTCAGCTTTCGCGGAATGAGCGACGCACGGAATCGGCGATCGGCCGCATGATGTATTGCAGCGCGGTGCGTGATTGCGTCTGGATGTAGACCTCGGCGGCCATGCCGGGGTCCAGCGAGCTGATCTTCGCATCCAGCAGCGATTGCGCGTCCGGACGTATGTGGACCTGGAAGAACGGGCGACCGTCCTTGTCGGCGAGCGCGTCGGGAGATATGTACGTCACCTCTCCCACGACCATCGGCGTGGTGCGGTAGGGCAGTGCCGTGAAGCGGATTTCCGCGAACTGCCCTATGTGCAGCTGTTTGATGGAATCGAGCGGCGCCTGCGCCTCGATCTGCACGTCCTGGCTGTCGGGCACGATATCCATCAGCGGCTCGCGGGCGCCGACGGTGGCGCCTTCTGTATGCACCCGCAGGCCGATCACACGGCCGGCTACCGGCGTGATGATGGCCTGGCGGCGCATGGCGTCTTCCGAGGGTTGCAGGCGTTCACGCAGCTCCTGGATCTTGGAGCTGTTTTCCTTGAGTTCTTCCGCAGCCCTGCTGGCGTATTCGTTGCTCAGGCCGGCAATGCGGATCTCGAGTTCGGTGATGCGCTGTGCCGCGCGCGCGGATTCCGCCGAGCGCTCCTCGGCGCGCGACTGGTACTCCGAGACCATTCGCCGCTGTGCGAGCACCCGCACCTCCGCTACGTAGGCCTTCCCTTCCAGCGCCTCGTAGCTGTCGAGCTCCTTGTCGGCGAGCGAAAGCGCTTCCATCTCGGCCTTGCGTTGTGCGCCCAGGGCGGCGATCTCCTGGCGGATCTCTCCGATCTGGTCCCGGATAAGCCGTTGCTGTTCGAGCAGGGCGTGGCGACGCGATGTGAAGAGCCCCAGCTCCCGCTCCTGAAGTTCGCGCACTGTTGCCTCCGACGCGCGGTGCATCAGCTCGACGCCGAACACCGGCGCCTGCGCAAGCGTGGCCTCGGCCGTGAGCCGGGCGAGACGCGCGAGTTCCGCATCGAGGGCGCTGCGCACGATGCCGTACTGCGCTGCCACGCTCGCATCCTCGAGCTGGATCAGTGTCTGGCCCCGCTCCACACGGTCGCCGTCCCCGACGAAGATGGTTTTGACGATCCCGCCCTCGTTGTGCTGGATGGTCTTGCGGCTGCCCTCGACCTTGACCATGCCGCCCATCATCACGGCGCCGTGCAGCGGGGCGGTGGAGCCCCACAGCAGCAGGCCGCCGAAACCCACGACGATGATGGCGAGACCGGTGCGCGTGACGCGCTTGACGTTTATGGCCATGGGTATGTGCTCAGCTGCTGCGTGCCTGGCGCATGGGGAGTACCTTGGCGAGGACCTCCTCACGGGGGCCGAAGGCCTCCTGCGCGCCTTCGCGCATCACCAGCACCTTGTCGATCTGGTCGAGCAGCGCGGGCCTGTGCGTGACCAGTACCAGCGTGATCTTGTCCTGACGCAGCCGGCGCACCACGTGCTGCAGACTCGCCTCGCCCTCGGCGTCGAGGTTGGCGTTGGGCTCATCGAGCACCACGAGTTTCGGTTGTCCGTAGAGCGCGCGCGCCAGGCCGATGCGCTGCATCTGGCCGCCGGAGAGCGTGAAGCTGCCGCCGCCTATCTGCGTGTCGTAGCCCTGCGGCAGACGCAGGATGAAGTCGTGCGCCTGCGCGTACTGCGCTGCTTTCACCACGGCATCGCTGTCGAGTTCGCCCAGACGGGCGATGTTCTCTGCCACGGTGCCCGGGAAGAGTTCCACGTCCTGTGGCAGGTAGCCGAGATAAGGCCCCAGATGGTCGCGGTCGAGTTTTGCTATCTCCGCGCCGTCGAGGCGCACGGCACCGGTGGTGGGTGTCCACACGCCGACGATCAGCCGGGCGAGGCTCGACTTGCCCGATGCGCTGGGACCGATCACTGCCAGAGACTCGCCGGCCGCGAGTTCGAAGGCCACGCCCCGGATGATGGGGCGGTCCGGCGTGGCGCCCGCCAGGGTCACGCGCTCGACGGAAATACGCCCTTCCGGCGCGGGAAGGCGGACTTCGGGAGGCAGGAGTCTCGGTTCGAGGTGGGGCCGCAAGCGGGCATATGCGGCGCGTGCGCCGACCAGGTTGTTCCAGTTCGCCAGCAGGCTCTCGAAGGGTGCCAGCGCGCGGCCCAGGATGACGGTGGAGGCGAGCATCACACCGGAGGTCATGTTGTCGGCCACCACCAGCCAGGCGCCGGCTCCCATCATGATGATCTGCACCAGTTGTCGCAGCGCCTTGCTCAGGCTGTTGATGCGGCTCAGGCGTTGGCCGGTTTGCTCCTGCCCCTCGAGTACTGGCGCGTTCAGCCTCTCCCAGCGGCTGACGAAACCGCGGCGCATCCCCAGCGCGTTCAGCACGTCGGCGTTGCGCAAGCCCTGGTCGATGAACTGCCCTGCGCGGCGCCCGTCCACCTGCACCTTCTCGAGGCTGGTGCGGTTCATTTTCTCGTTGCTCCAGGTGAGGGCGAAGAGCGCGCCCACGCTGAGTAACGCGATCACGCCGAGCACGACGTGGAAGAAGAACGTGAAGAGGACGAAGAACAGGCCCCAGGGGAGGTCGAAGAGCGCGATGATGCTCGCGCCGCCGAGGAAGTTGCGCAGCAGCGAGACATCGCGCAGGCCATGTACCTGCTCGGCGCGGTTCACTTTTCCTGCGTTCTGGATGAGCGCCGAAATCACGCGCTCGCCGAGCATACGGTCGACCATGCCGCCAGCGCTCAGCAGCAGTACCGAGCGTAGCGAGTCGAGGAAAAAGAGCATCACCAGCATACCGACGGCGCCCATCGTCAGCATGACGAGGGTTTCTTCGCTGCGGCTTACGAGGACCCGGTCGAAGACCTGGATCATGTAGAGCGGCGGCACCAGCAGGATGAGGTTGATGACGAAGCTGAACAGCCCCGCATAGAGGAAGTGCGTGCGGAATTGGCGGAAGAAGTCCATCCGGCATCCTGTCAGAGGGCGGTGCGGGCGGGGCGAGTATAGCCCCATACCATCGGGCCGAATGTCGAACAGCGCAAAAACCGGGCAGGGACGGGCATAATGCGGCGCCTGAGGCCCGCCCCGCGGTATTCCCATGCTCCTGATGCTCGACAACTACGACTCCTTCACCTGGAACCTGGTGCAGTACCTCGGGGAACTGGGCGAAGAAGTGCGTGTGTTCCGTAACGACGAGATCTCCGTCGACGACGTGCTGCGCCTCGCACCCTCCAGAGTCGTCATATCGCCGGGACCGTGCACGCCGAACGAGGCGGGCATATCGATGGAACTCATCCGCCAGCTCGCCGGACGCATTCCGTTGCTCGGTGTGTGCCTCGGCCACCAGTGCATAGGGCAGGCTTTTGGTGGTCGTGTGCTGCGCGCGCGTCAGGTGATGCATGGCAAGACATCCCCCATCCACCACAACGGCACCGGCGTCTTCAGCGGCCTCGCCAACCCTTTCACGGCCACGCGCTACCACTCGCTCGTGATCGAACGCGCAAGTTGCCCCGACTGCCTCGAGATCACCGCCTGGACCGAGAACGAGGACGGCACCATGGACGAGATCATGGGCGTGCGCCATCGCGAACTCGACATCGAAGGCGTCCAGTTCCATCCCGAATCCATACTCACCGAGCACGGTCACGAGCTGCTCGCCAACTTTCTCGGCGTGCGGCGCCGGGCAATCGCGGAGGCCTGATTCCATGGCGTTGGACATACGCGAGGCGCTCGAGCGGGTGGTGATGCGCATCGACCTCGAGAGAGCAGAGATGCGCGAGGTGATGCACGCGATCATGACGGGGCAGTGCACCGAAGCGCAGATCGGCGGCTTCCTGGTGGGGCTGCGCATGAAAGGCGAGTCCATCGACGAGATCACGGCCGCCGCCGAAGTGATGCGTGAGCTCGCCACTGCCGTCGTGCTCGATGTGGAGCCGCTGGTGGATGTGGTTGGTACGGGCGGTGACGGGGCCAACCTGTTCAACGTCTCGACAGCCGCGGCCTTCGTGGTGGCGGCAGCCGGCGGCTACGTGGCGAAGCATGGCAACCGCGGCGTCTCCAGCGCGAGCGGCAGCGCGGACGTACTCGAGCAGCTCGGCGTGCGTATCGGCATTCCCGCCGATGCCGTCGCGCGCGGCGTCCGGGATCTTGGCATCGGCTTCATGTTCGCTCCCGCGCATCACGGCGCTATGCGTCATGCGGTCGGCGTGCGCCGCGAACTCGGCTTGCGCACGCTGTTCAACATACTCGGCCCGCTCACCAATCCTGCCGCCGCGCGACGTCTGCTGGTGGGCGTGTTCAACGCTCGCCTGTGCCGGCCCATGGCCGAGGTGCTCGCCCGGCTCGGAGCCGAGCGCGTGATGGTGGTGCATGCGGAGGACGGGCTGGACGAGATCAGTCTCGCCACGCGTACCCACGTGGTGGAACTGCGTGACGGCGGGATTCGCGAGTACACCCTCGTGCCGGAGGACCTTGGTATCAGCAGCCAGGGCCTGATCGGGCTCGAGGTTGCCTCGGCGGCGGAATCGGCCGCCTTGATCCGTGATGCCCTGGGCAAGCGCCGTGGGCCGCATGCGTCCAAGGCCGCCGACATGATTGCCCTGAACGCGGGCTGCGCGCTCTATGTCGCGGGCATCGCTGCAAGCCCTCGCGAGGGCGTCGCCCTGGCGTCGGACATCATCCACGCGGGGCTCGCCGCAGAGCGTATCGAGGCGCTTGCGGCCTTCACCGCATGCCTGGAGCCATCCTCATGAGCGGCACAATCCTTGACCGCATTCTTGCCCGCAAGCGCGAGGAGATTTCCGTGCGCAGTGCCTTGCGCAGCCAGAGCGAGTTGCTCGCCGCCTGCGCTGCGGCGCCCGCACCGCGCGGATTCGGCCGCGCGCTTTCGACGTGCCTTGCCGAGGGGCGCAGTGCCGTGATCGCCGAGATCAAGAAGGCCTCGCCCAGCAAAGGGCTCATCCGCGCGGATTTCGATCCGCCGTCGCTCGCGCGCAGCTATGCGGCCGGCGGTGCGGCCTGCCTGTCGGTGCTCACGGATATCGATTTCTTCCAGGGCGCTGATGCCTACCTGCAGGCTGCCCGCGAAGCCGTGTCGCTGCCGGTGCTGCGCAAGGACTTCACCATCGATGCCTACCAGGTCGTCGAGGCGCGGGTGCTGGGTGCGGATTGCATACTGCTGATCGTGGCGGCCTTCGTGGGTCAGCAGGCGCTGATGCTCGAACTCGCCGCGCTCGCCCGGGAGCTTGGCATGGACGTGCTGGTCGAGGTGCACGACGCGGCCGAACTGGAACTCGCGCTGGACGTCCCGGATGCACTGCTCGGCATCAACAACCGCGATCTGCGCAGCTTCGCGACCACGCTGGACACCACGTTCTCGCTGCTTCCCCGCATCCCTGCCGGGCGTCTGGTGATCACCGAGAGCGGCATCGGGGCTGCACAAGATGTGGCGGCCATGCGCGCGCACGGTGTGAATGCCTTTCTTGTGGGAGAGAGCCTGATGCGCTCGCCGGATCCCGGCGAGCGTCTGCGCGAGCTCTTCGGCTAGGCCCTAGTCGGCGGGGGTTCCGCGGATCTGGCTGCGCCCCAGCGGGAAGGGCATCACGGTGGAGCGCCCCCGCGCACCGGGGCCTTCAAGGCCCGTTGCATCACCGGCCCGGAAGAACACATGCAGGCTGATGCCTCCGGGTACCAGGCGATGCACCTGCAGGTGGCCGCCCTGTATGTGCGAAAGCGCGAGCACCTCTGCGAGGTCATCGATGCCACCTCCCGACGGACGCTGTGCGCCTGGCGTGGTGAGGAAGGCGAGAGCGTCGTCGTCGAGTTGCGTGTCCGAGTCCTCTATCACCAACTCGACGAAAGCACCTTCGAATCCATCCCTGCAGGCGATGCAGGCGCGGCGCACGCCGCTCGCGCGGCGCAGGCGGATGCAGAGCGTGCCTTCGGCGCCCAGTGCGCGGCGCGCGTGACGGATCCCGCGCAGGAGGATCTGGTGGAAGGCCACCGGCTCGCACTGCGCCGGCGGCAGGCCCTGTTCGACCTCGTTCTGGAAGTGCGCGGAGGCGGGCAGGAGGATGCGCTCGAGCTCCATGATCTCCTGGGCGAGCGGCGCCAGGGCCACCAGCGGCCTTGCGCTCGCGGCCTCGCCGTGGCCCGCCACCTGGTGGATCAGGGCCTGCGCCTGCATGGTGGTCTCGACAAGCTGTTCCAGTTGCCGCAGCACGTCGGCGTAGTCGCCGGAATCCGTGAGCGCGTCCTCGACGCGATTGATCACCGAGGCGGTGGCGGAGTCGAGGTCCTTCTGGCGGCGCGCGCGAAGGGACTCGGGCTCGGGTGTTGCCACCACGGGAGCGCCCGAGTCGGCCGGGAGGTCACCAGACGAGAGCCACAAGCCGCCCCAGCCCTGCTGGCTGCCGTCGCTCGCGCGGACCGGGAATTCGAAGCACCAGCGCCGCGCGCGGGCCGCGCCCACGCCGACGGTGCGCAACTCGGTAAATCCCTGCTCGCTTGACTGCAGCCTGCGTTCGTTGTCGTGCAGTTCGGTGGCGAGTTCATCGGGGAACACTTCGACATCGGTCTTGCCGAGGAGCATGCCCTCTTCCACGCCGAGCAGCCGTTCGAAGGCACCGTTCAGTGCGGCGTAGCGACCCTCGACGTCTTTCAGGTAGAGCGGAACCGGAAGACTGCGCAGCGCCGCCCTGAACTGGCTGCTCGATGCCCGTGCCTCACGGCTTTCCTGCACGCGCGTGCTCACGTCGATCAAGGCAAGGACCACGCGCGGTGCTGTGCCAGGGCGTCCGCGCAGCAGGGTGCTGCGGCATTCGATCCAGTGGTGTTCGCCGGGCGTGTCCAGTTCCAGGGTGACCAGACCAGGACGGCTGGTGTTCAGCGTCCGCGTCACCTGGTGCAGGCAGTCATCGCCCGCCCGCACACCGAGCAGTGCCGCCAGCGGGCGGCCGTCGATGCCGGGAGTGGCCTCGGCCAGCACCCCGCCCGAGGCAGAGATGCAGTATTCGATCATGCCGCGTTCATCGACGAGCAGTGTGGTAACGGGCAAGGAGCGCACGATCGCGCCGGTGAGCTCGTCCTGGCTGCGCCGCGCCGACTGGCTGCGCACCAGCTCGCTGATGTCCTGCACCTCGAGCAGCACATCGCCATCGGGCAGGCGGCACAGCTGGAAGCGGCGCCAGGCGGGAGGGTCCGCGCGCTCCAGCAGCAAGGCATCGTGCTGTTCCGGTATGCCGGTGCCGTGAACCCGGGTGAGGGCATCCTCGAGGCGGAAGTTGTCGCAGGCTGGCAGTACGTCCGAAGCCCTGCTCGACGTTGCCTCCGCGGTGGCGGTGTCGCCCGCCGCGGAAGCGTTGCGCCACAGCACACGGAACACGCCGCCCGCGTCCGGGCTGCAGCGCAGCATCGCGGTTTGTGCGTGGTTGGCGAGAGCGGTTGTTTCGTGTGGGGGCTCGGGCGGCGAGTGGTCCGCAGCGAGGGGAACTGACGCCGCCGCTGTATCGAGAGGGGCAGCCGGTTCGGCTGCAGGGCTTTTGCTGGTTGCCGGGCTTTGGCTGGCCGCCGGTGACGTGGCAGGCTGCTCCGTTGCGCTGGCCCGGGCGGGCGCGGTGTCCAGAGGTGACTGGGGCTGCCAAGCATCGGTCGCGGCGACGCAGTCGGTGAAGCGCCCGGTCACCGCTACCGGTGCTCCGTGTGTGTCTGCTTCCACGGTGATGCCCGTGCTCCGCACCTCGACCCAGCCACCGGTGCGCCGGCGCAGGCGGTATTCGAGTGCCGCGGCTGTGTTGCCGTCCAGCGCAGACTGCACTGCGCTCACCAGCACATCGAGGTCCGAGTGGTGCAGCAGGGATTTCCAGTCGCCGATGGTGTTGCCGATGTCGCCGGGCCCGAAGCCGAGGCGCTCCAGCGTGTCGGCGTCGAAGCTCGCGCGCTGCTCCACTAGCGCGATGCGCCAGGAGCCTTGCGCGGCGGCGGGTGCTGCGAGCGGGTTGATCGCGGTGGCCTGCGGCAGTGCCGCTACAAGAGCCGGAGCGGCGTGGCCAAGCAGGGTGGCGAGAGTGTTTGCCGAGAGCTCCCGTGCGACGAGCAGATCGCTCATGCCGTCGCGCAGCCATTGCATGACCTCGGCACGGTCACCGTGCCGGCTCGATTCGCCCAACACGCCGGCCACGCGCAAACCCGGCGCTGCCGCCCGCAACCGCGACAGCAGCCTCGGTACCGTGACACCACCTGCGCCCGGCTCCAGCAAGCACAGCGAGCAGCCGGCGGCGGCCAGCGGGATATCGTCGGGGATGCGCTCGGGAACGACGGCCTCTGGCCAGGGCTCGGGCAGGGCACGCAGCAGCCCGCGCAGGAGCTGTACCAGCACCGGGTCTTCGCAAAGCAGCAGCACTCGGCTGCGCGGTCGTGGGGTGGGGGCTGCCATGGCTTCCCTGTGGGCGGGGACCGTTGTGGGTCTGGGCCCGCTGACTCCGGGGAATTCTAGGGGGACGAGTGGGGCCTTGGCCACATGTGCCGGGCAGTGCTTGCTGCCTTTATTTGCCGTGAGTACCCACAGCGGATAAGCTGCGGCGCTTATAACGCGACGGACGCACGCATTGATGCAGGATATTCCTTCCGATACCGGCCCGGCCACCGAGCCCCCCCGCATGGGCTTTCGCCAGCTTGGCCTTCCCGAGCCTCTGCTCCGCGCGATCGACGATCTTGGCTTCACGCATTGCACGCCCATCCAGCAGGAGGTCCTGCCCTACACCCTGGCGGGCAACGACTGCATCGGCAAGGCACAGACCGGCACGGGCAAAACGGCCGCGTTCCTGCTCACCATCCTCACCGACCTGCTGAACAATCCCCCCGAGGAGCCGCGCTATGCTGGCGAGCCGCGGGCGCTGGTGATCGCGCCGACGCGCGAACTGGTGCTGCAGATCGCCAAGGATGCCGAGGACCTCGCCAAGTACACCGGCTTCCACGTGGTGACGCTGATCGGTGGCATGGACTACGACCGCCAGCGGCAGGATCTTGCGCGCCGCTTCGTCGACATTCTGGTCGCGACGCCGGGCCGGCTCATGGACTTCCACAGCCAGCGCGAGATCCACCTCGACCGCATCGAAATGCTGGTTATCGACGAAGCCGACCGCATGCTCGACATGGGCTTCATCCCGCAGGTACGCCGCATCATCCGCGCGACCCCCGCGAGAACGCACCGCCAGACCATGTTTTTCAGCGCCACCTTCACGGAGGAGGTGGTTCGGCTCTCCGACCAGTGGACCCACGAGCCCGTGCGCGTCGAGATCGAGCCGCAGAGCGTGGCCGCGAAGGACGTTGACCAGATCGTCTATATCGTCGAGTCGCGCAAGAAACTCGACCTGCTGCTGAACGTGCTGCGCAGCCCCGAGGCGGTGAGCGTGATGGTATTCGCCAACCGTCGCGATCAGGTCCGGCGTCTGCACGAGCGTCTTGAGCGTGCGGGCGTGAGTTGCGGAATCCTCTCGGGCGAGGTGCCGCAGCAGAAGCGGCTGAAGACTCTGGAGGCCTTCCGCAGTGGCGCCTACCGCGTGCTTGTTGCCACCGACGTGGCCGGGCGTGGCATCCACGTCGACGGCGTGACGCACGTCATCAACTTCACCCTGCCGGAAGACCCTGACGACTACGTCCACCGCATCGGCCGAACCGGCCGCGCAGGGGCCTCTGGCACGTCCATCAGCTTCGCGTGTGAGGACGATGCCTTTCTTCTGGGCCCCATCGAGCAACTGCTCGGCCAGAAACTGCCCTGCATCCAGCCCGGACCGGAGATGCTCGAACACCGCCGTTGAGCGCTTGCGTGCCGGCGCGCTGATCGGCGCTGGCCTCAGGTAACGGGCGCGTTCAGCCCAGGCTTTCGATCACTGACGCGAAAGACGCGCCATGGGCGTGGGTGCGAAGCTCCTCGACCAGCGTCTTCCCCTCGGGGCCGCGCGTGTCGAACTTTCCACCCGCCGCCGAGAACATTTCGACGAAGTCCTCGAAATCCTCCACCCGCATGCTCTGGTAGGCGCGACGCAAGCGGTGGAAGTCGGCGTCGATGCCTGCCGGCGGCTCAAGGTCCAGGAAGCTGCGGACCCGTTCCGGGGTCCAGACCTCGTCGACGACTTTCTTCTTGTCTTTGCGTGCAGGCAACATCGTTTTACTCCCCGTCGAGACGCTCGCGCAGCAGGTCGTTCACCTGCTGCGGATTGGCTTTGCCCTGGCTTGCCTTCATGACCTGGCCCACGAAGAAGCCGAACATGCGCTGGCGCTTGTCGGCTGGCGTGGCGCGGTACTGCTCTACCTGCCCGGCGTTCGCCGCCAGCGCCGCATCCACCAACTGCGCGATGGCGCCGGAATCGGCTACCTGGCGCAGGCCGCGGGCGTCGATGATGGCGTCGGGCTCGCCTTCGCCGGCCCACATGGCCTCGAAGACGGTCTTGGCGATCTTGCCCGAGATCGTGTTGTCGTGGATGCGCGCGATCAGCGCGCCCAGCGATGCGGCAGGCACCGGCGAGGCTGACACGTCGAAACCGTCGCGGTTCAGCCGCGCCAGCAGTTCCGAGAGCACCCAGTTGGCGGCTGTCTTGGCGTCGCCCGTCGCGCCGGCGGTCTCCTCGAAGTAGTCTGCCAGTTCACGGCTCGCAGCAAGTTGCGCGGCATCGTAGGCGCCCAGCCCGAACTGCGTGCGGAAGCGCTGCACTTTCTGCGCAGGGAGTTCGGGCAGTTCGGCGCGGACGGAGGCGATGAATTCCTCACTCACATGCACCGGCAGCAGGTCGGGCTCCGGGAAGTACCGGTAGTCGTGCGCCACTTCTTTGCTGCGCATGGAGCGGGTCTCGTTGCGCTCGGCGTCGTAGAGGCGCGTCTCCTGTTTGATCTTGCCGCCGCCTTCCAGGATGTCTGCCTGGCGCTCGCGCTCGCACTCGATGGCCTTCTCGACGAAGCGGAAGGAGTTGACGTTCTTGATCTCGCAGCGGGTGCCGAACTCGCTCTGGCCATGACGGCGCAACGAGAGGTTGACGTCGCAGCGCATCGAGCCCTCGGCCATGTTGCCGTCGGAAATCCCCAGGTAACGGATGATCGAGTGGATCTGGCGCAGATACGCCACGGCCTCCTGGGCGCTGCGTATCTCGGGCTCGGAGACGATCTCGAGCAGCGGCGTACCGGCACGGTTCAGATCGATGCCGGTCAGGCCGTGGAAGTCCTCGTGCAGCGACTTGCCCGCGTCTTCTTCGAGGTGCGCGCGGGTAACTCCGATGCACTTCGAGCTGCCGTCAGGCAGCTCCACTGTCACCGAACCGCAGCCGACGACAGGGTGGTCGAGCTGGCTGATCTGGTAGCCCTTGGGCAGATCCGGATAGAAGTAGTTCTTGCGGTCGAAGACCGAGACTGACGCGATCTCGGCGCCTATGGCGAGGCCGAACTTCACGGCCATGCGCACGGCTTCGCGGTTCAGTACCGGCAGCGTGCCGGGCATCGCGAGGTCGACGGCGCAGGCCTGGGTGTTGGGCTCCGCGCCAAAGCGGGTCGCGGCACCCGAGAAGATCTTGCTGCGGGTGGCGAGCTGCACGTGCACCTCGAGCCCGATCACGGTTTCCCAGTCTGAAAGCATCTGTGTCGTCTCCGGGTTCAGGCCGTGAAGCCCGGCGAGCGCCGGTGCCAGTCGGTGGCCTGCTGGAAGCGGTGCGCGACGTTCAGCAGCAGCCCCTCCTGCAGATGGTTGCCGATCAGCTGTATGCCCACGGGCAGGCCATCGACCAGACCGCCCGGCATCGACATGGCCGGCAGGCCGGCAAGGTTCGCGGCGATGGTGTAGATGTCCTCGAGGTACATCGTGATCGGGTCGCTGCTCTTCTCGCCGAAGCGGAAAGCGGTGGCCGGTGCCGAAGGGCCGGCGATCACGTCCGCCACCTCGAAGGCCTGGCGGAAGTCTTCGGCGATCAGGCGGCGGATCTGCTGGGCCTTGCGGTAGTACGCGTCGTAGTAGCCGGCGGAGAGCGCGTAGGTGCCGACGATGATGCGGCGCTTGACCTCCTCGCCGAAGCCCTCCGATCGGCTGCGCTCGTAGAGATCGCGCAGATCCACCGGGTCTTTGCAGCGATAGCCGTATCGCACGCCGTCGTAACGCGAGAGGTTCGCCGAACATTCCGCGGGCGCGATCACGTAGTAGGCGGGTACCGAAAGGGGCGAATGCGGCAGGCTGACGTCGACCAGTTTTGCGCCCTGCGCTTCCAGTTCGGCGAGGCCCTGACGCACTGCGGCCTCGGTGCCGGGGTGCAGGCCCGGATCGAAGTATTCCTTCGGCACCCCGATCCGCAGGCCCGCGAGAGGGCGATCGAGCTGGGATACGTAGTCCGGCACTGGCGCCTCGATGGACGTCGAGTCGCGCGGGTCGAAGCCCGCGATGGCCTGGAGCATCAGCGCACAATCGGCCGCCGAGCGGGCGATGGGTCCGGCCTGGTCCAGACTGGAGGCGAAAGCGATCATGCCGTGGCGCGAGACGCGCCCGTAGGTGGCTTTGAGCCCGGTGAGTCCGCAGAGCGAGGCGGGCTGGCGGATGGAGCCGCCGGTGTCGGTGGCGGTAGCGCCGGGCGCGAGGCGTGCGGCCACCGCTGCAGCAGAACCCCCCGATGATCCACCCGGAACCCGGGCGGTATCCCAGGGATTGCGCACGGGTCCGAACCAGCTGGTCTCGTTGGACGAGCCCATGGCGAACTCGTCCATGTTGGTCTTGCCGAGCGTCACACAGCCCGCCGCAGCCATGCGCTCGACCACGGTGGCGCTGTAGGGCGGCACGAATTCGCCCAGCATGCGCGAGCCGCAGGTGGTGCGCAGCCCTGCAGTGCAGAAGAGGTCCTTGTGGGCGATGGGTACGCCGAGGAGCGGGCCGGTGGCGCCTCCCGCCCGGGCCGCGTCGGCGGCCGCGGCAGAGCGCAACGCGCCCTCGCGATCGATGGTGATGAAGGCGTTCAGCGTGCCGTTGGCGCGTTCGATGCGCTCGAGCAGGTGCGAGGTGATCTCGACGGAGGAGAACTCGCGCCGCTCCAGCGCGCCGGCGATGGCCTCGAGAGCGATGTCATGCATGCGGGGCGTTTCCTGGGGTACCGGGCGCGGGGCCCTACTCGATGACGCGGGGGACGAGGTACAGGCCTGCCTCGGATACCGGGGCGATGGCCAGGAAGTCTTCCCGCCTGTCGGTCTCGGTGACCTCGTCCGGCCGCAGGCGCTGGACGGTGTCGAGGGGGTGGGCCATCGGGCTCACGGCGCTGGTGTCGACGGCCTGCATCCGGTCAATCATCCCGAGGATGTTGCCGATGCGGCGCGTGACATCGGTCACGGTGTCCGGGTCGAGGCGGATGCGGGCGAGTTCCGCGACTCGCGCGAGTTCCTGTTCGCTGATCGTCATGAGTTGTGTGCTGATGCTGAAAAACGCGCCTTGGCGGGCGCAGGAGAGCGTAAACTAGCACAACCGCTTCTTGCCCCGAATACGGGGCATTGTTAAATTGCCCCGCTTTTATCGGGCGGCCCTCGCCGCTTTTTCCGGAGGCCCAGGACCATCATGTTCAAGCGAATCCGCGGCCTTTTCTCGAACGATCTCTCGATCGACCTCGGCACCGCCAACACGCTCATCTACGTGCGCGATCAGGGCATCGTCCTCGACGAGCCCTCGGTGGTCGCCATCCGGATGCACAACGGCCAGAAGACCATCGAGGCCGTTGGCACGGATGCCAAGCGCATGCTCGGGCGAACCCCCGGCAATATCACGGCTATCCGCCCGCTGAAGGACGGCGTGATCGCCGACTTCCAGGTCACCGAGAAGATGCTCCAGCACTTCATCTCCAAGGTGCACCAGCACAGTTTCATCCGTCCCAGCCCCCGCGTGCTGGTGTGCGTGCCCTGCAAATCCACGCAGGTCGAGCGCCGTGCCATCCGTGAATCGGCCTTTGGCGCCGGAGCGCGCGATGTCCGCCTGATCGAGGAGCCCATGGCTGCGGCCATAGGTGCCGGGCTCTCGGTGGACGAGGCTAGCGGTTCCATGGTGGTGGACATCGGCGGTGGCACCACCGAGATCGCCATCATCTCCCTGAACGGCGTCGTCTACTCCGAGGGCGTACGCGTCGGCGGTGACCGCTTCGACGAGTCCATCGTCACCTATGTGCGCCGCACCTACGGCAGCCTGATCGGCGACTCCACCGCCGAGCGCATCAAGATGGAGATCGGCTGCGCGCTCTCGGACAGCGAACTGCGCGAGATCGACGTCCGCGGCCGCAACCTTGCCGAGGGCGTGCCGCGCTCCTTCACGCTGAACAGCGACGAAATCCTCGAGGCGCTGCAGGAGCCGCTGAACCTCATCGTGCATGCGGTCAAGAGCGCACTCGAGCAATCCCCGCCTGAACTTGCCTCCGATATCGCCGAGAGCGGCATCGTGCTCACCGGCGGCGGCGCACTGCTGCGTGGCATCGACCGCCTCATCCAGAAGGAGACCGGCCTCCCGGTGATCGTGGCCGAAGACCCGCTCACCTGTGTGGCGCGCGGTGGCGGCAAGGCACTCGAGATGATGGACCGCAACAGCCTGGACCTTCTCTCCACCGAGTGAGCGCAAGGCCCGGGGGCCGCACAGGGGAGGGCGCGTCATCAAGCCGATTTTCCGCAGCGAAGCCTCGGCCAGCCTGGGCCTGGTCGGTCTGGTCCTCGCCGCAGCGCTGATCATGCTGGCAGATTCGCGGCTGGGGCTGCTCGGCCCGGGCAGGGCCCTGCTCTCCGACATCTCTGTCCCGTTCTACTGGGTGAGCTCGCTTCCGGGCCGTATGGCGGGCTGGCTGGGCGAGACCTTCGCCTCGCGCGAGGATCTGGCGGCAGAGAACCGCGCGCTGCGTGCCGAGGCCCTGGTGCTGCGTGCCCGGGCCCAGCGGCTCGCTGCCCTCTCCGCCGAGAACCTCCGCCTGCGCGAACTCCTGAACTCCACCGCGCTGCTCGAAGAAAACGTGCTGGTTTCCGAGATCATCGGCATCTCGCCCGATCCGGGCCTGCAGGTCGCGGTGATCGACAAGGGCCGCTCGAGCGGCGTGTTGCCCGGTCAGGCCGTGATCGACGCTTCGGGGCTTTTCGGGCAGGTGATCGAGTCCGGTATCGTCAGCAGCAGGGTGCTGCTGGTCAGTGATTCCACGCACGCGGTTCCGGCGCAAGTGCTGCGCAACGGCGTGCGGGTGGTGGTCGAGGGCAACGGGCGCATCGATAGCCTCGACGTCGATTACGTCGCGCCCACCATGGACGTGCGCCCCGGTGATCTGCTGGTCAGCTCGGGGCTGGGCCAGCGCTTTCCGGGAGGCTATCCGGTGGGTGTGGTCGAGTCCGTCACAAACGATCCCGGCGAACCATTCTCGGTGGTGGTCGCTCGGCCCAGCGCGCAGCTCGACCGCAGCCGCCACGTGCTGGTGCTCACCGATCCGGCGCCAGGCCCCGACCCCAGGGTGCTCGCGCCGGCGGGTGCTGCCGCAGACCCGGTCGCAGCGCCAGCGAGCGAGCCTGCACCATGAGGCCGCGCTCCGGTGTTTCGCCTTTCACCCTCTGGGGCTCCGTAGTCCTGGCGCTGCTTCTCGTCGTCATGCCGCTGCCCGCGTGGGTGGCTCCGGCCCGTCCGGACTGGCTGAGCTTGCTGGTGTTCTATTGGGTGCTGCGTGACTCCGGCAGCGCCGGCTTCGGGCTCGCGTGGATTGCCGGGCTTGCCGCTGATGCACTGTGCGGCGGACTGCTCGGGCCGCGCGCGCTTGCGCTCTCGGTGGTCGCTTATGTGGTGGTGGTGCTGCGGGCACGGATCCTCCACCATTCCCTGCCACAGCAGATGCTCACGGTCTTTGCGCTGAGCGCTCTCGCGCAGTTGCTGCTGCGCTGGGCGCAGGGTTTTACCGGTCACGCCCAGATGGGCGCAGGGCTCTTCATGGGCAGCCTGACGGCAGCATTCTGCTGGCCGCTCATCGGCATGTGGGTTGGTGCCCGAGGGCGCATGGAGAACTGGCATGGCAGCGCCTGAGTCCGATTTCCACCTTGCCTCGGCCTCGCCGCGCCGGCGCGAGCTGCTTGCGCAACTTGGCTACCGCTTTGCGCTGCTGCAGGCGGGAATCGAGGAAGTCCAGGGCGCAGGGGAGTCGGGTGAGGAATACGTGCTCCGGGTTGCGCGGGAAAAAGCGCTAGCGGGGCTCGCTGCGCGCGAGGCTGGCGACATACGCCCCGTGCTGGGTGCGGACACCGAGGTACTGCTCGGCGATCGCGTGCTGGGCAAGCCTTCTTCCCGGGAAGACGGCATCGCAATGCTGCGGCAACTTTCGGGGCGTACGCATCAGGTGCTCTGCGCGGTGGCGGTAACCGACGGCCTGCGCGAACGCGTTGTCCTCTCGCGCACCCTGGTCAGCCTGCGCGAACTGGAGGCCGCCGAGATCGATGCCTACTGGGCCAGCGGCGAGCCGTGCGACAAGGCCGGTGCCTATGCCATCCAGGGTCTTGCTGCCGCCTTCGTCCAACGCATCGAGGGCAGCTACACGGGAGTGGTGGGATTGCCGCTCTTCGAGACCGCGGCGCTGCTGCGCGACTTCGGCATAGAGGGCTGGCTGCGGGAATCCGGGGGCGGTGCATGAGCGACGAAATCCTGATCAACGCCACACCGGTACAGACGCGCGTCGCGCTGGTAGAGAGCGGTGTGCTGCAGGAGGTCTGGGTCGAGCGCCGCTCCCACAAGGGGCTGGTGGGCAACATCTACCTCGGCAAGGTGATGCGGGTACTGCCGGGCATGCAGGCCGCATTCGTCGACATCGGACTCGAGCGCGCGAGCTTCCTGCACGCGAGTGATCTGGTCAGCCTCGACGAGAACGGCATAGAGGTGCGCAGCGAGACCGAGCGCGAGATCCGCTCCATCGTCACCGAGGGCCAGACGGTGGTCGTGCAGGTGGTGAAAGACCCGCTCGGCAGCAAGGGCGCGCGGCTGACCACGCATCTCTCGCTTTCCTCGCGCTATCTGGTGTACATGCCGCACAGCCGCCACATCGGGATTTCCCAGCGCATCGAGGCCGAGGAAGAGCGCGAGCGACTGCGCGCGCTGGTACAGGCGGTGCAGGCCTCGAGCGGCACTCCCAATCCCGGCGGATTCATCGTGCGCACCGCCGCGGAGGGCGTCTCCCGTCAGGGCATCGAAGACGATGTACGCATCCTGCTCCGGCTCTGGGAATCAGTGGCCGAATCCGTGCGGCATGCGAGCGCACCGTCGCTGGTGTACGAGGACCTTCCCCTGACCATGCGCACCTTGCGCGACGAGGTGCGCGGCAACATCGAGAAAGTGCGCGTCGATTCCCCCGATGTGGCCGAGCGGCTCTCGCGCTTCGCCGCGCAATTCGTGCCCGAGGTGGCGGGGCGTATCGAGCACTTCGCCGGGGACCGGCCGCTCTTTGATCTCTACGGCGTCGAGGAAGAGATCGAGAAGGCGCTCGGCAAGCGCGTGCAGCTCAAGTCCGGCGGTTACCTGATCATCGACCAGACCGAGGCGATGACCACCATCGACGTGAACACGGGCGCCTTTGTGGGCAGCCGCAACCTCGATGAAACCATCCTCAAGACCAACCTCGAGGCTGCAGCCGCGCTTGCGCGCCAGCTGCGCGTGCGCAACCTCGGGGGGATCATCATCATCGACTTCATCGACATGAAGGACCTCGAGCACCGCCGGCAGGTCCTGCGCAGTCTCGAGCGCGCGCTGGAGCGCGATCACGCCCGCACGGCGATCAGTCCGCTCTCGGATCTGGGGCTGGTGCAGATGACCCGCAAGCGCACCCGCGAGAGTCTGGAGCGCACGCTTTGCGAGACCTGCGCCACCTGCCAGGGGCGTGGCACAGTCAAATCGGCCGAGACTGTGTGCTACGAGATCTTCCGCGAAATCCTGCGTGATGCGCGCTCCTACGACAACGACACGCTGCTGGTGCTCGCCTCGCAGTCGGTGGTCGATCGCCTGCTCGACGAGGAGTCGGGCAGTGTCGCGGACATGGAGGAACAGATCGGCAAGACGATCCGCTTCCGGGTCGAGGGCATCTACACACAGGAGCAGTACGACGTCGTGCTGCTGTGAGGCGATGAACGCATGAGGCGCTTGTTGGGCACTTTCGCGCGCTGGCTGTGGTATCTCGCCGCGGCCGTCGTGGTGCTGTGCGCCGTTCTGGTGAGCCTGGGCCAGTACTACTTTCCCTACCTCGACCAGTACCGCGCGGAACTGGTCCGCCAGGCCGCCGAGCGCCTGCCTTTCGGCATGGAGGTGGCGGGTCTTCACGCGGAGTGGACCGGCCTCGCGCCCACCTTCCATGTGCAGGGCTTGCGCCTTTTCGCGCGTGAGGAGCCCGCGATCACCATTCTTTCCTCGAGCAGCTCCGATCTTCGCATCGACATCGTGCGCTCGCTGCTTGCCCGGGCGCCGCGCATCCGCAGCATTTCCGCCGCCGACGTGCAGCTGGGTTTCCGCGAGGATGCCGACGGCCAGTGGCACCTCGCGGGCATAGGCGTCTCGCGTACGCCCGCGGATCGTGACGCCATCCTTGATTTCTTCCTCGCCATCGAGGAAATCGCCCTCGATCGCACGCGGATCGTGCTGAGCCCCGCGCACGGCGGGCAGATCGAAACCCAGGACGCCACGCTGAAGATGCAGAACTACCGGCGCATGCGCCGGCTCGATGCCCGCCTGCGTGATGACGCCACGGGCGGCAAGCTCGACCTGCTGCTCGAGAGCCATGGTGATCCGCGCCGCCACGGCGAGTTCGATGCCCGTGCGTGGCTGCGGCTCGAGGATGCAAGGCTCGCCCGCCTGCAGCCGCTGGCGGGCGCGGCCTTCCGGCTGCCGCGCACGGCATTGAGCGGTGAGCTGTGGGCTTCCCTCGATGCGGCTGGCGCGTGGACTCTGCGCGGGGACCTGCGCACGCCGACGATCGAGATCGCCCCCCTGCCGTCCGGCCGCAACCTGGAGCCCGTGCGCGGGCTTGATACGCGCTTTTCCCTGCGTCATGAGGCCGGGCACAGCACCCTCGATATCGATCATCTCTCCGCCAACTGGTACGCGCAGGACCTCGACATACGGCACCTGCGGCTCGAGCGCAGTCCCGCGTCCGGCGGCGTTGATGACGCCCTTGCGGCGGAGTATCTCGACGTGGGCGCGCTGGCGGGTATCGCGACGGGATCGGGGCTCATCGAGGGCCCGTGGGCCGATGCGCTGGCAGAGCTGTCGCCCTACGGCGGGCTGGCCAACGCGCACATGGACCTCCGGCACCGCACGGGCGAACCCGCGGAATTCCGGCTGCGCGGGCGTCTCGAGGACGTCTCTGTCTCGCCCTGGCGCAGCGCACCCGGGGTGCGCAATGCGCGTGGTTACCTCGAGTTGAACCGTGCAGGCGGCTTCGTCGACCTGGACACGCAAGCGATCACCCTCGAATTTCCCCGGCTCTACCACGAGGATCTCGATTTCAGCGCGTTGCGCGGGCGTGTCCGCTGGACGCGTGACGAGGAGGGACTCGAGGTGGGCAGCGAGTTGCTCGAGCTGCGCCAGGACCAGACGGCCTTCAGCGCCCGCTTCGGCTTGCACCTGAACCGGGACCCTGTGCTCGATGACGAATTCACGCTCGCCGCCAGCGTGCGCAATGCCGACGTTTCCCTGCACGAGCGCCTGGTGCCCTACGTGGTCGACAAGGGCCTGCGGCACTGGCTTGAGGGCGCGGTGAAAGGCGGGCATGTCGATGCGGGTGGCTTCGCCTACCGCAGCGCATTCGGGCGGGCTGATGGCAGTCGCAGCAATTTGGTACAGCTCGCGCTGGATGTGAATGACGCCACGGTGGATTACCACCCCGACTGGCCGCCGGTGGAGGGCGTCCACGCACTGGTGAATGTTGATGGCACCCACACCCGCGTGCAGGCGGACGCGGGTGAAGTGCTCGGGGCCCGCCTGCGCGAGGCCCTGGTCGAGGTCGATATGGGCGGTGACGCCCGTCGTGTCCGCGTGAAGGGCAGTGTCGAGGCCGACCTTTCCCAGGCACTGCAACTGGTGAATGGCTCCCCTATCGCGGCGATGACGAAGGGCGCGCTGCGGGACTGGCGCGGCACTGGTGCCACGGCCGTCGATCTCGACCTCGACATTCCCATCGGCGCGCGCATCCAGCCCGACAACGCCCGCATCGGCGTGCACGCCGTGCTTGGCGGCGCAACGCTGCGGCTTGGCGGCATCGGCCTCGAGGTCTCGCAACTCTCCGGCCCGCTCGATTATTCGCTTGATGGCGGTCTGCAGAGCGGCGGGCTGTCGGGGGCGCTCTGGGAGCGGCCGTTCACGGCCCTTATCGGGCCACTGGAAAACGCGCCCGGGCGCATGCTGATCCAGGCCAATGGCGTTGCCGCGGTGCCGGATGTGGAGCGCTGGCTCGGTGTCTCGACCGGTGGAATGCTGGGCGGAGAAACCCCCTTCAGCCTGCGGCTGGAGCAGCGCGAAGCGGGCTTCGCCACGCTGTTGCGCAGCGATCTGCTCGGCGTGGAAAGCCATCTGCCCGAGCCACTTGGCAAGCAGACGGACGCAGCCTTGCCCTTCAGCCTCGATTGGGAGCCGGGCGGCGATGGCGCCAGGATCGACGCCACGATCGAGGGCCTCGGTGCGCTCGCGCTGCTTCGCAATGCAGGTGCCGCGCCGGCCGGTGAGATCGTGCTTGGCAAGGGAGCGCCGCCTGAGGCCGGTGGCGCCGGTCTTGCCCTGCGGGGCGAGGTCGCTCACGCCGATGCTGCGGGTTGGATTGTGGCGGTCAGCCGTCTCGTATCGCTGAACGCGGGCATGGACGGTGGCGGCGGTGGTTTCCGGATCGACGGTTTGCGCGCGGCGTCTGCGCGGCTTTTGCGTCCTGATCTTGCCGGGCTGGAGCTTCGTTCGCGGCGCGAGGACGGTGCCTTCGTGCTGGGTTTCAACGCCGATCTGCTGGCGGGGGATTTCCGCATTCCCACCGACCACTCGCAGCCTTTCGGGTTGGCAGTGGAGCGTCTTGAACTGGCCCCGTTCCTTCCCGCGCCGCCACCTGCCGACGCGCCCGTGCCGCAGGCCCCCGACACCGCCGCGCCGCCTGATCCCGGCCCTGACCCCTGGAACGTGCTGGCCGATGCCCATGTCCCACCCATCGACGTCAGCATTGCCTCGTTGCGCAATGGGCCTCGCGACATGGGCAACTGGCGCTTCCGCATCGCCTCGGAGACCGATGCGCTCGCGCTCAGTTCGGCCACCGGCGCCTTGCCGGGTCTGCACGTAGGGGGTACCGGTGATGCGCCGGGCGCCAGCGTTCGCATGCGCTGGATCGCCGGCGTGCCGCGCACGGAGCTCTCGGCCGGGCTGCGCTTCGACAACCCCGGTGCGTTCTTCCGCAACTGGGGCTACGACCCGGTGCTGGAGGGCAACAACGGACGCGCTGATGTGTCGCTCAGCTGGCCGGGGAATCCGCTCGCCCTGCACATGGCCGATGCCCGCGGCCTGCTCGATTTCGGGTTCAACAACGGCCGGTTGCTCCGCGGCGGCGGCAACAATCCGTTGATGCGTGCATTCGGCGTGCTGCGATTTGACGAGCTGCTGCGGCGCCTCAAGCTCGACTTCAAGGACCTCTACCAGAGCGGGCTGGCCTTCGACAGCTTCGAGGCGGTGATCGACGTCGCCGATGGCATCGCCCGCACCAGCGAGCCGATGGAACTCCGCGGCCCCACTGCACGCATGCGTCTCAGCGGTCAGAGCGATCTGCGCCGCAACCTGATCGACGCCGATCTCGTGGTATCGCTTCCGCTCGGCAGCAACCTTCCGTGGGTCGCCGTTTTGGCGGGCGGATTGCCCGCAGTGGCCGGCGCCTATCTGGCGAGCCGCATCTTCGAGGACGAACTGGGCAAGTTTTCCAGCGCCGTTTACACGGTGACCGGCTCGCTGGAGGATCCGAAGCTCGAATTCGTGAAGGTGTTCGATATGGAACCGACAACCCATTCGGGTAAACCGACCGCACCATCCACTGCCGCGCCGCCCTCTCCGCCCTCAGGATCCCCGGCCACCCCGGCCACCCCGGCCACCCCGGCCGCGCCGGAGTTGCCAGCGCCGGAGGCCCATCCATGAAGGGAACCGCACTCGCAGCAGTGCAGATGGTGAGCACGGTTGATCTGGAGGCCAACCTGCGCGCAGCCGAGCGCCTGGTCGCCGAGTCCGCTGGCCGCGGCGCGGGCCTGGTGGTACTGCCCGAGGCTTTCGCCTGCGCCGATCCTGCCCGCACATTGGCGCTGGGAGCGGCGGAGCGCGACTCGCAGGGGCCATTGCGCAGATTTCTCGCGGATCTGGCGAAGACCCACGGGATCTGGTTGGTCGGCGGAACCATACCGGTTTCCGATGCCGGCGAGCGCCCGCGCGCTGCCTGCCTGCTGATCGACCCCGAGGGCATCGAGCGCGCCCGCTACGACAAGATGCATCTTTTCGATGTGGACCTGCCGGACGCCCAGCAGAGCTACCGCGAATCGGCCCGGATGTCGCCGGGCGAGAGCATCGTTACTGCTGACACCCCTTTCGGCGTGCTGGGCCTGGCGGTGTGCTACGACCTGCGCTTCCCGGAGATGTTCCGGGTTCAGTTCCAGCGCGGCATGAGCGTGCTTGTATTGCCCTCGGCCTTCACCCGCGTCACGGGAGAAGCGCACTGGCACGTACTGCTCCGGGCGCGCGCCATCGAAAACCAGTGCTGGGTAGTGGCGCCGAACCAGGGAGGGCGGCAGACGCCCACGCGAGAGTGCTACGGCGGTTCTGTGATCATCGATCCATGGGGCAGGGTGCTCGCAAGCGCCGCGACCGGCGAGGCGGTGCTGCTTGCCGAGGCCGATCGGGCCGTGCGCGAAGACCTGCAGCGGCGACTGCCGGTGGGAGTCCACCAGAGGCTGCATGTGCCGGACCCCGGCGGCTCAGTCAGGGGCGAGGATCTCCAGGGCCAGGCGGTATAGCGCGCGCCGTGCCGGCACGCTGCGCGAGGTGGGCGCACGGGGCGACGCGTCGTGCAGCAGGGAGCGGGCGCGTTCGCGTTGCTCCGGCGTGGCAGCGGTGCCCTCCAGTGCGGGCTCGCCTGTCTCCAGCATCCGTTCGCGGAGTTTCTCGGCGGCATGGTGCCGCGCTGCCTCCTCGCGGGCTTTGGATGCCAGTTCCTGCGGGGGCTTTGCCAGGGCCTCGAGGTCTTCTTCCAGCAACAGTTGCGCGATCAGCCTGATCTGCCGGTTGCGACTGCCACTGCGCGGCATGCGGCGCGCTGCTTCCAGCGCGTCCCGGGTGCGCTCGGAGAGCGGGAGCTTGCGGAAACGGGGCTCCGGCAGGGCCGCTAGCGACTCGGCCAGCGTCTGCAACTCGCGGTGTTCGCGTTTGCGGCTGGATTTGCTGGGGCCCCAATCCTCCACGGGTTCACTCATCTTCGCCGAACCTGTCGGCAATGAGTTGTGTCACGGCTTCGAGCGCCTCTGACTCGTCGGGCCCGTCGGCCGAGAGCGTGACAGTGTGGCCGCGGGTCGCGGCCAGCATCATCACTGCCATGATGCTCTTGGCGTCTGCGTTGCGACCCTCCCGCGTCAGCGTGAGCGCGCTGGCGAAGCGTGTTGCGGTACCGACCAGTTTCGCGGCTGCCCGCGCGTGCAGGCCAAGTCGGTTTATGACGTCCAGTTCACGGCTGATCATGACGATGACTCCGGTCCGAGTTCACGGTGACGCAGCCGCGCGCCCGGGAACTGTGTGGCAAATCGCTCGAGCAGCCGCTCGGCGGCGTAGACGGAGCGATGGCGTCCGCCTGTGCAGCCCAGCGCCACGGTGGTGTAGCTGCGGTTGCTGGCGGCGTATCGTGGCAGCCAGCGATCCAGGAAGGTACCGATGTCTCCGAGCATTTCGCCCACCTCGGTGCTCGCGGCGAGGAACTCGGCCACCGGTGTGTCGCGGCCGCTCAAGTGGCGCAGCTCCGGAAGCCAGTGCGGGTTCGGCAGGCTGCGCAGATCGAAGACCAGATCCGCGTCCAGCGGAATACCGCTCTTGAATCCGAAGGACTCGAACAGCACTGCCATCCCGCTCGAGGGTTGCGCGAGCACTGTCTTGGTGATGAGGTCGCGCAGGTCGTGCAACGACATGCTGCGCGTGTCGATTGTCCTCGCGGCGCGCGCGGCGATCGGGGCGAGAAGGGCCCGTTCGGCTGCCAGTGCCTCGGCAAGCGGCATGCCCTCGTTGCTGAGCGGGTGGCGGCGGCGCGTTTCGCTGAAGCGTTTGATGAGCGTGGCGTCATCGGCGTCGAGGTAGATCACCTCGACCGCGAATTCCGGCGGGAGCCCGGCGATGATCTCGCCAAAGCGCGACAGCGAGCCCGGCATGTTCCGCGCGTCGATGCTGACCGCGGTGCGGGCGAGAGAAGCCTCGCCCGCGCACTGCTCCAGCAACTGCGGCAGCAGCACTGCCGGGATGTTGTCGATGCAATAAAAGCCCGCGTCCTCCAGCACGTGGAGCGCGGTGCTCTTGCCCGAGCCGGAGCGTCCGCTGACAACCACCAGCTTGGCGACGGGCGCGACGTTGCGGTCCATTCCTGCTCCCCGGCGCCCTGGCGCTGGCGACCCGAGCCCGGGTCGCGCGTTAGTGGTGGCTGGTTCTCTTGCCCTTGTGCTTCTCGAGTTGGCGGTCGAGTTTGTCTGCCAGCGCATCGATGGCGGCGTACATGTCCTCGTCCTCTGCCGCCGCGAAGAGCTCGGCGCCGGCCATGCGCATCGTCGCCTCGACCTTCTGGCGCAGTTTCTCGACGTTCAGCACCACGTCTATATGCGTGATGTTTTCCGCGTGGCGCTCGAGGCGCCCGAGTTTGCTGCCGACGTAGTTGCGCAAGGCCTCGGTGAGTTCTACGTGATGTCCACTGATGTTGATCTGCATGATTCCCTCCTGTCAGTCCGCGGTTGTTGCCTGCCTGGCAGCCCGTGCCTGCGGCCCGGTCACAGCTGCTTGCGCTCGTTCGATGGCACGATGCCCAGCGCCTCGCGGTATTTGGCGATGGTGCGCCGTGCCACGTTGATGCCCTGATCCTCCAGGATCGAGGCGATCTTGCTGTCGCTCAACGGCTTGCGCACGTTCTCTGCTGCCACCAGCTTCTTGATGATGGCGCGAATCGCCACCGAGGAACACTCGCCACCGGCGGCTGTGCTCACATGGCTCGAGAAAAAATACTTGAGTTCGAAGATCCCGCCGGGCGTGTGCATGTACTTCTGCGTGGTCACCCGGGAGATGGTGGACTCGTGCATGTTCACGGCGGTGGCGACGTCGTGGAGGATCATCGGGCGCATCGCCTCCTCGCCGTGCTCGAGGAAGCCCTGCTGCCGTTCGACGATGCACCGGGCCACCTTGAGCAGCGTGTCGTTGCGGCTCTGCAGGCTCTTGATGAACCACTTGGCCTCTTGCAGGTTGTCGCGCAGGAACACATTGTCGGCGGAGTTGTCGGCGCGGCGTATGAGCCCCGCGTAGAAGGAATTGACGCGCAGCTTCGGCGCGATCTCCGGGTTCAGCTCTACATGCCAGCGGTTGTTGCGGCGTGTGACCAGCACATCCGGCACCACGTATTCGGGTGGTTCCGGGTTTATCACGCCGCCCGGACGCGGATTGAGTTGCTGGATGCAGGCGATGGCGGCGCGCAGTTCGGTCTCGTCGAGGCGCAGCTTCCGCATCAGCGTGGTGTAGTCGCGCGATCCCAGAAGCTCCAGGTGCTTGTCGACGATGGCGCGCGCATTGCGGACGGCGGGGTCGGTGTCGTCAAGTTGCCGCAGCTGGATCGACAGGCATTCCCGCAGGTCCCGGGAGCCAACGCCCAGCGGGTCGAAGTGCTGAACGCGCCTCAGCACGGCGAGCACCTCGTCTTCCTCGATGCCGAGTTCCGGGGCAAAGCTCTCGGTGAGCTCCGCAACGCCCACGGTCAGCATGCCGTCGGCGTCGATTGCATCGATGATGGATTCGGCGATGAGGCGATCGGTGTCCGACATCGGCGTGAGGTTGAGCTGCCAGCGCAGGTGATCGCCCAGCGTCGCAGCCTCTGCGGTATAGCTTTCGAAGTCGCGGCTTTCTTCGGAGTCCCCACCACTGCCTGAAGGCAGCACCGAGTCGTAGATGTCCTCCCAGGTGCTGTCGACGGCAAGCTCTGGCGGTATGGATTCGGCGTCGGCCGATACCGGCGTCTCGGCGGTGGAGGATGCGGCTTCCTGAGGCTCCGGAGCGTCGGTGTAATCCCGGTCGTCCGCTGCGGCATCAGGGCCCGCGCCATCGCCGGTGTTCTCGGTCATCTCGAGCAGTGGGTTGCTGTCGAGCTGCTCCTGGATTTCCTGCTGCAACTCGAGTGTGGAGAGCTGGAGTAGACGGATCGCCTGCTGCAGCTGCGGGGTCATCGTCAGATGCTGACCCATTTTGAGCTGTAGCGACTGCTTCATCGATTACCGCTTGGCCGTGGTGTGGAAACTGGCCGGGCTGCCGGGGGCTGCCCTCGGTTCGAGTGTAGACCCCGCATGGGTACCATGCAACGCACGCGCCAGAGCGCGCGGCTTACATTCTGAACTGCTGTCCCAGATAGACCTCACGCACCTTCTCGTGGGCGAGGATATCGGCGGGCGCGCCGTCAGTGATGATGCGGCCCTCGCCCACGATGTAGGCGCGCTCGCAGATATCGAGGGTCTCGCGCACGTTGTGGTCCGTGATCAGCACCCCGATGCCGCGGCGCTGCAGGTGACGGATGATTTCCTTGATGTCGTGCACAGAAATCGGGTCGACGCCCGCGAAGGGTTCGTCGAGCAGGATGAAGGCCGGATCGCTGGCGAGTGCCCTGGCGATCTCGACACGCCGGCGTTCGCCTCCGGAGAGCGACATCCCGCGCTGACTGCGCAGGTGCGTGAGGCTGAATTCCTGCAGCAGTTCCTCGAGCTTCTCGAGCATGCGTGCCCGTGTGGTCGCCGGGCGCGTCTCGAGGATGGCGAGGATGTTGTCTTCGACGCTAAGGCGCCGGAACACCGAGGCCTCCTGCGGCAGATAGCCTATGCCTCGATTGGCCCGGCCGTGCATGGGCAAATGCGTGAGGTCCTCGCCGTCCAGCATCACTTGGCCGCGGTCTGCCGGGATGATGCCGAGGATCATGTAGAAGCAGGTGGTCTTGCCTGCACCGTTGGGCCCCAGAAGCCCGACGATCTCGCCGCTCTGCATCTGCAGTGACACGTCCCGCACCACTTCCCGGCCGCGATAGGACTTCGCGAGATGCAGGGCCTCAAGACGGGGCATCGGACTTCCCTTCAGGCGTTGCCGGCGTCGCGGGTCGTGTGCCCGAGCGGCGCGGGGGGATAACCACCTTCACGCGTTCCTTGCCGGAGGCGTTGCCGCCGCCGCTCGCCTTCACGCGTTGCTCCTCGATGTAATAGACGATGTGGTCGCCGGTGACCGTCGTGCCTTCCTGGGTGACCGAGGCATCATCCACCAGGGTGAGCACCTCCCCGGTAACGTTGTACTGGATCGAGCGGGCGCGGGCGTAGACGGGCTCCCGGTCTTCGGCCGGTTTCTGGCGCATCTTGGCCGGATCACCCGTGGCAAGGATCTCGTTCACGGTATCGCCGCTCTCACGGATCGTGACGCTGGATGCGGAGATATGCAGGCTGCCCTGGTCGATCTCGACGTCACCGGTGTAGACCGTGGTGCCCTTGCGCTCGTCGCGTTCGGCGCGATCGGACGATATGTAGATCGGCTGGTCGCGGTCGTCGGGCAGGGCTTGCAGCGCGGCAGACAGCACGGCCATGAACAGCGCTGCCGCTGCGGGGAGGCACGCGGGTACGCGTGACATCGGATCGGATCTTCTCACCTGCCTGTTACCTCTGCCCACGGCCATTGCCGATCATAGACCACCCGTTTCCGGAAGATAGCGCCCGATCGCCTCCTCCCAGGCGCCGCGTGCGCGCAGGAGCATCTCGCAGGCTTCGCGTACGGCGCCGTCGCCGCCGCGCGCGGCCGCGCGCCAGGGGGCGCGCTTCGCCACCTCGCTGCTGGCATTGGCCACGGTCATCCCGAGGCCCACGGAGAGGATCGCCCGGAGATCCGGGAGGTCATCGCCCATGTAGGCGACTTCCTCCAAGGCTATACCCAGCGGCGTGACGAGTTCACGCAGGGCCTCGAGTTTGTCTTCCCTGCCTTGAAGGCAGTGCTCGATGCCGAGTTCTGCCACCCTGCGTTCGACCATCGGCGAGCGGCGTGCGGTGATCACTGCGACTTCTATTCCCGCTCGACGCAGCATTTTGATGCCGAGGCCGTCGAGGATCGAGAAGGATTTCATTTCCTCGCCCGCGCTCGTGTAGTGGATGCGGCCGTCAGTGAGAACGCCATCGACGTCCAGCGCGAGCAGCCGTATGCGGCGTGCGCGTGCCTCGAGTTCCGGTGCAGGTGTGCTCACGGCAGGTCTCAGGCAATGCCTGCGCGCAGCAGGTCGTGGAGGTGAATGAGGCCCGTGGGGCGGTTTGCATCGTCGACGATGACCAGGGAGCTGATCTTGCGCTCCTCCATGGCGTGCAGGGCGGCGGCGGCGAGAATCCCGCGGGTGACGGTCTTGCAGCGCGTGGTCATGTGCTCGCCGATGGCCGCATCGTGGAAGTCCACGTCATGGTCCAGGGCGCGACGCAGGTCGCCATCGGTGAAGACGCCAAGCAGGCGGCCTTCGGTGTCCGTGATGGTGGTCATGCCGAAACCCTTGGCGGTCATCTCGAGGAGCGCTTCCCGGATCCGGGTCTCGGGTGAGACCCGCGGCACCTCTAGGCCCTGGTGCATGATGTCGCCGACGGTCATCAGAAGTTTGCGTCCCAGAGCTCCACCCGGGTGCGAGAAGGCGAAATCCTCGGCCGAAAAGCCGCGCGCCTCGAGGAGCGCTATCGCCAGGGCATCTCCCAGCACCAGCGCAACGGTGGTGCTGGAGGTGGGCGCGAGATCCAGCGGGCAGGCCTCGGTCTCGACGCCGGCGTCGAGGTTGACGTCGGCGAGGCGGGCCAGCGTGGATTCCGGCTTGCCGGTCATGGAGATGAGACCCGCGCCCATCCGCTTGATCAGCGGGACGATGGTGAGGATCTCGGGTGTGGTGCCCGAATTGGAGAGCGCGAGCACCACGTCCTTGCCGGTGATCATGCCGAGGTCTCCGTGGCTTGCTTCGCCCGGATGCACGAAGAACGCCGGGGTTCCGGTGCTGGCCAGCGTGGCCGCGATCTTGTTGGCGATGTGTCCGGACTTGCCCATGCCGGTGACGACGACCCTGCCATCGCAGGCGAGCATCATCGTGCAGGCGCGCTCGAAGTTCTCTCCGATGCGGTCCTTGAGGCGGGCGACGGCCTCGATCTCGAGGGTGACGGTGCGAAGTGCGGATGCCAGGAAGGCCGTTGTTGTCATGTTTCCCGGGGCCGGTCTGTCAGTGGGTGCCCGCATGCAGGGCGGGCTTATGTCATGCGCGGGGGTGTTCACCCTTATTCCGGCGCGCGGCTATCATAGCCCGCTCGCGGAAACCTTGTCTCGACGGGCACGCCTGACGCGCCACGGGGCTGCCGCTTGCCGATGAACTCCCGGAGATTCCTTGCATGGGCTCGGTGACCACCATGACCGAACAGCAGATCGGCGACCTCGTTCGCGGGGCCATCCCGGACGCTCTCGTGAGCGTGGGCGGAGATGGCTACCACGTGGACGTCTCGGTGGTGAGCGACGCCTTCACGGGTCTGCGTCCCGTGCAGCGCCAGCAGCGGGTGTATGCCGCGCTCGGCGAAGCCATCCGCAGCGGAGCCCTGCACGCGGTGAATATCCGCGCCCTGACCGCGGCCGAGGCCGGCGCAGCCGCCGGCCCCGGCGCCTGAACCCCCGGGGGCCAGCGTGGACAAGCTTCTCATTTCCGGAGGGGCGCCGCTCCGGGGTTCGGTGCGGATATCGGGTTCGAAGAATGCAGCGCTGCCCATCCTCGCCACGACCCTGCTGACGGCGAGCCCGCTCGCTTTCTCGAACGTGCCCCACCTGCGCGACATCACCACGATGCTCCGTTTGCTGGCGAGCATGGGTGTGCGCGTTGAGCAGACTCCGCAAGGCACGGTCACGGCCTGCTCTGACGCCATCACCGATTTCAGCGCGCCCTACGATCTGGTCAAGACCATGCGCGCCTCCATCCTTGTGCTCGGGCCGTTGCTCGCGCGCTTCGGTCGGGCCCATGTCTCGTTTCCGGGTGGTTGCGCCATTGGCAGCCGTCCCATCGACCTCCACCTGCGCGGCCTCCAGGCGATGGGTGCGGAGATCGAGATTGATGGCGGCTACATCAACGCCCGCTGCGAAGGACGTCTTCGCGGTGCGCACATCCTCTTCGACAAGGTGACCGTAGGCGGTACCGAGAACCTGCTCATGGCCGCGACACTCGCCGCCGGCCGTACCGTGCTCGAGAACGCCGCCCGCGAACCCGAGATCGTCGACCTTGCCCACTGCCTCGTCAGCATGGGCGCGCGCATCACGGGCATCGGCTCGGACACGCTGGTCATCGAGGGTGTGGAGGAACTCGGCGGTTGCGAGCATGCCGTCATTCCGGACCGTATCGAGACCGGCACATTCCTGGTCGCAGCTGCCGCCACGCGCGGGCAGGTGCGGCTGGAGTCCACCCGCGGCGATCTGCTCGAAGCGGTCCTGGTGAAGCTGGTCGAGGCCGGTGCCCGCATCGAGCAGGGCCCCGACTGGCTCAGTCTCGACATGGAAGGCCGACGCCCGCGCGCGGTGAGTTTGCGCACTGCGCCCTATCCGGGCTTCCCCACCGACATGCAGGCGCAATTCACGGCCATGAACGCGGTCGCGGAAGGCACATCCACCATGACGGAGACCATCTTCGAGAACCGTCTCATGCAGGTTCAGGAGATGCAGCGCATGGGCGCACACATCACCGTCGAGGGCCACACCGCCATCATCGAGGGCCAGCCCGGCCTGAAAGGCGCCCCCGTGATGGCGTCCGACCTCCGTGCTTCGGCGGCGCTGGTGATCGCGGGCCTGGTCGCCACGGGCGAAACCGAGGTGGATCGCATCTACCACGTGGATCGCGGCTACGAGCGTATCGAAGAGAAATTCGGGCAGTTGGGTGCGGATATCCGCCGGGTGAAGGCATGAGCGAGCAGGCCCCCGTCACTCTTGCCCTCACCCGAGGACGTATTCTCGACGACTGCTTGCCGCTTCTCGCGCGTGCCGGAGTGGTGCCCGAGGAGCATCCGGCCAAGAGTCGCAAGCTGGTGTTCCGTACCAGCGATCCCGGCATACGTTTGCTCGTGTTGCGGGGTTCCGATGTTCCCGTCTATGTGCGTCATGGCGCGGCCGATGCCGGCGTGGTGGGCCGTGACGTGCTGATGGAGGCGGGCAGCGATGGCTTGTATGAACTGCTTGACCTGGGTATCGCGCGCTGCCGCCTGATGACGGCGGGCCTTGCAGGTAGCCCGGAGCCCGGCCCACGCGCACGCGTAGCCACCAAATTCGTGAACATCGCGCGACGTTTCTATGCCTCGAAGGGCATTCAGGCAGACATCATCGAACTCTCGGGTGCGATGGAGCTGGCTCCGGTGCTTGGCCTTGCCGAGCGCATCGTCGACATCGTCGACACGGGGAACACGCTCCGGGCCAACGGCCTCGAGGCCCTCGAGACCATCGCCGAGGTGAGCGCACGCCTGATCGTCAACAAGGCCGCCATGAAGTTGCGCCCCGAGCCCCTCAAGGCGCTGGTGGCACGCTTTGCGGCGGTTACGGGCAGCGCGCCGTGATACGCCGGCTCGACGCCAGCGCGCCTGGTTTCGAGCGCGATTTCGCGGCCCTGCGAGCGCCCCCTGGTGGCGCCGATGGCAATATCGCGCAGACGGTTGCGGCAATTGTCGCTGACATCCGTTCGCGTGGAGATGCCGCGCTCGTTGAATACACCAACCGTTTCGACCGTCGCAGCGTTGTGGATGCGGCCTCGCTTGAGGTGCCTGCTGCTGCCCTTGCCGAGGCGTGCGCGCGACTCCCGTCCACGCTGCGCGCGGCGCTTGAGTCTGCGGCGAAGCGCATCGAGTCCTATCACCTGCGGCAGCGCCAGGACTCCTGGCAATACCGGGATGAAGACGGCACCCTTCTGGGTCAGCGCATCACAGCTCTGGACAGCGTGGGCGTCTACGTCCCGGGCGGCAAAGCCAGCTATCCCTCGTCTGTCCTGATGAATTGCCTGCCTGCCCGTGTCGCGGGTGTGGGTCAGTTGGTGATGACCGTCCCCGCGCCGGAAGGCGAGCTGAGCGACGCTGTGCTCGCTGCCGCGCATATCGCCGGCGTCGACCGCGTCTTTACCGTCGGCGGCGCGCAGGCCGTTGCTGCGCTTGCCTTCGGCAGCACGGTGGTTCCGCGCGTCGACAAGATCGTCGGTCCGGGCAATGCCTGGGTTGCCGAGGCCAAGCGGCAGGTCTTCGGCCAGGTGGGCATCGACATGATCGCGGGCCCCTCCGAGATTGTCGTTATCTGCGACGGGCGCACGGAGCCTGACTGGATCGCACTCGACCTCTTTTCCCAGGCCGAGCACGACGAAGATGCTCAGGCTGTGTTGATCAGCCCCGATTCAGCCTTCCTCGATGCGGTAGCGGCATCGATAGGGCGGCTGCTGCCCACCATGGAAAGACGGGGCATCATTGCCACATCGCTGGCGTCGCGCGGTGCGTTGGTGCTGGTGCGCGACCTCGCCCAGTCTGCGGACATCTGCAATCGCCTGGCCCCGGAGCATCTCGAGTTGTCGGTGGAGGATCCCGAGGCGTTGCTCGCCTCCATCCGCCATGCGGGTGCTGTGTTCCTGGGGCGGCATACCGCGGAGGCCATAGGCGATTACTGCGCAGGCCCCAGTCACGTGTTGCCGACCTCCGGCACGGCGCGGTTTTCCTCGCCGCTCGGTGTCGCTGATTTCCAGAAGCGCAGTTCACTCATCGGTTGCTCGCCTCGCGGTGCGGCCGTGCTTGGCGCCATATCGCGCGAGCTTGCCTTGGCCGAGGGACTTCAGGCGCACGCCGAGTCTGCCTCGGCACGGCCGGGCGTGATGGCGGTGAAGGCATGAGCGGCTCCGCCGAATCCCTGTCCCGTCTCCTGGTGCGTGAAGACGTGCGTGCCGCCTCTGCGTATCACGTTCAGGATTCCCGCGGTCTCATCCGCCTCGACCAGATGGAAAGCCCTTTCGGTTGGCCGGCTGAACTGCAGGGAACGCTCTCGGAACGGCTGTCAGCCGCACAGATGAACCGCTATCCGGACCCTCACGCACTCGGCGTTCAGAAGCGCCTGCGCGAGGCCTTCGGCATACCTTCGCGATGGAGCCTGATGCTGGGTAACGGCTCAGACGAACTCATCCAGATCATGATGACCGCGCTCTCGGTGCCGGGTGCGCGCGTCATGGCGCCCGCACCCACCTTCGTCATGTTCCGCGTGCTGGCGGGCTGGGCCGGGATGGCCTACGACGAGGTGCCGCTCGCCGATGATTTCGGTCTTGACGCTGACGCGATGTGCGCCGCGTTACGCGAACACCGGCCTCGGATAGTGTTTCTTGCCTGCCCGAACAATCCCACGGGCAATCTTTTCGACGCGCCCGCCCTTGAGCGCGTGCTGGAGGCCGCAGCAGGCGCGCTCGTCGTGATCGACGAGGCCTATTGGGCTTTCAGCTCCCGCGATCACCTCGACTGGCTCGATCGCCACCCCAACCTGGTGATCATGCGTACGCTCTCGAAGCTCGGGCTTGCCGGTCTGCGACTCGGTTTTCTGGTGGGTGATCCCGCGTGGATCGGGGAATTCGACAAGGTCCGGCTTCCGTATAACGTTGGCGTCCTGCACCAGATTGCAGCGGAAGTGGCGCTCGAGAATTTCGACGTGCTGCGCATGCAAACAAGGCAGATCGTCTCGGAGCGTGCCCGGCTTGCGGGGATTATCGGCTCGGATGCCCGTATGCATCTGTGGCCCGGTGAGGCCAACTTCCTGCTCGTTCGGCTTCTGGATGGACGAGCGAAGGATGTGCATGCAGCGATGATCCGCCACGGGGTGCTGGTCAAGTGTCTGGACGGCGGGAACCCACGCCTTGCCGGCTGTCTGCGACTTGGTGTCGGGACGTCAGGAGAGAACGAAAAAATGCTCTCGGCTCTGGATGCGGCGCTTCAGGAGACTGCAGGCTGAGGCGTTGTCAGTGCGAGGGGCGTTGACCCACGACACCGTCGAGTTTCAGGCGCTTCTCTCCGCGCAAGACGTCAAGGCTGAAGGCGTCGCCAGGGGCCATCAGGCCAATCCGCAGCATGGTGCTGCGGCCCTGGTCTGCGGGTTGGCCGTTGATCGCTATCAGGAGATCCCCAGGTTGCAGGCCCGCGTGCGCTGCAGGGCTGCCGGTATCCACATCGCTCACAACGAGGCCACTACGTTCCCCCTCAGCAAGGCTCAGTCGTGCCGGCATGCCTTGCACTGACACTCCCAACCAACCTCGAATGACCTCGCCGTGCTGGACGATGTCCTGGAGCACCTTGGCGGCCGAGTCTGCAGGAATCGCCAACCCTATGCCCTGTGAGCCACCCGAACGGGAGTAGATGGCGGTGTTGATGCCAAGCAGGTTCCCTTCGGCATCTATGAGCGCACCACCGGAGTTGCCCGGGTTGATGGCGGCATCGGTCTGGATGAAATTCTCGTAGGCGTTCAACTGCAGGCCGAACCTGCCAACAGCGCTGATGATGCCCTGCGAGACGCTCTGCTCGAAACCGTAGGGATTGCCTATGGCCAGCACTACATCGCCTACCTGTGCACCCGAGGGGTTGCCCACTGTTATCGGCTTGAGATCCGGCAGTTCGATCCGCAGGACCGCGAGGTCCGTCCCGGGGTCGGATCCGATGACGGCGGCCAGTGATTCCCGCCCATCCGACAGCAGCACGAGAATCTCCGTGGCGCCGGCGATAACGTGGTTGTTGGTGAGCAAGTAACCGTCTGCAGACATGATGACGCCGGATCCAAGGCTGCGCTCGATGCGCTCGCGCTGGGGGGCGGGGCTGCGCCGGAAGAATTGCTGGTATAGCGGGTCGTCCATCAGCGGGTGGTAGGGGCGGCGCACCACCTTGCTGGTGTAGATGTTGACGACCGCAGGCGACGCGCGACGTACTGCCTCAGCCCATGAAGACGGAGCAGGCGCTGCTCGTTCGCTGCTCTGCGGGGAAAGTTCCAGGAACAGCAGCGCAGCCAGCAGTCCCGCGGCGACGGGCCAGCCCAGCGTTTGCCAGCGCACTTCAGACTTCTCTCAGCCGGCCCAGATCGTCCGGCCCGCCGTCTTCCGGCATTGGCGGGGCATAGTCGAGCGGCGGATTAACGGAAGAGCCGGAGATGGCGCGCACTCCGCCCCCGGAGAGACTGGTAAGCAGAGGAGCCTCGGTTGCTGACGGATTGCAGAGGCCCATCGCCCCTTGCGCGAGGTGGGAGTGCAGTTCGCGGTAGTCATCAGTGAGTTTGTTGACACGGTCTGCCGTGCCGCGGAAGTGTTCCGTCACCTGTCGACGGTAGTCATCCAGGGCCGCCTCGCTTGCCCGGATCCGCGTTTCGGCATCCCGCAATTTCTGTTCAGAGGGGTCGAGCATGATGCGCAACAGCCAGCCCCCCGCGACGCCCGCTGCCAGACATCCGATGGCGCTGAGCCAGAAAGCGAACGCACTGAACACAGGCGTATCCTCGACGTGGAGTCGGCGGAAGTATAACCACTCGCATCGTGGCGCTGTTAACGATGGGTTGGCTGCGGCATATTGCGGTTGCGACCCCCCATTCGCGCTGGCTACAGTCTCGCGCCGTTTCTGCCGGACCCTCCGTTCATGCAAATAAGCCCTCTCGAACGCTACCGCGCGGAGCTCGAGCGGCCAGGCTTTGCCTTCGATCCGGCGCAGGAGCGTGCGATCCTCGAGCTGCAGCGGCTCTGGGAAAGCCTTGTCACTCGGTCCGAGCCCGGATTTTTGCGCAGGCTCGCCGCGTCAGTAAGGGGTGATGTCAGTGCCGGGCTCGAGCCTGTGCGCGGTCTCTACCTCTGGGGCGGCGTCGGGCGCGGCAAGACGCACATGATGGACCTGTTCTTCGAGAGCCTGCCTCCAGACACGCGGCAGCGGACGCACTTTCATCGGTTCATGCAACAGGTCCACCACCAGTTGCGCGAACTCACGGGGCACAAGAACCCCCTCAAGATCGTCGGCGAGAGAATCGCAGCCCGGGTGCGCGTTCTTTGCTTCGACGAGTTCTTCGTCTCTGACATCACGGATGCGATGCTACTTTCCGGCTTGTTGGAGGAGCTCTTTGCCCGTGGGGTGACTCTCGTCGCGACATCCAATGTCGAGCCCTGCAACCTCTACAAGGACGGGTTGCAGCGCCAGCGGTTCATGCCTGCGATAGCCCTGCTGGAGCGCAACACCATGGTGATCAACGTCGACGGCGGCATCGATCATCGCCTGCGCCTGTTGGAGCAGGCGGAGCTCTACCACTCGCCGCTCGATGATGAGGCTGACCGGAGCCTTGCCCGCAGTTTCGCCAGCCTTTCTCCGGATCCGTGCCGTGAGAATGCGGTCATCGAGGTGGAAGGGCGGCCGATCCGGGTACGCAAGCTCGCCGAGAACGTCGCATGGTTCGACTTCCGCGAGCTTTGTGATGGTCCTCGCAGCCAGCACGACTACATCTGGCTCGCGCGCGAATTCACTGCCGTGCTGCTCGCGAATGTGCCCGTACTCGACTCCTCGCGCGACGATGCCGCGCGCCGTCTCGTCAATCTGGTTGACGAGTTCTACGATCGTAGCGTGAAGCTTGTGGTGTCTGCGGCCGCCCCTCCATCGGGCCTTTACACGGGTACGAGGCTCGCCTTCGAGTTCCAGCGCACGGCAAGTCGTTTGATAGAGATGCAGTCGCACGACTACCTCGCTCGGCCGCACCGGCCATGAACCGTGAATTTTCCCGGGCGGCGGTTGCCGCTCGTAAAATTCATGGTGTACCATTCGCACCCTTTTACGGGGTACTCCCCCCTTCCAGGCTGGCTTGGCAACAATGAAGACCTTTTCGGCAAAACCAGGCGGCGTCGAACAGCAATGGTTCGTCGTCGACGCGAGCGGCAAGACTCTTGGCCGCATCGCAACCGTGATCGCCTCGCGACTGCGCGGCAAGCACAAACCCGAGTTCACCCCTCACGTTGATACCGGCGACTACATCGTCGTCGTCAACGCCGAGAAGGTCCAGGTGACCGGCAACAAGGGTAGAGACAAGATTTATCACCACCACACCGGCCATCCCGGCGGTATGCGCAGCATCACCTTCGACAAGCTGGTGGCGCGCGCGCCAACCCGTGCCATCGAAAGCGCAGTAAAAGGCATGCTCCCCAAGAACCCTCTCGGCCGTGCCATGGCGCGCAAACTGAAGGTGTACCCGGGCGCAGAACATCCGCACGCGGCCCAGCAGCCGCAAGCTCTCGAGATCTGAAGGAAACCACATGGCTGCCACGCAGTATTACGGGACCGGACGCCGCAAGACCGCCACAGCGCGCGTGTTCCTCACGCAAGGTCGCGGCGCGATCTCGGTCAACCACAAGCCGCTGGAGAGTTACTTCGGTCGTGAGGTTGCTCGCATGATCGTTCGCCAACCGCTTGAATTGGTGGGGATGGGCGAAAAATTCGACGTGAATGTCTCCGTCAAAGGCGGCGGCAGTTTCGGGCAGGCGGGCGCGATCCGTCACGGGATAACCCGCGCCCTTATTGAGTATGACGAGACCCTCAAGAGCCGCCTGCGTCAGGAAGGCTATGTGACCCGCGACGCGCGCGAGGTTGAGCGTAAGAAAGTCGGTTTGCGCAAGGCTCGCAAGCGTCCGCAGTACTCGAAGCGCTGAGGCTATTTGCTCCGCATCAGCGGCGCGGCCTTCCGAACGCCCGGCTCTCCGAAAGGATCGCCGGGCGTTTCGTTTCGGGGCGACGGAGATGGCCTTTGCAGAGTCCGTTTTTCTTGTCAGTCCCTGCTAAATTCTTTAGCATTCGCCGCGCTCCCAGCAGCGCCCCCGGGCTGCGACCGATCCCTTTACGGACTGGAGAATCCCTTTCGTGAGCAATCAAGTCGTGAACAAGGGCAGGCGGCAGTTCCTGACCGTCGCAACCTCTGCCGTTGGCGCCGCCGGTGCCGTAGGCATAGCCACTCCCTTCCTCGGTTCCTGGAACCCCAGCGCGAAAGCGAAAGCCGCGGGGGCGCCGGTCAAAGCCGACATCAGCAAGCTCGAGCCAGGCCAGATGGTTGTGGTCGAGTGGCGTGGCAAGCCTGTGTATGTGGTGCGGCGCACTCCCGAGACGCTCGAGGCGCTTGGTGGCCACGACGACAAGTTGCGTGACCCGAAGTCCGCGCAGTCCGTCCAGCCGGCTTACGTGGACAAGCAGAACCGCGCCATCAAGGCGGAAATTCTCGTTCTGCTGGGCCTCTGCACACACCTGGGTTGCGCGCCGAAGTACCGCCCCGAGGTGGGAGCTGCCGACCTCGGCGGCGCTGCCTGGATGGGTGGATTCTTCTGCCCTTGCCATGGATCCAAATTTGACTTGGCGGGGCGGGTGCTTCTGGGCGTTCCCGCTCCGTACAACCTTGAGGTTCCGCCGTATTCCTTCGAGGGCGAGAACATCCTCGTCATCGGTGTAGACAAGGAGGCCGCGTGATGAGCAGGCTTATCGCGTTGCGGGACTGGGTCGATGCACGCCTTCCGATCATGCGTGCGTGGAACACCCACATGGGCAAGTACTACGCGCCCAAGAATTTCAACTTCTGGTACTTCTTCGGGGTGCTCTCGCTGCTGGTGTTGGTGAACCAGCTTCTGACGGGCATCTGGCTCACGATGAGTTTCGAACCCTCGGCGGAGCGTGCCTTCGCATCGGTCGAATACATCATGCGTGACGTGGAGTACGGATGGATCATCCGGTACATGCACTCCACCGGTGCTTCGGCTTTCTTCACGGTCGTTTACCTGCACATGTTTCGCGGCCTGCTCTACGGCTCCTACCGCAAGCCCCGCGAACTGATCTGGGTATTCGGGATGGCCATTTATCTGGCGCTGATGGCAGAGGGTTTCCTCGGCTACGTCCTCCCGTGGGGCCAGATGTCATATTGGGGCGCCCAGGTAATCATCTCGTTGTTCGGGGCCATCCCGGTTGTGGGCGACGACATCGTGCAGTGGATCCGGGGCGATTACCTCATCTCGGGAATTACCCTGAACCGCTTCTTCGCGCTCCACGTCGTGGCGGTGCCGCTTATCCTGCTTGGTTTGGTGGTCTTGCACCTGCTTGCCTTGCATGAGGTCGGGTCAAACAATCCCGATGGCGTCGAGATCAAGAAAAAGAAAGATGCCAATGGTGTGCCGCTCGATGGTGTGGCTTTCCATCCCTACTACACGGTCCATGACCTCATGGGCATCTCTGTATTCCTCTTCGTGTTCTGCACGATCATCTTCTTCCTCCCCGAGATGGGGGGATATTTCCTCGAGCACGCGAATTTCGAGGAGGCCAATGGCCTGAAGACGCCGCTGCACATCGCGCCGACGTGGTACTACACGCCGTTCTACTCGATGCTGCGTGCGGTCACAGTGGACATTGGTCCGCTGACGGCCAAGTTCCTGGGCTTCCTGACCATGGCGTCCGCGATCGCGATCCTGTTCGTGGTGCCGTGGCTCGATCGCAGCCCCGTCAAATCTATCCGCTACAAGGGCGCGATCAGCAG
The DNA here is from genome assembly GCA_903928015.1 of uncultured Gammaproteobacteria bacterium. Classification (GTDB taxonomy): domain Bacteria; phylum Pseudomonadota; class Gammaproteobacteria; order Pseudomonadales; family UBA5518; genus UBA5518. The sequence goes on along the minus strand of CAIYPF010000034.1, from coordinate 29,572 downwards.
GGTGGCAATCCTTCTGTTCAGCGCTTCCTTCGTGATCCTTGGTGTGCTTGGAGTCAAGCCTCCGACTCCTGAGCGTACGGCGCTTGCCCAGATTTGCACGCTGGTCTACTTCTCGTTCTTCCTGCTCATGCCGATCTACACGTCGATCGAAAAGACCAAGCCCGAACCTGCTCGCGTGACCACGGATGGCGGTATGGGTTTCTGGAAGTCGATGGGTGCGTTGCTGGTGGTGGTGCTTCTGGTGGTGTTGCCGTTGAAGGCGGTAGGCGCCGAGGCCGAAAAATCATGTGGCACTATCGACTGCGACCACTTTGTGCCTGATCTTGCCAATCAGGAATCACTGCAACGCGGCGCCAAGTATTTCGTCAATTACTGCATGGGGTGTCATTCGCTCAAGTACGCCCGGTTCGAGCGTACTGCTACCGATCTGGGAATTCCGCTGCCGCTTGCTCAGGAAAACCTCATTTTCGATGACACCAAGATCGGCGACCTGATGAACAACGCCATGCCTGCCAAACTTGGCAAGACATGGTTTGGGGCCGCGCCTCCGGACCTCACGCTCATGTCCAGGGCCCGCTCCCCGGAGTACATCTACACCTATCTGCGGAATTTCTATCGCGACGATTCGCCTTCCCGCGCTTGGGGCGTGAACAACAGGGCGTTCAAGGATGTGGCCATGCCGCACGCGCTGCTCGAACTTCAGGGCCTTCCCGAGTGCGCGCCTGGCCCGGTCCTCGCGGAGAATGGCGGGGTAAAGCGAGATCCTCTCACCGGAGAGGACATGCTTGACGATCCTTGTGGTCGCCTTGTGGTCAAGAAAGCCGGCCTCATGACCACCGAGGAATTCGACGCGGCAGTGGGTGATCTCACCAACTTTCTGGCCTATGTTGCAGAGCCCATGGCGCTGCACCGTCAGCGCCTTGGTGGCTATGTCTTGCTGTTCATCGCGGTGTTCGGAGTGTTCACCTTCCTCCTGAACCGCGAATACTGGAAGGACGTTCACTGAACTCCCTGTTTCGGGGAGCCTGAGGGAGCAGTCGATGGCTGAGCGCAGGGACATACGGGCAATCCTGTCCAAGCGCTCGGTCATGACCTTGTTTTCTGACTCCTCGGATCACTACAGCCACCGCATCCGGATACTGCTCGCCGAAAAAGGCATCACCTCGCAGGTTCTGGATATCGATGCCCGCGACTATCCCGCGGAACTCGCGGAACTTAACCCCTATTGCAGCTTGCCGGTGCTGGTCGATCGGGATCTCGTGCTGTACGAGTCGAGGGCCATCATGGAGTACCTCGACGAGCGTTATCCGCACCCGCCATTGATGCCGCTGTACCCGGTTGCCAGAGCCAAGAGTCGCCAGTTGCTCCAGCGGCTGGAAAAGGACTGGTGCCAAAAGCTCGATCTGTTGCAGCGTGGACGTACGCCTGAGAAATCCGCCGCCATTGTGCGCGCGGAGCTGGGCGCTGAGCTGGTATCCGTCTCGCCGGTTTTCGGTGAAAAACCTTACTTCATGAGCGATGACTTCTCGCTGCTCGATTGTTGCCTCGTCGCGTTTCTATGGCGACTGCCCGCGCTGGGAATCGATGTTCCGGTGACGCGCCAGACCAAGCCTCTGCACGACTACATGATCCGCCTCTTCGCGCGCGAGTCCTTTCTGGAGAGCCTTACCCAGACAGAAAAGGAGATGCGTCGCCGTTGATCCCGTCAGGATCGCGCAGCCCCAGCCATCATGAAGAGCAGTCGTCCTTACCTCGTTCGCGCCCTCTACGACTGGATCGTAGATAACGGCTGCACACCATATGTGCTGATCGACGCCCACGCTCCCGGTGTCGAAGTTCCGCAGCAATATGTGAAAGACGGACAGATAGTTCTCAACGTGTCGCCCGGGGCTGTTTCAGAGCTGCTGATCACGAACGACGGGATCAGCTTTCGTGGCCGCTTCGGCGGTATCGCAGTTGATATCCTCGCGCCTATCGGGGCAGTGCTGGGCATCTACGCCCGGGAGAACGGCCAAGGCATGGTCTTCGAGCCCGAGCGTGCGCCTCCTCCATCTGATGACGACGGGCGGCGAAACCCATCCGCGCCCGCAAAGCGCAGCCTTCGCGTGGTGAAGTGAGCCTGCGGTTCAGTAGCTGCCGAAAATCTCACGTTCGACAAGTTCCACCAGACAATTGAGCACCAGCAACTGGCACTCCGTCAGCCGTGATGGCTCCTCGGACGGGATGCGTATTTCGATGTCGTCCACTTCCCCAAGCTGGTGCGGATCCTGCGTGGCAAGCCCGCAGATCGAAATCACTCTGGCTCCTCGAGCTTGTGCTGCGCGGACGGCATGGGATATGCCGCCGCCATTAGAGCCCGTAACGAGTAAAACCGTGTCTCCCGGCGCCGCGATGGCCTGGATCTGGCGGGCAAGGCTCTCCGCGTAGCCGTAGCCCTCTGCAATTGCTCCCAGGACTGCGGGATCATTGCCGATGCAGATCACCGGCAGGGCGGGCCGCTCCATCGAAAGTCTACTGAGCAAGCCGGCGCTGAACAGCTGCGCCAGAGCGCAACCGGTTCCGCTTCCAGCCACAAGCAGCCTCCCTTCGCCGAGCAGCGTGTCCCGCATCCGCATTGCGGCTTGTGCGAGTGGCTGTTGCAGTGCGTCAAGGGATCGGTAGATGGTATCGACGTGGTTTGTGAACCACAGTTGCACCGGATCGTTCAGGTCGTCCATTGGCGGTTGCTCCTAAACGCTTGCGCCGCGTATCCAGCCGATGCGTGCGGTTTCGCATTCGGCGCCGTCCAAGGTAAGCACATCAATCCTCGCGGGGCTGTCACGGCCCCTGAGGCGAAGCCAAAGCTCTGCTGCGAATTGCACCCGGCGAAGTTTCGCACTTCCTACACTTTCGGCCGCCGTGCCAAAGCGGCTCACGCGCCGCAGCCTGACTTCGACAAAAACGATCATTCCGCCCTCGCGCATGATCAGATCGATTTCACCTGCGCGGCAGCGGAAGTTGCGCTCAAGCAGGCAGAGACCGGCCTTTTCGAGAAAAACTAAGGCTCTGTCTTCGGCGGCGCGCCCGATGTTTGCGGGGGTGTTCCGTCCCCTGGTGTCCATACCTGTACTCCATCCCTGGATGTCGGTTTCTCTATGGACTGGCGCGACAACTCTGCCTTGGCCTGCCCCCCTTCGATGACGTACCAGACAGCTCGTCTGTGCACCCGGCCATCCGTGCCTGTGCTCAATTCGCCAGCTGCGCCACCGAGCCTCCATGAGCCCGGTTTATCGAGAAGATTGATCCTTGACTGCAGTCTGCGCGCATCAACGCCAAGAGCAATCAGGCGCTCGACCGCGCCATGTTGGAGCGACGTTGTCTCGCGCAGGTTTTGCTCGGCGTTGGAAAACCAGGGCATATCAACGAACTTCAATGTCTCGAGATCGAAGTCGCCCTCCCGGCCTGCTCCCCCCGCGTAGCTCATGCTGATCCCGCGGACAGGGACGTCCCCGGAGTACAGGAAGGGCAGCAAGGCGCGTACTGACCGTGCTCCTGCCGGTTCTGCCAGCAAAACGACCATGTCGACGTCGGCCCTGCGGCGTGGCTCGGTTTGCAGTTCCAACCCTAGTAGTTGCCCGAGAGCGACAGAGCGCTGATGACTCTGGTCGAGATGCAAGGTCCGCTCGAGGCTGAGGCGATATTCGTTCAGATCTCCCAGATAAAGGGTGTCGATCAACTCTCCGCCTGCATTGCGCCAGCGTGATCCGAAGTCCTCCACCAGTCGGCGTGAGCGTGGCGCTGCATCGGCGAGAACAACAGCGCGCGACATGCCTGCGTTACGGGAATCGGAGGCAAGTTGTGCGACTTCGTCCGAGGGGTCTACGCCGAACTGGTGCACGCCAGGAATGGCGGCAGAAGGAGCGTCGAGAAAATTGAGTGCGAGCGTGGGAACGCTCGCCGGGAGTCCTGAACCGAAAGCGGCCAGTTCTTCTTTCAGAAGAGGGCCGATCACGACATCGGCTCCGTCGCCAGTGGTGCGACGGTAGGCCGCCGCAAATCCCTCTGCCGTTCCTCCGGTATCGACGATGGCAAGGGGCGGGACCGGTTCCCCGGCCCCGAGTTCCCGATAATGTTCGGCCAGGTAGCCCTGCAAAACAGCCTGTCCGCTGGCGCCGGCCCTGCCGGTCAAGGGAAGCAGGAGAGCAACCCGGGCAGGCTCTGCAATTGCACCTGCCAGGCCTTCGATCAGGCCATGCATGCCGTCGCCAAAGGCAGGATTGGCCGCGTATGTCTGCTCCCACTCGTGCAAGCGCTGCTTTTGTGCGAGGGGTGATCGGCGCATATCCCTCGCAATCAGTGACAGTTCCAACCAGCCCCGCCAATCATCGCTGCCGGCTGACGCAGCGGTCTTGTCGAGTTCTCCGAGTGACACGAGTCCGAGGGAATCGAGGATGTGGCGCGCATTGGCAATGCGGTCTTTGTCGTCAGGGAGCCATGGCTGAAGCGCTACACGCTGCCTCGCGGCCTCGAGCGATCTGCCGAGCCCGAACAGGGCCCGTGCCCGCGCCTCCAGCAAACCCGCCTCAAGGGCACGTGGGAGCACTTTCTCGGGAGTTTCCCCGGGCTCGGGAAGGGCGGCAAGTGCTCCAGCAGGGTCGCCTGCTGTTGCAAGTACGTCCGAGAGAAGTATGGCGCGCCTTGCGTCCTGCTCCGGGCTCGCGGGAAGCGCGGCCGCGTCTTCAAGAACGGCCTTCGCCCGGGCAATATCCTTGCGATCGACTAGCGCCCCTGCCGCATCGAGCAGAAGATCCAGGCGCTGTCCGGGCTCTGCGCGCCCAGCGCGGACCAGGAGTGCATCTGCCGGATCTGCCGGGATGGGCGCAGTGTCTTCGACAGCGACGGGCGGCACAGCCTCTCGAGGCTGTTCGGCGGGAGGTGACGAGCAACCACCCACCGCAATCAGGGTAAACAGGATCGCTGTTCGTGCGGCCGTATGTTTCATGGTCCGTATACTAGCGCCTGACCCGGCTTGCGGCACACGATCTGCGGGCTGCGCTTCTGCCGGAGGCCCCATGCTCTACATCGTCGCAACACCGATCGGTAACCTCGGTGACATCACTCGCCGCGCCATAGACGTGCTCGCGAGCGCGGACATCGTGGCGGCTGAGGATACCCGCCGCTGCCGGGCGCTCCTAAGTCATCTGGGACTGTCGAGGCCTTTGCTCGCCTATCATGACCACAGCGACGATCGTCGCGAGTGCGAACTTCTTGCTGAACTGCAGCGTGGACGCAGTGTCGCGCTGGTTGCGGATGCGGGCACACCTCTCATTTCCGATCCGGGATTCCGCCTTGTCAGGGCGGCGAGGCAGGCGGGTGTGGATGTGGTCTGCGTGCCTGGTCCTTGCGCCGCGATTGCCGCCCTCAGCATCGCAGGCTTGCCCTCGGATCGTTTCGCCTTCGAGGGGTTTCTGCCGGCCCGGGAGTCAGCAAGGAAAGCCCGCCTGGAGGCGCTGTCCGCGGAGCAGCGCACCCTCGTGTTTTATGAGTCGCCGCGTCGCGTACTCGCACTGTTCGAGGATCTGCAGGCTGTGTTCGGATCGGACCGCCAGGCGGTACTTGCGCGCGAGCTCACCAAAATCCACGAGACCTTGCTGTCGGGCAGCATTGCCGAATTGCGCTCGCGCATAGCAGCTGACCCTGAGCAGCAATTGGGGGAGATTGTGGTGCTGGTCCATGGCGCCGAAGAAGTTCCCGATCGCACTGCCATCGACAGTGACAGGCTTTTACGGTCATTGATGCCGCGGTTGTCGCTCAGCGAGGCCGTGGATTGTGCGGTTGAAATCAGCGGCCTGCCCCGCAATGCCCTGTACAGGCAGGCGCTCGCGCTGCGAGATGTGGTGGAGCCGCACTGATATACTCCGCGGGCAGAGTCGGCCGGGCAGTCGCTCCGTGCGCAAGCAAGGGGAGGAAAGTCCGGGCTCCACAGGGCAGGGTGCCAGGTAACGCCTGGGGGGCGCGAGCCCACGGAAAGTGCAACAGAAAGCAAACCGCCTATGTCGGCCTCGGCCGGCAGGTAAGGGTGAAAGGGTGCGGTAAGAGCGCACCGCGCGACTGGCAACAGTCGTGGCACGGCAAACCCCACCCGGAGCAAGACCAAATAGGAACCCATCGGTGCGGCCCGCACTGGGTTCGGGTAGGTCGCTCGAGGCGTCCGGTGACGGACGTCCCAGATGAATGACTGTCCTCGACAGAACCCGGCTTACAGGCCGGCTCTGCACTTTATAACTATTGAGAATAAATAAGGCTTCATCAAGTCTCAAAATATTCTAGGTAGTCACAACTTACTTTAAGTTCTCCGTGCAGTCTCATGTTCTGGGTCGCCATGTGGCCAGGCTGGATTGTGCGCCCTCGCTGAGCAGTCTCTATCTCATTGTTTTATAAATCAAAATCGGCTGCTGCCGCGGCTTGACACTGTGTTTGCCGCATCCATATAGTGTCGAAAAGTGGGTCAAAGTGGATAAAAGTGGCTAATCAAGCCGCCAAATCCCAGTTCTGGGGAAGCAAGCCAACGTGTTTCGTGGTGTCCATCATCTGAGCATCGACGCCAAGGGGCGTCTTGCCATGCCCGCTCGTCAGCGCGAGCGGCTGCAGTCGCAGTGCGACGGTGAACTCGTGGCCACGATCGATACCCAGAGCCGCTGCCTTCTGCTCTACCCCCTGCCGGTCTGGGAAGAACTCCAGACCCAGATCCAGCAGTTACCGACCCTCGATCCCGTGGTGCGCCGCTTCCAGCGGCTGCTCATCGGTTATGCCAGCGATCTGGAGTGTGATGCGAGCGGACGGATGCTTGTGCCGCCGGCCCTGCGCGAGTACGCGAACCTCGACAAGCGAGCTGTGCTGGTGGGCCAGGGAAACAAGATGGAGTTATGGGACGAGGACACCTGGCTTGCCGAGCGCGACAAGTGGCTCGAACTGGCTGCCGGGGATGGCGCGATGCCCGAGGAAATGCGGCGGCTGGCGCTCTGAGCGCAGCTCTCTCTCAAATGGGGCGATATGCACAAGCCGGTTTTGCTGCAGGAGGCCATGGAGTATCTCGTGACCGATCCCGCGGGACGATACGTTGATGCCACCTTTGGTCGTGGCGGACACTCCGGCGCACTGCTGGAGCGGCTCACTGCCGGCGGTCGCTTGCTGGCGATCGACCGGGATCCCGAGGCGATCGCTCATGGCAAGGCTGCTTTTGCAGCTGACGCCCGAATCTGCTTCGAACAGTCGCGCTTCGATTGCCTTGAGCGCGCACTCGGCGAGCACGGTTTTTCCGGTGGCGTCCACGGAATCCTGCTCGATCTCGGCGTGTCATCACCCCAGTTGGACGATCCCGCCCGGGGGTTCAGCTTTCTGCGTGATGGCCCCCTCGACATGCGCATGGACCCGGGCAACGGGCCGAGTGCGGCCCAGTGGCTGGCGCACGCCAAAGAGGCGGACATCGAGCATGTCCTGCGGGAGTTTGGGGAAGAGCGATTTGCCCGGCGCATGGCTGCAGCGATCGTTCGCGAGCGCAAGCTCGCGCCTATCGACACCACGGCGCGCCTCGCTGACATAGTCACGCAGGCCAATCCCGCCTGGGAGCGAGACAAGCACCCCGCAACCAGACCGTTCCAGGCCATCCGGATTTTTATCAATTCCGAACTCGATGCCCTGGCGGCCGTGCTGCGGCAGGCTTGTGATGCCTTGCTTCCCGGTGGTCGTCTGGTGGTGATCAGCTTCCATTCGCTTGAAGACCGCTTGGTCAAACGATTCATTCGCGACAACGCCCGTGAGCCCGGCATTCCCGGTCTGCCTGAGGCAATGCAGCCCCGGTTACGCGCAATCGGCAGGGCGATCCGCGCAGGCGATGCAGAGCTGCATGACAACCCCCGCGCTCGCAGCGCCGTCATGCGCGTTGCCGAGCGTCTGGCTTCGCGTGGAGCGTCCCGTGGCTGATCGCAGGGCCGAGTCTGCTCCTCACTCCGTGCGCGGCGCGCGGACGCCGCTTTTCACGCTTGCGCTGCTCGTGGTCGTGATCGTCTCCGCCATCGGTGTCATCTACACGGCGCACCGTTCGAGGGAGCTGTTCCGCGAATTGGAACAGGCGCGTGGCGAGCAGAACGATATCCAGATCGAGTGGCGTCAGTTGCTGCTCGAGCGCAGCACGCTTTCGTCCCACGCACGCGTCGAGCAGATCGCCGACCAGCAACTGCAGATGACGCTCCCCGAGGGTGACATGCACCCGATGGTGGTCGAGTGAAGTCGCGAGAAACCTCCAGCTTCCACGACTGGCGATTCATGCTGGTGGTGGTTCTGCTCGTCGCTTTGGCCCTGCTGCTCGTCTGGCGGCTGGTATCGCTGCAGTTGCTCGACACCGAGCGCGGCTACCAGTTCCTGCAGGATCAGGGCGACGCCAGGGCACTGCGCGATGAGCTGATCCCCGTGCATCGCGGAATCATCAGCGATCGCAACGGCGAACCCCTTGCGGTGAGCACCCCGGTGGAGTCGCTTTCAGCCAATCCGCAGGAATTTGTCATCAAGGACGCTGACTGGCTGCGCCTGGCGCAGGCGCTGGGAACGCCCGTGGACGAGCTCAGGCAAAAGATGGCGGCGAACTCCTCGCGTCAATTCGTCTATCTCCGCCGACACATGAACCCCGACGCCGCCAAGCAGGTGATGGACCTGAAGATCCCGGGTATCACCAGCAGGCGCGAATACCAGCGCTTCTATCCTGCAGGCCCCGTCGCTGCACATGTCGTGGGCCTGACCAATATCGATGACCATGGCCAGGAAGGCATCGAAGCGACATATGAGGGCTGGCTGAAAAGCGTCCCCGGGCGCAAGCGGGTAATCAAGGATCGCTACAGCCATGTGATACGCGACGTCCAGGAACTCGAGCCTGCGCGCCCCGGCCAAGCCCTCGACCTCAGCATCGACCTCCGCATCCAGTATCTCGCCTACCGGGAGCTGAAAAAGACGGTTGAGGCGCTCGGAGCAGAGTCGGGGAGCATCGTCCTGCTCGATTCCCGCACGGGCGAGATCCTCGCCATGACTAACTTTCCCTCGTACAACCCCAACAACCGCGGCGCGGCAGTTCGCGACGCCATGCGCAACCGCGTTGTCACGGACACCACGGAACCGGGCTCGACGGTGAAGCCGCTCACCGTCATGACGGCGCTGGAGAGCGGGAAGTACACCCCCGAAACCCTTGTCGACACCACGCCCGGCTACATCCGCGTCGGGCGCAAGACGTTCAGGGACCACAACAGCCTGGGCGTGATCCCTGTTACCACGATCATCACCAAATCGAGCCAGGTAGGAACCACCAAGCTCGCGTTGAGCCTCAATCCCGAGGACATACACGAAAATTTCCGCCGGGCCGGTTTCGACCGGATCGCGGGCGAAGGACTGAAAGGAGAGGTCTCGGGCACATTTCCTTCGCCTCGGCGCTGGGACGATCTCACTCGCGCCACCTTCGCCTTCGGCTACGGGGTTTCAGTGACGCCGCTGCAGCTTGCGCGCGCTTATCTGATGCTTGCGAACGGGGGCAAATCACGGCCCGTGAAGATACTTAAGGTGACGGAAGTTCCGCCGGCCACGCAGGTGTTTCCCGCTGATCGTGTCGCCCAGATTGTCGCCATGCTGGAGACCGTTACGCAGAAGGGTGGCACGGCGCTAAAAGCCGCCATTCCCGGATACCGGGTGGCCGGAAAAACCGGCACGGTCCACCGCTCTGGTGGCAAGGACGGCTACAAAGCTGATCGCTACCAGTCGCTCTTCGCGGGTTTTGCCCCCGCCAGGGATCCGCGCATTGTCGGCGTTGTGGTCATCACCGATCCGCGCGGCGGTGTCTACTACGGCGGGGCTGTCGCGGCCCCGGTTTTCTCCTCGGTGGTCCGCGGTGCGCTGCGGCTGCTGAACGTCCCTCCCGACGATCTCCCGCAACTCCAGGTGGCTGAGCGTGCAGTGCCGGGAGCGCCCACATGAACGCCCAGGCTTGTACCGGACCCTCGTGTCTGACTTTGGGCGCATTCCTCGACGTGGCTGACGCTTTCGCGGGTATTGAGGTGGGCGGCGTGTGCTCCGACAGCCGGGCAGTGCAGCCGGGCGATGCGTTCATCGCCCTCAGGGGGGCTCGCCACGATGGGCTGGATCATCTGGCCGAAGTGTGTGCCCGGGGCGCGGTCGCCGTGTTGGTGGAGGCGGGCCGGGAGCTGCCTTCGGAGGCACTGCTGCCGCTGGTGCCGGTGCAGGGACTGGCGGCGCTGGCAGGCGCCATCGCCTCGGCTTTTTACGGTGACCCCTCGCTCGCCATGGGGCTGATCGGCGTCACGGGTACCAACGGCAAGACAACCACCACGCAACTGATAGCGCAAGCGCTGGGCTTCGCCGGGACGCACTGTGGCGTCATCGGCACGCTGGGCTCCGGATTCCCCGGCCAGCTCCGCGATACCACGCACACCACACCGGATGCCGTGACGCTGCAGCGGCTGCTCGCAGGGCTGCGGCAAGAGGGTGCGAGCGCCGTTGCGATGGAGGTCTCCTCCCACGCGCTCGCGCAGGATCGGATCGCGTCACTGCATGTCGACACGGCCGTATTCACCAATCTCACGCATGACCATCTCGATTTCCACGGCAGCATCGAGGCCTACGGCGCGGCCAAGGCAAAACTGTTCAGCCACGCGGGACTGCGCCATGCCGTGGTGAATCTGGATGACCCCTTCGGGCGCAACATCCATGCATCGATCCCTGCATCGGTGGAGCGCATCGGCTACACCGTGGGCCAGGGGCCTGCCGACATCCGCGCGACGGACGTCGAGTTCCGCGCCGAGGGCATCCGTGCCCGTATCCTGGCGCGTGGAGAAGAGGGTGATTTGCTCCTTCCGCTGATCGGGCGCTTCAATCTGGAGAACGCGCTCGCGGTGATCGGTGCGCTGCTGGCGCGGGAGATTCCGCTAGACGTGGCGCTCTCGTCGCTCGCAAAAGTGGTTCCCGTTGCCGGCCGCATGGAGCGCATCGGAGCCGCTCCGCTCGTGATCGTCGACTACGCGCACACGCCGGATGCGCTGGAGCAGAGCCTGCGTGCGCTCAGGCTGCACTGCCGCGGCCGGCTATGGTGCGTCTTCGGTTGCGGCGGTGATCGCGATCGCAGCAAACGCCCGCTGATGGGCAGACTCGCCCGGGAGCATGCCGACGAGATCGTCGTCACCAGCGACAACCCGCGCAGCGAGGATCCGCTCTCCATTATCGAGGGGATCTGCGCCGGGATTCCCGATCCGGGCGTGATTCGGGAAGCTGACCGGCGTGCCGCCATTTTCAGCGCCATCCGCGATGCGGCTCCGGCCGATTGCGTGCTGATCGCCGGAAAGGGACACGAGAACTATCAGGAAACCGCCGGGGTGCGCAGCCCCTTCAGTGACAGCGCCGTGGCGCGCGAGGCGCTTGCCGCGCGCAGGGGGGCTCCGTGATTCGCCCGCTGTCGCTGGGAGAGATCGGCAGGGCGATCGGCGCGGCTGTTCCCGATGCCTGTGCCGGCGTGCAGGTTGCGGGAATCTCCACGGACTCGCGCACGGTGTCGTCTGGCGAATTGTTCGTCGCGTTGCGCGGCGAGCGCTTCGATGCGCATGACCACGTAGTCGAGGCCGAGCGACACGGTGCCGTCGCGCTGGTGTGCTCGCGCGCTGTCCCGACGTCGGTTCCGGCGCTGCATGTACCCGACACCGAACTCGCGCTCGGTGCCATCGGCGCCTTGCACCGTAGTCTTTTCACAGGTTCGGTGGTGGCTCTCACCGGCAGCGCGGGGAAGACAACCACCAAGGAAATGATCGCCGCGATCCTCGGCACCGCCGGCCCGGTGCTGGCCACGCGTGGCAACCTGAACAACGAGATCGGCGTGCCGCTCACGCTGTTCCGGCTCGAGCAGTCGCACCGTTACGCCGTCATCGAGATGGGAGCGGGAAAACCGGGGGACATTGCATACCTCGCAGGAATCGCGAGCCCTCAGGTCGCGCTGCTTACGAATGCATTGCCCGCGCACCTCGAGCGGCTGGGCAGCCTCGAGGAAGTGGCGCGCACCAAGGGTGCCATCTTCGAGGCGCTTCCGCGTGATGGCGTCGCAGTGCTGAATGCCGACGATGATTTCGCCGGTTACTGGGCGGAGCTCGTCGGACAGCGGCGCATGCTGCGTTTCAGCGCAAGCGGCTCGCCCGCTGCGGACGTCCGCGCAAGCAATGTCCGATTGCTCGACGGCTGCGCTGAATTCCTCCTGGAGTTGCCGGGCGAATCCCGGCACATCCATCTCGCGATACCCGGCGTCCAGCAAGTAGCCAATGCACTGGCCGCCGCGGCAGTGGGACATGCGCTCGGGCTGCGAGCCCGGGAAATGGCCGATGCACTGGCAGGCATCGAGGCGCCGGCGGGCCGTATGCAGCGTCGCCGGGGCGATGGCGGCGCACTGCTTATCGACGACACCTACAACGCCAACCCCGGTTCCGTGCGTGCGGCGATCGACACGCTGGCCGGATTCGGCGGCCTGCGCGTGCTTGTGCTCGGGAACATGGCAGAGCTCGGCGCCGACGCGGCTGCACTTCACCGCAGCACGGGTCAGCACGCCCGGCAGCAGGGAATCAACCGCCTCTTCGCCACCGGTCCTAACGCCATTCACCTTGCGGAGGGCTTCGGCTGCGAAGCGCAGGTGTATGGCTCCCGCGAGGAACTCGCAGGAGCGTTGCTCGGTTGCGACACCCCGGAGAGCGTGATCCTCGTGAAGGGTTCGCGCTCCGCAGGCATGGAGGCCGTGATCGACGCGCTGACTCTGAAAACACCGGGCCATGCCCGTACAGGAACGCACTGATGCTGCTGTGGCTGGCTGACTGGCTTAGCGGGTGGGCGAGCGCCTTCGGGGTGTTCAAGTACCTCACCTTCCGCGGAATCCTGAGCGTGCTCACGTCGCTTGCGATCACGCTGATGGTGGGCCCCGTGATGATCCGCCTGCTGGTCGAAAACCAGATAGGGCAGGCCGTGCGCGACGACGGGCCGCAATCGCATCTCAGCAAGGCCGGCACGCCCACGATGGGCGGCGCCCTGATCCTGGTCGGCATCCTCGCGAGCACCCTTCTCTGGGCGGACCTCTCCAATCGCTACGTGTGGGTCGTGATGCTGGTCACGGCAGCCTTCGGCGCCATCGGCTGGGTCGATGACTACCGCAAGGTCATAGAGAAGAATCCGCGCGGACTGCCGGCGCGCTGGAAGTACTTCTGGCAGTCGGTGGCTGGTCTGGCGGCGGCGCTCTATCTTTACGCCGGATCGATCACGCCGGCCGAGACGCAACTGATCGTGCCTTTCCTGAAGAGCGTTGCCTTTCCGCTTGGTGCGCTTTATGTGCCGCTCGCGTACTTCGTCATCGTCGGATCCAGCAATGCCGTCAATCTGACCGACGGTCTCGACGGTCTCGCGATCATGCCGAGCGTGCTGATCGGCGCTGCCCTGGCCGTCATCGCCTATCTGGCGGGGAACGCCGAGTTCGCGCCCTATCTGCATATTCCCTACATCCCCGGTGCAGGCGAACTGGTGGTGTTCTGCGGTGCGCTCACGGGGGCTGGTCTCGGCTTCCTCTGGTTCAACACCTATCCGGCGATGGTGTTCATGGGCGATGTCGGTGCGCTGGCCCTCGGAGCCGCGCTCGGCGTCATCGCCGTCATCGTCCGTCACGAAATCGTGTTCTTCATCATGAGCGGTGTCTTCGTAATGGAGACCCTCTCCGTGGTCCTGCAGGTCGCCTCCTTCAAGGCGACTGGCAAGCGCATCTTCCGCATGGCACCTATCCACCACCATTTCGAGCTCAAGGGCTGGCCGGAGCCGCGCGTGATCGTGCGCTTCTGGATCATCACGGTGGTGCTGGTGCTGTTCGGCCTCGCCACCCTGAAGCTGCGCTGAGGAAAAACCGATGTCAGCGGCAGCGATCAGCACACGAGAGGAGGGCGCAACCGTGCGACGCCTCGTCGTGGGCATGGGCAAGACCGGCTACTCGCTGGCTTCCTGGCTTGCCCGCCATGGTCATGCCTTCGACGCAGTCGACAGCCGCGCCGAGCCGCCGTTCGCCGATGCTTTCCGGCAAGAGTTTCCCGGACATCTGCTGCAGACCGGTGGTTTTGAGGGTGAACTCCTCGAGAGCGCCGACGAAGTGCTCCTCAGCCCCGGCGTCGATCCTGCCCTGCCGCAGATCGCGGCTGCAGCGGCGCGTGGAGCGCGTGTCTGCGGCGACATCGAACTGTTCTGGCGCGAGGCGAAGGCGCCGATCCTCGCCATCACGGGGACCAACGCCAAGAGCACTGTGACCACTCTGGTCGGACTCATGGCCAATGCTGCCGGGATTCCCGGGGGCTGCGGCGGGAATCTCGGCATCCCGGCGCTTGATCTGCTTGATGCCGGCGCTGCGCTTTACGTGCTGGAGCTGTCGAGCTTCCAGCTCGACATCCTTCTCGATTTCCGCGCAGACGTCGGAGCCATCCTCAATCTGGCTCCCGATCATCTCGACCGCTACGCCGGCATGGAAGCCTATGCGGCCTCCAAGCAGCGCATTTTCCGGGGCTGCCGCGTCGCCGTGTCCAACCGCGCAGATCCCCTGACGTTCCCTGCAACGCCGGTTGGCTGCCAGGTGTCATTCGGCCTGGATGCGCCCGCAGAGCGCGATTACGGCCTGCTTTCCCGTGCTGGCGAGGAATGGCTGGCCTGCGGGAGCGAGTGCCTGATGCCTGCCCGCGAACTGGGGCTGCGCGGGCGTCACAACCTTGCCAATGCACTCGCTGCGCTGGCCATCGCCGAATCCGGCGGCATCCCGCGTGAGGCCTGCCTGCAGGTCCTGCGCAGTTACAAGGGGTTGGCGCATCGCTGCCAGCCCGTAGCTCGCGTGGCTGGCGTCGATTACATCGATGACTCCAAGGGCACCAACGTGGCGGCCACCGTGGCGGCGCTGCGTGGCCTCGCTCCGGTGGCGCCGGGACGTGTCGTGCTGATCGCCGGAGGGATTGCCAAGGAGTACGACTTCACGTCGCTGGCGGCGGAACTCTCGTCTTGCGCCCGTGCATTGCTCCTGATCGGCCGCGACGCTGCGCTGATCGGCGAGGGTGTCGCGGGCAGCTGTCCGGTGGAGCATTGCACGGACCTCGACTCGGCTGTGGCAAGAGCTGCGGAACTGGCGCAGGGCGGCGACGTGGTACTGCTTTCGCCGGCCTGTGCGAGCTTCGACATGTTCCGCAACTACGAGCACAGGGGAGAGGCCTTCGCGGCCGCTGCCCGCGGGCTTCACGGCGCGGAGGCGATCTGACATGCAGGCCACCCGCCGTGATTCCGCTCCGCCCGCGCCCTGGCTGGAACTAGACGAGATGCTGCTCGGACTGATCGTCGCGCTCACCGCTGCGGGCATCGTGATGATGAGTTCTGCATCGATGGACTTCGCCGCCGAGAAGTACGGCGACCCGTTCTACCACCTGATCCGCCACGGCATTTATGTGTCCGCCGGCCTTGCGGTGATGGCGATCACCGCGCGCGTCCCGCTCGCCGTGTGGAGCCGGGCGAGCCAGCCGCTCCTTGTGGCGGGCCTGCTCCTGCTGATCCTCGTGCTCATCCCGGGAATCGGTCGGGAGCGCAACGGAGCCACGCGCTGGATCGGTTTCAGTGCGCTCAACCTGCAACCTTCCGAAGTCATGAAGCTCTGTTTTGTCGTCTACCTCGCGAGCTACATCCAGCGCCGTCCCCGCGATATCGCGGACAAGCTGAGCGGGATGGCGGCACCCACGATCATCCTGCTGCTCACTGCGGTGTTGCTGCTTTCGGAGCCCGACTTCGGGGCCACGGTCGTGATTGCCGGCACGGCCGTCGCCATGCTCTTCGTTGCCGGTGCGCGCCTGCTGCCTTTCGGTTTGCTGCTTGTATTCGCGCTGACGGCTGTTGCGGGCCTCGCCCGATTTTCTCCCTACCGCATGAGGCGGCTCGTCACCTATCTGGATCCGTGGAAGGAGCAGTTCGGTGACGGATACCAGCTGGTGCAGGCCTTGATCGCCTTTGGCCGTGGAGAGGTGACCGGCGTGGGCCTTGGCAACAGCGTCCAGAAGCTGTTCTACCTGCCGGAAGCGCACACGGACTTCGTCTTCGCGATCATTGCCGAGGAACTCGGTCTGCTCGGTGGCGTCTTCTTCATCGCGCTCTTCAGCGCGCTTGTAGGACGAATCCTGTGGATCGGTCGCGCGGCAGCGGCGCGCCAGCAGGTCTTCGCCGCGCAGATCTGCCTCGGCGTCGCCCTGATGGTTGCCGGACAGGTTTTCATCAATATCGGTGTGAACGCAGGCCTGCTGCCCACCAAGGGGCTCACGCTGCCTTTCCTCAGCTACGGCGGCAGCAGTCTGCTGATCCTCTTCGCCATGATGGGACTGGTGCTGCGCGCGGAGTCCGAGGTGCGCAACGGCTCGAGCGCGTTTGCTGCTCCCTGGCAGGGGTGGAGGGTGCGCAATGCCTGAGTGTCGCAGGCTAGTGCTCATCACCGGTGGCGGCACTGGCGGGCATGTGTTCCCCGGAATCGCGGCGGCTGCGGCCCTGGTTGCGCGCGGCGCGGACGTGCATTGGCTGGGCACGCGCGCGGGCATGGAATCGCGCTTGGTGCCTGCGGCCGGCATTCCCATTTCCTATCTGCGCGTGCGGGGCGTCCGCGGCAAACAGCTTGCGCAGAAATTGTTCGCGCCGCTCCTGCTGCTCGCCGCCATCTTGCAAGCCATCGGCGTGATGTGGCGCCTGCGTCCGGCGTGCGTGCTGGGAACCGGCGGCTTCGTTGCCGGCCCCGGCGGGCTTGCCGCACGGTTGCTCGGTGTACCTCTGGTCCTCCACGAACAGAATGCCGTGGCAGGCACCACCAATCGCCTTCTCGCGCGCGTTGCGAAGCACATTCTTCTGGGTCTTCCCGGACCTTTTGCGGGCAATCCGAAGGCGCGCTTCGTGGGCAACCCCGTGCGTGCGTCCATTGCTGCACTGCCGGCACCGGGAGAGCGATTCGCGCAGCGTTCCGGTCAGCCTTTGCGAGTCCTGGTGCTCGGTGGAAGCCAGGGTGCCCGGGTGCTGAACGAGGTGCTTCCCGAGGCTCTCGCGCGCTTGCCGGTTGCAGCGCGCCCCGAGGTACTTCACCAGTGCGGCGCCGCGGGGCAGGCGGATTGCGCCGCGCTCTACGCAGAGCAGGCTGTCGACGCGCGCGTGGAAAGTTTCATCGCGGACATGGCCGCCGCTTATGCCTGGGCTGATCTGGTCGTGTGCCGTGCCGGTGCGCTTACCGTGAGTGAAGTGGCTGCTGCCGGCCTGGGGTCGATACTGGTTCCGCTGCCGGGCGCGATAGACGATCACCAGAACGCCAATGCCCGCTGGCTGGAGGCCTCGGGTGCCGCGCTGCGTTGCGAGCAATCCGCATTCACGCCGGGTTGGCTCGCGACCGAACTCCAGCGCCATGCATCAGCGCGGGATGAACTCCTTGCGATGGCTACCCGCGCACGCCACCTCGCGCGCCCGGCGGCGGCCGACGATGTCGCGCTCACCTGTCTGGAGGTGCAGCGATGAATCCCCACGCCACGCACGCCGGTGTGCCGGGCATGCGCCGCATTTCCAGGATCCATTTCGTCGGCATCGGCGGCGCTGGCATGTGTGGCATCGCCGAAGTGCTCTGCAACCAGGGCTATCGTGTGTCCGGCTCGGACGCCAGCAATTCACCTACGCTCGCCCGTCTGCGTGATGCAGGCGTCGAGGCGCACGTGGGCCATGCAGCCTCGCACGTTGCCGGCGCCGACGTGGTGGTGAGTTCGAGCGCGGTGCGCGAAGACAACGTCGAGATCGTCGCGGCCCGCGCGCAGCGCATTCCGATCGTGCCGCGCGCCGAAATGCTCGCCGAGCTCATGCGGTACCGCCACGGCATCGCTGTGGCAGGCACGCACGGCAAGACCACCACCACCAGCATCATCGCGTCGATTTTTGCGGAAGCAGGACTCGACCCGACTTTCGTGATCGGCGGTCGGCTGAACAGCGCGCAGGCCAATGCCCGCCTTGGAGTGAGCCGTTACCTGATCGCCGAAGCAGACGAGAGCGACGCCTCCTTCCTCCACCTGCAACCCATGGTGGCAGTGGTCACAAATATCGATGCCGACCACATGGCCACGTATGGCGGTGATTTCGAGCGCCTGAAGCGCACCTTCGTCGAATTCCTGCACAACCTGCCGTTCTACGGGCTTGGCGTACTCTGCATCGATGACCCCGCGGTCGCCTCGATCATCCCGCAGGTCACGCGGCAGGTGATCACCTATGGTCGTTCCGCGGACGCAGACTTCCGCATGAGCGATTTCCGCCAGGAGGGCGCCCGCTCGCATTTCCGTGTCGAGCGGCCCGCCGGCAAGTCCGCGCTCGAGCTGTCGCTCGCGCTGCCCGGCGCCCACTACGCACTGAACGCCACGGCAGCAGTTGCCGTCGCCACCGACGAAGACATCCCCGACGAAGCGATCGTGCGTGGTCTCGCTGCGTTCCAGGGCGTGGGTCGCAGGTTCGAGATGCACGGCGAACTGCCGTTGCCCGGTGGCGGCAGCGTGCTTCTGGTCGACGACTACGGACACCACCCCACGGAGGTGGCCGCGAATCTGGCGGCGGTACGCGCGGGCTGGCCCGGGCGCAGGCTGGTGATGGTCTATCAGCCGCACCGTTACACGCGCACCCAGGAACTCTACGAGGATTTCGCCCGCGTGCTCTCGCAAGTCGATGCACTGCTGCTGCTCGAGGTCTATTCCGCCGGAGAGGATCCGATTCCCGGCGCCGACTCGCGGAGCCTCTGCCGCAGCATCCGCCAGCGAGGGCGCCTGGATCCGGTGTTCGTGCCCGACCCCGCGGATGTGACCGATGAGCTGTCAGGCCTGCTGCGTCCGGGCGATTTCCTGCTGGTGCAGGGCGCCGGCAGCGTGGGCAAGGTTGTGCCGGCGATGCTTGGCTGGGCGCGCACGCACGGAGGTACTGCATGAGGCACTACGCGCTCGATACCGCGCGCATCCTGGGGCCCGTAGCTGTGCTGCTGGGCGGCTCGTCGGCCGAACGTGAGGTTTCACTCGATAGCGGCACTGCCGTGCACGCGGCGCTCGCACGCAGGTTGCCCGGTGTGCTCGCCATGGACGCGAAGTCCGATGTGCTGCCGCAGCTGATCGCCGCCGGTGTACGTCACGCGTTCATCTCGCTGCACGGCGGCATCGGCGAGGACGGCACTCTCCAGGGCGCGCTCTCCACACTCGGCATAAGCCACACCGGCAGCGGCGTGCTCGCCTGCGCGCTTGCCATGGACAAGCTCCGCTGCAAGCGGTTCTGGCAGGCAGAGGGTATTCCCACGCCGATCTTCGAGGTCGCCGAGCCCGGGCGCGTCTCGTGGGATTCATTGAGCGCCCGGCTGGGCAAGGCGCTGATCGTGAAGCCGGCGAGCGAGGGTTCGAGCATCGGCGTCACGCCGGTCGATGACGCCGCCGCGCTCGTAGCCGCCGTGGAGCTCGCGGCCTCCTATGACGACTGCGTGCTCGTCGAGCAACGGATCATCGGACCCGAGTACACGGTTGCCATCGTCGATGGCGAGGTGCTGCCGTCGATCTGCCTCGAGACGCCGCGCACCTTCTACGACTACGAGGCGAAGTACCGCGCTGACACCACCCGCTATCTCTGCCCCTCAGGGCTGGACGCGGATGCGGAGCAGGAAATCCGCAGCATCTCCCTGCGCGCCTTCGAGAGCCTCGGCTGCCGTGGATGGGGTCGCGTCGATCTGATGCGGGATGCACAGACGGGCAAGTTCCTGGTGCTCGAGGTGAACACCTCGCCCGGCATGACCAGCCACAGTCTGGTGCCCATGGCTGCGGCTGCGGTCGGGATCGATTTCGAGAACCTGGTAGTGCGGATCCTGAACGCAAGCCTGCAGGGGACGCCTGCATGAACGCGCCGCTGCAATTGCGTGCTCCCGCCGTCGCGACGCGCAGCCGTCGCGGCGCCGCGCGCGCAGGCGAGAAAAGCGCGCGCGGCTTCCCCGGGCAGCGCTGGCTGGTGCCAGCTCTCTTCGCAGTGCTCCTGGCGGCCGTGGCCGAGATGGGATTCACCGCCTTTGGCGAAGTCACCAACGTACCGATCCGCCAGGTCAGCGTGAACGGTGACTTCCGCTTCATCGACCGTGCGCGCATCGAGGCGAGCATGCTGCCGCACCTCGGCACCGGCTTTTTCATGGTGAACCTCGCGCAGATCCAGGAAGAGCTGCGGCGTCTGCCGCTGGTGCACGATGTGACGGTTCGCCGCGCATGGCCCGACCGCTTGCTGGTCTACATCACCGAGCAGGTGCCTGTGCTGCGCTTCGGCACGGACGGCTACCTGAACCCCTACGCAGAGGTGTTCCGCCCGGAAGCGCCCCTGCCCGGCGTCGAGATTCCGATGGTCTACGGGCCGCCTGGCAGCGAGGCGAAGCTGCTCTCGTCATTCGACACCTTCACCGAGATTCTCGAGCCGACCGGTCTGCGCATCTCCTCGCTGGTGCTCGACGGAAAACACGCATGCCGCATGACCTTGTCGAACGGGATCGAGGTGCTGTTCGGGCGCCGCGACGTGGACAAGAAACTGCGCCTGCTCGCGCGGCTCCTGGAGCAGCAGTGGGCCGACGAGCGCGAGCGCGTGGCACGCATTGACATGAGATACAGCAACGGCGTGTCCGTGGCGTGGCGCGGCGCAGTGCCGGCCGCCGCGCCCGCGCCCGCGGCGGCAACGGCCGCGCGTCCCGCAGAGAGGTAGGGTGATGGCAGGCATGGCTAGCGGAAAATTCATCGTCGGTCTCGACATCGGAACATCCAAGGTGGTGGCGATCGTCGGCGAGGCCGGTGCGGACGGCGAGCTCAAGGTGGTGGGGCTCGGCTCCCATCCCTCGCGCGGGCTGAAGAAAGGCATGGTCGTGGACATCGAGTCGACGGTGCAGTCGATACAGCGCGCGGTCGAGGAGGCCGAACGCATGGCCGGCTGCCAGGTGTATTCGGTGTACGCGGGCATCGCCGGCAGCCACATCCGCAGCCTGAATTCCCACGGCATCGTGGCCATCCGCGACCGCGAGGTTTTCCAGCACGACCTCGAGCGCGTGATCGACGCGGCCCGCGCGGTGGCCATTCCCGCCGACCAGAAAATCCTGCATATCCTGCCGCAGGAGTACGTGATCGACAGCCAGGAAGGGATCAAGGAGCCGCTCGGGATGTCGGGCGTCCGCCTCGAGGCGAAAGTGCACCTCGTCACCTGCGCGGTGAACGCGGCGCAGAACATCGAGAAGTGCATCCGCCGCTGCGGGCTCGACGTTGACGACATCATCCTCGAGCAACTCGCCTCGAGTTACTCCGTACTCACCGACGACGAGCGCGAGCTCGGCGTGTGCATCGTCGATATCGGCGGCGGCACAACCGACATCGCCATCTTCACCGAGGGCGCGATCCGCCACACCGGCGTGATTCCCATCGCCGGCGACCAGGTCACCAACGACATAGCCATGGCATTGCGCACTCCCACGCAATACGCCGAGGAAATCAAGATCAAGTACGCCTGCGCGCTCGCCCAGCTCGCCGGCGCGGACCAGACCATCCGGGTGCCCGGCGTGGGCGAGAGAAGCTCGCGCGAGCTCTCGCGCCAGGCGCTCGCCGAAGTGGTCGAGCCGCGCTACGACGAGCTCTTCACGCTGGTGCAGGCAGAGATCCGCAGGAGTGGATTCGAGGAATCGCTGGGCGCGGGCATCGTGCTCACTGGCGGCACTTCGCGGATGGAAGGCGCAGTCGAGCTCGCCGAGGAAATCTTCCACATGCCGGTGCGCCTCGGCGTGCCCGCCGGTGTGCAGGGAATGCTCGATATCGTCAAGAACCCGATTTACGCGACGGCCGTCGGCCTGCTGCTCTTCGGCCAGAAGCAGCAGGGCGCCGGTGTCGAGAGGGACGGTGGAAGCCGCGGCCTTCTCAGGAAGTTGAAGCAGTGGATGCAGGGAAATCTTTGAGTTTCATTTTCGTCAATCAAACCTCTATGGGGGGATCTAGCATGTTCGAACTCGTGGACAACGTACCGCAGAGCGCAGTCATCAAGGTGGTGGGAGTCGGCGGTGGCGGCGGCAACGCCGTGCGCCGCATGATCGAAGCCGGCGTGGAGGGCGTGGATTTCATCTGCGCCAACACCGATGCCCAGGCCCTGTCCGACATTCCTTCTCGCACCGTGCTGCAGCTCGGCGCGGGCATCACCAAGGGCCTTGGTGCAGGTGCCAATCCCGAGGTGGGCCGTCAAGCCGCGCTCGAGGACAAGGCGCGCATTGCCGAGGTGCTGGCCGGTGCCGACATGGTGTTCATCACCGCAGGCATGGGTGGTGGCACGGGCACGGGGGCCGCACCTGTCGTGGCAGAGGTGGCGCGCGAGCTCGGCATCCTCACGGTTGCCGTCGTGACCCGCCCCTTCCGCTTCGAGGGCAAGAAGCGCTCGGCGGTCGCCGATGAGGGGCTCGGCGAGCTGCAGCATCACGTCGACTCCCTGATCACCATCCCCAACGAGAAACTGCTGGCGGTACTGGGCAAGAACACCAGCCTCCTCGACGCATTCCAGGCAGCGAACGATGTGCTGCTCGGCGCGGTCCAGGGCATCGCGGATCTGATCATCCGTCCCGGCACCATCAACGTCGACTTCGCCGACGTACGCACCGTCATGTCGGAGATGGGCATGGCGATGATGGGCACCGGCAGCGCCCGCGGTGAGAACCGTGCCCGCGAGGCCGCCGAGGCCGCCATCCGCAGTCCGCTGCTCGAAGACATCAACCTGCAGGGCGCGCGCGGCATCCTCGTCAACATCACCGCCGGTCCCGGCCTCTCGCTCGGCGAGTTCTCGGAAGTGGGTGAAACCGTTCACGAGTTCGCTGCGGACAACGCCACTGTGGTGGTCGGCACCGCGATCGACCCGGCCATGGGCGACGAGATCAAGGTCACTGTCGTGGCCACGGGTCTTGGCGAGCTGCGCCGCGAAGCGGCCGTGCCCACCCTGGTGCGTGGCGCCTCCCTTGCGGCAGCGCAGCCGAACTACAAGGACTTCGATTCGCCCGCGATCCGTCGTACGCCCGGTGCCACTCGCCGCGACGTACCCGTTCCGCCCCGTGCAGCGCAGATGGCGGTAGGCGCGGAAGGTATGTACGGCAGCACCGAGACGGATTTCGAGATCCCTGCTTTCCTGCGCCGTCAGGCTGACTGAGCCGGTAATCGAACCGGCAGCCCGCGCGGGACACGCGTCTCGCGCGGGCTGGCCTGTCGCGGATTCAGAGGCCGAGTTCCGACAGCCCCGGATGCACTTCCGGGCGCGGCCCCGACGGCCAGTGGAACAGCCGTTCTGCAGCCGTTATCGGCAAGTCGTTGATGCTGGCCACGCGCAGCCGCATGAACCCCTTCTCGTCGAACTCCCAGTTCTCGTTGCCATAAGAGCGGAACCAGTCGCCCGAGGCGTCGTGCCACTCGTAGGCAAAACGCACTGCTATCCGGTGTTCGCGGAACGCCCACAGCTCCTTGATGAGGCGGTAATCCAGTTCCCGCGCCCATTTCCGGTGCAAAAAAGCGGCAATTGCCTCCCTGCCCGAGAGGAACTCCGAGCGGTTTCTCCATTTGCTGTCGGGGGAGTACGCCAGCGCGACGCGCTCCGGGTCGCGTCCGTTCCAGGCATCCTCTGCGGCGCGCACCTTGCGCAGGGCGCCGGCCAGGTCGAAGGGCGGCAGGGGCGGGCGGGGAGCTTCGGGGGTGTTCATGTCTGTCTCGGCACGGTGGGCGCGGGGCGCAATTAGGCATGCTCCCCCCGCCCTCCACAACCCGACGATACGAGTTGGCACTTATGGAAGCCCTGTGGCATAGTCCGGCCCATCCTTTGCTTAGCCCAATCCGTTCATCGGAAACCTGTCGGTAAAAAACCACGACATGCGCCTCATCGTCCTCGGAGACAAGCCTGATACCCCCCGGAGCGTGGCCCTGCCGCGGGCCGTGCTGTGGGCGGTTCCGCTGGTCTTGCTGGGATGCCTGTTGCTGGCGGGCGTGGTTGGCTATCGGCTGGCCATCACGCACATCGGCAAACTCCCTTCCGACCTCGTCAGTGCCTGGGGCGGAGAACTGAAATCCCTTGACGCCAAGACCTCGGAGCTCAAGGAAAGCAGCGCCCGCGAAGGCAGGGCCTATGCGTCGCGGCTTGCTGCACTGCAGGCGCGCTTGCTCAGGATGGAGGCCGTCGGCCAGAGACTTGCCTCTGCCGCCAAGCTCGATGGCGGCGAGTTCGATTTCGACCAGGAGCCCGCCTTCGGTGGCCCCTATACCTCGGAGAACTCCACCGAGAGCGCGCCCACGGAGTTCAGTCTTGCCCTTGACCGGCTCGCCAACCAGATCGAGAACCGCGAGACACAGCTCGAGGTGATGGAGCGCCTGCTGGTAAACCGCAGCCTCGCTCTGGATGTTGCCGTCGATGGCTGGCCCGTAGCGAGTGGTTACGTGTCCTCGGTCTTCGGCCGGCGCACCGATCCGTTCTCCGGTCGTCAGGCTTTCCACAAGGGCCTCGACTTCACGGCCCGCACCGGTACGCCCGTGATGGCTGTGGCCTCGGGTGTGGTCACGTGGGCGGGTTGGGACAAAGACTACGGACGGCTGATCGAGATCCGTCACAGCGACGGTTACCGCAGCCGTTACGCCCACAACAGCGAGATTCTCGTGAAGCCGGGGCAGGTGGTCATGAAGGGCCAGAAGATCGCCAAGGTCGGCGCCACCGGTCGCGCCAGCGGCTCGCACCTGCACCTCGAGGTCCTGGCCAACGGCCAACTCGTGGACCCGCGCCAGTACATCGGCACCCGGCGCGCCATTCGCTGAAGCTCGCGCTCACGCGGCATTTCTGCCCGCCCGGCCCGGATTTGGCGGGTTATAATCCCGCCCCGTTGGCGTAGCCCCCACAAGGGCCTCCCCTATCCCCATATCCCGGCCTGTTGGTCGCGCTGGAACTCCGCAGCCCATGGTTCTTTCGCTCATCCGCAAACTGATCGGTACCAAGAACGACCGCGAACTCAAGCGCATGGGCCGCACGGTGGCCTCCATCAATGCGCTCGAGCCGCGTTTCCAGGCGATGAGCGATGACGAGCTCCGGGCCCAGACGCCCCGGTTCCGCGAGCGTCTTGCGGCCGGCGAAACTCTCGACCAGCTCCTGCCCGAGGCGTTTGCCGCGGTACGCGAGGCCTCGCGTCGTACGCTCGGCCTGCGGCACTTCGACATGCAGATGGTCGGAGGCATGACGCTGCACGAAGGCCGTATCGCCGAGATGCGCACCGGCGAGGGCAAGACGCTGGTGGCCACCCTGCCGGTGTACCTGAACGCCTTGACCGGTGACGGGGTGCATGTGGTCACGGTGAACGACTACCTCGCCCGGCGTGACGCCCAGTGGATGAGCCCGGTCTACGAATTCCTCGGCATGAGCGTCGGCGTGATCCTGCCGCAACAGGACCAGGAGTCGAAACGCCAGGGCTACGCCGCCGACATAACCTACGGCACGAACAACGAGTTCGGCTTCGATTACCTGCGCGACAACATGGTCTTCAGCCTCGACGACAAGATGCAGCGCAAGCTCTCTTTCGCCATCGTCGACGAGGTCGACTCCATCCTGATCGACGAGGCGCGCACGCCGCTCATCATCTCGGGCGCGGCCGAAGACAGCTCGCGGCTCTACAAGCTCATCAACACGATGGTGCCGCGCACGCGCAAGGCGCCGCCGCTGCCGGAGGGCGACACCGAATCCGTTCCCGATGGCCACTTCCTTGTCGACGAGAAGCAGCGCCAGATCGAGCTGACCGAGGAGGGTCACCAGTTCATCGAGCAGTGCCTGATCACCGAAGGACTGCTCCCGGAGGGCGAGAGCCTTTACCACGCGATGAATCTGGGCCTCTTGCATCACGTGAGCACGGCGCTGCGGGCGCATCACCTGTTTGCCCGTGACGTCGAGTACATCGTGCAGGGCGGGCAGGTGGTTCTGATCGACGAGCACACCGGCCGCACCATGCAGGGCCGGCGCCTCTCCGAGGGACTGCACCAGGCGATCGAGGCAAAGGAAGGCGTCAAGATCCAGGCAGAGAGCCAGACCCTCGCCTCCACCACGTTCCAGAATTACTTCCGGCTCTACGGCAAGCTCGCCGGCATGACCGGCACCGCCGACACCGAGGCCTTCGAGTTCCGCCAGATCTACGGCCTCGACGTGGTGGTGATCCCCACCAACCGTCCCGCGATCCGCAAAGACCTGAATGACCTCGTCTTCCTCAGCAAGGAAGAGAAATTCGAGGCCGTGGTCGCCGATATCCGCGAGTGCACGGCCAAGGGCGCGCCCGTGCTGGTGGGCACCGCATCCATCGAGACGTCCGAGGAACTCTCCGGATTCCTGAAGAAGAACGCCATCCCCCACGAGGTGCTGAACGCCAAGTACCACGAGCGTGAGGCAGAGATCATCGCGCAGGCCGGCCGCCCTTCGGCCATCACCATCGCCACCAACATGGCGGGCCGCGGCACCGACATCGTGCTGGGCGGCAACGTCGAGGCCGAGATCGCGCGCCTCGAGAACCCGGATCCCGCCGCGGTGGAACTCATGCGCTCCGAATGGCGCGAGCGACACGCGCAAGTGCTCGCCGCCGGCGGCCTGCACATCATCGGCACCGAGCGCCACGAGTCGAGGCGCATCGACAACCAG
Organism: uncultured Gammaproteobacteria bacterium; assembly: GCA_903928015.1. GTDB lineage: Bacteria > Pseudomonadota > Gammaproteobacteria > Pseudomonadales > UBA5518 > UBA5518. The sequence goes on along the minus strand of CAIYPF010000034.1, from coordinate 2,788 downwards.
CTCCGCGGCCGTTCGGGCCGCCAGGGCGACCCCGGGCTCTCGCGCTTCTACCTGTCGCTCGAAGACAACCTGATGCGCATCTTCGCCTCCGAGCGGGTGAAGGGCTTCATGCAGGCTCTCGGAATGCAGCGTGGCGAGGCCATCGAGCACCGCATGGTCACCAATGCCATCGAGAAGGCGCAGCGCAAGGTCGAGGGTCGCAACTTCGACATCCGCAAGCAGTTGCTCGAGTACGACGACGTGGCGAACGACCAGCGTCGCGTCATCTACCAGCAGCGCAATGACCTTCTGCTCGGCACAGACGATGTGAGCGAGACGATCGGCCGCATCCGCGCCGACGTGGTCAATGGCGTGATCGACCAGTTAATCCCTCCCCAGACGCTCGAGGAGCAGTGGAACGTCCCCGGACTCGAGCAGCACCTGCAGGCCGAGTTCGGTGTCACGCTGCCGATCGCACACTGGCTCGAGTCCGAGACCGGACTCGAAGAAGCGCATATCCGCGAGCGCGTGGTAGCAGCCATCGCCGAGGAATACGCGCGCCGCATGGAGCCGCTCGGCGCCGAGATGCACAAGCTCGAGCGCCACATCATGCTGCAGGTGCTCGATACGCTCTGGAAGGAACACCTCCAGGCCATGGACTCGCTGCGACAGGGCATACACCTGCGCGCCTATGCCAACCGCAATCCCAAGCAGGAGTACAAGCGCGAGGCCTTCAATCTCTTCGAGACGCTGCTGAACAACATCAAGTACGAGGTCACGCGCTTCCTGTCGAAGGTGCAGGTCCGCACCGAGCAGGAGGTCGACGAACTCGAGCGCGCCCAGCGCGAGGCCCAGGAGCGCGAGCAGGCCAAGGCGAAGTTCACGCATGCCGAGGCGAGCGCACTCTCCGCCGCGCCGGAGGAAGAGGCACCGCCCGCGGCCGAGGCCGTATCCACCTTCGTGCGTGAGACGCGCAAGGTCGGCCGTAACGAGCCCTGCCCCTGCGGCTCGGGCAAGAAATACAAGCAGTGCCACGGTCTGGTGCCCGGCGCCGACTGAGCCTTCTCAGGGAACGAATCATGGCCGTTGGCGCCCCCTCACGTTTTCCGCTTGAACCCGTCGCGGGCGTACGTCTCGGCACGGCAAGAGCCGGCATCCGCAAACCCGGGCGTCGCGATCTCGTGGTGCTCGAACTCGCTCCCGGCACCCGGGTGGCCGGCAGTTTCACGCGCAATGCTTTCTGCGCGGCGCCGGTCACGGTAGCGAAAGAGCATCTCGCTGCCGCCCTCGGCGAACCGCGCTTGCTGCTGGTGAACACGGGCAATGCCAATGCCGGAACCGGTGAGCAGGGTATGCGGGCGGCGCGTGAATCCTGCGCCGCGCTGGGTCAGGCAGCGGGTGTGCCAGCAGAGGCTGTGCTGCCTTTTTCCACGGGCGTGATCGGCGAGCAGCTTCCGGTCGAGAAGCTCGTCGCAGGTCTCCCCGAGGCTCTCGCAGCACTCGATGAGAAGGGCTGGGAGATCGCCGCCGAAGGCATCATGACCACCGACACCCGCCCCAAGGGCGCGAGCCGGCGCATCGTGCTGGACGGCGTGCCGGTCACGGTCTCGGGCATCGCCAAGGGCGCCGGCATGATCAAGCCCGACATGGCGACGATGCTCTGCTTTGTTGCCACCGACGCGCGGATCGCGCCGGCTCTGCTGGACGCCGCGCTCGCGCGCGCAGTCGACGCCAGCTTCAACGCCATCACGGTGGACGGTGATACATCCACCAACGATGCCTGCATCCTTGCAGCCACCGGCAAAGCCGCGCATGCCGAGCTGACAGATCCCGCTGATTCCCGCCTTGCGATCTTCGAGGAAGCGCTGGGCTCGCTGTTCATCGAACTCGCGCAGGCGATCATCCGTGATGCCGAAGGCGCCACCAAGTTTGTGGCGGTCGAAGTGAGCGGTGGCCGCAGTCGGGAGGAATGCCAACGTGTGGCCTACGCCGTAGCGGAGTCCCCGCTGGTGAAGACCGCGCTTTTTGCCAGCGATCCGAACTGGGGACGCATCCTCGCGGCGGCAGGGCGTGCAGGCGTCGCGGATCTCGACGTCTCCGGGGTCGAGGTGTCCATCTCCGGCGTGCGCATCGCGAGCCATGGCGCCCGTGATCCCGCCTACACCGAGGAGGCCGGGCAGCGCGTCATGTCAGCCGATGAGATCACGATCGCTATCGCCCTTGGCCGTGGCGATGCGGCTGCCACCGTCTGGACCTCCGATCTTTCCCTCGATTACGTGCGCATCAACGCGGAGTACCGCAGCTGAGCGCGCCGGCTCCGCCCGCCACGTTGCGCGTGGCCGTGGGCGTGATACTGAACCCGCAGGGCGAGGTTCTGGTCAGCCGTCGTCATGCACACCTGCACCAGGGCGGGCTCTGGGAGTTTCCTGGCGGAAAGATCCACACCGGCGAGACCGTGCAGGAAGCCCTGAGCCGCGAACTCTCGGAGGAACTCGCCATCCTCGTGACGCACGCCGAGCCGCTCATCGACATCGAGCACAGCTACCCGGATCGCCATGTGCGGCTCGAGGTCTGGACGGTGCGCGGATACACAGGCGAGCCCGCACACCAGGACGGACAGCCGATCGATTGGCTCCGGCCGGAGTCGATGGATCCCGCGTGTTTTCCGGCGGCGAATCTCCCGATCATCCATGCCCTGTTGAAAGCGGGTTAGGGTCGCGGGCATGGCCCGCTCCTACGGCGCTCTGTTGCACGTTGGTTAGGGTCGCGGGCATGGCCCGCTCCTACCCCGGTTTCCGCAGGAGCGGGC
>CAIYPF010000033.1 GCA_903928015.1 uncultured Gammaproteobacteria bacterium | reverse complement strand
GTGATGCGCGGCAGCGCGAGGGTGCTGCTGGCGGAAGACAACGAGCTCAACCAGGAGGTGATGGTCGAATTGCTGCAGCGCGTGGGCATCCGCCCGGTGGTGGCGGCTGATGGCCTGATTGCGGTCCAAGCCGCTGGCGAAGCGCACTATGACCTCATCCTGATGGACATGCAGATGCCCCGCATGAGCGGACTCGACGCCACGCGAGCCATTCGCGCACTGCCCGGCTACGCCAGGGTTCCCATCATCGCCGTGAGCGCCAATGCATTCTCCGAAGACCGCCTTGCCTGCCGCGAGGCCGGTATGGACGAGTTCCTCTCCAAGCCAGTCGACCCGCAACTCCTGTATTCCACGCTTGCCCGCTGGATGCCCATCGATGGTCTTTTGCCCGGCGCTGCCGAGCCCGGTGCAGTCGGGGGGCCGGACCCCGAGGAGTCGGTGCTCAGCCGCGAGGCAGGGCTGCTGAACCTCGGTGGACGCGCCGATGCCTACGACCGGCTGCTGGCGCGTTTTGCCGACGGGCATGCGAGCGATTGCCAGTTGATTCGCGAGGCGCTGGAGTGCCGGGATCTCGACACCGCAATCCGCCTTGCCCATACGCTGAAAGGCATGGCGGGTACGTTGGGCGCAAAAAATCTCGCTGACGCGGCCCAGGCCCTCGAGCATGCCATTCGCGACGGCCAGGAGCCCGGCACTCTGGTGGGGCTGCTCGCGCACGTGCACTCGGCGTTCAAACTGGTGTTGCGGCGCATAGAGCGTCTGGGACACGACAAGGCGCCGGATGCCGAAGAGAGCGACGGCACGCCTGCGTCGGTCGCACTGCCCGCGCTGCTCGAACTCCTGCAGGGCGATGATGCACGTGCTCCGGCGCAGTGGCGGCAACTCCGGCGTGTATTGCCGCCGGGGACAGACGCCCAACTGCTGTCCAGGATCGATCTGCTGATCGAGTCCTATGATTTTGCCGCCGCGGTGCAGCTGCTGCGGGGATTTTCCCTGCAGGGCTGATGCCCGCGCGGGGCCTCGCGCTCAGCCGCAGCGCAGCGGCAGCGTGGCCAGTCTGCGGATGAAAATGCTGGGCACGTGGCGAGCCTTTTCTGCGGTGTCTGCCTCGATCCTCGCGGTGCGTTGCAACAATTCCTCGAGGGTGATCCGCGCTTCCATGCGCGCGATCGGCGCGCCTATGCAGAAATGGATCCCGTGTCCGAACCCGAGGTGCCGCTGCGGCTGGCGACGGTCCAGACGCACGCTGTCCGGCGCATCGAAGGCTTCCGGATCGCGGTTGGCTGCGGCCCAGCCAAGCAACAGCCTGTCGCCTGCCGCGAGTGCAGTTCCGCAGAGCGCGGTGTCGTGCTTCACGACGCGGTAGTGGAACTTGAACGGCGTTTCGAGCCGTATGGCCTCTTCGATGAAAGCCTCGATCAGCGCGGGTTCCGCGCGCAGGCGCTCCTGCAGTCCGGGTGTCTGCAGCATCAGCTGCAGCGCGCATCCGAGCAGTGCTGCCGTGGATTCACCCGCAGCGCCGAAGAGGATCACCAGTATCCCGATCGCCTGCTCGCGGTTGATGGTCGCGGTTTCGATGCCACCCGCCAGAGTGTCGGTAAGCGAGTTGTCGCGCTGCTCCGCGGGCAGCGCGAGGGAGCGGTCCAGATGCTCGCCAAGGTAGGCCGTCATCCGGCCCGTCTCCTGCAGCAACCGCTGCATGCCGTCTGCGTCTATCAGCCCCCCGAGCATGTCACCGCCCATCATCGCCCAGCGCCGCACCAGGTCCACCGCCTCGGGCTGCAGCCCCAGCAGTTGCGTGACGACGAAGGCGGGCACCGGCTCGCCAACGGCATCGCACCAGTCCCCGCCACCGGCCGCCACGAAGCGCGCGATGCGCTCCCCGGCGAAGGCGCGTATCGGCGCGTCCATCTGCGCCACGCGGGAGGCTTTCATCGGAGGCATGAGTAGCCGGCGTTGCACGGAGTGCTCCGGCTCGTCGGCGGTGGCGATGACGTCGCTTGCGGTGCCCGCGCCCGCAAAGTCGAACAGGCTCGCCTTGCCTTCGGCGTCTTGCAGCAAGACGCCCGTGAGCCGCGCCGAGAATTCCTCGTGCCGGCGTACCGCTTCTTCCACCGCCGCATGGCCGCTCACGTAAAACGCACGCGAACCGAGCAGTGGGCAGACGGGCCCCACCGCACGCAGACGCCGGTAAAAATCGCCCGGATCCGCCAGCGCGGCCGGTGCGAAGAGCTCTTCCGCAGCCAGTCCGGTCATGCCGCTTTTGCTCCGAATGCGTCGGCCAGCAATTCCAGCGAGCGCAGCCGGTCACGGTGGTGGAACGTATTGGAGACGGCCAGGACTTCGTCGGCGCCGAAGCGCCCGGCAAGCTCCAGCACGCGCTGGTGCACCGTATCTGCCGTGCCCACCGCGCGAGCCCCGGATACGCTCTGCACGAAGGCGCGTTCCTCCGCGCTGAAGCGGTGGGAGCGCGCTTCGTCGGGCGAGCACACCTGCGGTGCCGTGGGGTTGCGCAGGAAGCTGATGTAGGTGAGGTCCGCCGCGTGGGCCATCGCGGTGGCGTCATCGGCGCTGTCGGCGCAGAGGATGTTCATCGCCAGCATGACATGCGGTTCGGGTTGCGCCACAGAGGGGCGGAAGTGCCTGCGGTAGTACTCCGCGATGCGCGGATCGAAACGCGGGTTGATGAACATCGCGATCGCGTAGGGAAGCCCGAGTTCCGCGGCCAGCATGGCGCTGTCGGGGCTGGTGCCGAGCAGCCACACCGGAATCCGTTCTGCGGGCGCGGGCGAGACCCGTGGCCGGTAGGCCTCGTTCCACAGCGCCTCGGTGAGCGTGCGCAATTGCTGCGGAAAACGGTCGAAGCGGGGCTGGCCATCGATGGCGAGCGCTGCGGCAGCCCGCATGTCGGCACCAGGGGCGCGCCCCACGCCGAGATCGATGCGGTCGGGGTAGAGGTTCGACAGCAGCGCGAAATTCTCTGCCACCTTGAAGGGGCTGTAGTGGGGCAGCATCACGCCGCCCGAGCCGAGCCGTATGCGCGATGTGGCCGCGCCCACTGCCGCGAGCAGCACCTCGGGTGAGCTGCCGGCGATGATCGGGGAATCGTGGTGCTCCGATACCCAGAACCGCGCGTAGCCGAGTCTTTCAGCGGCCTGCGCAGAGGCGATGGTCGCGGCGAGTGCGTCATGCGCACTTTCGCCGGGGCGCAATATCGATTGGTCGAGAAGCGAGATGTCCAGGGTGGCGCACTCCGTCGGGTTGGCCGCATTACACCACCGCCGGCACTGCGCACGGTAGACTTCGGCGCGACGCAAAAACGGGAAGGCACATGGAACAACTGGCAGGCGTGAGGCACTCCGCAACCCCTTGCGTGCGTACAGGCGGCGCCGGTCGCCTCTGGCGGCACCTTGCGCTGCCGGCTGCGCTGGCGCTTGCGCTGACGGGTGTTGCCTGCAAGGCGCCACAACCGACGCAGGCCGCGCGCGAGACCTCGCCCGTGTATCCCGAGTCGCGGCGCACGGAGTTGGTGGAAACCCTCCACGGCACGCCGGTAGCCGATCCCTGGCGCTGGCTCGAGAACGACGTGCGCCAGGACCCCGAGGTGGCCGACTGGGTCGCGCGCCAGAGCCGTCTCACCGAGGGATATCTCGCGGCGTTGCCCGAACGCGAGCGCATCCGCAAGAGACTCACGACGCTCTGGGATTTCGAGAAATTCACCGAGCCCACGCGCCGCGGATCGCGCTATTTCTTCCGCCGCAACGATGGCTTGCAGAGCCAGTCCGTGCTCTATGTGCAGCAAGGCCTCGACGGCACGCCGCGCCCCCTGATCGATCCCAATACCTGGTCCGCCGACGGCGCCACTGCACTCGACGCGGACCTGCCGGGCCCTGATGGCAAACACCTGCTCTACTCGGTGCAGGACGGTGGCTCGGACTGGCGCGTGTTGCGCGTGCTCGATGCGGACACCGGCGCCGCGCTTCCCGAGGAGATCCGCTGGGTGAAGTTCTCCAGCCTTGCCTGGGCCGCCGACGGCAGCGGTTTCTGGTACTCGCGCTACCCCGAGCCCGCGGCCGGCGAGGAATTCCAGTCCACCAACACCGGACACTCGGTGTATTTCCATCGTCTGGGCGAGCCGCAGTCTGCCGACCGTCTCGTCTACAGCCGCCCGGACCGGCCCGAGCTCGGCTTCGGTTTCATGCGCAGTGACGACGGACGCTGGCTGGTCATCACGGCCAGCGTGGGCACGGACGCGCGCTTCGAGGTGGTGGCGCTGGATCTGTCGCAGCCCAAGAGCGCGCCGCTCCCATTGGTGAGCGGATTCGAGAACGACTACGAACTCGCAGGAACGCAAGGCAGCGTGCTGTTCTTCCGGACCGACCGTGGCGCGCCGCGTTCGCGCGTGGTCGCTATCGATGCCGCGCATCCCGCGCCCTCGCATTGGCGCGAACTGCTGCCGGAAAGCGCGGCCACGCTGGTGCAGGCGCGTGTGATCGGCGGACTGCTGGTCGCGCGCTACCTCGAGGACGCGAAGAGCGCGGTGCGGATTTTCGGTATCGACGGCGCGCCCAGAGGGGAGCTCGCATTGCCGGGCCCGGGCAGCGTGGAAGGGCTGGAAGGAGATCAGGACAACCCGGAGACCTTCTACCGTTTCTCGAGCTTCAACATGCCCGAGACCGTTTACCGCCTCGATGTGCGAACGCTCTCGAGCACGGTGTTCCGTGCGCCCAGAACGTCCTTTGATCCCGCGGCCTACACCGTGGAGCAGCGCTTCTACACGTCGAAGGACGGCACCCGCGTGCCCATGTTCATTGCCGCCCGGCGTGATCGCGTGGCGGGCCGGCCCGGTCCCGCGCTTCTCTACGGTTATGGGGGATTCAACATTCCCGTGGTGCCCGCGTTCAGCGTGGCGGCGCTCGCCTGGATGGAGATGGGCGGTGTCTATGCAGTGGCCAACCTGCGCGGCGGTGGCGAATACGGCGCCGCATGGCACGATGCCGGGCGCCTCGCCAACAAGCAGAACGTGTTTGACGACTTCATCGCCGCCGGCGAGTACCTGGTGCAAGAGGGCTGGACCACGCCCGCGCAACTTGCGATCCATGGCCGCTCGAACGGTGGCTTGCTGGTGGGCGCCGTGGTCAACCAGCGTCCGGATCTCTTCGCTGCGGCATTGCCCGGCGTGGGGGTCATGGACATGCTGCGGTTCAACCGCTTCACGGCGGGACGCTTCTGGACCGACGATTACGGCGATCCGGCAAACGCCGCGGATTTTGCAGTGCTGAGAGCCTACTCGCCGTATCACAACATCCGCCCGGGCGTGCGCTATCCGGCCATCCTGGTCACCACCGCCGACACCGATGACCGCGTGGTGCCCGGCCACAGCTTCAAGTACACCGCGGCGCTGCAAGCGGCCGATACAGGCCCGCTTCCGCACCTGATCCGCATCGAGACCCGTGCCGGCCACGGGGCGGGCAAGCCCACGGGCAAGCGCATCGCCGAAACCGCGGACCAGTGGGCCTTCATTGCAAGCCATACGGGGTTGGTGCTGCCTGCGGGATATTGAGTCAGGTGTCTCTGACTCGTGCCGCGTTTCGTGCGACACTCCGGGGATGCCGCGCCTTGAGCAGGCGAGCCCCCGAACAGACCTGACCGGAGCCCTGCCTCGCGTGGAAGCCAGTACCCGCATCGTGTGCAAATTCGGTGGTTCGAGCCTTGCGAGCGCGGCGCAGTTCCGCAAGGTGCAGGCCATTGTCCTCGCGGACCCGCACCGTTCGATCATCGTGCCGTCGGCTCCCGGCAAACGCGATGCAAAAGACGCCAAGATCACCGACCTGCTCTACCTCTGCCAGCACGCCGCCAGCGTCGATGCCGATTTCAGCACCGCTTTCGCGCAGATCGAGGAACGATTCCTCGGCATCGAGCGCGAACTGGGGCTGGATGCGGGCCTGGCCGCGGAACTCGCCAGCTTGCACGAGGCGCTCGCCCGCGGCATCAGCGCCGATCACGCGGCCTCGAGGGGGGAATACCTGAGCGGCCGTCTGCTCGCGGCCTTGCTGGACGCGGAATTCGTGGATCCGGCGGGCTGCGTCGTCATCGGCTCGAACGGTCTGGTCGAGGACGAGACCTGGGAACTGCTCGGCGCGCGACTCTCCGATCCCGCGCGGCGTTACGTCGTGCCCGGTTTCTACGGCCGCGATGCAGAGGGCAACATCCGCACCTTCTCGCGGGGCGGGTCCGACGTGAGCGGAGCCGTGGCGGCACGCGCCGCGGGCGCTGCGCTCTACGAGAACTGGACCGACGTGCCCGGCCTGCTCATGGCCGATCCGCGCATCGTCCAGAACCCCAAACCCATGGACGAAGTCACCTACGCCGAGATCCGCGAACTCTCCTACATGGGCGCCTCGGTGCTCCACGAGGAAGCGATGGCGCCGGTCCGTGACGCGCGCATCCCGGTGAACATCCGCAACACCAACGACCCCGCCCATCCCGGCACGCGGATCGTGGCCGAGCTCTCGCCGGAGACCGTCAAGAACACGCAGATAGCGGGCGTGGCGGGCAAATCGAGCTTTGCGATGATCACCATCTCGAAGCACCTGATGAACCGCGAGGTGGGCTTCGTCTACCGGCTGCTCGGTGTGCTGGAGCACAACGGCATCGCTTTCGAGCACTGTCCTTCCAGCATCGACAGCGTGAGCGTGATCGTCGACGCGCAGGGCATGGAGGGACGTTCGGCGCAGGTTCTCTCCGAGATCCGCCGCACGCTGGAGCCCGATGCGCTCGAATACGTGCCGAAGATCGCGCTGGTGGCCGTGGTGGGCGAGGGCATGTCGCATGCGGTGGGCATTGCAGCCAAGGTCTTCGCCGCGCTCGCTGCCGCGGGCGTGAATGTCCGCCTCATCAACCAGGGAGCCTCGGAGCTGAACATCATCATCGGTGTGGCGCCGGAGGATTATCCAGGTGCTGTGCGAGCGATCTACGGAGCCTTCGTGCCGTGAGCGCAACTCCTCCGCGCAAGAGCCACTATTCCGCCTGGTCGCTGCTGCGCGAGGGACTGCGCGGCCAGCGTGGCTGGACGCCCGCATGGACGGACCGCGACCCCGATCCCGCCTACGATGTGATCGTGATCGGCGGGGGAGGGCACGGGCTGGCCACGGCCTATTACCTCGCCCGTACCCACGGCATCCGGCGGGTGGCGGTGCTCGAGAAGGGCTGGATCGGCGGCGGCAACACCGGTCGCAACACCACGATCATCCGCTCCAATTACTTCAATCCCCAGAGCGCGGCGCTCTACGACCTCTCGGTGCGGCTCTACGAGGGCCTGTCCCGCGAACTGAACTACAACATCATGTTTTCCCAGCGCGCCATCATGGAAATCGCGCACACCGATGCCGACCTGGAGAGCATGGCGCGCGCCGCGAACGCAATGCGCATCAGCGGCATCGATATCGAACTCGTCGACCGGCGCGAGGCTCTCGCCATGGCGCCGCTCATGGACGCCTCGCCCGACTGCCGCTGGCCGGTGCGCGGCGCGCTGGTGCAGCGCCGCGGCGGCACCGCCCGCCACGATGCCGTGGCCTGGGGCTATGCGCGCGCAGCCGACACGCTGGGCGTGCACATCATCCAGGGCTGCGAGGTGCAGGGCTTCGAGATCGAAGCCGGCCGCGCGGTGGGCGTGCGCACCAACCGCGGCACCATCCGCGCGGGCCGTATCGGCATGGCCGTGGCGGGGAACTCCTCGGTCCTGGCGGAGTTGGGCGGCTTCAGGCTGCCGCTGCAGAGCTACACCCTGCAGGCCATGGTGAGCGAGCCGCTCGAGCCATGCCTGCACACGGTGGTGATGTCCACCAGCAACGGCGCCTACGTGAGCCAGTCCGACAAGGGCGAACTGGTGATCGGCGGCAATCTTGACCGCAACCCGTCCTATGCGCAGCGCGGCAGTTTTGCGGTGACGCAGTCGGTGCTGTCGACACTGGTCGAGATGTTCCCGTCCTTTGCCACGCTGAAACTCATGCGCCAGTGGGGCGGAACGGTCGATGCCTCCCCCGACAACTCCCCGCTGATAGGCCCTACGCCCTTGCCGGGACTGTTCCTCAATTGCGGTTGGGGCACCGGCGGCTTCAAGGCCATACCGGCCGGAGGCACGGTCTTCGCTCACCTGCTGGCCACCGGCAACCATCACCCGCTTTCGGCGGCCTTCGATCTCTCGCGCTTCACCACGGGCGCGCTGATCGACGAGAGCCACGCCGGCGTGCAGCACTAGGAGGGCGCGTGCAGGTCTTTCCCTGTCCATTCTGCGGCGAACGCCCTGATGCGGAGTTCCGTTACGGCGGCGACGCACGCAAGGCGCGCCCGGCGCGCGACTGCAGCGACGCCGAGTGGGCGCAGTACATGCATTTCCGCGCCAACACGCGTGGAGAGTCGCTCGAGCTCTGGTTGCACGCTGCCGGCTGCGGACGCTGGATCGAGATCCGGCGCGACACTGCCAGCCACGTCGTGATCGCCACGGAGCCCATGAACCGATGAGCGCGCGCAGGCTTGGGCACGGCGGCGAGATCGACCGCGGCAAGACACTGGATTTCCGTTTCGACGGGCGCTCTTTCACGGGCTTTGCGGGCGACACGGTTGCCTCCGCGCTGCTCGCCGGGGGCGCGCAGATCCTCGGGCGCAGTTTCAAGTACCACCGCCCGCGCGGTTTGCTGGGATCGGGCTTCGAGGAGCCCAATGCGCTCCTCGACCTGCGTGATGGCGAGCGCCACGACCCCAACGCCCGCATCACCCGCGAAATGCTCGCCGCCGGCATGGAACTGCACTCGGTGCACGCGCTGGGCAAGGCCTCGTTTGATGCCCTTGGATTCCTTGATCGTCTGTCCCGCTTCATTCCCGCGGCGTTTTACTACAAGACCTTCATGTGGCCGCGCTGGTGGCTCTTCGAGAACGCGATCCGCCGCATGGCCGGGATCGGCAAGCTCGATCCGGATGCCCGCGCGCACGCCGAGTCCACCATCCATCTGCGCGCTGATCTCTGCGTGATCGGCGCCGGGCCCGCGGGCATCGCTGCCGCGCGGGCAGCGCAGGCGCGTGGCCTTTCCGTGGTGATGGCGGACGAGCGCAGCCGACCGGGCGGCTCGCTGCTGTGGCGCGAGACCTCGATCACCGGCGAGCCAGGCGCAGCCTGGGCCGCGCAGAGCGTGCAAGCGCTTCGGGCGGGCGGAGCCACGGTGTTGCAGGACACCAGCGCCATCGGCCTCTACGACCACAACACCGTCGTGCTGGTGCAGCGCGAGGCAGGCCGTGAGCGCCTGCTGCAGGTGCGTGCCGGCGAGATCGTGCTCGCCACCGGTGCCATCGAGCGCCCCTTGCTGTTTGCTCATAACGACCGCCCCGGCGTGATGCTGGCCGATGCCGTGCTGGAGTACCTGCGCCGCTACGCCGTGTGTGCGGGCGAGCGCGTGGTGGTGGCCACCGCCAGCGACCCCGCGTGGGAGACGGCGTTCGCGTTGCAGGCCGCGGGTGCCCGCTGCGTGCTGGTGGACGCGCGCACGGATCCGCCCATGGCGGCTGCAGCGCGCGAACGCGGCATCGAGTTGCGCACCGGTGCCCGCGTCGCGCAGGCGCTGGGCGCGCCGGTGGTGACGGGCGCGCGGCTCGATACCGGTGAGCGCATCCCTTGCGACCTGATCGCGGTGGGCGGCGGTTGGACGCCACTCATCAACCTGTGGTGCCACGCCCGCGGTCGTCCGCGCTGGAATGCGGAACTCGGCTGTTATCTTCCGGGCGATGCGTTGCCGGGCCTGCGCGTTGCGGGCAGCGCCAACGGCGCCGTATCACTTGCGCAGGCGCTTTCGCAGGGCGCAGAGGCGGGCGGTGCGCAGGGCCTCGAAACACCGGCTTGCAGCGAGTTCTCCTCGGGCCCGGGTGGCGCGCCCGATCTCTCGCAGACGGGCGGCGGCCGCGTGTGGGTCGATCTGCAGCATGACGTGACGGTGAAAGACCTCGAGCTCGCGATCCGCGAGAACTTCCGCGTCGTTGAGCACCTGAAACGCTACACCACGCTCGGCATGGCGAACGACCAGGGGCGCACCTCGAATGTGAACGGCCTGGCCGTGCTTGCCGATCGCACGGCGCGCAGCATCGCCGAGGTGGGCATCACCACCTTCCGTCCGCCCTACGTGCCCGTGTCGATGGCGGCGTTGGCGGGGCACGAGCGCGGCGAGCTGCAGCACCCGCTGCGTCGCCTGCCGGCCGAGAACGCGCACCGCGCGGAGGGCGCGCATTTCCGCGATTACGGCAATCTCCTGCGCCCGGCGTGGTATGGCCCGGAAGAGGGTGCGCTGGAGCGCGAATGCCGCGCTGCGCGCGAGTCGGTGGCGGTGCTCGATGCCTCCTCGCTCGGCAAGATCGAGGTGATCGGGCCGGACGCCGGAGCACTGCTTGATTTCGTGTTCTATCACCGCCTCTCCACGCTCGCCCCCGGGCGATTGCGTTACACGCTGGCGCTCTCCGAGAGCGGGGCGGTGTGGGACGACGGCGTGGTGATGCGCCTCGCGCCGGAACACTTCGTGGTGTCCTGCTCCAGCGGCCACGTCGCAGCCATGACGGCGCATCTGCAGGAGTGGCGCGAGGACCACTTCGATCTCTCGCGCGTCTTCGTGCACGACTGCACCTCGCAGTGGGCCACGATGGCCATCTCCGGTCCGCGTTCGCGGGAGGTCCTGGCCTCGATCATCCCGGGAGCAGTGCTGGACGACGCGGATTTCCCGCACATGAGCCTGCAGACGGGCGTGTTCCATGATCGCCCCGCGCGCGTGGCGCGGGTGAGTTTCACCGGCGAGCGCAGCTACGAGGTATCCGTGCCTGCAAGCCTCGCGGGCGCGCTCTGGCAGGCCGCGCGCAGCGGCGGTGCCGCGCCGCTCGGCGTCGAGGCGCTCGGCGTGCTGCGTGCCGAGAAGGGATTCCTCTTCATCGGGCAGGACACCGATTCCGAAACGCAGCCGCAGGATCTCGGCATGGACGGTCCGCGCCGCAACCGCAAGGACGCCTACGTCGGAGACCGCTCGCTGTTCCTGCCCGAGGGAACCCGCGCCGGTCGTCGGCAACTGGTCGGCATCGCTGCCGACGGCGCGATGATTCCGCCCGGTGCTCACGCTGTTGCCTCCTCTGCAGCCGGGCGGCGCAGCATCGGCTTCATCACGAGCAGCTACGACAGTGCCGCGCTTGGACGTCCGGTGGCGCTCGCGCTGATCGAGGACGGCCTCTCGCGCATGGGCGAGGTACTCGAGTTCGAGCATCTGGGCGCGCGTCACCGTGGCGCGGTGACAGCTATCTGCTTCCTGGACCCTGCAGGAGAGCGCCTGCATGTTTGAACGCAGTTCTTTCTGGTCTGCTCCTCCCGAGTGGAGCGGCGCGCGGATCGAGCGGCCCGGCCTGTCGGTCGCCGCGAGCTGCGGCCCCGCGCAATTGGTGGCCGGATCGGTGGAGGCCTGGCTTGCTGCGCGCTCCCTTGCCGTCTCCGGTCCGCGCCAGACATGCACGCGCCCGGACTACGCACTGCGCCTCGCGCCAGACACGCTGCTGATCGTGGGCGCTGTGGCGGCATCACCGGGCTGGCACGCGGAGCACGGCGTTGCGATCAGCGACGCGGGTGATGCATGGATACTGATCGATGTGGAAGGAGAGGGCGCTCCTGCGCTGCTCGCGCAGGGCTGCGAGTATCCCTTCCCGTCGGAGCATGGAGCCGCCACCGAATCCGCGCGCATGCTCTTTGCCGGGCTGGTGGTGGCGGTCTCGCGCCGCGCTGCGGGCTGGCGCCTGCACGTCGATCGCGCCTGGGCGCCGGCGCTGTGGCGCTGGCTCGAGGTACACGCTACGTCGTCACATTCCTGAGGGCGCCTGCACGGCCACCCCGCAACCTCTCTCGGAGCACACCATGAAAGCCCCGCACACCCTGCTCGCCATCGCCGCATTTTTTTCCGTCGCCGCACTCGCCGCTCCGCCCGTCGTGGATCCGGCGCTGCATGCGCAGGCACTCGACACACTGAAGCGCAGCGTCTCGTTCCGCACGGTAGCCGGTGGCGGGCAGACGCCTGCCTACGCGGCCTATCTGAAGGGCCTCCTCGTCGGGTCCGGCTACGCGGCCGATGAGATCGCCATCGAGGAACTCGAAGGCTCCGCCATCCTGATCGCCCGCTACCCGGGCCGCGATCCCGCCAGTAAGCCCGTCGTGGTGCTGGGCCACATGGACGTGGTGGAAGCCAGGCCCGAAGACTGGGAACGCGACCCCTTCACCCCGGTGGTCGAGAACGGCTACGTCTACGGGCGTGGCGCCTCCGACAACAAGTTCGACGTCTCGATGGCCGTGACCGCGCTCACGAAGCTGCGCCGTGAGGGCTGGAAGCCCGGGCGCGATGTGATCCTCGCGCTCTCGGGCGACGAGGAAACCCGCATGGCCACCACCGCTGTGCTGGCGAAGCGTCTCGCCAACGCGGAGCTCGTCATCAACGTGGACGGCGGTGGCGGGCTGATGCGTGATGGCAAGGCGGTGTCTTACGGCATCCAGGGCGCAGAAAAGAGTTACGCGGATTTCGACGTCGTTGCCACCGATCCCGGCGGCCATTCGAGCCGCCCCACGCCCGGCAACCCTATCTACCGCCTTGCCCGCGCCATGGTGCGCATTTCCGAGTACCGATTCCCCGTGATGTCGAACGAGATCACGCGCGGCTCTTTCGCGGCGGCCGCGGGCGAGTACCCCGGCGAGATGGGTGCCGCCATGAAACGCTTTGCCGAAGACCCGACGGACGCTGCGGCGATCGCCACGCTGGAAACCGAACTCGGCAACGTGGGCATGCTGCGCACCACCTGTGTCGCCACCATGCAGGGCGGAGGGCACGCGCCGAATGCGCTGCCGCAGCGCGCGACTGCGGTGGTGAACTGCCGGATCTTCCCGGGCACGCCCGCGGAATCGGTGCGCCAGACGCTGGCCTCCGTGATGGCCGATCCCGAGGTCAGCATCACGCGCCGCAACGACGGCGCGCTCGACAGCCCCGCGTCTCCGCTGCGCCCCGACGTCATGGCGGCTGTGAAGCGCTCCGTCCACGCGATCCATCCCGGCATCCCCATCTCGCCCTCGATGTCGGCGGGTGCCACCGACAGCATGTATTTCCGCGCCGCCGGTGTGCCGAGCTACGGGCTTTCGGGGATGTTCTCGCAGAAGGGCGAGTCCTTCTCGCACGGCCTGAACGAGAAGTCTCCGGTCGCCGCCATCGACGGCGCGCTCGCGCACTACGACTCCCTCCTCCGCGATCTCGCGAAGTGACACAGCAATACCCGGAGACCGGCAAATGAAATCGCATTACCGCGTGGTGGTGATCGGTGGCGGCATCGTGGGCACCAGCGTGCTCTATCACCTGGCCCGTTACGGCTGGAGCGACGTGGCGCTGATCGAGCGTGCCGAACTCACCTCGGGTTCGACCTGGCACGCCGCTGCCGGCTTCCACGCGCTGAACGACGACCCGAACATCGCGGCGCTGCAGGGCTACACGATCCGCCTCTACGACGAGATCGAGAAAGAGAGCGGCCAGAGCGTGAGCATGCACATGACCGGAGGCATCAGCCTCGCGGCCTCCGATGAGCGCTGGCAGATGCTGAAGGCCGAGCGCGCGATGTACGAAACCATGGACATGGAGACCCGGCTTGTCACGCCCGAGCAGATCCGCGAGATGTGTCCGCTGGTGGACCCCTCGGGTCTCAAGGGCGGACTCTACGACGCCCACGAAGGCTACATGGACGCGCACGGCACCACGCACGCCTTCGCCATCGCGGCGAAGCAACGCGGTGCGGACGTGATCCTGCGCAACCGCGTGCTCGACCTGCAGCAACGCGCCGATGGTTCATGGGACGTGATAACGGAAAAGGGAACCATCAACGCCGAGCATGTGGTGAACGCCGCGGGCCTGTGGGCGCGCAAGGTGGGTCGGATGGTGGGTGTCGATCTGCCCGTCACGCCCATGTCGCACCACTATCTGGTTACCGAAGACGTGCCCATGCTCGCCGCGATGGACCGCGAGTTCGTGTCCATCACGGATCTCGAGGGGTTCACCTATCTGCAGCCGCTCGGCAAGGGCGCGCTGCTTGGCGTCTACGAGCGCGATCCGCGCCACTGGTGCCCCGAGGGCGCGCCCTGGGACTACGGCATGGATCTGCTGCCGCCGGACGTGGACCGCATCCTGCCGGAGCTCGAGATCGGCTTCTCGCGCTTCCCGGCGCTCTCCGAGGTGGGCATCAAGCGTTGGGTGAACGGCGCCTTCACCTTCACGCCCGACGGCAACCCGCTGGTGGGCCCCGTGCCCGGCAAGAAGAACTACTGGGTGGCCTGCGGCTGCATGGGCGGTTTCTCGCAGGGCGGCGCGATCGGTCTCACGCTCGCGCAATGGATGATCAACGGTGATCCGGGGCACGACATTTTCGGCATGGACGTGGCGCGCTACGGCGCGTTTGCCTCGCAGGAGCGCTATCTGCGCGACATGACGCGACAGTTTTACGCGCGGCGCTTCGTGATCTCCTATCCCAACGAGGAGCTCCCGGCGGGCCGCCCGCTGAAGACCTCACCCGTGCACGATCTGCTTGCCGCCGACGGCGCGCTCTTCGGCTCCACCTGGGGCATGGAGACACCCCAGTTTTTCGCGCGTGGCGCGAACGGCTTCATCGAAAACCCCACCGTGCGCCGCTCGAATGCGCATGGCTTCGTCGCGGAAGAAGTGCGCGCCACGCGCGAGGCCGCGGGGATGTTCGATGCCTCCGTCTACGCGCGCTACGAGGTGAGCGGCCCCGCTGCTGCGGCCTGGCTGGATCGCCTGCTCGCCTGCCGCCTGCCTGCGGTGGGCCGCGTGCGCCTCGCGCCCATGCTCGGCCACGGCGGCAAGCTGATGGGCGATCTCACGGTTAGCCGCCTGGCGGAAGACCGCTTCTGGCTGATCGGTTCCTATTACCTGCAGGAGTGGCACGGGCGCTGGTTCCGCGAATCGCTGCCCGTGCATGGTGTGAGCTTCCGCAATCTCTCGGACACGTGGACGGGCTTTGCGCTCTCGGGTCCGCTCGCGCGGGAGATCGTGCAGCCGCTGGTCGAGGGCGATCTCTCGAACGCCGCGTTCCCCTTCATGCGTTGCGCACAGTTCGATGTGGGCCTCGCGCGCGCGGTGGTGGCGCGACTCTCGCTCACCGGTGAACTCGGTTACGAAATCTACGTGCCCGCCGCCGAGCAGCGCGCGCTCTACCACGCGCTGATGGCATCGGGCCAGGAGCGCGGTTTGCGCAACATCGGCAATCGCGCACTCGACAGCCTGCGGCTCGAGAAGAGCTACGGCATCTGGTCCACGGAATTCACGCAGGCGAACACGCCGGGACAGTGCGGTCTCGATCGGCATGTGGCCTTCGACAAGGGCGATTTCATCGGCCGCGAGGGCGCGCTGCGCGAGCGCGAATCACCCGCACCGCGCGTGCTGGTGACGCTTGCCATTGATGCCACCGATGCCGACGCCTCGGGCTTCGAGCCGGTGAAGTGCGAGGGCAGGCTGGTGGGCTACACGACCTCGGGTGCCTGCGGGCATCACGTGGGTCAGAGTCTGGCGCTGGCCTATGTCGATCGTGATGTTGTGCGTGAGGCGCCTGCGCTCACGGTGGATGTGGTGGGGGAGAGCAGGGCGGCGCATGTGCTGAGGCAAGCCGCGTGGGATCCGAAGGGGGAGCGGATTCGGGCCTGACCCGCACAGCGTCGCCCGCCGCACTTCCCCCATGGGAGCGGGCCACGCCCGCCTCCAAGCGTGTGCGGATGCAGTCGTGTGAGCCCGGTGCTTCAGGCCTGGCCGCGTGCTTCCCGATGCAGCCACCGTACATCCACCGCGAAGGACCAGCCGAGCAGCGCGAGCGAGCTCCACAGCAGGGGCGCTGCCACGTGCGGCATCACCCACGGCGAGAGTGCGCATACGAGGCTCGCGACCTGCCACACGCAGATCGCCTTGCGACGCCAGCTCTCCGGCAAGGGCGCCGCTAGCCAGGGCCAGGGCCACATCGCCGCTACCAGCAGGTACCGCATGGCACCGATGGCAAGCACCCAGGCGCCTGCCTTGCCCAGCGCGAGCACGCAGAGACAGAGCACGAGGATCAGGCAGGCGTCGAGCTCCATATCGAAGCGCGCACCGAAGGCGCTCCCCGAGCCCGTGCGCCGGGCGACCCAGCCATCGAGCCCGTCTGCCGCGAGCGCGAGAATCGCCGTTCCCACCAGCCAGTGGGCTTGCGCGGCGAGCCATGCCACGTCAAAGAGCGCTGCCGCTATCAGGCAGACCAGCACGCCTCGGGCGAGCGTCACGCGGTTGGCAGGGCCAAGCCCGCTGTTTTTCGGAAGCCGCCACGCGATCAGGGCCGCCATCGCCAGGTAGCCGACCGTTGCTGCAATCGCAAATGCCGGTGGAGCCGCGAGCCAACGGCCGGCCGCTGACGCCAGCAGCAGGACCGCGGCGCCGCCGCTCGCGAATTCGGCGATCAGGAGCGGGTGTGGTGCTCCGGAAGATCTGCTCTGCATGGTGCTCCGGTACTTGTGGCGGGGCTTCGACGATACACTCGCAGGCCTGTAACCGGCAGCTATTACACCGCGCAGGAAAGCTTCGCATGACGCATCACACCGAGGCCTTCTGGGTCGTCTCGCCGCAGTGCGGCGAGATACGCCCCGAGGTAATCCCCGATCCGCGTGACGGCGAAGTTCTCGTGCGCTCGCTGTATTCCGCCGTGAGTCGCGGCACCGAGAGCCTGATCTGGCGCGGTGCGGTGCCCCAGGCCGAGTACACGCGGATGCGCGCGCCCTTCCAGAGCGGCGATTTCCCCTTTCCTGTGAAGTATGGCTACGCAAGCGTCGGTGTGGTGGAGGCAGGCGCTGCGGCGCTCCTCGGACGCACCGTTTTCTGCCTGCACCCGCACCAGTCACGCTATGTGGTGCCTGCCGCCGCGGTGACGCCGTTGCCTGCGGATCTGCCGAGCGGTCGCGCGGTGCTCGCCGCCAACATGGAAACCGCCCTGAATGCGGTGTGGGATGCGCAAGCCGGTCCGGGTGACCGGATCACGGTGGTGGGCGCGGGGGTGGTGGGTGCGCTCGTGGCTTATCTCTGTGCGCGGATTCCCGGCGCGGAAGTGGATCTGCTCGACATCGACCCCGCGCGCGAGGCGCTCGCCCGCGTGCTCGGATGCCGTTTCAGTCACCCGGAGCAGGCGACGGGGGATCGTGACCTCGTGATCCACGCAAGCGGCCATCCCGCGGGGCTTCGCAGCGCGCTCGGCCTTGCCGGCCTCGAGGCCATGGTGCTCGAGATGAGCTGGTACGGCAGCCAAAGCGTGGAGTTGCCGCTCGGTGGCGCGTTCCACTCGCGTCGTCTTACGCTGAAGTCGAGTCAGGTAGGACGCCTGCCCCCGTCTCGCGCGCCGCGCTGGGACACCCGCCGACGGCTGGGGCTCGCACTGGAATTGCTGCGTGACGAGCGCCTCGAGGCGCTTATCAACGACGAAGGCCGCTTCCGGGACCTGCCCCTGAACATGGGGCGCCTTGCCTGCGATCCGCGTGGCGTGCTTTGCCACCGCGTGCAGTACGAACAACCCTGAAGTCCGCAGCAGACACAGCACCGAGGAAACACGCGCATGTACAGCCTGAACGTCCGCGATCACATCATGATCGCCCACAGCTTCCAGGGGCAGATTTTCGGGCCCGCGCAACGGCTGCACGGCGCGACCTACATCGTCGACCTCACGTTCCGGCGCGAGGCGCTCGATGCCGACGGACTGGTCGTGGACATCGGGCTGGCCGCGCAATCCCTGAAGCGCGTGCTGGAGGCGCTGAATTTCCGCAACCTCGACGATGAGCCTGACTTTTCGGGCAAGAACACCACCACCGAATTCATGGCGCGCGAGATCTTCGATCGCATGGTCGCGGAACTGCACGCCGGTGCGCTGGGCGCGGGCGCCCGTGGCGTGAACGTGATATCGGTGACGCTCCATGAATCACACATTGCGTGGGCGAGCTACGAAGGGCCCGTGTGAACCGGGCGTGCAGCTTCGTTGTTGCAGGTTCGCCGGCACAGTTCACTGGCGGTTACCTCTACGACGCCCGTATCGCAGAGGGGCTGACCGCGCTCGGCTGGCAGGTGCAGACCCACGGCCTTGAGGGCCGATTCCCCTTGCCCGATGCGCGTGCCGCGGGTGCGCTCGCGCAGTGCCTTGCCGAACACCCCGACGGAGCCTGTGTTGTCATCGACGGGCTGGTGTTCGGTGGCTTGCCCGAGGTGGTGCGCGAGCACGCGCGTCGCCTTGATCTGGTGGCGCTCGTTCACCATCCGCTTGCCAAGGAAAACGGCCTGGACGCCAGCGTGCGCGATACCCTTGAAGCTACCGAGCGCGCTGCCCTCGTCCATGCAAGACGGGTGGTGGTGACCAGCGGCTTCACCGCCCGCCAGCTCGCGGATTACGCAGTTCCGCCAGGGAGCATCCATGTGGTGGAACCCGGCATCGATCCGTCCCCGCTCGCGGCGGCCGACCACGAGCCGCCGCGGCTTCTCTGCATCGCCAGCATCGTGCCTCGGAAGGGGCATCTGATCCTCGTCGAGGCCCTTGCGGCTCTGCAGGCGTTGCCCTGGTCGTGCACGCTGGTGGGCAGTGCTGACCGCGATCCCCCCCATGCGAGCGCGGTGACGCAGGCCATCGCGGCGGCAGGGCTCGCCGGGCGCATCACGCTTGCGGGGGAGTTGCCGCCCGCGCGTCTGCGGGAGTATTGGCTCGGAGCGGATCTCTTCGTGCTGCCCTCGTTCTACGAGGGCTACGGCATGGTCGTGACCGAGGCCATCGCACACGGTCTGCCCGTGCTGACGACGCGCGGCGGCGCGCTTGCCGAGACCCTACCCCCGGGCGCCGGGGTGCTGGTGCCGCCCGGCGATGCGGCGGCCTTGGCCGATGCGCTCGAACAGCTGCTGCGCGATGGTGCTGCGCGGGCGACATTACGCACGGCGGCGCGGGAGGCGCGCGGTCACCAGGGCGACTGGATGCAAGCGGCGCGGGCCTTTGCGGCTGTACTCGAGGGGGCGCGCGCGTGAGTACCGCAAACGACTCGCCCCACCCCGAGAGCCGTTTCGATGCGGACTGGCTCGCGCTCCGGGAGGGCGCTGATGCCGATGCCCGATCCCCGGCGCTCACCGCACGCGCGGCTCGCTGGCTCGAGGCACGTGGAAGAACGCCTGTCGCCTGCGTGGATCTCGGCTCGGGCAGCGGCTCAAACCCGCGGTTCCTCGCGCCACGGCTGCCGGGGCCGCAGGCGTGGTGCCTCGTCGATCACGACGCCCTGTTGCTCGAGCGCGCCGTTCGCGGTGGCGCCTTGCTTCGTGATGCTGCTGGCCAGCCGGTCGCGCTCCGCAGTGAGTGCCGGGATCTCGCCGCGCTCGCGCCTGATGCGTTCGCAGGCGTGGATCTGGTCTGCGCTTCGGCACTGATGGATCTGGTGGGCGCAGCGTGGCTCGAGCGCCTCGCGGCGGCGTGCTCCCGCGCGGGTGCGGCCGCCTTGTTCAGTCTCTCGGTGGATGGTGAGTGGTCGTTCCGTCGCGGACCACATCAGGACGAGGACCCGGGCGACCAACTCGCGCGGGAAGCCTTCAACGCACACCAGCGGCGCGACAAGGGCGTGGGCGGTGCGCTGGGCCCCGATGCACACGCGCATCTCGCCGCGAGCCTGCGCGCCGTGGGCTACCGCGTGCACGTGGCACCGAGCCCGTGGCAGCTGCACATGGATCGCCCGCGGGAGGCCGCACTCGCCGCAGCGCTCTTGGAAGGCTGGTGTGACGCAGCGCTGGCGCAGATGCCCGGTGAGGCCCTGCGTCTGCGCGCCTGGCACGCCCGCAGACGCGAGGCACTCCGCGATCCCGCCTTCCGGATGTGCGTGGGCCATGTCGATCTCTTCGCCTGTCCCGGTGGGGAGCGGGCGGGCACAGAGCCGGACGCGTGAGCACCATCGACACTGCGCCGCGGCGCAGCCGGGTCTGGTGGCTGCGTGCGCTTTCGAGCGTGTTGCTCCTTGCAGGGCTGGTCGCATGGGTCGGGCCGGCGGGTCTGCTCGGTATGCTCGAGACCTTGTCGATCCCCTGGCTTCTGCTTGCGCTTCTTCTCAGCGTGCCGCAGGTGCTGTTGTCGGCCTGGCGCTGGCGGTTCACCACCGGGCTGCTCGGCATGCCGCTGCCGTTCTCGCGCGCACTTCGCGAGTACTGCCTCGGCAACGTCCTGAACCAGGTACTACCGGGTGGGGTCGCGGGTGATCTCACCCGTGCCTGGCGCCACGCGCGCACCGCCCCGGCCACGCGCGCGGCCTGGCACGCTGTGATGATCGAGCGGGCTGCGGGGCAGCTTGTACTGCTCGCCTGCGCGCTTCTCGCCTTGCCATGGGCGCCTTCGATCGGCGTGGAATGCCGGAACGGGCGTGGCCAGAGCCTCACGCTCGGCCTTTCAGGCATCGTCCTCGCGCTGATCGCCGCCGCAGTGCTCGCGCGCCGGATGTTGCCTGCGTTGGCGTGGTTCGGCCGCGACTTCGGGCAGGCCGTGCTCTCGCGCCGCGCGTGGTTCCCGCAGCTGCTGCTCTCGCTGGCGCTGGTGGGCAGCTATGTAGTGGTGTATCTCTGCTGTGCCCGCGCACTGGGCGTCGGGACGGGCGCGCTCGCGCTGGTGCCACTCATCCTCTGGGTGCTGGTGGCGATGTCGGTGCCGCTCTCGCTGGCGGGCTGGGGTATCCGTGAGGGCGCGGCGGCAGGTATCTGGATGCTCGCCGGCCTGCCGGTGGCGCAGGGCGTGGCGATTTCACTGCTGTATGGCGTGCTCGTGCTGGTGTCGGCGCTTGCGGGCGCTTTCCTGCTGCTTGCGGTCCGGTCACCGCCCGCGGTGCAGGCGGAGGTCACCTCAGATAGCCCCGGTTGAAGTCGCTGCCGCAGGGGCGTCCAGCGCCAGATCGAAGAGGCTGTCTGCGCCACAGGCAAACACCCGGCAGCGCGGGCGCAGCGCTGCCTCCAGGGTGTCGATGGGCGGCAGACAAATCCCCGGGCGCCCCGAGCCGATCAGCATCGGTGCCACCAGAAGGTGCAGCCTGTGCAGCGCCCCGGCCTCGAGGAAACGCGACACGGTGAGCCCTCCACCTTCCACCAGCACGCGCCGCAACCCCCTCTCCACCAGGGACTGCAGCACGACCGCAGGGTGGATTCCGTACGCAGGGTGATGCGGTAGCTGCACGCTCTCGATGCCCGCTGGCAACTGCGGGTCGCCCGCGCCCGCGCCCTGCGCCTGCAGATGCAGCACGCGCGCCTGCCCGTCGCGGAACATGCGGCAGTCCGCACGTGCCCGTCCCGTGGGGTCCAGCAGCACCCTTGCCGGGTTGTGTCCCTCGACGTGCCTCACGGTGAGCTGGGGATCATCCGCGTTGAGAGTGCCCACGCCGATCACCACGGCATCGACGATCGCCCGCAACCGGTGCAGGTGCGTCCGTGCGGCCTCGCCGTTGATGTAGTGCGAGGCGCCGGTGTGGGTGGCGATCCGTCCGTCCAGGCTCTGCCCGAGTTGCCCTATGACGAGCGGCCCCGTGCGTGACACGAGTGGCGCAAAGACCTCGAGCAGGCTCTGCGCCGGCGCCGATACGGGCCGCTCGGCGTGCCAGGAGCCGTCCGGCAGAAAATGTATCGGACCGTCCGAACCACTGTTCGACGCGCGCTCTACCCCCGCCCGCTGACGATTAATCGAGGATCTTGTGGCCGACCAGGCCTCGGCCTCCGTAATCTCTTCAATCGGCATTCAAGAGTCCTTCCGTACGACGTGGAGGGTGCGGCAGCCGGAACCACTCCATGGAGGTGACCGATGCGACATGCAGAGCGAGCGGTTTTCGATCTGCACCGGGGCTTGCCCGTGCTCATCGCCGACCACACGGGCGACATGCTCGTGCACCCGGTCGAGGGCATCACCACCGGGAGTATCGCGCGGTTTCGTGAGTTGGGAGGAGATCGTTGTGCCTTGCTGCTCACCGGGCATCGGCTCGCGAGCATGTCGGTCCCTGATATCGCGGAGTTTGCCGCTCTGCCGATCGTGCTGCCTGCCAGCCCCGCCGAACTGCTCAGACTCGCGGGTGAGCACGCGCAGCACGTGCCGGAAGGCGCCTCTCTGCGCGACTGCGTTGCGACCGAGCAGGCCGCCGTGAGACTGCTGCGGCGTGCGCGCGTGCTGCCCGCGGGTCTTGCCGTGCGGGTGCCTGCCGGCAACGCGGGGGCGGTAGATGCGGCAGTGCGAGAGGGGGAGTTCCTGCGCGTGCCCCTCGAGGAGGCGCTCGCGCTCTGTGACGGGGCCCCGCGGCTCGTTCGCGCCGGCGAGGCGCGTGTGCCGCTCGCGCAGGGCGTGGACAGCCGCTTTGTGCTGTTCCGCGAACGCGACGGCTTGCAAGAGCACGTTGCCGTGCTGGTGGGGGATCCCGCGCGCTGGCCAGAGGCCGTGCCGGTGCGTCTCCACTGCGCCTGCCTTACCGGGGATGTGTTCGGCAGCCAGCGTTGCGATTGCGGCGAGCAACTGCAGCGCAGCATCGCCACCATCAACGCGCAGGGCGGAGGGATCCTGCTCTACCTCGCGCAGGAAGGGCGTGGTATCGGACTCGCCAACAAGCTGCGCGTGTATCGCCTGCAGGACGAAGGCCTCGACACCGTCGACGCGGACCGCACGATCGGTTTCGGCGATGACGAGCGGGATTACCGTATCGCGCACGACATGCTGGCCGCACTCGGTGTGCCACGCGTGACGTTGCTCACGAACAACCCGGCGAAGATCACGGCCCTCTGCGAGGCCGGCACCGAGGTCGCGAACCGCCAGGCGCTCTTCGGGCCGCTCACCCGGCACAATCGCCGTTACCTCTTGGCGATGGCGGACCGCCAGGGCCATCTGCTTCACGCGCTGTTCGATGATCCGGCGGAGCCCGCGCCGGCGATCGCCCCGGATGCGGGGCGCGGATGATGCTTCCGAAGCGGCGCTCAGTCCCGGTGCCCCAGACGCGAGAGAGCGAACTCGAAGCTCTCCTCGATCACCCGTGCGAGTTTGCTGCCGTAGTGACGGAGCAAGCGCTCGCCGAGCGCGGCACTCGCCAGACGCGCGTCGCCCGCGGTGCCGCCAGGGTGAAGGTCTTCTGCCATCCATGCGAAACCCGCCTCGGCCTCGGGCCCGAGCACCTGTCCTGCCTCGGCCATGTCCTCGCCGAGGCTCCGCGCCTGCGGGAACCGGTCGAGGCGCACCGCCTGCGGCGCGAGGTGCAGCATCATGGCTGTCTCGAGCGCGCCGCCGTGCAGTCCGTGGCGCAACTCGGCCTCCGGCAGCGCATCGGCGGGTGCCGCGATCATGAAGTAGTTCGCGCGCACCACCAGCATGTTCCGCGATTCACGCAGCGCGAGTGCTGCGAGGTCCACGAGGGCGCGGTTGCCGCCGTGTGCGTTCAGCAGCACGAGGCGCCTGAAGCCGGCGCGCGCGACGCTCTCGCCGATCTCGGTCATCACGGCGAGAGCGGTTTGCGGCGAGAAGCTGAGCGTGCCCGGGAAATGCGTGTGCTCCAGGCTCATGCCCACGGCGAGCGGCGGGAGCACGCACACGGGCACGTCCGCACGCACTTGCTCCAGAGCCGCGGCCGTGAGCCCGAGCGCGATATCGAGGTCCGTCGAGAGCGGCAGGTGCTCGCCGTGCTGTTCGATCGCGGCGAGCGGCCAGAGCACCACCGCGCCCGCTGCAGCCAGCGCCGCGAGGCCATCGGGGGTCTGATCCTGCCAGCGCGTATGGAGGTCGGTGTGCGGCACGCGATGCGTCCTCGGAGGTGGGTGTGCTGCGTGCCCTCGGCCGGCGCGCGCTCCCATGCTAAACAAGCGGAGGGCGCAGGGCGATGAGCAGGATGGGCGGCTGGCCCCTTGTCCGGCTCGGGCTCGCGCTCCTCGGGCTGAATGCACTCCTCACCTTCGCGAACCTCTGGCCGGGGATTGGCGTGGTGCCGCAGCTCCGGGTGTCGGTGGAGCTGGCCTTGCTGGTGATTGTGCTCGCGCTCTGTGTGCGGTTCGCTCGCGGTCCCTCGCCGCGGAGCGCCGGTGTGCTGGCCGTGATCGTCAGCTTTGGCGTGCTGTGGCGGTACGCGGATGTGACGAGCCGTGCGTTGCTGGGGCGCCCCGTGAATCTCTACTGGGACGGACAGCATGTCTGGCAGCTGCTGCGCATGGCTGGCGCGGAGCAGGCGTGGTTCGCGTTGGGCGGCGGCGTGATGGCGGCGGTGCTGCTGATCGGGCTGCTGTTCCTGTTGTTGCGCACCCTGATCAGTTGGACCGCGCAGGGGCTGCATCACTCGCCCGTGCAATCGGCGCTGCCGCTGGCAGCGCTCCTGCTCGTACTCGCGTGGTGCATCGCGCCACGACTGGGCTTCCCCGTGCATCAGGTCTTCGCGGAGCCCGTTTCGGGCAGCGTGGCAAAGCAGGTTCGCGCCATGGCGCGTTCGATGTCTCCGGAGCGGCTCGATGCGTCGCTGCCGGCAAGCCCTGCGTTCGACAGGGATCTGTCGGTGCTCGGCGGATCCGATGTGGTTGTGCTGTTCCTCGAGGCCTACGGTGCGATCACGCTGGACGATCCGCATATCCGGGCATCACTCGCGCCTGCGCGTGAGGTGCTGGCGCGTGCCATTTCCCGCAGTGATCGCAGCGTGGTGTCTGCCCGCGTCGTCTCACCGACCTTCGGTGGCGCCTCATGGCTCGCGCATGCGGCGCTGCTCTCCGGCCTCGACACCCGCGAGCCGGATGTCTATGCGGGGCTGCTGCGCAGCCGCCGCTCATCGCTGGTGTCGCATTTCTCCGCGCATGGCTACCGCACCGTCGCGTGGGTGCCGGGGATCCAGCGACCGTGGCCGGAAGGCCGTTTCTGGGGCTTCGATCGCTATGGCGAACTCGACACCCTCGGCTACCGGGGGCCAGGCTTCGGCTACTGGCAGGTGCCCGACCAGGCGGCGATGGCGCTGCTCGAGCGCGACGAGCTTTCCGCAGCCGCCCGGCACGGCTCACCGGCGCCGCGTTTCGTGATGTTCCCGACGGTGAGCACGCACGCGCCTTTTGCGCCTCTCGCACCGCTGGTGTCGGACTGGGCAGCGCTTGCCGCCGGCACGGCCTACACGCCTGCCGAGCGCGAGGCCGCGCTCGCGGTGCCGCAGGATTGGACGCAGCCAACGCCGCAGTACATCGCAGCATTCCGGTACACGCTCGGCTGGCTCGCGGGCTTCATTGCCGAGCGAGCCGATCCGGATCTCGTGCTGATCGTGATCGGCGACCACCAGCCCATCGGTGCGGTGACCGGGCCCGGAGCTCCCTGGGATGTGCCGGTGCATGTGATCAGCCGGAACACGGAACTCCTCGCGCGCTTACGAGGGGAAGGTTTCGTGAACGGGCTGCAGCCGCCCGATCGGCCGCTCGCCCCCCTGCAGGCGCTCACGCCGCTGTTGTTGCGGGTGTTCGGGGAGCCGCTGCACACCGGGGTGGATGTGCCGGGCTGAGGAGGACTGCCCGGGTTGCAGCATGCGGGCTCTGCCCGAGGCAGTCGCCAGGCGGCATCCTGCTTGCTGGACTCGGTACCAGCCGACGTGTCTACTGTGACCGCATGACCGGGCGGATCGCCCGGGCCCCAGAGCTTCGCCGCCTGTCGCATCGGGAGCAAAGCGATGCCCACGTTACTGCCCGTGACCGATCCCGCCTGTGGCGGTCCCGTAGACCTGCCTGACCGAGGGGGCGCTGGGCGTCGTGGACCGCGGCGCGCCGTCCTGTGATGTATCAGCGGGCCATCCGGGACTACGCGCGTGACGGCGCCGTCCTGATCAAGGGGCTTTTCGCCCCGTTCCTCGGGCAACTGCGCGAGGGCGTCGAGCGGAACATGGCGGAGCCGGGGCCCTACGCCGCCGAGAACCTCAAGCCTGGCGACACCGGCCGCTTCTTCGACGATTACTGCAACTGGACGCGCATACCCGAGTTCGCCTCGGTCGTGATGGATCCGCGCATCGCCGGGGTTGCTGCTGCCTTGATGCAATCGCGCAGCGTTCAGCTTTTCCATGACCACGTGCTGGTCAAGGAACCCGGCACCTCCGCGGCCACGCCATGGCATCAGGACAGCCCGTATTACTTCGTGGAAGGCCAGCAGAACCTGAGTTTCTGGGTGCCGCTGGATCCGGTGAGCGATGCCACGCTGCGCTGCGTGGCCGGATCGCATCTGTGGGATCGCCCTGTGCGGCCTACCCGCTGGGTGTCGGAGCAGAGCTTTTATCCTGACGCGGAGCACTATCGCCCGGTACCCGATCCGGATGCCGACGGTATGCACATCCTCGAGTGGCCGATGGAGCCGGGTGATGCGATCGCATTCCACTTCTCGACCCTCCACGGCGCGCGCGGCAACGTGGGTGCGTCCCGGCGACGCGCATTTTCGGTCCGTTATCTGGGCGATGATGCCCGCTTCGTCGAGCGTCCCGGCCGCACCTCCCCGCCCTTTCCCGGGCACGGGATGGTGAACGGGCAGCGACTTCGGGAGGACTGGTTTCCCTCGGTGTCGCTGGCATAGCTGACGGATCATTCAGGGGCCTGTTCCAGGTCCACGCACAGGGGGACACATGGGAAAGCTCGACGGAAAGGTGGCGCTGGTCACAGGCGCGGGGCAAGGCGTCGGACGAGGTATTGCCCTCGCCATGGCGGCCGAAGGTGCGTCCGTGGCCGTGCTGGGGAGAACGGCCAGCAAACTCGACGAGACCTGCGCGGGGATCGGTGAACGCGGTGGTCGTGCGCTGGCGTTGCCCTGCGACGTCAAGGATCCCGCCGCGCTCGAACGTTCTGTTGCGGATGTGGTGCAGGCTTTCGGTGCGCTGAACATCCTCGTCAACAATGCCCAGGAGGTTGCGCTCGGGCCGTTGATGTCGGTGAGCGACGAGGCGTTCAACGCGGGCTGGGAGTCGGGGCCGCTCGCATCTTTCCGGCTCATGAAGCTCTGCTACCCGTACCTCAAGGGAGGCGGCAGCATCATCAACCTGGGCAGCACTTCCGCGATGCGCTGGGATTTTGCCTATTACGGCACCTATGCCTGCGTGAAAGAGGCCATCCGCTCGCTCAGCCGCGCGGCGGCCTGCGAGTGGGCGAAGGACGGCATACGCGTCAACACGATCCTTCCCTGCGCCGATTCCCCGGCCCTCATGGACTGGATGGGAACCAGCATCGCCGGTGACCGCGATGCCTTCCTGCAGTCCATACCGCTTGGCCGTGTCGGCAGTTGCGAACGCGACATCGGCCGATTCGCGGTCATGCTGTGCACCGATGAGGCAGGTTACGTCACCGGGCAGAGCATTGCGGTAGACGGCGGGCAGGCCTATTTCTGAGCGGGGTGGCGGGCGGGGCGAGGCGGGCAATCTGTCCGGCACGCGCCGGGCGTAGACTCCCGGGCAAGGGATGATGTTTCGCCTTCGCGCACGCGCATCGGGCAGCCTCCCCCTCTGTACTCCGGCCCCGTTAGGGTCGGAGCGTGCCTCATCTTTGCCCACCCGGACGGAGACTTCACCATGAGCGATGTATTAGACCGCAGCCAGCAGGAAGCCATCCTTTCCATTGCGCTGGTGGCGGCGTTTGCCGACGGCACCAAGGACGAGCGCGAGCGCGCTGCGATCCGCGATGTCGCCGATGCACTGGACAGTGAGGGTGGTCTGAACCTCGCCGCGCTGTACCGAGAGGTGCTTTTGAAGAAACCCGAGCCCGAAGCCCTTGCGGCAAGGCTCGTGTCTCCGGAGGCGCGTTCGCTCGCCTACGAGATGGCCGTGGGCGTCTGCGATGCCGATGGCGTGCAGACCCCCGCTGAGCGGGCTTTTCTCGAGCGCCTCGCCGTCGCGCTGGGCATCGCTGCGCCGCGCGCGGCGGCGTTTTCCGAGCGTGCGGAGGGCATCGCCGCCAGCGCGGACGTCCTGCCGGCTGCGCCACCGCCGGCGCCGGCTGGAGCTCCTCGCGCAAGCGACATCCCGCGCGATCAGATGGACCGCATGGTCCTCGACGCCTCGATCCTGAACGCAGCGCTGGAACTGCTGCCCGAGTCGCTCTCGACGCTCGCCATCATTCCGCTGCAAGTGCGGCTCGTGTACCGCATCGGGCGCTCGTACGGCTACCCGATGGATGCGAGTCAGGCGAAGGATTTCATCGCCACCGTCGGCGTGGGCCTGGGCTCGCAGTATCTGGAGCAGGTAGGTCGCAAGCTGCTCGGCGGCGTGCTGGGCAGCGTGCTCGGCGGGCTTGGACGCTCGGTGGGCCGGCAGGCCGCGAGTTCGGGGATGAGCTTCGCGAGTACCTGGGCGCTGGGGCGTGTTGCCGAGCGCTATTACGCGGGTGGGCGACAGATGAGCACGGCCTTGCTCCAGTCCACGTTCCAGGAGCTCTTGCCCGAAGCGAAATCGCTCGCACCGCGCTATGCCGCAGATATCCAGCGCCGCGCGTCCACCATCGATACCCGGGAACTGCTGTCGATCGCGCGCTCGCCGCTCTGAGACGGCGAGCGGCGGGCGCTGGCGCGGGGCCAACGTGCCGATGGTGCGGTAGATGCCGCGCTGGAGAAGGGCGTAGGGGCGCTTCTGCTGTTACAACCTTTTACACGATCCGTCTGAACCACTGCTCCTGTGATCCGTCTATATCGGTAAGACGCCTCCGCTCCGGAGGCGCGACCGAAAGACGGATGCACACATGGATCACATACCTGGCCCCCTCGCTATCCACCTTCCCGATGGCCGTGTCGCGAGCGAGACGGAGATGCGCGAGGTTGGCAGCCTGCTGCAGCTGTACGTGCGCAGCACCGAGCAGGGCTTGCCGGATATCGCAGACTCCGCAGAGCACGATCGGATCATCGATTTCCTGCGGCTGCTGGCGAAGCGTTTCAACGATGAGTTGCGCCTCTTCCGGGCCGCGGAAGAGGAGCGCCGGCATCAGCGCGAGATGCTCCTCGCACTCCGCCTTGCGCAGTGGTCCTCCACCGATAGCAGTGCCCGGACGGCCATCCGCCATTGATGGCGCTTTGGCGGGGAGCCCGCTTACAGCGCGTTGCCGCGACAGCTTTTTTGGTTGTGAGCGCAAACGGGCGGGCTGAGCCCATCCAGGGTCGAGCAATTTGAGGTGACTCCCCGAACCGCGTAGATTGCAACGCAACCGACAGCAGGCGCCTGCTTCAGGTTGAAGAACAACCAAAGGCTTTTTCGGGTATGACGAAAACAAAAATCCCGGCGTGTGTTCTGATTGGCGTCACTGCCTTTGCGGGGGTTTGTTTTTCCGGGCAACGCCGACAGGAGTTCCAGGTGGATCCCGCCTACGAAAAGGAGATCACTGAGTACCGAAGCAGGGCCGAAGAGAGTTTGCGCGGCCCCGAAGGCTGGCTGACCGTTGTCGGACTTTTCTGGCTGAAACAAGGCGACACCACCATCGGGTCCGATCCGGGCAATGCCATCACACTTGCCCCCTCGGCCGCAAAAAGCGTTGGCACACTTTCACTGCTCGGCGAAAAGGTTTCGCTCACGCTTGCCGCTGACGTTGAAATCGACGGCACACCCCTCAAGGCCCGCGACCGCGTAAGCCCGGTTGATTTGAATGATGACGCCGTTGACGGCGTTGCTCCCGCGACGGTGAAGTCGGGGCATGTGAAGTTCTTCGTCATCAAACGAAAAAACGGCATAGCGGTTCGCGTGAAAGACGAAGATTCCGAAGCACGCCGACACTTCTCCGGGCGACGCTGGTATGCCCCGAATCCGTCTTTCCGGATCGACGCAGATTGGGTTCCGTTTGACCCACCCAGAAAAGTGGGTGTTCCGGATGTCCTTGGAAACATAAACGAACAGACAGCGCCGGGGCTGGCGCGTTTCACCGCGGACGGCGAAACCGTCGAACTGACCCCAATCATCGAGGGGGATTCATTGTTTTTTGTGTTTCGCGATCACACCAGCGCCCACGAAACCTATGGCGCCGCACGCTTTCTGAATACCCGGATGCCGGAAAATGGCCATGTCCTGCTGGATTTCAACCGCGCGGTAAATCCACCCTGTGCGTTCACTGCCTATGCCACCTGCCCGATCCCCATGAAAGAAAACGTTCTCAACGTGGCTATTCGCGCTGGCGAACTGAAGCCCGACGCCCATTAGCGGCGCACCTGCCCGGCGTGGAGGTGGTGGGGATGGCGTGGCCGCGCGTGGCCCCCGATCAGACTACACTCCGTGCGCCCGATCTCCGGAAGTTCGAACTCGTCGGGTGCCCCTGGGGCCCGGGGAGGAGAAAACAATGAATACGCTCAAACGACTCCAGCTGACGACGCTCTTGCCGGTGTTCGGCCTCGTGCTCCTGTCGGCACTCGCCCTGTGGAACCTGAACGCCCTCAACCAGGCGCAGGCGAATCGCTACCAGTCTTACCGGCTGGCCAATGAACTTCGCACCAGTTCCGAGGAGTTGACGCGCCTCGCCAGAACCTATGTGGTCACGGCAGATTCCGCCTACGAAGATGCGTACTGGCACATCCTGGACGTCCGCAACGGCAGCAGGCCGAGACCCGATGGCCGCACTGTGGCGTTGCGGCGACTGATGGAGGAGCAGGGTTTCACGGACGAGGAGTTCGCCAAGCTGAAGGAGTCCGAGGACAACTCCAACGCACTGGTGACCACCGAGACCATCGCCATGCACGCGGTCAAGGGCGAGTTCGAGGATGGCAAGGGCGGTTACTCGCGCAAGGCCGCGCCTGACCTCGCAATGGCGCGGCGGATCATGCACGACGCGAAATACCACGAGGACAAGAAAAAGATCATGCAGCCGATCAGTGCCTTCGAGGCAATGCTCGATCTGCGCACGGATTCGACCGTAAAGAGCGCGCAGGCGCGCAGCGGACTGCTGATGCTGTCGGTTATCGGCCTTGCAGCGCTCGCCGTTGCCATCACCTGGGCCAGCATTCGCGGTCACGCGAGAGCCCTCCGAATGGCGATCGACGCGCTCTCGGCGACATCGGAGAACGTTGCAAGCGGCGCATCGCAGGTTGCGTCGGCCAGCCGTTCGCTTGCGCAGGGAACCGCCGAGCAGGTCGCGTCGATCGAAAACATCGCAGCCTCGACCCGTGAGACGAGTTCCATGGCGACCACGAATGCGCAGAAAACGAGCTCTGCGGGTGATCTGGTCAGCCGGGAACAGGGCCAGTTCCAGGGCACGGTTGCGCTTCTGGAAGATATGGTCGTTGCCATGGACGAGATAGACACGGCGGGCGGTCGCATCTCGCGCATCAACAAGGTGATCGACGAGATCGCCTTCCAGACGAACATCCTTGCGCTGAATGCCGCGGTGGAGGCGGCGCGTGCGGGTGAGGCAGGGCTCGGTTTCGCGGTGGTCGCCGACGAGGTACGCAACCTCGCCCAGCGTTGCGCACAGGCGGCGCGCGAGACCGCTGAGCTGATCGAGGAGTCCATTGACCGATCGCGCTCGGGGAAACGCAAGGTGAACGACGTTGCCGCCGCCATCCGGACGCTGACCGAGCAGTCCTCGGGAGTGCGTTCCCTTGTCGACGAAGTCCAGCAGGGCAGCCGCGAGCAATTGCGTGCGCTGTCGCGCATCAGCAGCGCGCTGGAGCAGATCGAGGATGTGACGCAGCAGGCCGCTGCCGGCGCAGAGGAGGGCTCGGCAGCCGCTGACGAATTGATGACGCAAGCGACCTCGCTGAGAGCTGTGGTTGCCGCGCTGGAGATGAGCGTAGGGGCGCGTCAGCAGCCATCAGCTTCACAAAGCTGAAGCGGTCGTCTTCTCAGGTCCGGTCTTCCCAATCGACCCAGTCCACGGCGTACATGTCCAGGTAGCTGTTCACGGCCTCGCCGATGGTGGCAAAGAATCGCTCCTCGCCCAGGTTGGTGTGCAGGCCGAAGCGTTTGAGCTTGTCCTTCACGGGATCTTTCATTTCCGCGAAACACAACTCGATGCCTGCCGCGCGCAGGATGCGGTCGAGATCATCCAGCACGTCGGCGGCCGTGACATCAACGCTGGTGATCGGTTCGGCGCCCACCACCAGCCATCGCACCGGCGTGGCTGAGGCGGCAACTGTTTCCAGCACACGCGACTGGAACAACTCGGCATTGGCGAAAAACAAGGGCGCGTCCCAGCGAAACAGCAACAGCCCCGGCACCTGGCGCGCATCGGGGTAGCGTTTGAGATCGTGGTAACCCTTCATGCCCTCGACGCGGCCAAGCACTGCGAAATGCGGTCTCCAGCCGTCCCACAGGAATTCGATGACGGCAGCCACGATGGCGAGCCCTATCCCCGGGATCGCGCCGAAGAGCGCCACGCCCGCGAAGCAGCCCATCGAGAGCCAGAATTCCCATTGCTGGATGCGGTAGATGCGGCGCAGGTCGCTGACCTCCACCAATGCACAGGCAGAGGCGATGACCACCGCGGCCAGCGTCGCACGGGGCAGGCTCGCAAGCAGGCCGGGTGCGAGCACGAGCAAGAGGCACACGGCGAGAGCGCCTACCACACCGGTCAGTTGTGTCTTTGCGCCAGCCATTTCGGCCACGGGTGTTCGCGATGCACTCGCGCTGACCGGAAAGCCCTGAAAAAGCCCTGCCGCCAGATTGGCGGCGCCCAGCCCCACCATTTCCCGGTTCGGGTCGGGCAGGTCGCCGGTACGCGCTGCATAGCTGCGTGCAAGGACGCTTGTATCGGCAAAGGACACCAGCGCCACCGCCAAGCCTCCGAGCAGCACCGGCGCGATGTCGTCGAAACGGATCAGCGGTATGCGGATGGCCGGCAAGCCCTGAGGCAGGGCACCCACGACGTCGACGCCCGCGCGCAGCGTCTCCTCCAGGAATGCGTTCAGCAGGGTCGCGCCCGCCACGGCAACGAGCACACCCGGTATGCCCGTGCGACGCCGGAGCACGAGAACCACCAGCGATGTGCCGCAGGCCAGCCCCAGCGAAACGAGGTTGGTCCTGCCCTGCGCCAGCGCCTGCAAAAATGCCCATGCCTGCTGCAACAGGCCGGCGGAGGCGATCTTGAAGCCGAAAAAGGCGGGTAGCTGGCTGACGATCACCGTCAGCGCTATGCCGTTCATGTAGCCATAACGGATCGGCTTCGAAAGCAACTCGGTCACGAAGCCCAGGCGGAGGCTGCCGGCAAGTACGCATATCGTTCCGGACACCAGCGCGAGCATCGCGGCCAGCGACATGGCGCGTGCCGGATCGCCACCCGACAAGGGCAGCACCACGCCGAGAATCAGGGCAACCAGCGAAGAGTCCGGTCCCAGAACCAGAACGCGGCTCGGGCCGAACAAGGCATAGGCAAGCAGGCCGAAAATCGTGGCGTACAAGCCGCAGATGGCAGGCACGCCGGAGGCGACGGCGTAGGCGATGCCTACCGGCACCAGCACGGCGGTCAGGGCGAGTCCGGCCATGACGTCATGCCGCAGCCAGCTGATCTGGTACTCGCGCATGGTCTGCAGACCGGGCAGCCAGCGCAGCCAGCCTCGCGGCGTCGCGGTCAGCTGCGGGCGGTGGCGGGCTCCCGGTTCGGTTTGCGGAGGCACGGGCCCTTGCGGGGCGGAGTCGCTCATCGGTCCACCAGCCTTCCCTGCTGTCCGGAGTGTCCTTGCCACGATACTGCAGTTGCAGGCCGGGCAGGGTGAGGTATGCGGCAGCGCGCCTTAGGGTCAGCCCAGATACCGCCGCGCCGCCCGGCAGGCCATGTCGATCAGCATGGGTCCCAGCGTACGTGCGGTTTCGGTCTCGGGGCGCGTGTGGATCCAGCCGAGGTAGGTGAAACTGCGCGCCGCGAAGAAGAGCGGCATGTGCGCGAGTTGCGTGTCAGGGAGGCTCCGCACCGAGCGGTAACCCTCGACCAGCGCCTCGAAGGCCGCTTCGAAGTGCGGCGCGTCGCTCTCGAAGTAGAGCGCGGTCGCCAACTCGAACAGATGCCAGCCGAAGCCTGCGTCGTCGAAATCGATCAGCCGTACCTCGTCGCCGTCGACCAGCAGGTTCTCGGCCACGAGATCGGCATGGATCAGGCCGTAGCGGCCCTGGTTGGCGGGGTCTGCTCCGTAGGCCGAGAGGCCCGCGTGCACCGCATCGCGCGCCTGCACGAGCAAACGGCGCTCATCGTCGTTCAACTGTGACAGTTCCCAGAAGCGTCCCCAGAACGGCGCAGGTCCCGCCAGCCCGTCTGCATCCCAGGCGTGCCGCACAAAACCCTCGGGCAGCGTCCAGGCCGCCGTCTGCTCGTGCAGCCGCGCGGCCAGCAAGCCTATGGTGCGGTAGATCCCGCGTATGGCCTCGGCATCGAGTTCCACCCCGCCTTCCACCGAGCCGAGCTGCCGTCCATCGACCCACGCGAAGACATCCACCTGCCGGGCTTCGGGAACCGCGGGAACTTGCACGTTCCGGAAGAGCGCTCCGTCTGGTGCGGGCAGGATCTGCGGCACCGG
>CAIYPF010000032.1 GCA_903928015.1 uncultured Gammaproteobacteria bacterium | reverse complement strand
CGCGCGAAACGTCAGGCAGAACACCGAAAAAACCGGAGGCCGTGACGCGCGGGGCTTCGGGTAGAATCGCGCGGTCCGTTGTGGCACCGCCGTGCTGCGCAGAGCCCCTTCCGAGGTAAAGCCCATGTTTGACAAGACGATGTCCATCGACGGTTTCGACCCTGAGCTGGCAGCCGCCATCGGCGCTGAAGTCCGCCGCCAGGAAGAGCACATCGAGCTGATCGCCTCCGAGAACTACGCGAGCCCCCGCGTGCTCGCCGCGCAGGGCTCGGTGCTCACGAACAAATACGCCGAGGGTTATCCGGGCAAGCGCTACTACGGTGGCTGCGAGGAAGTCGACAAGGCCGAGGTGCTGGCCATCGAGCGCGCCAAGCAGCTGTTTGGCGCGGATTACGCCAATGTGCAGCCGCACTCGGGCTCGCAGGCGAACAGCGCTGCCTTCCTCGCGCTGCTGAAGCACGGCGATACCATCCTTGGCATGAGCCTCGACGCCGGTGGCCACCTCACCCACGGCGCCAAGCCGAACTTCTCGGGCAAGATCTACAACGCGGTGCAGTACGGCCTGGATCCCGCCACCGGCGAGGTCGATTACGCGCAGGTCGAGCGCCTCGCGCACGAGCACAAGCCGCAGCTCATCATCGCCGGTTTCTCGGCCTATTCCCGCGTGCTCGACTGGGCGCGTTTCCGCGCCATTGCCGATGCGGTCGGGGCGTACTTCCTGGTTGATATGGCGCATGTCTCGGGTCTGGTGGCCGCGGGCCTCTACCCGAACCCGGTGCCCTTTGCCGATGTCGTGACCAGCACCACGCACAAGACACTGCGCGGGCCGCGCAGTGGGATCATCCTTGCCCGCGCCAACGACGAGATCACCAAGAAGCTGAACTCTGCCGTGTTCCCGGGCACGCAGGGCGGCCCGCTGATGCACGTGATCGCTGCCAAGGCCGTGAGCTTCCTCGAGGCGCTGCAGCCCGGGTTCAAGGCCTACCAGCAGCAGGTGCTCGACAACGCCCGCGCCATGGCCGCCACCTTCCTCGAGCGTGGCATCAACATTGTTTCGGGCGGCACCGACAACCACCTCATGCTCGTGAACCTGATCGGTAAGCCCTACACGGGCAAGGACGCCGACGAGGCGCTTGGTCAGTCCTACATCACCGTGAACAAGAACGCCGTCCCCGGTGACCCGCGCCCGCCGGCCGTGACCAGCGGTTTCCGCGTGGGCACGCCTGCGATCACCACGCGCGGTTTCGGGCTTGCCGAGACGGTGGAGCTCACACACTGGATCTGCGATGTGCTCGATTCCCTCGAGAAGGGCGACAGCGCCAGCGTGATCCCGGCCACGCGCGAGAAGGTGAAAGCCATCTGCGCGCGCTTCCCGGTCTACGGTTGACCCATGCGTATGCGGCATGGTCGCGCGCATGGCGCGCTCCTGCAGGGGGCTCCGGCGCATGCGTTGCGTTCTGTGCGGGTGCGTGGCGCGCACGGCAGTGCCCTCCGTGCAGGAGCGGGCCATGCCCGCGAGAGCGCCTGAGGCATGGAAGTCCTCGGCCTGCTCCCGGGTTTTGTGTTGCACGCAGACCAGCATCTGCTGGACCTGTTCCGTGACTATGGCCTCTGGGTCTACGCGATCCTCTTCCTGATCGTGTTCTGCGAGACGGGGCTGGTCGTCACGCCCTTCCTGCCCGGTGACTCGCTGCTCTTTGCTGCCGGCGCGCTGGCGGCGGGAGGGGGGCTTGATGTCCACCTGTTGGCGGTGCTGCTTTTCACGGCGGCGGTATTGGGGGATTCAGTCAATTACACGGTGGGCCGGAGTGCGGGCCTGCGACTCTTCCGCGACCCCCACTCACGTGTTTTCCGGCGCGACTACCTCGACCGTACCGAGCGCTTTTATGCCCGCCACGGCCCGAAGACCATCGTTATCGCCCGGTTCATTCCCATCGTGCGTACCTTCGCGCCCTTCGTGGCGGGGCTGGGGCACATGCCCTACCGCGTGTTCCTGCTGTGGAACGTGGCCGGTGCTTTCCTGTGGGTGGGCGCTTTCATCTATGCGGGATACGCCTTCGGCGACCTTCCCGTGGTGCGCCAGAATTTCACGCTGCTGATCCTGGGGATCATCGTGGTTTCGGTCTTACCGGTAGTGATCGAAGCCATCAAGGTCTGGCGAGCGCCACGCAGCCGGACCTGAAACGCAAAAGGCCCCGCAAGGGGCCTTTTTTTCGAGCCGCAGATCCGGGATCAGCGGAAGGAGAAGCGGGTGAAGCGTCCGCCGCGGCTGCGCGAATTCATGCGGTTACGCATGCCGTCCATGAGCTCCTTGCGCTTGGAGGCCAGCCAATCCTCGCGGGAAATCTCGCGACCGCCCTTTGACTCCTCGCGGGTGCGGTAGGCGCAGAAGTCCTCGTAGGCCTGGATCTCGTTGCGCATCTCGCGGGTGACCAACTCGATCATGATCGCGTCGTCGAGCAGGCCGAGTACCGGCACGCTGTCGTCGATGATGTCCTTGGGGTCGTAGAAGTACGCGAGTGCGCTCACCACATCGGCGCGTTCCTCGGCGCCGAGGGGCCAGTCGGGATCGTTCAGCATGGTGATCAGCGACTGCAGCTGCGAGAGCTTGGCCTTCACGAAGTGCGGTGCCCGGGCGTCGGAGCGCACTTTGTCGAGGGTTTCCTGTGCCTTGGCGGCTACGTCAGACTCGGGGGCTCCGCTGGCCCTCTCTTGGGCAGATTCCATGACCTTGCGGAAGTGCTCGAGGTCCTGTTCGTCCAGCGAGAGGGTGATTTCGAGCGACATGTGGCGTTCCTCGGCAAGGCAGATTAGTTGTGATGGAGTCGCACGGGAGTGCGCGCAGCATCATAGAACAGGCCCTTGGCGCTAAACAAGGCGCTCCCGATACCCGGTTTCAACGCTCGCGCGTACGCCGCAATGACATGGCGATCGACGCCCCCAGGATCACTGCCACCACTGCCAGCGAGAAGCCCACCGGGATCTTGTACACGTCGATCAGGATCATCTTCACGCCGATGAACATCAGCACTATGGCCAGGCCGTATTTGAGCAGGGAGAAACGATCGGCAGCGTCCGCAAGCAGGAAATACATCGAGCGCAGGCCGAGGATGGCGAAGACGTTGGAGGTGAGCACCACGAAGGGGTCGGTGGTGATGGCGAAGATGGCGGGTATGGAGTCGACCGCGAAGATGAGGTCCGAGATTTCGACCAACACCAGCGCGAGGAAGAGCGGCGTTGCGTAACGCAATCCCTCCTGCATCACGAAGAATCGCTCCCCGTGAAGCTCCCGGGTGATGTTCATGCGGCTGCGCAGCCAGCGCAGGGCGGCATTGTTCTCGAGGTCGGGCTCGGTGTCGGCGGCCCAGTACATCTTGATACCGGTGATGAGCAGGAAGGCGCCGAAAACGTAGAGAATCCAGTGGAACTGCGAGATGAGCCATGCGCCCGCGAAGATCATCACGGTGCGCATCACGATGGCGCCCAGTACGCCGTACAGCAGCACCCGCTTCTGCAGCTCCATCGGGATACCGAAAAACGAGAACAGCATCAGCCACACGAAGACGTTGTCTACGGCCAGCGACTTCTCGATCACATAACCGGTGAGGTATTCCAGGGCTGTGCTGGTGGCAACCTCGTGTCCGTGCAGGCCATCCAGATAGACCCAGAGCCCCGCGGCGAAAGCTAGCGAGACGCAGATCCACACGATCGACCACATCAGCGCCTCGCGCACCCCGACCCGGTGCTGGCGTCCGCCGCCCACCACGAAGAGATCTACCGCGAGCATGATCGCCACGATGATGGCGAACGCGATCCACAGAGCTGGGCTGCCTATTGATTCCATTCGAGCTGAACTCCTGCTCTTGAAGGCTGGAATGCTTCCGAAACTACGCG
Organism: uncultured Gammaproteobacteria bacterium; assembly: GCA_903928015.1. Taxonomy (GTDB): domain Bacteria; phylum Pseudomonadota; class Gammaproteobacteria; order Pseudomonadales; family UBA5518; genus UBA5518. Next base: position 34,026 of record CAIYPF010000032.1, on the reverse strand, counting down.
GCTCCCGTTTGACCGGATGCCTTGGACGTATCTGAACGCGTCCTTTATGCGATCAGCCCGGGCGCATGCCGCGTGCGAGGGTGAATTGCGAAGGGATTCGCCGCTCCTCCCGGAGCGGCGCAAAGTGAGGGCAGTGTCTCAGCGCAGCAATTCGATCAATGGTTGCGGATAGAGACCCACCGCAAGGGTGAAGAGCGCCAGAGCCAGCGTCATCACGCCTCCGGAGCGCTGACCCCAGTCGCGCGATGCGTCGAGGCGGCGTTTGCCCGGCACGGCCAGGAACATACTGATCATCACCCTCAGGTAGTAGTAGATCCCGATGGCGCTCCCGGCCACCAGCACTGCAACCAGCCAGTAGAGCTCGGAGCGCATGCTGCTCGCGATCACGTAGAACTTCCCGATGAAGCCCGCCGTCAGCGGCACCCCGCCGAGTGAGAGCACGGACACTGTCATCACCGCAGCCAGAAACGGACGCTGCCAGAAGAGGCCGCGCACGTCGCCCAGCGTTTGCACGTCGTCACCGCGGTAGGGCGAGGACATCAGCGTGGCAACGCCAAAGGCCGACAGGGTGGCGGCCATGTAAGTGAGGAGATAGATCAGGATCGCTTCCTGGCTGAACTCGTTGCCAGCTACCAGAGCGGCCAGCAGGAAGCCGAAATGTGCGATCGAGGAATAGCCCAGGAGCCGCTTCAGGTTGTTCTGCACCAGAGCGAGCAGGTTGCCCCCGAGAATGGACATCGCCGCCAGTACTGCGACGAGATTGGTGTAGACCGGGTCGGCACCCAGATCGGCCGCGCGCCACCAGCGCATCAGCACGACCACGACAGCAATCTTGCTCACGGTGGCGAGGAATGCGCCCACGGGGGCCGGAGCTCCGTGGTAGACGTCGGGCGTCCAGAGGTGGAAGGGCACCAGCGACAGTTTGAAGGCAATCGCAATCAGGATCATGGCGATGCCGGCAGCCACGAGCCCGGAGTGCTCCACGCCCGCCAGCGATGCGAAGGTCATGCTTCCGGTGGCCGCGTAGATGAGAGCCATCCCGAACAGCAGGAACGCCGAGGCGGTGGCGGACAGCACCAGGTACTTCACGCTCGCTTCCAGCGAGCGGCGGTCCTTCACGATGTAGCCGATCATTCCGTAAAGCGGAACCGACATCAGTTCCAGCCCGACGAAGAACGAGGCCATGTGTTGTGCCCCGGTAAGCACCAGGGCGCCTGCCGCTCCGATGAGGAGCATGAGGTACATCTCTTCGCGATTGTCCTTGAGGCCTGCGAGATAAGCGTGCAGCAGCGTGGCGCAACCCAGGGTTGCGACCAGCACGGCAGAGGCGCCGAACAGGGAGATCTGGTCCATGACCAGGAGATCGGTGATCCCAAGCGAGCCCGGGATCTGCTGGCGCACATAGATCGTGGACGCCAGCGCGGCGTTGAGGCCGATCACGGTCAGCGTTGCGTTGAAAAAGTGGTGCCTGCGCCAGGAGACGGCGAGCATCACGGCAACCGCCGTGAGGGTCACCACGATCAGTGGCGCAAGGGCGAGGATCTGTGTCGCGTCCAGGGTCATGGTTGCATCGCCTGTCAGGGTGCCGGCGGCGTGTAGACCTGCTGCAGCCGGGCCATGGGGCCGGCCGAGAGGTCGAGCACGGGCTGCGGATACAGTCCGAAGTACACGATGCTGGCCACCAGGGCGAGCAGCATCATCAGTTCACGCGGGCTGGAGCCTTCGATCGGCTCATCGGAGCGGGTGGGCCCGAACATGCTCCTGTGGATCATCGCCAGAGAGTAGACCGAAGCGAACACCAGGCCCGCTGCTGCCACGACTACCACGGCCGGTGCCGTGTTCCAGCTGCCCGCCAGCACCAGAAACTCGCCGATGAAATTGGCGGTGCCGGGCAGACCGAGCGATGCGGCCGCGAAGAACAGGCCTATCGGCGGCAGCCAGGGCATGCGCGACCACAGGCCGCCCATCTTGCTGAATTCGCGGCTGTGCAGGCGCTCGTAAAGCTGGCCGCTCATGATGAACAGCGCAGCTGCCGAGAGGCCGTGCGCAACCATCAGCATGACCGCACCTTGCAGGGCCAGCGCGCTGCCGGCATAGATGCCGATCAGCACATAGCCCATGTGCGAGATCGAGGTGTAGGCGACCATCCGCTTGATGTCGGTCTGGACGAAGGCCTGCACCGCGCCGTACATGATGCCGAACACACCGAGCCACATCGCAACCGGCGCGAACTCCTGTGAAGCGTTGGGAAAGAGTGGCAGCGCAAAGCGCAGCATCCCGTAACCGGCAGTCTTCAGCAGCAGGCCGGCAAGGTCGACGGAGCCTGCGGTGGGAGCTTGCGAGTGCGCGTCGGGCAGCCACCCGTGCAGTGGCGGCACCGGCAGTTTGACCGCAAACGCCAGGAAGAAGCCGAGCATCAGCGTGAACTCGAGCCTCGGCGGCAACGCCACGCCCCGCAGATCGTTGTAGTCGAAGCTGAGGATGCCGGTGGCATCGTGGTTCGCGAACGCGAGTCCGAGTATCGACAGCAGCATCAGGAGGCCAGAGGCCTGCGTGTAGATGAAGAACTTGGTGGCGGCCGAGATCCGCGAGTTGCCGCTGGAGGCGCGGTGTCCCCAGAGTGCAATCAGGAAGTACATCGGAACCAGCATCACTTCCCAGAACAGGAAGAACAGGAAGAGGTCAACGGCGAGGAACACCCCGATCACGCCGCTCAGTATCCACAGCAGGTTCAGGTGGAAGAAGCCGGTGCGGCGCGTGATCTCTGTCCACGAGCAGAGGACCGACAGGATGCCGATAAAGCCCGTGAGTACGATCAGAGCGAGCGACAGGCCGTCCAGCGCCAGGTGGATGCTGATGCCCATGGCTGGAATCCACGGGATTTTCAGCTCCATCTGCCACTGCGGCGCGGCGAGCACGTCCTGGCTGAGGCTGTAGTTGCCGTTGGCCCACAGGTCGAGGGCGAGGTACATCACAACCGACATGCTGGTCAGTGCGATCCAGCGCGGTGGCAGGTTGCCGAAACGGTCGCTCTGCCAACAGAGCAGACCACCGATAAGCGGTATCAGGATGAGCCAGGCGAGCAGCATGAGTGCGGTGGCTCCTCAGTTGAGTGTAAACATGACGGTGGCCAGCACCAGTGAGGCGCCGATTGCCATGGAAGCGACGTACCAGCGCAGCCGACCGGTCTGGGGCAGCACGACGAGAGCGTTCAGGCCGCGTACCGATGCGGGCAGCAGGCCGACCGTGCGGTCCAGGGTGTCACGCCGGCCGGGGCGGGCGATGAACAGGAAGGGCTGCACGAAGAGCGCGTTGTAAAGAGCATCGAAGCCGAAAGCGGCTTTCCACCAGGCCGAGATGAAGCGCCCCGCGCCGCTGTTGGCCACGGTGTTGACCAGGCTACGGCGGCCGAGGAACAGCGCGATCGCCGCACCGATACCGGCCAGCCCTACAACCGAGGACATGATCTCGACGGTATGTTTTGCCTCACCTCCGGCTTCGCCGGGTGACGCCGGAAGCACGCCCGTGAGCGGCGGGTGGATCATGGCTCCGAGCCCCGTCGAGAGCACCAGCAGCACTATCAGCGGGAGCGCGTAGGCAATGCCGTGGCCTGCGTGGGCATGGGTTTTCTCTTCGCCGTGGAAGACGGTGAAGATCAGACGGAATGTGTAGAGCGAGGTCATGAACGCACCGACCAGGCCGGCGTAGAAGAGCGGCGAGGGGCCATCGGTAAGTGCCCAGTGGGCCCAGAGGATCTCGTCCTTCGAGTAGAAGCCCGCCGTTATCAGGGGCAATGCGCTCAGTGCTGCACCGCCCACCATGAAGCAGGCGTACTCGAGTTTCAGCGTCTTGCGCAGCCCGCCCATCTTGAAGATGTCCTGCTCGTGGTGGCAGGCGATGATCACCGCGCCGGAGCCGAGGAAGAGCAGCGCCTTGAAGAAGGCGTGGGTCATGAGGTGGAACACCGCTGCCTGCCAGGCACCCGCACCGAGCGCGAGGAACATGTAGCCGATCTGGCTCATGGTGGAGTAGGCGAGCACGCGCTTGATGTCGGTCTGCACCATCGCGCAGAGGCCGGCCATAAGCAGCGTGAGCGCGCCGACGGTGCCCACCAGGACCATGACGTCGGGAGCCAGCACGAAGAGCCCATTCAAGCGGGCGATCAGGTACACGCCGGCCGTGACCATGGTGGCGGCGTGGATCAGTGCCGATACCGGCGTGGGGCCGGCCATGGCGTCTGCGAGCCAGGTCTGCAGGGGGAGCTGAGCGGACTTGCCCACCGCACCGCCGAGGAGCATGAGCGTGGCCCAAGTGATCGCGGGATCTCCGGAGGTGAATACCTGCGGGGCAAGGCGGAGCATCTCCTGGATATCCAGCGTTCCCAGCTTCTGCAGCAGGATGAACATGCCGATGGCCATGAACACATCGCCCACACGCGTGACGATGAAGGCCTTCAGCGCCGCGTTGCCGTTCGCCACGGTGCGGTAGTAGAAGCCGATCAGCAGGTAGGAGCAGACGCCTACGCCTTCCCAGCCGAGGTACAGCATCACCATGTTGTCGCCCAGCACCAGCAGCACCATGCTGGCCACGAACAGGTTCATGTACGAGAAGAAGCGCGAGTAGCCCTCTTCACCGCGCATGTACCAGGACGCGAAGAGGTGGATCAGGAAACCCACGCCCGTGATCACGCCCAGCATGGTGAGGGAGAGACCGTCGAGATGCAGGCCGAAGGCCGGGCGGAAGTCGCCAACGGCCATCCAGGTCCAGAGCACCATCTCGTGGCTGCCACCGTCGAAGCCGAGTATCGCCAGCGCCGTGGCCGACGCGGACAGTCCCATGGAACCCACGCCGATCGCCGCGGAGGCGTTCTCGGAGAACTTCCCGCGCGAGAACGACAGCAGCAGATAGCCGACAAGCGGCGCCAGAAAGGTAAGTGGCAGAGTACTCATCCGTGCATCTCGCTCGCGAGGTCGATGTCGAGGCTGCGGTGGCGGCGGTAGAGCTGCAGTAGCAGCGCAAGCCCGATGGCCGCCTCTGCGGCCGCCAGCGTGAGGACCAGGATGAACATGATCTGTCCGTCAGGCTGCAACCAGCGGCTTCCTGCCACCACGAAAGCCAGTGCGACCGCGTTGGTCATGACTTCGAGGCAGATCAGCATGAACAGGATATTCCGCCGGGCCATCAGCCCCGCGAAACCGATACAGAAAAGCGCGGCTGCCAGCAGCAAGCCGTGCTCCATGGGAATGCCGGCAGTCTCAGGCATGTCGCTGACCCCCGTGGTTCATCGCGTCTCTTCCCTGCCGAGGTGGTAAGCCGCCACCAGCGCACCGAGGAGCATCAGGGATGCCAGTTCCACGGCGAGGAGGTAGGGGCCGAAAAGGGCAATGCCGACTTGCTTGGCATCGACGGTAGCGGTGCCCGCGAGGCCGGGCGCGTGCAGCACGCCCGATACCAGGGAGGCAAGCATGATCGTGGCGAGGATGCCCGGGCCTATCCATGTGCGGGGTCGCAGCCAGGCGTGTTCCTGCGCCGCCGTCTCGGCGCCCAGGTTCAGCATCATCACCACGAACACGAAGAGCACCATGATGGCTCCCGCGTAAACGATCACTTCCAGCGCTCCTGCGAAGGGCGCCCCGATGGCGAAGAAAATGCCCGCCACCGCGAGCAGCACCACCACCAGGTAGAGCAGCGAGTGCACCGGATTGGTCTGCGTGACGCAGCGCAGGGCTGCGATGATCGACACCAGGGCGCAGGTATAAAAAGTCAGTTCCACGCGGAGGCCCTCATGGCAGCAGGGTTCTCACGTCGACAGGTTGTGCCTCCGACGCGGCAGCCCCTTTGGGCTTGCCGGCGATGGCGAGGCCTGCCACGCGGTAGAAGTTGTAGTCGTGGTACTTGCCGGTACCGGCGATCAGGAGGTCTTCCTTCTCGTAGACCAGGTCCTGGCGCTTGTACTCGGCGAGTTCGAAATCCGGCGTGAGCTGGATTGCGTTGGTCGGGCAGGCTTCCTCGCAGAGGCCGCAGAAGATGCAGCGCGAGAAGTTGATGCGGAAGAACTCGGGATACCAGCGGCCATCTTCCTGCTCTGCCTTCTGCAGCGAGATGCAGCCCACCGGGCAAGCGACCGCGCAGAGGTTGCAGGCAACGCAGCGCTCCTCGCCATCGGGATCGCGCGTGAGCACGATCCTGCCGCGGTAGCGGGGCGGCAGATACACCTTCTGCTCGGGGTACTGGATGGTGTCACGCCGCCTGAAACCGTGGCCGAAGATCATCCACATGCTGCGCAGGTTGGTGGCGATGCCGACGAATATGCGGGCGACGATGTTCATGACGACGTCCTCATTGCATCAACAGCACGGCGCCGGTGACCAGAAGGTTCAGCAGCGTGAGTGGCAGACAGACCATCCAGCCGGCGGCCATCAGGTGGTCATAACGCGGCCGTGGCAGAGCGGCCCGCAGCAGGATGAACAGCATCACGAAGAACAGCGTCTTGATCGAGAACCAGAAGCCCGCCAACCACTCCGGCCCGGGGCCGTACCAGCCGCCGAGGAAGAGCGCGGTAAGCAGCGCCGAAACCACCACGATGCCCACGTACTCGCCCACGAAGAACATCGCCCACTTCATTCCGGCGTATTCGGTGTGGTAGCCGGCGCCCAACTCCTGTTCTGCCTCGGGGAGGTCGAAGGGGCTGCGGTGGGTGACGGCGATGGCAGCCATCAAGAAGGTCACGAAGCCGAGGAACTGCGGCACGATGAACCACATGCCTTGCTGGGCTTCGACGATGTCGCGCATGTTGAAGGAGCCGGTCTGGGCCACTACGCCCATCAGTGACAGCCCCATGAACACCTCGTAGCTGACCGTCTGCGCTGCCGAGCGCAGGCTGCCGAGCAGGGCGTACTTGCTGTTGCTGGACCAGCCGGAAAAGAGCACCGCGTAGACGGTCAGACCCGCCATCGCCATGAAGAAAAGAATGCCGATGTTCATGTCCGAGACACCCCAGGTGGGCGAAACGGGCACGATCACGAAGGAAATGAACAGCGCGCTCATTGCGATGACGGGCGCGATGATGAACGTGAGGCGATCCGCGAAGGGCGGAATCCAGTCTTCCTTGAAGAGCATCTTGATCACGTCGGCCGGCAACTGCCAGATGCCGAAAGGGCCGACCCGGTTGGGGCCGTAGCGGTCTTGCCAGAGCGCCAGCACCCGCCGCTCGATGAAGCTCAAGTACGCGGCGAACAGCACCACGATCAGCAGCAGCACCACGGCCCTGCCGATGGCCGCACCAACGGCGAGCAGATCGGGAAGCGGGAGCAGGTTCATCAGTTTCCTCCCTGCGCGAGAGTTGCTGCGCCGCTAAGCGGGGCCCACGGCATGTCTGGCAAGCCTGCCGGCACGCCGAGCACACCGCGCGCGAGATGCTCGCTAATGGCAACCGGCGCTTCGAGCACCTGCTCACCGACCCGGAAGCGCGCGACAGCGTCTGCGGCCAGACCGAGAGCGGCTGCGTCTGCGGGGTTGAGGGCGAGGTAGGCCTTGGGTACGAGGGTGCTCACCGCCGGGGCTCGCGCGGAGAGCTCTTCGCTGCCATGGATGTGCCAGATGGGAGCCACCGAAAGCGCCGCGGTGGAGTGGCTGCCAGCCGCGGCATAGCCGCCCGCGCCGCTGGCTTCGATCAGGCGAACGCCGGGATCGCCAGCGAGCAGATGCCCACCAACTTCGTCCTGGAATTTGTTCCAGGCTTGCGGGGAGTTCCAGCCCGGTGACCAGGCGAAGGGGATAAGCGCGCCAGGTTCTCCCGGCGCACCGTAGCCTTCCATCGAGAAGCTGAGCGCGGTATCCGGATCCTGCGAGGCGCGGGGCTCGTGAACCGATACGTTGGCGCGCATTGCGGTGCGGCCGGAGTAGCGCAGGGGCTGACGGGCGATTTTCCGGCCGGACATGCGCAGTTCGGCATTCGGAGCCGCGCCCTGGATAGCGTCCAGTCCGGGCACTCCCTTGGCGCAGGCGGCGGTCAGTTCGTCGAGGGTCTTCCAGGGCATCTCGCTGCGCCTGGCCGAGGCCATCAGGCCAGCAATCCAGCGCCAGCTCTCGCGCACTTGCGAGGCGAGGTTGTAGTAACCCGGGTCGTACACCTGGAAGAAGCGTTGGGCGCGACCCTCGCTGCTCACCACAGTGCCGTCGCCTTCGGCGAAGGTGGCTGCGGGCAGTACCACGTGGGCGCGCTCTGCAGTGGGGCTCAGCTGATGGTCTGCAACGAGCACGCAGCGTGCGCGCTCGAGTGCGGCATCGACCACGGCAGCGGGTGCGCGACGGTAGAGATCGTTCTCGAGCACTACCAGCACGGTACCGGCTTCCACGGCCGCCAGCGCCTGCTCGACGCCTTGGCCGCCGAGGATCGCAACGCCCAGCGTGTTCACTTCGGGCAGTGCGAGGCTGAGGCCCGCAGGCAGGCCCTTGGCGCAGAGCGCGCGGGCGATATTGGCGGCGGCGTCCAGAACTGCCAGTGACCCGGCTCCGGTGCCCGAGACCACCAGCGGCTTGCGAGCGCCTGCCAGTGCGGCGGCGATGCGCGTGGCAAGGGCCGCGGAGTCGGAGTCAAGGGCTGCAGCAGGAGCGGGCGCAGAGGGGTCTATCGCGTGGGCGACCGCAAAACCGAGAGCCGCGATGGCATCCGGATTCGCGTGGTGACAGGCGGCGGCCACGTCGTCGAGGCGCGTTGCATCGACGGCGGCGATGAACAGCGGATGACGCTCGTGCTGACCGATGTTGGCGATAGCCTCGACTTGCCACTCCAGCACGCGCTTTTCGGCCGCCAGTTCGACGGCCCGACCGTGTACCGCCTGGCGCAGGGCCAATGCGACCCGGGGGGCCGTCTGGGTGACGTCCTCGCCGAGCACGATGACGGCGTCGAAGCCCTCGATGTCGCGCAGCGAAGGCGTGCGTGCGGGGCTTTCGCGCAGGATGCCGAGAGCGCGCGCCGCGAGAGCATTGCCCGCAGCGTCCATTCCGGTCGAGAAGTTGTCTGCACCAACGAATTCACGCAGCGCGAAGTTTGCCTCGAGGCTGGCGCGCGGCGAGCCGATGCCGATGATGCGATCGGCATCGCGCAGGGTGAAGGCCAGACGGTCGAGTTCGCCCTGAGGTGAGGCAGCCTCGAACTCGGTGCCGGCCCGGGCCAGCATCTGGCGCGGCCGGTCCTTGAGGTTCACGTAGCCGTAGCCGAAGCGGCCGCGGTCACAGAGGAAGTAGTGGTTGACCGAGCCGTTGAAGCGGTTCTCGATCCGGCGCAACTCGCCGTAGCGTTCGCCCGGGCTGGTGTTGCAACCCACGGCGCATTGCTGGCAGACGCTGGGGGCGAACTGCATATCCCACTTGCGGTTGTAGCGTTCGGAGTGCGTGCGATCGGTGAAAACGCCGGTGGGGCAAACCTCGACCAGGTTGCCCGAGAACTCGCTCTCGAGCTGGCCGTCTGCGACGCGACCGAAATAGACGTTGTCATGCGCGCCGAACACGCCCAGATCGGTGCCGCCGGAATAGTCCTTGTAGTAGCGGACGCAGCGGTAGCAGGCGATGCAGCGGTTCATCTCGTGATTGACGAAGGTGCCCAGGTCCTGGTTCTGGTGCGTGCGCTTGGTGAAGCGGTAGCGCCGCGCGACCTGGCCTGCCATCACCGTCATGTCTTGCAGGTGGCAGTGGCCGCCTTCCTCGCAGACCGGGCAGTCGTGCGGGTGGTTGATCATCAGCCACTCGATGACGCTCTTGCGGAAGGCTTTGGCCTCCTCGTCTTCAATCGATATCCAGGAGTTGTCGGTCGAGGGCGTCATGCAGGACATCACCAGACGGCCGCGTTTGTCGTCGGCGTTGGCGTACTGCTTGACTGCGCACTGCCTGCAGGCACCCACCGAACCGAGCGCCGGGTGCCAGCAGAAATACGGGATGTCGAGGCCTAGCGAGAGACAGGCGTGGAGCAGGTTGTCGGCTCCGTCTACCTCGTATTGCTTGCCGTCTACGTGGATGATCGCCATCAGGGCGTGCCTCCGGCTGCCGCACGCGCGAGTGCTGGTTGAGCGGCAATGCCGCGTTCGAAATCCTTGCGGAAGAAGCGCAGTGCGCTCTGCAACGGCTCCACCGCTCCGGGGGCGAGCGCGCAGTGCGTCTTGCCGGGTCCGAGCAGACCACAGAGGCTCTCGAGCGTCTCGATGTCCCCGGGTGCACCTTCGCCGCGCTCGATGGCCGCAAGTATCTTGCCCGTCCACGGGAGGCCGTCGCGGCAGGGCGTGCACCAGCCGCAGGACTCGCGAGAGAAGAAATCGATGAGGTTGCGCGTTACCGCCACGATGTCCTGCTTGTCATCGACCACCGTTATCAGCCCTGTGCCCATACGGCTGCGTGCCTTGGATATGGTGTCGAAATCCATTGCGAGATCGAGGTGTTCGGGAAGCAGGAAATCGGTGGATGCGCCGCCCGGAAGCCAGGCGCGCAGATTCAAGCCCGGCAGCATTCCGCCGGCGTGCTCTTCGAGTATCTCGCGCCCAGTGGTACCCATGGGCAGTTCCCAGGTGCCAGGACGGCGCACCCGGCCAGACGCGCCGTAGAGCTTCGTGCCGCCGTCTGTGCTGCGCCCCGCCGACAAGCCCGTGAACCACTCGGCGCCGCGCAGGACGATGCCGGGTATGTTGCAGAAGGTCTCGACGTTGTTGACGATCGTGGGCTTGCCCCAGGCACCCGCGATTTGCGGGAACGGGGGCTTCGAGCGCGGGTTGGCGCGTCTGCCCTCGAGGCTGTTGATGAGAGCGGTTTCTTCGCCGCAGATGTAGCGGCCAGCGCCTGTGTGCACGAAGAGCTCGAAGTTCCAGCCCGTGCCGAGGATGTTGTTGCCGAGGTAGCCACGCTCCTTCGCCTGGGCGAGCGCCTTGCGCAGCCGCTCGGCCGCCAGCACGTACTCGCCGCGCAGGAATATATAGCCTCGGGTCGCCTCGATCGCCCACGCCGACAGGATCATCGACTCGACCAGCGAGTGCGGGATCTCCTCCATCAGGAGGCGATCCTTGAAGGTCCCCGGCTCCATTTCGTCGGCATTGCAGATCAGGTATTTGGTGCCTACATCCGGCCCCATCGGGACCAGGCTCCACTTGACGCCGGTGGGGAAGCCGGCGCCGCCGCGACCGCGGAGGTTGGCGTCCTTCACCAGTTGGGTGAGGGCGGCCGGTTCGAGATCGCGCAGCGCCTTGCGCAGCGCTGAATAGCCCTCAAGCGATTCGTAGGCTGCGATCTCGGTGATCGGGGTGCCGTGGTCCAGCCGCCACAGCAGCGGGTGTGTTTCGGGCTGCATCCGCGCGGCGCCGCTCATGTGTAGCGCTCCAGCAATGCCGTGACCTCGGCGGGCGTCACCGGGCCGTGGGTGTCGTCATTGATCATCAGGGTGGGGCCTTTGTCGCAGTTGCCGAGACAGCACACCGGCAGCAGCGTGAACCGGCCGTCTGCCGTGGTGCCGCCCCAGCCGAGGCCGGTCTGCCGGCTGATCTCGGCGCGCAACTCCTCGTAACCCGTGAGGAAGCAGGAGATGCTGTCGCAGACCTTGATCACGTGTCGCCCGACCGGGCGGCGGAAGATCATGTTGTAGAAGGTGGCTACACCCTCCACCTCGGCACCGCCGATGCCGATCACGCGGGCGATGGCCTCGATGGCACCGTCGGCCACCCAGCCGCGGTGATGCTGGACGATCTTCAGCGCCTCGATGGTCGCGGCACGTGGATCTTCGTAGTGCTCCATCTCATGGCGGATCTCGTGGATCTCCGCCTCGGAGAGCACGAAATCGCCTGCGGAACTGGCGATCAGGGCCCCGGAACCGGTCATGTGGGTTGCCTCAGCGGTCGACATCGGCCATCACGAAATCAATGCTCGCGAGATACGCGATCAGGTCCGCGACGAGGCCGCCGCGGATGACTGAAGGAATCTGCTGCAGGTGGGGGAAACTCGGCGTGCGGATGCGCGTGCGGTAGCTCATCGTGGCAGCGTCCGAAGTCAGGTAATAACTGTTGATGCCCTTGGTGGCCTCGATCAGCTGACAGGCCTCGCCCGCCGGCATCACCGGACCCCATGACACGCCCACAAAGTGACTGATGAGCGTCTCGATGTCGGCGAGCGTGCGCTCCTTCGGGGGCGGGGTAGTGAGCGGGTGATCGGCCTTGTAGGGGCCGGCCGGCATGTTCTCGAGGCACTGCCTGATGATCTTCACGCTCTGGCGCATTTCCTCGAGCCGCAGCACTGCGCGATCGTAGGCATCGCCATTGTTGGCTACCGGCACCTCGAACTCGAAGTTCTCCCAGCCCCCGTAAGGACGGGCTTTGCGCAGGTCATAGTCGACGCCCGTGGCGCGCAGGCCCGGGCCGGTGACGCCCCACTCGATGGCCTGGGCGCTGTTGTACTTCGCCACGCCGATGGTGCGGGAGCGCAGAATGCCGTTGCGCAATGCGGCCTTGTCGTACTCGTCGAGCCGCTTGGGCATCCATTCGACGAAATCACGGACCAGTTTGTCCCAGCCCTCGGGCAGATCGTGGGCAACACCGCCGATACGGAACCAGGCCGGATGCATGCGGCCGCCGGTGATCGCCTCGATCACGTCGTAGGCTTTCATCCGGTCGGTGAAGATAAAGAAGATGGGCGACATCCCGCCCACGTCCTGGATGTAGGTACCCAGGAACAGCAGGTGACTGGTGATGCGGAAGAACTCCGACATCATGATGCGGATGGTCTTCACCCGATCTGGAACCTGAATCCCCGCGAGCTGCTCCACAGCCATCACGTAGGCGAGGTTGTTCATCACCCCGCCGAGGTAATCGATGCGATCCGTATAAGGAATGTATGAGTGCCACGATTGGCGCTCGGCCATCTTTTCGGCGCCGCGGTGGTGGTAGCCGATATCTGGCACGCAGTCGACGATTTCCTCGCCATCAAGTTGCAGCACGATCCTGAAAGCGCCGTGAGCCGAGGGGTGATTCGGACCCAGGTTGAGGAACATGTAGTCGGCGTGGGCCGTGCCCCGGGCCATGCCCCATTCCTCAGGCACGAAGCGCAGAGACTCCTGCTCGAGGTCCTGTTTGGCGTTGTCGAGGGTGAACGGATCGAATTCGGTGGCCCGCGCCGGATAATCCTTGCGCAGCGGGTGCCCCTGCCAGGTGCGGGGCATCAAGAGCCTGACCAGATGGGGGTGCCCCTTGAATTCGATGCCAAAGAGGTCCCAGACCTCGCGCTCGTACCAGTTGGCGTTGGGCCAGATACCCGTAACCGTGGGCAATTGCAGGTCGTTGGCAGCGAGCGCCACCTTGATCCGGACGTCGCTGTTCCGCTCGATGGACAGAAGGTGGTAGAAGACCGTGAAGTCCGCTGCCGGCATGCCGGCGCGATTGCGGCGCAGACGCTCGTCGACCCCGTGCAGATCAAGCAACATTGAATAGGGCTTGGGTGCCTGCCGCAGGTAGCGGAGCACCGCGGTCGCGTCCTGCCGTGACACCCACACCGTGGGTACGGCCCCGAGGGTTTCCTGATACTGGATTCTCGCAGCGCCAAAGCGCTGGAAAAGTTCAGCAATGACGGGGTGCTGGCTGCCCGGGAGACCGTTTGTCGATGCGCCTGACTTTTCGCCCACGCTCAGCTGCCCCTCAGACCTGATTGGGAGCGCGCAGGGTGGTCGCGCTCATCCGCTCCTCGCGGCGCTGTTCGCGCTGCGAGGGAACCTCGATTTTGTGGACGCCTTGGTCGCCAACCACCCAGGAGAGCGGACGGCGCTCATTGGCGATCGAATCCTGCAGCAGCATGAGGCCTTGGAGGAATGCCTCGGGACGTGGGGGACAGCCCGGGATGTAGACATCTACGGGGAGGAACTTGTCGACTCCCTGCACCACTGAGTAAATGTCGTACATGCCGCCGGAATTTGCGCAGGCCCCCATCGAAATAACCCAGCGAGGCTCGAGCATCTGCTCATAGAGGCGCTGGATAACCGGTGCCATCTTGATGAAACAGGTGCCGGCGATGACCATGAAGTCGGCCTGGCGCGGCGAGGCTCGGATTACTTCGGCGCCGAATCTGGCTACGTCATGCGGCGCGGTGAACGCGGTTGCCATTTCGACGTAGCAGCAGGAGAGCCCGAAGTTGTAGGGCCAGAGCGAGTTCTTGCGGCCCCAATTCACGGTCTTGTGCAGAACGTCCTCGACCTTGCCCATGAAAACGCTGCGGTGGACCTGCTGGGACAGCGGATCGGCGTGATCTGCGGCGGCTTGCTTCTTGGGGGCGGGCGTGTCCCTGTCGGACACGACGATCGGGGTCAGTTTGTAATCCACCTCAGCCCTCCCCAAGCTCAATGGCGCGGGCGCGTGCCCTGCGCATGGACGGCGCCCACTTGAGCGCCCCGACTCGCCAGAGGTACACCAGACCGGCGAAGAGGATCACGATGAAGATCGTGGCCTCGATGAAACCTGCCCAACCGCTTTCCCGTACCGACACGGCCCACGCGTAGAGATAGAGCGCTTCGACGTCGAATATCACGAAGAACATCGACACGAGATAAAACTTGGCGGGGAAGCGAAGTTGCGCGGAGCCCGCACCGACAATGCCGGACTCGAAGGCTTCGTTTTTCGCTCTGCCCCGGGTTCGCCCGCCAACGAAGGCGGAGACCAGGATCATCGCGCCACACACGAAGAGGATCACGAGCACGAAAACCGCGGTTGCCCAGTGCTGTGAAAGGGCCTCGACGCTTGCGCTCATGGGCTCCCCCTGCCGATTATTTTTTGGTTCTGCCGTGACGCGGTGCCGAGGGCTCCGCGCGGCCTCGGCCAAGTATAAGGCAACCAGGGCGCGCGCCGTCCATACCATTTGCGAATCGCGTTAGGCCGAGCGGACCGGGCCTGTGGTCCTCGGTCCACCTGCATGGTTCGCCGTCGCCAGAAACGGAGTCCGAGGACGCGCCGATGTTTTTTTCGCTGAGGCGTGAATCCGTCTTGCCACTCACAATTCGAGAAGCTACAGTACGGTCGCACTGAACATTGGCGGTGTCAGTTTCGGGGCTGTCCCCGAGCTCGCCAGAACATAAATTGTGCAAGGTTTTTTTGATGTTGCCCTGTTCAAGCAGTACTTCACGTTCCCAGGCTTCGGTCCGTCCAGATCAGGAGGCGCTATCCGTCATGAGTCTTTCCATCACAAGGATCACGAGGACGCTGGCGTCCATCGTGGTGGCAGGCGTGGTGGCAGTTGCCGCACAGCAGGCATCTGCCCAGTCGCTAGACAACGCCATCGCCACCCAAGGCGAAGCCGACAAGGCGGCCGCTTCCTCACAGAAGCGCATCAACGAGATTCGTGATCGTCTGCAGGATGCGGCCAGCCGCTATGCATCGGCGGTTGCTGATGCCGAGAGCCTTGAAAAGTACAACAGCCAACTCGACAAGCAGGTCAAGGCCCAGCGAGATGAGGTCTCTTCAATAGAGACGCAGCTGCTGGAGATCGAGACCACCAGTCGTGAAGTCCAGCCGCTGATGCAGCGCATGGTCGACACGCTGCAGAAGTTCGTGTCGCTTGACACGCCCTTCCTGCTCGCCGAGCGGACCAGCCGGGTTCAGACCCTGCAGGACATCATGCCGCGCGCAGACGTGACCATCTCCGAGAAGTACCGTCGCATCATCGAGGCCTACCAGATCGAGCTCGAGTACGGTCGTACGCTGGAGTCATACGACGGCTTGCTGGGTTCCGGTCAGGACGCACGTACTGTCTCGTTTGTCCGCCTTGGTCGCGTAGCGCTTCTTTACCAGACGCTCGACGGCACCGAGACCGGCTACTGGGATGCTGACAAGAAAGATTGGGTGGTCGATAACAGCTACGCCGCTGCCGTTGCCGAGGCCCGTCGTGTTGCCAAAAAGGATGGTCCGCCGAACCTGCTGACTGTCCCCGTTCCCGCTCCGAAGGAGGCCCGGTCGTGATCAAGTCCAAGCAGTTCATCCTCGTCGCGGCTGCGGCCGCGATGCTGCACACCGGTGCAGCCCTGGCTCAGGACTCCCTTGAAGGTCTCCTCCAGGAAGTAAAAGCCGCCCGCACCGCGGAGCAGCAGACGTTCCAGCAGCGGGCCGACCAGTACAACGCGGCGCCTGCAGATCAGCAGGCGAAGCTGCTCACCGACGCCCAGTCCCGTCGTGAGGCGCTGTCCGCAGAGTCAGACAAGCTCTCGGCCCAGTTCTCGGCAAACGAGCTCGTGATCAACGAGGCGGACAAGAAGCTTCGCGAAAAAGCAGCAGCTCTCGGCCTGCAGGAAGTCTTCGGTCTTGCCCGGCAGGTTGCTGGCGATACCGCCAGTGTGCTGCAGCAGTCGCTGATCTCCACGCAGTTCCCGGCCAAGGCCGGTGAGCCCAGCCGCGACGACTTCCTGCGTGGCTTTGCGGCCTCGCAGAAAGCTCCGGTACGCGCTGAACTCGAGCAGCTTTGGCTTGAGCTCTACGGTGAAATGAGCCAGAGCGGAAGCGTCGTCAAGTACACCACCAAGGTGGTTCAGCCTGGCGGCGCGCCGGTCGATGCCCAAGTGATCCGGATCGGCCCGTTTACGGCCATCTCCGAAGGAAAGTACCTGAACTACCTTCCTGATCTGAAGGCCTTCAGCGTATTCCCCCGCCAGCCCCCGCCGGAATTCATGGCTGCAGCTGCCGAATTTGCGGCAGCAACGAGTGGTTACCCTGCGGCAGTCGTCGATGGATCGCGCGGTGTTCTGATGTCCCTCTATGTAGAGCGTCCCACCTGGGGTCAGCGCGTAGAGCATGGCGAGTCAGTCAACTACGTGATCCTTGCAGTGGGTGGCATAGCGTTCCTGTGCTTCCTCTTCCAGGTCGCCTACCTGATCATGGTTCGCATGAAAGTGTCCGCCCAGCTTAAAAACCTCGGCAAGCCCGCCTCGGATAATCCGCTGGGTCGCGTGCTGATGGCTTTCAAGGGTGATGGCAATTCCATCGAGCAAGACGCCGACGTTGCAGAACTGCGCATCGCAGAGGCGGTGTTCCGCGAAGTTCCGAAGCTCGAGCGATTCCAGGCAATGCTCCGACTGGGTGTTGCTGCAGGACCCTTGCTCGGTCTTATCGGTACCGTTCTCGGTATGATCATGACCTTCCAAAGCATCACGGAATCGGGTTCGAGCGATCCCAAACTGATGGCCAACGGTATCGGTGCGGCCATGATCGCGACAGTTCTCGGTCTGGGTATCGCCATCCCGCTGCTGTTTGCCAACGCCTTGCTCACGTCGCTGTCCAAGGGCATAACCCAGGTCATCGAAGAGCAGTCGGCCGGCATGCTGGCAGAAAGCATCGAGAGGAATCGTCGTGGCTGATCTTCCGCTGGTTGGTGGGTTCCTCCATCTGCTGGCAGATGGAGGCCCCTTCGTAGGCTGGATTTTCGCCAGCGGCGTCCTGATGTGGGGCCTTACGATCGAGCGGTATTGGTATTTCCAGCGGGTACTGCCCAAGCAGGCCTCGGAAATGCAGAAACAGTGGCTCGCACGTACTGACCACAGCTCATGGTGCGCCAGGCAGATCCGCCAGACCATGATCTCACGGCTCAACCAGGACATGACAGTCGGCTTCCCTGTGTTACAGGTGCTGGTGCCAATGTCGCCTCTGTTGGGTCTGATCGGTACAGTTACCGGCATGCTTGGGGTATTCGACTCGATGGCTCTCCGCGGTAACGCAGACGCTCGATCGATGGCCAGCGGTGTATCCGAGGCAATGATTTGCACCATGACCGGATTGGCCGTAAGCATCACGGGGCTTTACCCGGTGCATTACTTCCGTACCCGGGCAGCCCATGAAACTGAACTCCTAGCCGACAGGTTGCAGCTCTAGCCATGCGTTTCAAACGTCGCGTACAGGAACACGGTGAGTCCGCACACGGTATCGACCTTGCGCCGATGCTGGACTTCGTCATCAACCTTTTGATCTTCTTCATCATCACCGCGGTGTTCGTCAAAGCGACCGCCGTGGTAGTGAATCGCCCCACTGGCTTTGATCAGCCAGATGACAATGACTCGAAGAGCATCCAGATCCAGGTGCTTGACACGGGCGAGATCTATATGGACAACCGCCAAGTCGACGTGCGCGCCGTGCGTGCAAACGTAGAGCGCATGAGCGCGGTTAATCCTGACTCTGGCGTGCTGGTGCTTGCGGGCTCGGAATCTCCGACCGGAACCCTGATTTCGATTGTCGAACAGGTGCACCTGGGCGGTATCTACAACATCACGTTCACCACCACCGAGTGAGCGGAGCAAACAGATGTCCAGACAACACTCGGCCGAAACTGAAGACCATGGCATCGACCTTGCGCCGATGCTCGACTTCACGATCAACCTTCTGATCTTTTTCATCATTACCACCTCCTTCATCAAGGAGCCTGGTATCGAAGTGTTCAAGCCGCTCGCATCGACTGCTGAAGAGCGCCCGAAAGGAAATTTGCTGATCGCAATTCGTGAGAACGGCGACATCTGGCTCGACCGGCAGTCGATCGACATCCGCACTGTTCGCACTGTTATCGAGCGGCTCCACATCGAACGCCCTGACGACAGCGTTGTGATCATCGCCGATCGCGCATCGCATGCCGGCATGGTCGCGAAGGTAATGGACGAAGTGCGCGCGGGTGGAATCAAAGACGTCGCCATCGCGGCCGACACGGCCGGCGGCGGCTGATCCGGGAACTGCGGGAGTTATTGCTTTGTTTAAGAGACTGCCATTATCCCTGCTTCTCGGCGGCATCCTGACGCTGTCGATGTTCTGGCTGCTATCCAGTTTGATCAGCCGCCCCATCGACGCTGAAGCGATGCGTGAGGCTACGCGCATCGAATTCACACGGATGCGAAAAGACACAGACGTTGCCAGCAAGCGCGAAGAAAAAGTAGAGCGCGAGCGCCCGCCGCCGGCACCCGAAGTCCCCAAAATGCAGTTCCAGACGGGCAGCGTGGACAGCAACGTGGCGTCCTTGACACCGAGCGTTGATGCGCGCGGCGCGATGAGTGGGCTGAACATTTCGGCCGGCTCGGATCGTGACACCATCCCTCTGGTGCGTGTTCCGCCCGATTACCCTGCTCGTGCCGTGAACCGCGGCATCGAAGGGTGGGTGCTCGTGGAGTTCACCATCACAGGTACTGGTTCGGTTAAAGACGCCAAAGTCGTCGATTCCAAACCCGCCACCATTTTCAACGACGCAGCGCTCAAGGCCATCAGCCGCTGGCGCTACAACCCGAAGGTCGAGAACGGTCAGCCTGTCGAGCGTCGCGGTGTGCGCACGATCATCCGCTTCGACCTGGAGAATTGAGGCATGGCGATGACGCAGTTCCTGCTCCGTGCAACTCTTGCCCTGCTGCTGGCGTTTACGCTGGCCGGCCAGGCCATGGCCGAAAAGAAAAAGGATGATGCTCCCCCGCCCACCGGGATCGATGCCGCGACCGGCAAGATCCTGACTGAGGCGATCGAAGCGCTGAACAAGGAAAATTACAGCGGCGCCAAGGCCGCTATCGCCAAACTCAAAATGGACACGCTGAGTCCTTACGAGCGCAGCCGTACCGAACAGATTCTCGCAACCATCGAGAGTTCGCAGGACAACTACGGCAAGGCACGTGGACACTTGCAGGCGGCCATTGCAGCCGGCGGCCTGAACGACAAGGAGATTTCCGACACGCGCTACCAGATGGCGCAGATGTTTCTTGCGGAAGAGAAGTGGAAAGAGGGCGCAGCGGCTCTGGAGGAGTGGTTCCGTACGGCCCAGAATCCGAACGGAGCTGCGTACTACCTGCTCGCCGTAGCTTACTACCAGCAAAACGACTTCAAGCGTGCTACTCCGCCGGCCCAAAAGGCCGTGGATCTCACCGACAAGCCGCAAGAAGGCTGGGTTCAGCTCGTCCTCGCGCTGTACCTTCAGCAGGACCGCTATTCGGAAGCAGTGCCGCTGCTGAAGAAACTGATTTCCATGACGCCGGACAAGAAGAGCTACTGGCAGCAACTCTCCTCTGTGTACGGACAGATGGAAGACTATATGAAGGCGCTCAGCACAATGCAGATCGCCTACAACGCGGGGATCGTCACAGAAGATTCGGACATTCGCCGCCTGGCGGACCTCCAGCTCTTCAACGAACTCCCTTACCGCTGCGGCACTACGCTTGATGAGGCGCTCGCCAAGAAACAAGTAAAGGCCGACGCAAAGCTCTACGAGAAGCAAGCCAACTGCTGGATCAGCGCACGTGACTTCACCAAGGCCATCAGCCCCTTGGGCCGCGCAGCTGAGATGTCCGGCAATGGCGACCTCTACGTACGCCTTGGCGAAGTGCAGATCCAGCGCAGCGAATGGGCCGATGCCGCCAAAGCGCTTCAGAGCGCGATCCGCAAAGGCAGCCTGAAAGACGCCGGCAACGCGCAACTGTTGCTTGGCATCTCGCAGTTCAACCAGAAGAACTACGGTGCCGCTGGCGAAGCCTTCAACCGCGCCCGGGGCTTCGAGAAGCACAGGAAGATGGCCGACGGCTATCTGCAGTTGATCAAGGTGCAGAAGGGTTGATTCGAGGACCACAGCCAGCCATGAGCCGCAACAGACCATTCAAAGGCCCTGTCCCCAGGGTTGCAGGCATCGCGATTGCGGTGCTGCTGGGCGTCGGAAGCGTGGTTGCCCACGCGGAGGACTCTGGCCAGCGCTACGCCAAGCTGTCTGCAGACACCGAAAGCTTCGAGCGTCACAACCAGACGCTGCAGAAGCAGATTTCCACCCAGCAGCAGCGTCTGGCCGATGTCGAGGCGCAGGCCGTCCAATTGGACGCGACCGCTGCCGAAATCGTGCCTCTGCTAACGCGCATGTACGAAGACCTGGACAAATTCGTCGCAGGCGACCTGCCTTTCCTTGATCCGATCGGCGACAGCGCCGACAGCCGCAAGGACCGGATGCAGCACCTCAAGGACATGATGGCTGACGCCAGCGTAAGCGTTGCAGAAAAGTACCGCCGGGTGCTCGAGGCCTACCAGATCGAGATCGACTACGGTCGGACAATGGCAGCCTACACCGGCACGCTCGAAGACGGCCGGAAGGCCGAGTACGTGCGCGTCGGCCGTGTAAGCCTTCTTTACCGGACGGAAGACGGCGAAGAAAGCGGTTACTGGGATGCGAGCCAGAAGAAGTGGGTAGTCGACAACGACTACAAGGATGCAGTGTCCCAGGCACTCAGAATTGCGCGCAAAGAAGTTGCCCCTGACGTGATGAATATCCCGGTGCCGGCTGCGCAGGAGGTCCGCTCGTGAACTGCGTACGGATGATCAAGATTGCAGCCGTCGCACTGACGTTGCTGCCGTGGGCCGCCCCACAAGCTGCGGTCAGCGTCGGAGAATTGCAGCGTCAGGCTGCCGCGATGCGTGATCGTGAAGCCAAGGTCTGGAAGGATCGTGAAGTAAGCCAGCGCGCCGAGCTCCAGAAGCAGGAGCAGCAGGCAGCCGAGGCCGTAAGCCGCAAAAACCGCGCTGACGCCCGCACCAAGGCCCTCGATGCAGAGTGGACCCAGAACGACGCTCGCATCACCGAATTCAAGGACCTCCTGCGCCAGCGCGAAGGAAACCTCGGCGAGCTGTTCGGTGTTACCCGCCAGATCGCAGGCGATGCGGCGACGGTGCTTACCAACTCGATGCTTAGCGCACAGTTCCGCCCGGCAGAGGGCGAGGAAGCGCGAGATGTCTTCATGCGCCGCATTGCCGGTGCAAAAGAACTCCCGGGCATCGACGAGTTGCAGCGGATGTGGTTCGAGCTCCAGCGCGAAATGACGGAGACTTCGAAAGTCGCGCGCTTCAAGGCTCCGGTGAAGATGCGCGATGGCACGACAGCAGAGGCCGACATCGTGCGTGTCGGTCCTTTTACTGCGGTGTCCGGCGGCAACTATCTCCGCTATGACTCCAGCACGCTCAGTTTGTCCGAACTCGACCGCGACCTCACGCCCAAATTGATGGGTCTGGCTGAGGATCTGTCCGAGTCAAGCGGCGACGGCTACACCACTGCGGTGGTCGATCCGGCTCGCGGTGCGATGATCGGAATGTTCTCCGAGCGGCCGAATATGGTCGAGCGTATCCAGCACGGCGAAGTGGTGGGTTACGTGATCCTCTTCGTGGGTGGATTGGGCGTGCTGCTGGCGATGTACCAGTACGTGTACCTCTTCATCACCCGCGGCAAAGTCTTTGCGCAATTGAAGAACCTCTCCGCTCCGCGCAATGACAATCCGCTGGGACGTGTTTTGCTGGCTATGCATGAGGATGGCACCGCAGATCAAAGCTCCGAGGTGGTTGAACTCAAGATCTCCGAGGCCGTGCTGCGTGAAGTGCCGAAACTCCAGCGCTTCCAGGCCTTCCTTCGCCTTGGTGTGGCTGCCGGCCCCCTCCTCGGTCTGATCGGTACGGTTATCGGCATGATCGTGACCTTCCATGCGATCACGTCCTCCGGCTCCAGCGATCCCAAACTGATGGCTCATGGTATCGGCCAAGCCATGATCGCGACGGTGCTCGGTTTGGGTATCGCAATTCCGCTGCTGTTCATCAACCAGGGCATGACCGCGCTGTCGAATATCGTCACGCGGATCCTGGACGAGCAGAGCCAGGCGGTACTTGCTGACGAGCTTGCTCGCCGCAACCCCTTCCTTACGCGTGGTCTGGAAGAGGCGCGCCGTATCGACAAGGCCTGAATCCGGCTTCCGGATCGACAGACGGGCGGCAGAGATGCCGCCCGTTTTTCGTTGGATCGGCGCCCTTCAGACCGTGTGCTAGTATCCGACCCGATTCGTACCGGACCCTTCGTTCATGCGCTGTCCGTTCTGCTCTGCTGCCGATACCAAAGTCATCGACTCACGGCTTGTGGCCGAGGGCGACCAGGTGCGCCGGCGTCGGGAATGCCTGAGCTGCAGCGAGCGGTTCACTACGTACGAAGGCGCTGAACTACTCCTCCCGCGGATCATCAAGCAGAGCGGAGTGCGGGAGCCCTTCAACGAAGACAAGCTGCGCCAAGGATTCCTTCGGGCACTGGAAAAGCGCCCGGTGAGCAGCGAGCAGATCGAGGCGATGCTGAGCCAGATCAAACGCATCCTGCAGGGCAAAGGTGAACGCGAGGTGCCTTCCCGCGTCGTCGGTGAAGAGGTCATGAGGCAACTGAAGGCGGTAGATCACGTGGCCTTCGTGCGCTTCGCATCTGTGTACCGAAGTTTCCAGGATCTGAACGAGTTCCGCGTCGAGATCGAGCGTTTGGCCGAAGAGCAGCTAACGCCGCCCGAGTCCTGAGATCGGACTGCCCGGATGGACATGCCTGAAGACGACATACGTTATATGGCGCAGGCCATCCGTCTCGCGCGGCGCGGGCTGAACACCACATCACCCAACCCCCGAGTCGGCTGCGTAATTGTTAGCAACGGTGTAGTCGTTGCGGAGGCGTGGCACGGGCGCGCAGGGCAGCCACACGCCGAGGCGCTCGCCCTTGCTGAGGCAGGGGAGTCCGCGAAGGGCGCAACTGCGTATGTGACCCTCGAGCCCTGTAGTCACCACGGCCGCACACCACCCTGCGCAGCGGCGCTGGTTTCTGCAGGGGTAACGAGGGTTGTCGCTGCAACCGAAGACCCGAACCCCCTGGTAAGCGGCCGCGGCTTCGCGCTGTTGAGGGAGGCGGGTATCGAGGTTCGATCCGGAGTCCTTGCCGCCGAGGCCACGGCACTGAACGCCGGGTTTTTCTCGCGCATGCAACGCGGACGACCTCGGGTGATCTGCAAGCTGGCGATGAGCCTCGATGGGCGCACTGCAATGGCCTCTGGCGACAGCAAATGGATCACAGCAGAGGCAGCTCGCGAGGATGTTCAGCGCTTGCGCGCCCAAAGCTGCGCGATCATCAGCGGCATAGGCACGGTACTGGCGGACGATCCGCGCCTCGACGTGCGGGCCTTCGGCGCCGAGGCACGGCAACCGCTACGAGTGATCGTCGACAGCACGTTGCGAACGCCCCCGGATGCGCGTTTGCTGGCACCCCCGGGGAAAGCGCTCCTGGTCTACGCGCAATGCGATAGCCTCGCTGCAGAAAAGCTGGCTGCGTCCGACGCCGAGCTTCTGCGACTTCCCGACGGACAGGGTAGGGTTGCATTGCCTGCACTGCTCGAGGCCTTGGCCGAGAGGGGCTGCAACGAGGTGCTGCTCGAGGCGGGTGCGGCGCTTTCCGGAGCGTTTGCGCAAGCCGCGCTGATCGACGAGTACAGGATTTACATGGCGCCCGTGCTGCTCGGTAGCAGTGCAAGGCCGCTTCTCGAACTCCCTTTCGAACGGATGTCCGAGCGTCTGCAACTGCACATCACCGCTATCGACGCGGTGGGCGAGGACTGGCGCATCAGTGCCGTCCCGCCCGTTTAATCCGTAAGGAGGAAGAATGTTCACGGGCATCATCCAGGCGGTGGGAGAACTGCGGCGACTCGATCGGCGCGGCGGCGACGTACGCCTTGAGATCGGCACCGGAAAGCTCGATCTGGGCGACGTCAAACACGGAGACAGCATCGCCACGAGCGGGGTGTGCCTGACCGTCGTGGGGCAGGGCGCCGACTGGTTCGCAGCAGACGTCTCGCTGGAAACGCTCTCCCTCACCACTCTCGGCAAGCTAGGCCCCGGTTCCCGGGTCAATCTCGAGAAATCCCTCGCGGTCACGGACCGGCTCGGCGGCCACATGGTCAGCGGACACGTCGATGGCGTGGGAGAAGTTGTTTCACTCGGGCAGGACGGCAGATCCTGGCGCTATCGCCTGCGCGCCCCGGACAACCTGGCGCGCTACATTGCCCGGAAAGGCTCCATCTGCATCGATGGCGTCAGCCTTACGGTGAACGCGGTGAACGGTGCCGAGTTCGAATTGAACATCATCCCCGCGACCATGCAGGAGACCGTGTTCGGGGGCTATCGCGCCGGGTCGCGAGTGAATCTCGAGGTCGATCTTGTCGCGCGCTACCTTGAACGCCTCCTGCAGGGCGACAGCGCCGCCCTTCCCGAACCCGGCGGCGGTATCAGCCGCGAATTCCTCGCCAGCCATGGATTCCCTTCGACATGAAATTCGATCCGCCGCAGCAACTTCTCGAGGCTTTCCGTCAGGGCCGCATGGTTGTGCTCGTCGATGACGACGACGAGCGCATCGGCGGCGTGATCATGGCGAGCGCCGAAACCGTGACCGCCGAGCAGGTGAACTTCATGGCGCGCAACGCCCGCGGGCTGGTGAGTCTCGCGCTCACGCCCGAGCGTTGCGAGCAACTCGCCCTGCCGCCCATGGCGGGGGAGGGTGTGAACCCGCAGGCAAGCCGGTTCCGCGTATCGATCGAAGCAGCGGAGGGGATCAGCACGGGCATCTCTGCCGCGGACCGTGCCCATACCGTTCGCGTAGCGGTGGCGCTCAATGCAAAGCCCCGCGATCTGGTTCAGCCGGGCCATGTCTTTCCTGTGCGCGCGGAAATCGGAGGCGTGCTCAAACGCGCCGGTCATGCCGAAGGCGGTTGCGATCTGGCACGGCTGGCAGGGCACGAGCCGGCGGCCGTCATTGCAGAGGTGTTGAACGACGACGGCACGCTTGCCACCGGCGCTGCGCTCCGGGACTTCGCCCGGACGCACGGACTGGCACTGGGCAGCATCGCCAGCCTGATCCAGTTCAGGCTGCTGAACGAGGCCACCGTGAGCGTGTTCCGCGAGGGCGAGGTGCAGACCGCGTGGGGCCGTTTCCGTCTGAGTGTTTTCCGCGAGCGGGAATCCGGCGCGCTTCACACGGCGCTCAGTCTGGGCAGTATCTCGGCCGATGAGCCGGTGCTGGTGCGGGTCCATCTGCAGGCCTCGCTGCGCGATCTGCTTGGCACGCAGGTGCCCGGGCAACCGCAGGGCTGGAATGCGTCCCGATGCCTTGAGCGCATTGCCCATGAAGGCGCGGGGGTGTTTGTACTGCTGGACCAGCCCGAAACCACCGAGTACCGGCTCGCCAGCATTGCGACGGCCTTGGGCGATCACGCAGCGGCTTTGCCGCCCCGTGCGCCCAACACCAACCACACACTGGTCGGCGTCGGTTCACAGATCCTGAGGCACCTTGGCGTGGGCAGGATGCGCGTGATGGGCCCCCGCATCCGCTACAACGCTCTCTCGGGATTCGGTCTCGAGGTCGTTGATTATCTCCCCTACGAATAGCGTCCCCGGCAGCATGGCCCGACCGCGGGAATGGTGTCAGAATTGGCGCCCCCAACTATCCACGGCCGCGAGGCAAACATGGCAGAGATCCACACCATCGAGGGCGATTTCACCCCGGGCGAGGGCCGCTTCGCCCTGATCGTGAGCCGCTTCAATGCATTCGTGGTCGAGAGCCTCGTCGCCGGTGCCATCGATGCACTGCGCCGTCACGGCGTCCCCGATTCCCGCATTACCCTGATCCGCACTCCGGGTGCTTGGGAACTGCCCTTGGTGGCCCAGAAGGCCGCTCGCAGCGGCAATTACGATGCGATCGTGGCGCTTGGTGCCGTTATCAGGGGCGGCACTCCGCACTTCGAGCATGTGGCAGGGGAATGCACCAAGGGCCTCGCGGCGGCGTCCATGGAATCCGGGATACCTGTGGCCTTCGGCGTGCTCACGGTAGACTCGATCGAGCAAGCCATCGAACGTTCCGGCACCAAGGCCGGCAACAAGGGCGCCGAGGCCGCGCTGTCGGCCCTCGAGATGGTGAGCCTGCTGGGCCGCCTGTGAGCGAAGCGGCCGACCAGAACAGCGTCGAGGCCCGCCGGGCCCTTGCGGCGGGCCGCCACAAGGCGCGGCACTATGCCGTACAGGCGCTCTACGAGTGGGCCGTGTCGGGTAACAGCCCCGCTGACATCGAGCGCCAGTTCCGCGAGGACTTCGAGTTCCGCGGTACCGACCTCGAGTACTTCCAGGAGCTTGTTCACGGCGTGCCCGGCTGCGCCTCCGATCTCGACGATCTCTTCGTTCCGTTTCTCGATATCGAACTCGACAAACTCGGGCCGGTGGAACGCGCCGTGCTCCGTATCGCCACCTGGGAGCTGCGTGAGCGCCTCGATGTCCCATGGCGCGTGGTTCTGGACGAGGCCGTCTCGCTCACCCGCAAGTTCGGCGCCACGGACAGCCATCGTTTCGTGAATGCCGTACTCGATCGCGTGGCCAGGGAACTGCGCCCCGTCGAGATCCGCGGCGGCCGCTGAAGCCCCCGCTCGCGGCTGCGCCGGAATGCCGCTCTCCGAATTCCAGTTGATCGCTCGCTACTTCGGCGCGCTGCCCGCTGCAGGGCCTGCAGAGGGCGTGGTGCTGGGCATCGGCGACGATGCGGCCATCCTGCGAGTGCCCTCCGGCGAAGACTTGCTCGTCTCTATCGATACGCTGGTCGCAGGCGTCCACTTTCCCCCATCCCTCTCGCCCCGTGCCATTGGCCACCGCGCGCTGGCCGTCAACCTGAGCGACCTCGCCGCCATGGGCGCCAGGCCCCTGTGGTTCACGCTCGCAATCACGCTGCCCGAGGCCGACCCGCGCTGGCTCGCCGATTTTGCCGAGGGGCTGGGCGAACTCGCCAGCCGGGCGGGCATCGCGCTGGTCGGCGGCGACACCACGCGCGGCCCCCTGTCCGTCACCATCCAGGTTCATGGCGCGGCAGCCCCCGGCGCTGCCCTGCGTCGCGATGGTGCCCGTCCCGGTGATGAGCTCTGGGTCACGGGGCGGCCTGGCCTCGCCGCACTCGGTCTGCGTCTCCTGCAGTCGGGGGCTGAGGCCGAGGATCCCGCCTGCGCTGCTTTTCTGTGGCCCGAACCCCGTATTGCTTTCGGCCTTGCGCTGCTTGGCCTTGCGAGCGCGGCGATCGATGTCTCTGATGGTTTGCTGGCCGATGCCGGGCATATCGCCGAACGCAGCGGCTGTGGCATCGAGATTGACGCTGCGCTTTTGCCCCTCGAGGCCGGGCTCGCAAGCCTGCCGCGCGACGAGGCCCTTGAGCTCTGCCTTGGCGGTGGCGATGACTATGAGCTCTGCTTCACCGCGCCTCCTTCGGCCGCAGCCGACATCAGTGCCGCTGCCGGGCGCCTTGGCCTTCCCTGTCGCCGCATCGGCCGGGTGCACGCGGGCGAGGGCATCCGCTGCCCCGGGTTCAGTCCTGCGCACGCGGGATTCCAGCACTTCGGGGCAAACACCGATGCCTGAGCATCGCCACGCAGCGCCGCTCGGGGTGCTTCTCTGCCTGATGCTGGCGATGCCTCTGACGGGACGCTGCGAGGATCCCTCGATCACGGCCAACGCCCTTTTCGAAGGGCGCGCGATGCTGAGTATCGACGGCACCCCGCGGCTGCTGCGCGTCGGCCAGACCTCGCCCGAAGGCGTCCGACTGGTCGCGGCCTCGTCCCGCGAGGCGGTCGTCGAGGTCGCAGGCCGTCAGGTGCACCTCGCTCCCGGGCGCGATGCCGGTGGTGCTTTCAGCAGCCCCGGGAGGCGTGAAGTCCCGGTCTCCCGCAACGAACGAGGCGAGTACCGCGTCGTGGGCAGCGTGAACGGCAGGCAGGTGTCGTTCATGGTCGACACCGGGGCCAATGTGGTGGCGCTGAGCGGCAACGATGCCGATCGCCTCGGCATCGATTACCGCCGGCGCGGCGCACTGACCCGTGTGCAGACCGCCGCCGGTCTGGCCGACGCCTGGGGCCTCACCCTCGATCGTGTCGAGATCTCGGGCATCCTGGTGCGCAACGTCAGTGCCACCGTGATCGAAGGCCCGCACCCCGAACCCGCGCTGCTCGGCATGTCGTGGTTGCAGCGGGTGAGCCTTCGGGAGGAGGCGGGGGTCATGTACCTCCGCGAACGCTGAGGGTCCGCCACGCTTGCCAAGCTGCTAGAATCCGCCGCCCTGCGCGCAAACCCGGAGAACCTCTTGTCCGTACGCTACGTCGCCTCCTGCCGCCTGCCGACCCCCTGGGGGGTGTTCGACATGCACGGCTTCGAGGACATCGAGCTGGAGAAGGAGCATGTTCTCCTCACGCTGGGCGATGTCGCCGACGGCGCGCCGGTGCTGGCGCGCATCCACTCCGAATGCCTCACGGGCGACGCGCTGTTCAGCATGCGCTGCGACTGCGGCGCGCAGTTGCGCAGTGCCATGGAGCTCATCTCTGCCGAGGGGCGTGGCGCGCTCCTGTACCTGCGGCAGGAAGGTCGCGGCATCGGGCTGCTGAACAAGATCAAGGCCTATCACCTGCAGGACGCGGGGGCTGACACCGTCGAGGCCAACGAGCAACTCGGCTTCGGCGCCGACATGCGCGACTACAGCATTTGCGGCGTGATGCTCGCCAAAGTGGGTATCACCGCACTCAAGCTGCTCACCAACAATCCGCGCAAGATCGCAGCGGTCGAGGGGATGGGAGTGCAAGTCGTGGAGCGGATCCCGCTGCGCACGGGCCGCAATCCGCACAACCAGCGCTACCTCGACACCAAGGCCGGCAAGCTCGGCCACTTGATGGGTCAGGACTGAGCCCTGCAGGGCGCCTCAGCGGGAGGGGCGTTTCTTCGGTGGCGGGCGCATGGCCTTCAGGCGGGCGCGTATCGAGGCTTCGATACCCGCTGCGTCCAGCCCCACGTCTTTCAGCATGTCTTGTGGTTTGCCATGGTCCAGGAAGCGGTCGGGCAGCGCGATGTGCAGCACCGGCATCACGATTCCCCGCGCCGCCAGCAACTCTGATACGGCCGCTCCCGCGCCGCCGGCGAGCGTGTTTTCCTCGGTAGTCACCAGCAGCTTGTGCCTGGCCGCGAAGGCCAGCACCAGTTCCTCATCGAGCGGCTTCACGAAGCGCATGTCGGCCACTGATGCATCCAGTGCCCCGGCCGCCTGCAGCGACGGCGCCACCATGGTTCCGAAAGCGAGGATGCCTACGCCTTTACCCTCGCGCAGCTGCCGAGCGCGGCCGATCTCCACGGTGTCCAGCGAGCGCGTGATGGCCGCACCGGGCCCGGTGCCGCGCGGATAACGCACCGCCGCCGGACCCTTGTGGAAGTATCCGGTGCTGAGGAGCTTGCGTGCTTCGTCCTCGTCCGAGGGCGCCATCACGACCATGTTCGGAACGCAGCGCAGGTAGCTCAGATCGAAGCTGCCCGCGTGGGTTGCGCCGTCCTCGCCGACCAGTCCGGCGCGATCGATGGCGAAGAGCACGTCCAGATCCTGCAGGGCCACATCGTGGATAAGCTGGTCGTAGGCGCGCTGGAGGAAAGTGGAGTAGATCGCCACCACCGGCTTCATGCCCTCGCAGGCAAGCCCCGCTGCCAGCGTGACGGCGTGTTGCTCGGCGATGGCCACGTCGTGGAAGCGCTCCGGGAAGCGTTTGGAGAACTCGACCATCCCCGAGCCCTCGCACATTGCCGGCGTGATGCCGATCAGCAGGGGATCCTGTTCGGCCATCTCGCAGAGCCAGGCACCGAAGATGTCCTGGTACTTGCTGAGCGGCTTCTTCGGTTTGCTGTTCGTGGGCGCCGGGTCGATCTTGTTGATGGCGTGGTAGCCCACCGGGTCGCGCTCTGCGGGCCCGAAACCCTTGCCCTTCACCGTCAGCACGTGCAGCAACTGAGGGCCCTGGCGTTCGCGTACGTGGCCCATGGTCTCGATCAGCAGCGGCAGGTCGTGGCCGTCGATGGGGCCGATGTAATTGAAGCCCAACTCTTCGAAGAGCGTGCCGGGCGCCAGCATGCCCTTCATGTGTTCCTCGGTGCGGCGCGCAATCTCCAGCGCCGGCCCGGGCAGGCGGGAAAGCACGCGTTTGCCGCCCTCGCGCATGGAGTTGTAGAGGGGGCTTGCCCAGACCCTCGCGAAGTACGAGGCGAGCCCGCCTTCGTTGCGCGAAATGGACATCTGGTTGTCGTTCAGCACCACGAGCAGATCGGCGTCGGTGTGCGCCGCGTGGTTCAGGGCCTCGAATGCCATGCCCGCGGTCATGGCTCCGTCGCCGATCACGGCAGCAACACGCCGGCGCTCGGCGCGGGCGCGTGCCGCCAGCGCCATGCCGAGCGCGGCGCTGATGCTGGTGCTGGAGTGGCCCACGCCGAAGGCGTCGTACTCGCTCTCGCTGCGGTTGTTGAAGGCGGACAGCCCGCCGGCCTTGCGCATGCTGAGCATGGCTTCACGCCGTCCGGTGAGGATCTTGTGCGGGTAGCTCTGGTGGCCTACGTCCCAGATAACGCGATCGAAGGGCGTGTCGAAGATGTAGTGGAGCGCGATGGTGAGTTCCACCACCCCCAGCCCTGCCCCGAAATGACCGCCGGTCTGGCCGACGCTGTAGAGCAGGAATTCGCGCAGTTCATCGGCCAGGCGGGGGAGTTCGGCCAGAGAGAGTTCCCGCAGATCCTCCGGCAGGCTCAGCGTGTCGAGCAGCGGGGTGACGGGCCGCGTTGGCGGAATCTGTGTGAAGACCTTCATGTACTGCTTGCGCGGCGTCGCGGCCGGGTGTTCGTGAGGGGCGTCATGATGCCGCAATCAGCGGTCACGGGCCACGATGAAACGCGCCATCTCTGCAAGACCTTGCCCGCGCTCGCCGAAGGGTGACAGGGCGTCCAGCGCGCGCTCGCAGAGCGAACGGGCGTAGTCCACGGCCCCGCGCTCGCCCATGAGGCTGAGGAATGTGGGCTTGTCGCGCGCCGCGTCGGCCCCCGGCTCCTTGCCAAGACTGGCTGCGGTGCCCGTGCCGTCGAGGATGTCATCCTGGACCTGGAAGGCGAGCCCGATGGCGCTGGCGTAGCGATCGAGCGCAGCGAGTCCGGCTTCACCGGCGCCGCCAAGCAGCCCTCCCATGCGCACCGCGGCGCGGATCAGCGCACCGGTCTTGAGCGCATGCATCCGTTCCAGCGCGGGCAGTTCCAGCGCCTGTCCCACGCACGCAAGATCCATTGCCTGGCCCGCGACCATGCCCGAGGCACCACTGGCCGTGGCGAGCGTCGTGAGCAGGGCGAGCCGGTTCCTCTCGCTGATGCCGTGTGCCTCTGCGATCAGTTCGAATGCGAGCACCTGCAAGGCGTCGCCGGCGAGGATGGCCGTGCCTTCGTCGAAGGCGCGGTGGCAGGTGGGCTTGCCGCGGCGCAGGTCGTCGTCGTCCATGGCCGGGAGGTCGTCGTGTATCAGCGAGTAGGTGTGCATGCACTCGATGGCGACACAGATGCGATCAACGTCATCGTCCGGTACGTGCGGACCGCCGAGAGCCTCTGCCGCTGCCAGACAGAGCACCGGGCGCAGCCGCTTCCCGCCGGCAAGCAGGCTGTAGCGCATGGCCTCGATCAGTCGGCGCTCGGGCAGCGCGGGATCTGGCGGCGGCAGCAAGCGCCCGATTGCCGCTTCGACGCGTGCGCGGTGGTCGTCGAGGCTGGCCGGGGGACGGTTCATGGGGCCTTCAGCCCTGGCTGTCGCCAGTGTCGGCGAAGGGTGCGAGGCGCGGAGTCCCGTCCTGTTGCATCAGCAGCACCTGCACGCGTTGCTGGGCTTCCCCCAGCGCGAGCTGGCAGTCCTGGGTGAGCCTCACGCCCTGTTCGAAGGCCGACAGCGATTCCTCGAGGCTGAGGTCTCCTTCTTCCATGCGCTCGACCAAGGCCTCGAGCGCCTCCAGCGCTTGCTCGAAATCCGGGGTTTTCGGGGTATCAGTCACGGTAGCTCCGGTGGATGGCCTGCAGGCTCGACCCTAGCGTGAGCGCGGGCGCAAGGCAATGTGCCTGCGATCCGCTGTCCCTGTTCCAGCCACCCTTGCCGTGGCATGCCAAGTGCATTCAACTCTCCGGCTTGGAGCAAGCAAAGCTGCTGGAGGAACTGGCAAGCGTGGACCTGACAACCATTACCGGCCTGGCCGGCGCACTCGGCGTGCTGTTTCTCGCCGTTTTTCTCGGCGGGGATCCGGGTCTTTTCCTGGACCTGCCCTCGCTGCTTCTGGTGCTGGGCGGCACGGCCTTCGTGGTCATGATCAAGTTCGGTGCCCCTCAGTTGCTGGGTGCGCTGGAGGTTGCAGCGCAGGCCTTCGTGTACCGCCCGGAGGATCCGGCGCGGGTCATTGCGCGGCTGCTGGAGTTGGCTGGCCTCACCCGCCACGGCGGGCTGCAGACGCTCAGGAATCAGGCATCTCCCAACCGTTTCATGGCCGAGGGTCTGAAGCTGGTAGCCGAAGGTCACGCACCCGAGTTGCTGCATCAGACACTCGAGAAAGACCGTCTGCTCACGCTCGAACGCCACGAGTGGGGCCAGCGCATAATCCTCGCCATTGCCGAGGCGGCGCCTGCAATGGGGCTGGTCGGAACGCTGGTCGGTCTTGTGCAGATGCTGGGAAATCTGGGGGATCCGCGCTCCCTCGGACCGGGCATGGCGATCGCCCTGCTCTCCACTTTCTACGGTGTGCTGCTCGCGCACATGGTCTGTTATCCGCTGGCAGAAAAGCTGCGCCTGCGCGCCGCGCAGCAGAGCCTGATGCAGTCGCTGGTGATTGACGGCCTGCTCGCGATACAGGCTGGCCAGAGTCCGCGCATCATGCAGGACGCCCTGCAACGCTACCTGCCCGAAGGGCAGCGTCGCGTGGCTCCTGTCTGAAGGCCGCAGCCGTGCCGCCGCTCTTTCCCGCCGCCGACGCGCCCGCACCGAGGTGGATGCCCGCCCTGCAGGCAACGCTGCTCGTGCTGGTCTGTTTCCTGGTTACGCTGCTCTCGCTGTCGCGCCCGGACTACCGCCGCTTCACGCAGGTCGCCGAGGGTCTTGGCGCGGGCTTCGGTCACGAGGTCTCGCTGGCCGATGATCCCTTGACCATGGGCAATGCCGTAGTTGCCCGCTCCTTCGTGCCCGAGGGCGAGCCGGTTCCGGTAGACGCGATGTGGTCCGGCAGCGGCCAATTGCCGCCGCTCTCCTTGCCGGCGGTTGCCGCTCCTGCGGTTCCTGCAGCTCCCGCAGCCCCGGCATCCCCCGCAGGTCCGTCGCCCGAAGTGCTGGCCACGGCCAAGGCCGGAGTGGAGTCGCTGGTGG
>CAIYPF010000031.1 GCA_903928015.1 uncultured Gammaproteobacteria bacterium | reverse complement strand
CCTACCCCGGTTTCCGCAGGAGCGGGCCATGCCCGCGACAGGACTGCAGCGGCGGCAGCCGTGGTAACCCGGGCCCTGTGGCTTTAACCTTCGCACTCCGCGCTGGGCAGCATTACAGCCTGCGCCACAGACCACTGACGCACATCCAGGAGACCGCAGTCCATGTCTTCCAACCGCCGCTCGAAGAACATCACTGAAGGCGTCGCACGCGCGCCCAACCGCTCCATGTACTACGCCATGGGCTACACCGAGGGCGATTTCGGCAAGCCGATGATCGGCGTTGCGAATGGTCACTCCACCATCACGCCCTGCAACTCCGGCCTGCAGCGCCTCGCTGACGCAGCCGTTGAAGCGCTCAAGGAAGCGGGCGCCAACCCGCAGGTCTTCGGTACCCCCACCATCAGCGACGGCATGGCGATGGGCACCGAGGGCATGAAGTACAGCCTGGTTTCGCGCGAGGTGATCGCCGACTGCGTCGAGACCTGCGTCGGCGGGCAATGGATGGACGGCGTGCTGGTGATCGGCGGCTGCGACAAGAACATGCCCGGCGGCCTGATGGGCATGCTGCGCGCGAACGTGCCTTCGATCTATGTCTACGGCGGCACCATCCTGCCCGGCCGCTACAAGGGCCAGGACCTGAACATCGTCAGCGTGTTCGAGGCCGTCGGGCAGTTCACTGCGGGCAAGATGAGCGAAGAGGATTTCGGCCAGATCGAGCGGCGCGCCATTCCCGGCACCGGCTCCTGCGGCGGGATGTACACGGCCAACACCATGAGCTCCGCCTTCGAGGCGCTGGGCATCAGCCTGCCGTACTCGAGCACCGAGGCCAACGTCCACGACGAGAAAGTGGAAAGCACCGCGCGTGCGGCGAATGTGCTGGTCGAGGCGGTCAAGCGTGATTTGAAGCCGCGCGACATCGTCACCCGCGAGAGCATCGAGAATGCGGTGGCCGTGATCATGGCAACCGGTGGATCCACCAACGCCGTGCTCCACTTCCTTGCCATCGCGCACGCCGCCGAGGTGGAGTGGAGCATCGATGATTTCGAGCGCGTGCGCCGCAAGGTCCCAGTGCTCTGCGATCTCAAGCCGAGCGGCCGTTACCTTGCCGTGGACCTGCACCGCGCGGGCGGCATCCCGGCGGTCATGAAGGAGTTGCTGGATGCGGGCCTGCTGCACGGCGACTGCATCACCATCACGGGAAAGACCGTGGCAGAGAATCTCGCCGACGTGCCGCCCCTGCGCAAAGACCAGGACGTGATCCAGCCGGTCTCGAACCCGATCTACCGCGAAGGCCACCTCGCCATCCTAAAGGGCAATCTCTCGCCGGAGGGCTGCGTCGCCAAGATCACGGGCCTGAAAAACCCCGTCATGAGCGGCCCCGCGCGCGTTTTCGACGACGAGCAAAGTGCGCTTGCCGCGATCATGGCGGGAAACATCAAGGCGGGTGACGTGATGGTGCTGCGCTATCTCGGGCCGAAGGGCGCGCCCGGCATGCCCGAGATGCTCGCGCCCACAGGTGCACTGATCGGACAAGGTCTGGGCGAGAGCGTGGGCCTGGTCACGGACGGGCGTTTCTCGGGTGGCACCTGGGGCATGGTCGTTGGCCACGTTGCACCCGAGGCCCATGCCGGCGGCCTGATCGCGCTGGTGGAAGAGGGCGATCGCGTCGTTATCGACGCACACCAGTTGCTGCTGCACCTTGATGTGGCAGACGACGAGATCGCACGTCGCCGCGCGCTCTGGCGTGCGCCGGCGCCGCGTTATACCCGCGGCGTGCTGGCGAAATTCGCCCGCAATGCGTCCAGCGCCAGCCGTGGCGCGGTGCTCGACGACGACTGATCCGGCACCGATCAACCGCCCGGAACGCGAGGCGCAACATGAGTTGGGATTTCGGAACCGATCCGGCACTCCAGGCCGAACTCGACTGGATCCGCCAGTACGTCGACGAGGTGGTGCTGCCGCTGGAGGTCGCGGGTGAGGGCCTTGACCAGCGCCGGCTCGATGCCCTCTGGCAGCCGTACAAGGACGAGGTGAAAACGCGTGGGCTGTGGGCCCCGCATCTCCCGCCCGAGCACGGTGGTTGCGGCAAGGGCCAGCTCGCGCTCGCGCTGATCCACGAGGTGCTGGGGCGAAGCGTGCTCGCCCCGGAGATTTTCGGCTGCCAGGCCCCGGATTCCGGTAATGCAGAGCTCCTCGCCGTGGGCGCCACGCCCTCCCAGCGCGAGCGCTGGCTGGAACCGCTGCTGGCAGGCCATGTTCGCAGCACCTTCGCGCTCACCGAGCCGCACAACAGCGGCTCGGACCCCACCGGCATCACCACGCGCTGCGTGCGCGACGCTGATGAGTGGGTGATCGACGGTCACAAGTGGTTCGCCTCCAACGCCAGCGTCAGCGATTTCATGATCGTCATGGCGGTCACGGATCCCGAGGCGCCACCCCATCGCCGTGCCGCCATGCTGGTGGTGCCCTGCCGGCATCCTGGCGTGCGACTCGTGCGGGATGTGGGCACCATGCATCATCCCTATCCTGCGGACGAAGGCGTGCTGATGGATCGCATCGGCGGCCACACCGAGGTTCTCTTCGAGAACTGCCGCGTACCGCTCGATCACATGATCGGCGCGCCGGGCGATGGCTTCGTGCTGGCGCAAAAGCGCCTTGGCGGCGGACGCATCCATCACGCGATGCGCTGTATCGGTCAGGCAAACCGTGCCTTCGAGATGCTGCTGGAGCGCGCGGTCTCGCGCACGACGCGCGGCAAGCTGCTCGGGCAACAGCAACTGGTGCAGGAGATGATCGCGGAGTCCTGCGCTGAGCTCGAGATGAGCCGGTTGCTGGTGCTGCGCGCAGCCTGGACCATGGACCGCGAGGGTGCGCATGGCCACGCCGCGCGGCGCGATATCGCGCTGGTGAAGTTCGTGGTGCCGCGCACCCTGCTCGCGATCATCGACCGCGCAATGCAGGTGCACGGTGCTCTTGGTTACACCACCGATCTCCCGCTCGAGGAGATGTACCGCATGGCCCGCGCGCTGCGGATCGCCGATGGTGCAGACGAGGTCCACAAGCAGACCGTGGCCCGGGAGCTTCTGGCCGGTCGACACGCCGTGGAACAGCCCACAGCGCATATGCCGTCTCTGCGCCGCCGCGCGCAGGAGCTCTTCGGTGAACGCGTGGCGCGCATCCGTGCGGATGGGGGCTGAGCAATGGCCGCAGAGCCCGAAGCCCTGCGCGGTCTGGAGCGTCCACGCATCGACGAGTGGCTGCTCGCCCACGTCAGCGGCGCGCAGCCGCCGTTCACGTTCCAGCTGATCGCTGCTGGCGGGTCCAATCTCACCTACCGTTTCGAGGACGCACGCGGCGTGGTGCGCGTGCTGCGCCGTCCGCCCGCGAAGAGCGGCCTCGCCACCGCCCACGACATGCAGCGCGAGTGGCGCGTGCTGCGCGCGCTGGGCGAGCACCCCACGGGCGTGCCCGTGCCCCGGGTACTTGCGAGCTGCGAGGACGAGAGCGTCACCGGTGCGCAGTTCTACGTGATGGACTTCGTCGAGGGACTGATCCTGCGTGATGCCGCCTCGGCCTCCGCGCTTGATGCCGACGCCGCACGTACCGCCATGGAATCGCTGGTGGCCACGCAGGCGGCCTTCCATGCACTCGATCCGGCCGCCATCGGCCTGGAGGGGCTGGGACGTCCCGGTGGCTACGTCCAGCGACAGCTCGCGCGCTGGATGAAACAGGTGCAGGCGGCGCCGGTGCGTGAGCTGCCGCTGCTCGGGCGGATCCACGATGCCTTGCTGCACAACATTCCGGCCGAGACGCAGCGCGCGGGTCTTGCGCATGGCGACTACCGTTTCGACAACACAGTGCTCGGAGCCGACCACAGGCTGTGTGCCGTGCTCGACTGGGAGCTCTGCACCGTCGGTGACCCGGTGGCCGACTTCTTCTGGTCACTGCTGTATTGGGCCGAACCCGGTGATGATCTCTGCGTGCTGCCCGACCCGCCCACCCGTCTGCCGCAGTTTCCCCGCCGCTCGGACGTGGAGGCGCATTACGCGCAGATCACGGGCTTCGACCTCTCGCAGCGCGATTTCTACACGGGCTTCGGTTGGTGGAAACAGGCCTGCATCGTCGAGGGCGTTTACGCGAGGCTGCTGAAGGGTGCCGGGGGAGGCATGCGTGGGGCGGTTCCCGAGAAGGCCGCCGAACTCGTGGAACGATACCTCGACCGGGCCGCATCGCTGTTGCTCTGAGCCGGGCTTGCTGTTTCCAACGCCGCGGGGCAGGCCTATAGTCATCCCGTTGCGCGGTTTCCGCCGCGTCCCGTTCCCGCAAGGAGGTTTGCATGGGTACCTGGATTTTCCTCGGCATCCTGGTGGCGCTCGCCCTGTGGGCGGTCAGCATCTACAACACGCTGGTGAGTCTCGCCAACCGCTACCGCAACGCATTTGCCCAGATCGACGTGCAGCTCAAACGCCGCAACGATCTCATCCCCAATCTCGTCGAGACGGCCAAGGCCTACATGGGCCACGAACGCGGCACACTTGAGGCCGTGACGGCGGCTCGCACTGGCGCCATGGCGGGTCTGCAGCGTGCCGCTGCGAATCCCGGTGACCCGGAGGCCCTGAAGGCGCTGGGTGCGGCGGAGGGCGCGATGAGCGGTGCGCTTGCGCGGCTGAACGTGGCGGTAGAGGCCTATCCCGAACTCAAGGCCAGCCAGAACATGATGCAGCTCTCGGAGGAGTTGGCCTCCACCGAGAACCGCGTCGCCTTCGCGCGTCAGGCGTTCAACGACGCCGTGCTCGCCTACAACACCTGCAGGCAGAGCTTCCCGAACAACCTGCTGGCAGCGCGTTTCGGCCACACCGCGGATGCCGCTCCTCTCGAGTTCGCCGAGCCGCGCGCTCAGCTCGAGACCGCGCCGAAGGTGTCGTTCTAGTCCACAACAGCGGCTTTCCGCTCATGGACTTCTACAGCGCGCAGGACCGCGCACGGCGCAATACCACGTGGATGCTGTTGCTCTTCGCGACGGCGGTGGTCGCAATGGTGTTGCTCACCGATATCGCGGTCGCCGTGGCCTTCGGTGCGTTATCCGCGGACGGACGTGTAGACCGGCACTTGCTGCTCATCGTGTCGGCGGTTGTCTGCGTCTGCATCGCGCTCGCGTGCATCTACAAACACGCGCAACTTGCGAGCGGCGGCAAGGTGGTGGCCGAGATGCTCGGCGGTCGGCTGCTCGACCCTGCCAGCACCGAGCCCGCAGAGCGGCGCCTGCTGAACGTCGTCGAAGAAATGGCGCTTGCGGCGGGCGTGCCCGTGCCGCCCGTCTATCTGCTGCCCGAGGAAGGCATCAATGCCTTCGCTGCGGGGCACGCGAGCGCTGACGCCGTGATCGGCATCACCGAGGGGTCCATGCGACTGCTCGCGCGTGATGAGCTCCAGGGTGTGGTCGCGCACGAGTTCAGCCACGTGCTGAATGGCGACATGCGCTTGAACCTGCGCCTGATTGCGGTGCTGCACGGGATTCTCTTCATCGCGCTCAGCGGAAGGCTGTTGCTGGAAGGGATGGGACGTTCTTCGCGGCGCAGCAGTTCGCGTGACAACGGCGGGCTGCTGTTCCTGGGGCTCGGCTTGGCGCTGCTGCTGATCGGATGGGTTGGCGTGTTCTTCGGGCGCCTCATCAAGGCGAGTGTTTCCCGCGAGCGCGAGTATCTGGCGGATGCCTCGGCAGTGCAGTTCACGCGCAATCCGCTCGGACTCGCCGGTGCGCTCCGCAAGATCGGCTCATTGGGCGCGCAGGGGCTTATTGCCAGCCCGCGCGCCGAGACGGCGAGCCATCTCTTCTTTGCGCAGGCGGTCCGCAGCCGTTTCCTCGGACTGTTCGCCACACACCCGCCGCTGGCCGATCGCATCCGCGCCCTTGACCCGGTCTGGAGGGGCGATTTTGCCGACACGGAGCCGCAGCCGGTGTCCTTCGAGGAAGAAGACAACGCCAGCGTCCCGCTTGCGGGCTCCCTGCAGCCAACGCTGCGTAACGCGGGCGCCCGGCATGAATCCGCAGCGGAGCATGAGCCCGGGCCTGCTGCGGCGCCCTCGCGTGAGGAGCCGGATCCTGCATTGCGCGCCGGCTGCCGGCATCCCGAGCTTGCTGCAGCGCTGGCGCTGAATGCCTTGATCGACCCCGCGCTGCCGCTGACGCCCGCCCAGACAGCAATCCTCGAGCCGCGAGGCGCCGTTTTGCCCGAGTCCATGCGCGGGCATCTGGCTGCTGCGGGCGCGGTCACCGTGCTCGAACTCGCAATGCCTGCGCTCAAGCGACTGGACGCCGATGCCAGCAAGTCCCTGATCGATGCCGCCGCCGCGCTTGCGACGCAGGACGGCAGGCTCGATATGCGCGAATTCGCCGTGGCTGCGCTGCTGGAGCATCACCTGGGTTCCACTGCCGGCCATGCGTCCTCGGCGCGCGCGCGCTTCCCGCGTGTCGAGCAGGTGGCGGCACCGCTCAGCGTG